>DATJNF010000066.1:0-32423 GCA_035508375.1 Occallatibacter sp. | reverse complement strand
CCCCGGAGGTCCCGAATGCTCTGGTTCTATGAATCGCTGTTTCCTGTGGTCTGGATCGTCTTTCTTCTCTATTGGCAGATCAAGGCCATCAATACCAAGACCACGCAGCGCCTCGAGCCGGCCGCCTCGCGCATCCTGCGGGTCCTCGCCTTCGTGATCGTCATCGCCCTGCTCTCGAGTACACACATCCCGCTTCCCTGGCTTTATCTCCAGCTATGGCCGGCCGGCCTCTTGCCCTTCTGGCTGGGAGCTGCGGTCACCGTTGCCGGCCTTCTCTTCGCCGTCTGGGCCCGCGAGCACCTCGGCAGAAACTGGAGCCGATCCGTCACCATCAAGCAGGACCATGAGCTGATTACCAGCGGCCCCTATGCCGCGGTCCGTCACCCCATCTATACCGGCATTCTGGCTGGATTTCTCGGCACCGCGATTGCGCTCTCCCAGGTGCGTGGAGTCATCGCTTTCGTCGTGATATTCCTCGTGTTCTGGGCCAAGTTCCGCATGGAAGAACAGTGGATGCGCTCGCAATTCGGCGAGACGTACACCACCTATGTCCATCAGACCGCCGCCCTGGTGCCGTACCTCTTCTGATCGCTCTATCCTGGTCCATCCTCACCGGCGAGGGCGCCAATTCGGTGCCCTTCCAGATTGCTGGCGATGCGAATTCGGGCTGTCACTTTTTCCATCGCGGGGCAGCGCTTCGTCATCCGAATGAATAACAAACGCTATCGGAGGTTGAATGGCAGACACCAGGACCCTCATTGAGCACGCATACTCCGCATTCAACCAGCGGGACATCGACGGCGTCTTAGCGCTGATGACGCCGGACGTGAACTGGCCCAAGGCCTCCGAAGGCGGCGGCAGAGCTGTCGGCAAGGAAGAGATCCGCGCCTATTGGACCCGGCAATGGGCCGAGTTCGACCCCCATGTCGAGCCGATCGAAATCACCGAGACCGACGGAGGCAAGGTGCAAGTCCGAGTGCACCAGATCGTCAAGAGCCTTCAAGGAGATGTTCTCTCCGACAGCGAAGTTCTCCACGTATTTACTATGAAAGCGGGCCTCATAGCCGCCATGTATATCGGCGGTGAGCCCGATGCAACCGCCGCTCCGTCTGCCGCATTCACGCATCAGTCCTGATGAATTCGGCCAAAGGCTGCGGGCGATCATCCACCCAAAAGGGAGAGCCGCTACCGTGAACGATCTCTTTGATCCCACCCGGGTACAAGAAATAAAGCACCGCATCCTGCGCCTTACTCGTGAAAGCGAACGGCAGTGGGGCAAAATGACGCTCCCGCAGACCCTCGCCCACTGTACTTCAGGCGTGCAGATGGCGATGGGCGTTATCAACCCCAAACGTGCATCCTTTCCCGCCAACGTCCTCGGCATACTCATCAAGCCCATCGTCCTCGGCGACGACAAACCCATGCGCCGCAACTCACCCTCTGCGCCCGAGCTCTTCTCCGCGGACCCCGCACAGTGCGACCTCGAGCGGGAACGCGCCCAGCTCATCGCCGCCATCGATAACTTCGCCACCCGGGGCGCAGCATGCTGCTCTCACCACCCACACCCTTTTTTTGGTCCGCTCAAACCGCAGCAGTGGGCCATTCTCATGTACAAGCACGTCGACCATCATCTGCGTCAGTTCGGTGTCTAACCGGGCCCGGACGCCTGGTCCACGCGCCAGTTTCGATTTCACTTGCGCACAGCACAAATCACCGCTATGCTCGAATGCAATCACCCCGAATGGAGTGAGCTCTCTCAAGAGCCTGCTTCGTTCCCGCTGGCTCCGAACGCCGGCGGCTTCTCCGGTAAGGTGACTATCTGTTGGCTCCGCGAAGAGCCCAGCCCCAAGCGGGCGCAATTGCACGCACATTTTGAGACATCGTGGCGCGACGCTCACTGCGTGGTGCTGCCGCGGTAGTCTGCGGCTCAAATCTCTCTTCGCAACTCGCAGGCGCCAATCAGTCATCACTTTAAGGAGAGCCCGTGTCCCTACGCCCTTACATCAGAGCTGTCACTTTTCTTTTCCCGCTTGCCCTCGGGGCCGCTTCTCAGCTGCACGCGCAATCCTCCAGCAGTTCTGCTCTCAACGTCACGGTGTACGATCGCACGCGAGTGGACTCATGGCAGTGGTTCGCCGCTCCGCCCTACAACAATAGCTATGGCTACGTGGAATCGCTGCTGCGCGTCGGCGTGGCGCAGCGGCTGCATCGTTGGGACTGGCAGTTGGAACTGGCCCAGCCGTCCATTCTCGCCTCGCCCGACGGCGCCATCTCTCCCGTAACAGCGCAGGGTCAGTTGGGCCTTGGCGCGAGCTACTACGCTGCCAACACCAACTCCAATGCAGCCGCAGCCTTTCTCAAACAGGGTTTTGCGCGGCTTGATGGCGAAGACACTTCGTTGCGCGGAGGCCGCTTCGAGTTTATCGACGGTCAGGAGACCAAGCCCGTAAACTCCACCATTGCCTGGCTTCAGGCAAACCGCATCGCCCATCGTCTCATCGGCAACTTCGGCTTTTCCAATGCGCAGAGAAGCTTCGATGGTCTCGATGCCCACTATCAGGCAGGAGCCTGGAATCTCACGGCGATGGCCGCGCGCTCCGATCAGGGCGTCTTCAACATGAACGGTAATCCCGAACTGAACGTCGACGTTCAGTATTTGGCTCTTACCCGCGCCGATGCCCGGCAGCACATCCTGTGGCGCGCCTTTGCCCTCGGCTACCACGACGGGCGCACCGGCTTGACCAAGACGGATAATCGCGCTTTGTCCGCGCGATCGCTCGACCACAAAAACATTCGCATCGGCACGTACGGCGGAGACCTGCTCGCAAGCTTCCCCGCCGGTCCCGGCCAATTCGACTTGCTGTTTTGGGGAGCAGGACAAAACGGCTCCTGGGGATCGCAGGATCACAAGGCAGGCGCTGCAGCCGTGGAAGGCGGCTACCAGCTCAGCAAGGCGCCCACAGCGCCGTGGCTGCGCGGCGGCTGGTTCCGCTCCACAGGCGACAGCAACTCGACCGACGGTACTCACAACACATTCTTTCAGGTGTTGCCGACACCTCGAATCTATGCGCGTCTTCCTTTCTACAACCTCATGAACTCGACCGACAGTTTCGTCCAGCTCATCGACAAGCCAGTAAATAAGGTCGCCGTCCGTTCGGACCTCCATTGGCTCCAACTCACCTCAGCGCATGACCTCTGGTACCTCGGTGGCGGAGCGTTCGACAACAAGGTCTTCGGTTACGTTGGCCGCCCATCGAACAACTCGCGATCTCTCGCATCCGTGGCAGACATCAGCGCCGACTGGCAGACGTCAAAAAACATCGATCTCAACTTCTACTACGCCTACGCGCAAGGCAAGACGGTTGCCGCCGCCATCTATCCCTCTGATCGAACCATGCAGTATGGTTATGTCGAGTTTGTCTACCACTGGAGTCTCAACCGGAACGGATCCAAATGATGCCCAGCTCGGCCGGCTCATTCTCGCGCCGGGGTGGTTGGGACCCTGGGAAAGTACGACCACGTTGGAGGAAGCTAAACTAACCAGAAAATCGTCCAGACCGTTTTTTGTAAACCAGAGGTTCAGGCAACCGGTTGCCGCGCCGGAAGGCAGTCCACTGCGACTCGATCTCCACGACGCCGACACGACCCGTAGCGTAGTGAAGAAAGGTCGACCAGGCCCAGTCCTCGGGCCTTTTCACCAGTCCGCGCACGACTGGGTTGCGGTGCATGTAGCGCAGTTTCTCGATCCGCTTCTCGTCGTTATGGACGTTGAAATCGTAGGATCGGGCCTGGCAGAAAGGCCGCTCTCGACGGCGCAGCGAGACGGAAAGTTTGAGCGCATGGATCACACTCGAGACGTTGCCTTCTGCGGCTCGCCGAGGAGCAAATGCACGTGCTCAGGCATGACGACATTATTCAACAGAACACCCTCAAAAACAGCACTTTTTGACACAATTTCGACGCTTGGCGGCGTGCCCTACGCCGTCGCCCGCTGCTGTTGTTCGTGATGTCCCAGCCGCACGCTGACGATCTTCGACACGCCGGGCTCCTGCATCGTCACGCCGTAGATCATGTCCGCGGCGTGCATCATGCGCTTGGAGTGCGTCACCACCAGGAACTGCGTGTCGAGGCTAAGCGAGTGCATCAGCTCGGCGAAGCGGCCCACGTTAGTCTCGTCCAGTGCCGCGTCCACTTCATCGAGCACGCAGAACGGGCTGGGCCGGAACTGGAAGATGCCGATCAGCAGCGCCAGTGCGGTCAGCGCCTTCTCACCGCCGGAGAGCAGCAGCACGTTCTGCAGTTTTTTGCCCGGCGGCGAGGCCACGATGTCGAGCCCGCTCTCGTCCTGGTTCTCCGCATCCGTGATGCGCAGAAAGCCATTGCCGCCGCGGAACAGCCGCGTAAAAACCTGGCCGAAGTTTTCGTTGATCTGCGCAAAGGCCTCGTCGAACTTGGTGCGCGATATCTGGTCGATCTCCTTGATGGTTTCCTGGGTGTTCTCGATCGACTCGATCAGGTCCCGGCGCTGCGTCTCCAGGAACGAGTGCCGCTCCTCCGTCTCCTTGTACTCGTCGAGCGCCATCATGTTCACCGGGCCCATCTGCTCCATACGCTGGCGCAGCCCGCGGCAGGTCTCTTCTTCGGCGCCGAGCTCATCGCCGCTCAGCCTGCCCACCTCGGCGTCTTCGCGCAGCACCTGCGCCGTCACGTTCACTTCGGCAAGGCAGCTTGCCTCCAGGTGCTCCAGGTCGGACTTCAATTTCGCCAGCTCGCTCGACCTGGCGGCCCGCTCGTCGCGGCGCTGATCGAGCGCGACGCGTCCGGTCTTGAGCTGCGTCTCCATCTCGGCCAGCTGCGCGCGCAACGTCTGCGCCTGTTCCGTGATTGCCTGTGCCTGTGCCAGCGCTTCGCTGCGCGCGTTCGTTAGTTCTTCTTGCCGGCTTGCCAGCGAGGCGCTTTCGCTGATGCGCTGCTCGCGCTCCGCTGTTGCCGCTGCGCTTTGCTGCTCGATCGCCAGCACGCGCCGTTCGAGATCCGCATGCAGGCGGTCAATCCGCTGGAACGCCGCCTCCGCGCCGCGCCGCCGCTCTTCCAAACCGGCCAGCTCGGCCGTCACGTGCGCAGCTTGCTGCTGCAGCTCTTCACGCTGTTTGCGCAACTCATCTAGTTGCGCCTGCAGGCTGTCGAGTCCCGCGTCGGCCTGCGCGTGCTCTGCTTCCAGCCGCGCCGCTTCGTCGCGCTTCAGCTCGATCGACTGCCCCTTCGTCTCGCAGGCCTCCTTGTTGCGCGCCGCCTGCATCGCCCAGTCCTGCAGGCGCCGCTCGATGCGCTGCGCCTCGGCTTCCATCTGCTTCAGCGCCGCGCCCAGGTTGGCGTTCTCGGTCTCGGCCTCGCGCCGCTCCTGGCTCTGCGCCTCGAGCCGGGCCGTCATTCCCTCGATCTCGTGGGTCAGTGTCGCCGCTTCAGTCTCCGCCTCTGAGAGTTGCGCGTCCAGCTTGGCCAGCCGGTTCTCCGTCTCGCGCAGATCGCGCTTCAGCGCCAACGGACCTTCACTGGCCGGTTTACCGCCTGTGACCGTGGCGTTGTGAAAGCACTCGCCCTCCGGCGTGAGGAAGAAGGCATGCGGATAACGCGACGCCAGCCGCAGCGCTTCGTTGGAGTCGTCGATGAGATAGCCGTGCCGCAGCTTGGGCAGAATGCCTTCGAGCGACCGTCCAAAGCCGTTCAGTACCTTGATGGCGTCGCGGAGCGGCGTGAGCCCTGGCTCCTGCACCGCAGTGGAACCGGCATCGAAGAGCTCACGCTGTTCCTCGGGATGAATCAGGAACGTCGCGCGCCCATCGCTGGTCTTGAGCAGCCGCACGCCTTCTTCGGCAACGCCCCAGTTCTCGACCACCACATAGTTCAGCTCTTCGCGCAGGAACTCGTCGACTACGCCTTCGTGCTCGCCCGCAACCTCGAGGAAGTCCGCCAGCGTGCCGACCGGTGCCATGCCGCGGCCCAGCGCTCCCGGCTTCAGCAGCTTGCGCACCGTGTCGGTGGAGTAGCTGTGGTTGCGAATGAGAGACTGCAGCGAGTCGCGTCGTCCCACTGCCGCAGCCTGCTCGGTGCGCAGTTGATTGGCCCTCGTCCGCTGCGCGGCTTCTTCCGTACGCTTCACCTGCAGCGTCTCGCGCAGTGACGCGATCTCGCCTTCCAGGCGCTTAAGCGCCTCGGCCGCCGACTCGAACCTGAGCCGCGCCTGCCCGCTCTCGACGCCCAGGTTCTCCATCTCGTTGCGCGCCTGACGCATCTCTGCATCCAGCCGCTCGGCCTCGCGTTCGAGGGCGGCGAGGCTTTCCTCTGCCTGCGCCGTCTGATTGCGCGCATTGCCGGCCTGCGTGAGCAGATGCATTACGTGGCGGCGCGCCGTCTCCAGCTGCCGCTCCGCCCCGAACACCTGCTCCGCGGCGGCGCGCGCCTGCTGCTGGTGCGCTTCCACCTGCTGGCGAAACTCGCGCGCCTCGCCTGCGGCCGTCTCCAGAAAGCTGCGTTGCTGCGCCCGCTCTTCCGCGATGGTGGAAAGCTGCGTGCGCGTCTGTTCCAGCTCTGCGCCTGCGGCGGCGATCCGCGCTTCCAGCTCCGCTACGCGCTCCGTGTTGCTGCGTTCGCGCGCCGTTGCGCGCTCCAGCTCCACCGCGGCCTCATTGGCCCGCTTCTGCGCCGCCTGCCCTTCGCGGTCCAGCTCGTAACCGCGCTCGGTGAGCGCGTGCTGGTTGGCTTCGAGCTCGCCGATCTCCCGTGCCGAGCCGTCGATCTGCTCGGTCAGCGCCGCGATCTCCTGCTCGAACCTGGCCTGTTCGGCATCCATCACCGCCATGCGGCTGGCCAGCACTACGCGCAACCGGCCGCGCAACTCATCGCGGACAGCGACAAACCGCTCCGCCTTGGCTGCCTGCCGCTTCAGGCTGTTCATCTGCCGCGTGACTTCCTCGAAGATGTCGTCGACACGGGCCAGGTTCTGCTTGGCCGATTCGAGCCGCAGCTCCGCAAGGCGCTTCTTGGTCTTGAACCGCGTAATGCCGGCGGCCTCTTCGATGATGGCCCGCCGGTCATGCGGCTTGGAGCTGAGCAGCTGCCCGATGCGCTCCTGCCCGATAATGGCGTAGCTCTCCGGCCCGAGGCCCGTGCCCATGAAGATGTCCTGAATGTCGCGCAAACGGCATAGCTTGCCGTTGAGCAGGTATTCGCTCTCACCGGTACGGAACAGCCGCCGCGTGATTACGACTTCACCCTTTTGCGGCGTGCTCGAGAACTTCCGGCGCCGGATCTTCAGAACCACCGGTTGCGGACCCTCGGTTTCGGCGGCAGGCGCGACGGTTGGCTCGGCGTCTTCCTCAATCGCCTGGCCCGGTTGCTCGGAAGCGATGATCTCCTCTGCCTCATTGGCACGCTGGCGGCGCAGTTGTTCCTCGTCCCAATCGGCTGGCGCGTCCTGGTCGACGACCACTTCCGGTTCGACCGGTACCGGGCCTTCGTAGGCCTCGGGGTCGACCATCGTCAGGGTGACTTCCGCCATGCCCAGGGGCTTGCGGTCGCGCGTGCCGGCGAAGATCACATCCTGCATGTGGCTGCCGCGCAATGTCTTGGCGCTTTGCTCGCCCAGTACCCAGGTGACGCCATCGAGGATATTCGACTTGCCGCACCCGTTCGGGCCTACAATCGCGGCGATCCCCGTCCCCGGCACCGTCAACTCGGTGCGGTCACAAAAGCTCTTAAAGCCGAGGATGTGGATCTTCTTTAATTTCAACATTTTCACTCCGAATCAAGGAAGTACTACGTGGAGAATTATCCTGCCGTAGCATTTCCGCTTTCCGGCGCGAGGAAGCTGTTAACTGCAGCCGGAAATCTCTCTTTGATTAGAGACTCTACGGAGCCCGCAGTACAGGGTCAACGGCCTCAAGGGGTGTTTTTGTGGATAAGGGGGGCCCGAATTCGTAATTTCGGGAATTCCCGGCTGTCCTGGGAATTACTTCGGTTTCCCACAGAGTTTTGGACAAGATTTCCACAGGGATTTATCCGGCGAATTGGGTACAGGATCAGTTCGAAACCATCATCGCGTTGTTATATTTTGATATAATTTTGACTGCCATGCTTACCACGACTTTGCGCAAGGTCGGCGGCTCGATCATGATGGTGGTTCCCCCCGCGGTTCTCGACATGCTGCACCTGCACGCCGGAGCTACGGTGGCTCTGGCGGTGGAAGGCGAGCGGCTGATTATCGAGTCTTCTGTGAAGCCGAACTACACGCTCGACGAACTTGTGGCGCAGTGCGATCTGAGCGCGCCTCTTTCCGATGAGGACCGAAGCTGGGCCAATCTGCCTTCAGTTGGAAGAGAGTTGTAGCAGAAACTCCCCGCAGTTCCAGTTATGATGCTCGAATCGAGATCCATTCGGAGGGCTGTGCGGTGGGCGCGTCTGCGAAACGTGGAGAGATCTATCTTGTGTCGCTGGACCCGTCCTCCGGACACGAACAGCAAGGGACGCGTCCCGTTCTGGTGGTCTCCCATGATTCATTCAATGCCGTAACTAGTCTGCCAGTTGTTGTTCCCATCACAACCGGCGGAGCGTTCGCACGCACCCGTGGATTTACGGTTTCGCTTACCACCGCGGGAACGAGGACGACTGGAGTGGTTCGTTGCGATCAACCGCGGCCCATCAACCTCGCTGCTCGCGCGGCCCGATATCTGGAAGCTGTTCCGGCGGAGATCATCGATGAAGTGCTGGCGCGGCTCGCGCCGATCTTCGCCTAGGACCGGATGTTTGTGGTGAAGCGAGTACTGGTTCGCAGGCAAGTGAGTTCTTCTAAAGATGAGCCGTTACAGCTTTCCGGATGACCCGTTCCAGCGCCCGCAACGCCTGCGGACGGGGAAAGCCGGGCCGGCTTACGAGGCGGATGGTCCGCGAGGATTTGCCAGTGAGCGGACGCAGCACGATATCGCGGCTGCGGAAAGAATCAGCCGCCAGCGCGGGCAGGAGTGTTGCACCGTATCCGGCCGCGACGAGGTTTACGAGGGTCTCCAGCGTTGAAGCCTGCATGGAAGCGGACATCGCGCCGCGTTGGAAACCATGGCGCGCGCCGCAGGCTTCCATCGCCTGGTTCGCCAGGCAATGGCCGTCGGCCAGCACGAGCAACTCCTTCAGCAGCGACTCCTCTCGGATGGTCTTTGCCTCTGCCAGCCTGTGCTTCAGCGGCAGTACCGCCAGCAATGGTTCCTCAAACAAGGCGAGGTCTGTGATTTCGGGGGCGTCCGGAGAGGTTGCGAGCAGGGCAGCGTCGAGCCGGTGATTGCGCAGGCCGTCGATGAGAGACCGCGTCTGGTCTTCCCATATTTCGAGCTTCAAGCCGGGGCATGCCTGCTTCAGAGGTTTCAGGATCAGGGGCATCAGGTAAGGTGCGAGCGTGGGAATCACGCCGAGCTTCAACGGGCCCACCAGCGGATCGCGCGCAGCCTGCGCCACGATTTCCATCTGGCCCGCCTCGGCCAGCGCTCGCCGCGCGTGATTGAGGATCTGGCTGCCCACGGGAGTCAGGTCGACGCGCTTGTTGGTGCGCTCCAGCAGCGTGACGCCGAGCTCCTCTTCGAGCTTCTTGATCTGGCTGCTCAACGTGGGCTGGCTTACGTTACAGGCTTCGGCAGCACGGCCAAAATGCCTGTGCTCGGCCACTGCAACCAGATAACGAAGATCCTGCAAATTCATCGCTCTTTATCATAGAGCAGGGCAATCATCACTGTAGAAACAATTGATTTTCCATATGGTGGGCACAGGGCTTAATCTAGTCTCGGTTTTTGCAGCATGCATTTGTCAGGGTTATCGGGTCTCAGGACATCAAGCTGACCAGTCCAGAGATCAACCTTGCCCGCGCTCATTCTTGATTTTTCCACACAAATACTGAAAGCCAGCTAATGGCAGCGTAACAGGAGACACAATGTCTGACGAATCGAAGTGCCCGTACACGAACGGTACGCTCAAGCACCCAACTGCAGCGGCGAACGGCAACCAGGACTGGTGGCCCGAACAGCTTAACCTGGGGATCCTGCATCAGCACTCCTCGCTTTCCAATCCTATGGGCGAGGGATTCGATTATGCCACAGAGTTCAAGAGTCTTGATCTTGATGCCTTGGTCAAGGATCTCCATGCCCTGATGACGGACTCGCAGGACTGGTGGCCTGCGGACTTCGGCCACTACGGCGGGCTCTTCATCCGCATGGCGTGGCACTCCGCAGGTACATATCGCATCGGCGACGGCCGCGGCGGCGCGGGCAGGGGCCAGCAACGTTTTGCTCCGCTGAACAGCTGGCCTGACAACGTGAGCCTGGACAAGGCGCGCCGGCTGTTGTGGCCGATCAAGCAGAAGTATGGCAAGAAGATCTCGTGGGCCGATCTGATGATTCTGGCCGGCAACGTTGCGCTCGAGTCGATGGGCTTCAAGACCTTTGGCTTTGGTGGCGGCCGTGAGGATGTTTGGGAGCCGGACCAGGACGTTTATTGGGGCTCCGAGACTTCGTGGATGGGCACCGACAAGCGCTATTCTGGTGAACGCCAACTCGAAAAACCCCTCGGCGCCACAACGATGGGCCTGATTTACGTCAACCCCGAAGGCCCGAACGCGAATCCCGATCCAGTCGCAGCGGCGAAAGATATCCGCGAGACCTTCGGCCGCATGGCGATGAACGACGAGGAAACGGTCGCGCTGATTGCCGGCGGTCATACCTTCGGCAAGACACACGGCGCCGCTCCCGCAAGCCACGTCGGCCCGGAGCCTGAGGCTGCATCTGTCGAAGAGATGGGACTGGGTTGGAAGAACAGCTTCGGCACAGGCATTGGCGGTGACGCGATCACCAGCGGCCTGGAGGTGACCTGGTCGCAGACGCCGACGAAGTGGAGCAACCACTTCTTCGAGAACCTGTTTGGCTTTGAATGGGAGCTGACCAAGAGCCCGGGCGGTGCGCATCAATGGAAGCCGAAAGGCGACGCCGGCGCGAATACGGTGCCGGACGCGCACGACAAGTCCAAGCGCCACGCACCATCCATGCTGACCACGGACCTTTCTTTGCGCATGGACCCGGCCTACGAGAAGATCTCACGACGCTTCCTCAAGCATCCGGAAGAGTTTGCCGATGCCTTCGCGCGTGCATGGTTCAAGCTGACGCACCGCGACATGGGACCGCTCTCCCGCTATCTGGGCCCATTGGTCCCGAAGGAAGAGCTGGTTTGGCAGGACCCAGTGCCCGCTGTGGATCATGAACTGATCAATGCACAGGACATCGAAGCGTTGAAGGCGGAGATTCTGGATTCCGGATTGTCGGTCGCACAGCTCGTCACAACCGCGTGGGCTTCGGCAGCGAGCTTCCGGGGCGGCGACAAACGCGGCGGCGCGAATGGTGCGCGCATCCGGCTTACGCCGCAGAAGGACTGGGAGGTAAACCAGCCTGCTGAACTGGCCAAGGCGCTTGCAAAGCTGGAAGCCATTCAGAAGAAGTTCAACAAATCGCAGACCGGCAGCAAGAAGGTATCGCTCGCGGACCTGATCGTTCTTGCTGGCTCGGCTGCGGTTGAGTCTGCCGCCAAGGACGCTGGTCATCCCGTGAAGGTTCCCTTTGCGCCGGGTCGCACCGACGCCTCGCAGGAGCAGACGGATGTCGAGTCGTTTGCGGTGATGGAGCCAAAGGCGGACGGTTTCCGCAATTACGTGTCCAAGGAACTCGAGGGCCACGAGGCCCATCTGCTGCTGGACAAGGCGCAGCAGCTGACCCTGACTGCTCCCGAGATGACCGTGCTGATCGGCGGTCTGCGTGTTCTGGGCGCAAACTTCGGGCAATCCCAGCATGGCGTGTTTACGAAACGGCCTGGGGCTCTCACTAATGACTTCTTCGTGAACCTGCTGGACATGGGCACGAAGTGGCAGAAGTCCGAGAAGTCTGCGGGTGTGTTGGAAGGACGCGACCGGAAGACGGGCCAGCTGAAGTGGACAGCCACAGTGGTAGACCTTGTCTTCGGTTCGAACTCCCAGCTCAGCGCTCTTGCGGAAGTCTATGCGAGCAGCGATGCGCAGCAAGCCTTTGTCCGTGACTTCGCGGCTGCATGGAGCAAGGTCATGAACCTCGATCGCTTCGACCTGCCCAACCGCGCTGCCGACGTTCAGGCAGAGATGGATACACGCGGCCAGGAGCTTGCGAGACCCGTTGCGGCTCATTGACCGCTCTTTTCATTCCACAAATCAACAGGGCGTTGGCATCCACCAACGCCCTTCATTTTTCAATTGAGTAGATACTGGCGTGGATTCGATGATCGGGCGAATACGTCTACACTGATTGCGTGCAGTCCCGCCGAGTTTTTGCCACGCTCTTTCTTGTTTTGGTCTGGATCTGTGCCGTAATCTCGTCCGCGCAAGTGCGGCATACTCTTACCTACGCTCCTGGAAAATCTATCACGCTCTCACTTCCGGAGTCTTTCGACATCAACATCGCGGCGAGCGGTCTGCGCCGCGTCCGCTTCTTCGCGCAGTCGCCGGATGGCCGCATCTTCGTCACCGGCATGCATGATATTTCCGACAATGCGCGGGGCTCGGTGTTCATCCTCGAAGGGTGGGATGAGCAGACGCACACCTTCAAGCGCGTGATCCACTATCTCGATCACCTGCGCAACCCGAATAACCTCGCCTTCTGGACCGATCCTGCAACTCACCAAAGCTGGCTTTATCTTCCACTCACCAGCAAGCTGGTCCGCTACAAGTACAATGCCGGCGACACCGCACCGACATCGGAGCCTGAAACGCTGATGCGTTTTCCTGATTATGGCCTCAGCTACAAGTACGGCGGCTGGCATCTTACGCGCACGGTGGCCGTAGCGCAGGTGAACGGCGCGACGCGCATCTTTGTCGCGGCGGGATCATCGTGCAACTACTGCCAGGAGCGCGAGGTGATGCGCGCCGCCGTCGTCAGCATGGATCCCGACGGCAAGCATCCGGTGATGATTGCACAGGGTCTGCGCAATGCAGTTGATTTGCGCGCCATTGCAGAGCTGGATGGCGGCGCACTGTTCGCAACCAATATGGGTGACGATCACCTCGGCGATCAATTGCCGGAAGACACCTTCTTCGAGCTCGACAAGTCGCCCGCAGTCGCGCGCAACTACGGCTGGCCTGCCTGTTACTTCGCGAATGGCAAGCCTGTTCTCGATACGACGCCTTTGCCGAGTCTCGATGACGTAAGCAAAATTGCGGAGATTCCTGCGGAGGCAGCGGCGGATTCGGTCTACGGGAAGCAGACAGGCGTAGCGAAGGCCGGCACGAACCTGACGGCCGGCGGAGGGCACGCATCCGGCCCCGATCCGAATGCAGCGCTTGGCAGCCCTCCGGCTCCGCTCAAATCCTGCGAGCACGTTCCACCGGCATACACCACGTTTGCTGCGCACAGCTCGCCGCTCGGCTTCGCGTATTTTCCGGCAACGGATTCAGCGCTCGCGAACAGCTTTGTCGTCGCTTTGCACGGTGCGAGCCATCCGCACATCGGCACGGGTTATCGCGTGGTGCGATTCACGCCATCCGATCGCAAGCCGCGCGATCTGATAACTGGATTTCTCACTATCGCGAATGGGAAGTCCGTCGTGCGCGGCCGCCCTTGTGGCATTCTGCGCACTGGTCCGGACAGCTTTCTGGTGACTGACGATTCTCTTGGGCTGCTCTATTTCGTGCACCCGAAGCGATAAGGTAAACCTGCTCTCCAGAGCGGCTGTACGGAAGGCGTCTACGCCGGCAGGCGCGGTGTGGGCCAGAAGGCCCACACGACAGCCGGCCTGGAGGCCGGCGCTACCTGTTTTCGAGGGATTCTTTAATTGGCCAGCACTGCGCGGTAGCGAACCTTATTCTTTTTTACTTTTTCAATGGCTTCGTTGGCTTTGGCCATCGGGAAGAGCTCTGTCGTGGCTTTTACGCCATGACGCGCCGCGACGTCGAGCATCTCGCGCAGCTGGTGGGGGCTGCCAATGGGGCTGCCGGTAATGCTACGTTGGCCCCCGATGAGGGGAAACGCCTGAGCGCTCACCGGTGAAGGCGGCACACCGACAAAGCACAGCGTACCGGTGGGACGCAGCGCCTGAACGTAGGTGCCCCAGTCCTGGTCAGCGTTGATGGTAGTGAGAATGAAGTCCTGAGTGCCGGTCGTCTCTTTCATGGCCTTGGTTTCACGCGTGTTCACGAAGTGGTGCGCACCGAGCGCGCGCACTTCTTCTTCTTTACCGGCCGACGAAGAGAACGCCGTAACCTCCGCGCCGAAGACGCGCGCAAACTGAATGGCTAGATGGCCAAGGCCGCCGATGCCTACCACGCCCACGCGTGAGGTTGGATTGATGCCGTGGGTGCGCAATGGATTGTAGACGGTGATTCCGCCGCAGAGCAGAGGCGCGGCGTGTTCGCTCTTCAGAGCATCGGGAATGGGCATGACGAATCGAGCGTTGGCGCGCACGCGGTCAGCGTAGCCGCCATTGCGGTGAACGCAGGTAGCCTCGGAGGAAGGACAGAGATTCTCCATTCCGCGGACGCACCATTCGCACACGCCGCACGAGTTCGCTTGCCAGCCCAGGCCGACGCGCTGCCCGATCTGCAGCTGCCGCACTTCGCTTCCGACTGCGGCAACCGTGCCGATGACTTCATGGCCGGGAATGAACGGATACTGGCTGATGCCCCAGTCATTCGCGATCAGGTGGAGATCGCTGTGGCAAATGCCACAGTGGGTAATGGCGATCTCTACTTCCTGCGCGCCGAGTGTGCCTGGGTCGTAATGAAAGGGAAGAAGCTCAGCTCCTGCTGCATGCGCTGCAAGACCTTGAATAGAAGCCATGTTTCGGAGTCCTCATTGGCGTGAGTCCATAGCGCCGGCTGGTGCGGTTGCACGGGCCGCGGTATGGAGTGAAAGGATGTCGCTCTTAATTCCAGTCCTAGTTTAAACCGCCGCCAGGGTCGATGTGCAGATTGAGAATTTGAAATCCGCTCAGCACGCCTCCCGCAGAAGCATCTGCGGCGACTTCAGCAGATTCGCCGTTCAGATTGACGTCCTGCGAGGTGCGCACGGCTTCAAGTGCATTGGCCACCGATAGCGGAACGCTCGGCAGCGTCTCGCCATTCATGCCGGCCTGCGCTTCAGGAACGAGCAAGCTCACGTAGATGCGGTCCTCCGCGTGTTGATGCCGCGCCTGTTCCAGAACCGTCTCGAGGTTCTCGGGCTGCGCAAGGAGACGCGGCTGATTCAACGTGCGGTCAAGCGTTCCGGCGTCAGAGATCAGCAAGCGAAGATTGCCGGCTTCGAGACGCGACGGAAGCTTGACGGCGATGCGCAGGTTCCGGGCAGGCTGCTGCCACGGACGAAGGGTCGCTTCTACCTCGACAGTGTCGCCGGCGTGAACAATATCGCCCGAAACAATGCGCGCGCCTTCGAGCGTTACACCCAGCCGCCGCGGAACCTCCTCCACGTGCAGATCGATGTCCCGAATGGCTCCTCGTCTCGCTCCGTTGGTGTAGAGCGCGGCGAAGCGCTCACCCGCCTGCAGCGCAAGCAGCATCGGCGCTGGCCCCATCTCACCCGGAGAGGCCCACATATCGAGCGGCACGGAGGGATACTGCTGCAGGTCGATGTTGCCGGTGAGGTGATAGCTGGTGGACGCGGTGCTGGCGTTCGATTCGAGCAGCGACTGGAACAGCACCACCATCATCGCCTGCGAGGTGAGCGAAGGCAGATCGAGAATTTCGACGTTGAGCTTGCGGTGATCCTCCGGGCCATCCATCGCGATGTGCATAGGGATCATCCTCGCGGTTGCGCCGAGTTCGCCGCGAATCGCAGAGTTGCGATCCTCGGTGAAGGCGCCCACGGTCGCGCCGGTGTTGATGATCTTGAAGGCGTTCAGCGGCGACGCCAGCGTGGTGATCACATCTGCCGTAGTCATGGGCAGCGAAACCTGGCCCGCCTGCAGAACGGGATGGCCGCAGGCCAGTAGTTGCTTCGGATCTATATACGTCACGGTGCAGGTGGCGGAGATCTCCACGTCGCCGCGCACCAATTGCATGCTGACAGCGGAACCCGGCTCCAGAGTGGCGGCTGCCGACGGAGACAGCCGCATGTCGGCTTCAGACGATCCGCCCATGCCGCCTGCCGCAACCGTCTCCAGGCTGGTGCCGCGCATCTGCTTTTGCCAGAAATCGATGGCTTGCTGCTGGAAACCGCTCATCACCAGCGGGGTTTCCATGGCGCGGAAGTTCATGTTGGCATCTTCGTCCGCGGGCAGATTGCCCACCGCGGCCGGTGCAGTGCCGCCGATGGAGGCCTCGAGATTACCGGGAGGCAAGCCGGCAGAGATGGAATTGGATGCCATGGAGTTCGTCGGCAGGTTGCGCACCTCAAGCATCTGCTCGATCGGCGTGATGCCCGCAATCGGCTCTTTACTGAAGGTCCCGATGCGAAAGGCGAGCGCGCCCAGCAGCTTGTCACCGACGTACACCGGGCTGCCGCTCATGCCCTCAACGACGCCGGTGTATTCAGGCTTGGCCCCGCGCAGACGAACCAGGATCAGATCCTGTCCGGGACCGCGCGCTCCGCGCAGAATGCCCAGGATCTCCACCTGCATGGGCTCGGGCCTGGTTCCTTCAAAGACCGTCCATGCCGTCGCCATCATGCCGCGATGGACCTGGCTCACGGGGAAGAATCCATTGGTGCTGGGTGGTGGTCCTGCCGGTTCGGCAACGGTTTGCGTTTTTGCTTCCTGGGCGGCGATCGGGCGTACGGCGAACGGGACCGCTACGGCGGCCAGAGCGAGCGCCAAGGCAATCAGCCCAGACCTTGTTTCCATCTGGTAAATTCCCACGTCTATAACGAGTATAGACCGCGTTCACCTTCTCGAACGGGATTTCGCCTGATCGTCTATTCTGGTGAGCATCGAGGTTCCCATGGCTACTCCCCATATCTCAATTCGAGGTATCTTTCCCGCGCGCCGCGCGCTGCTGCTGGTTGCAGCGGCTCTCCTGGTTTCAGCGCCCGCGTATTCTGCCCAGGACCAGACCCAGCCTTCCGGTCAGCAGCCGAAGCAACAAGACCAGACTGCGCCGGATGCGGGCGGTCCGAGCGGGGACAACGGCGTAATTGCTCTGCCCAAGAAGAAGGAAAGCACCGACGAGCCGCCCCCCGCGCCGGCCGCACCCCCAGAGCCCAAGTTCAAGAACCCCGAAGGCATGGGAAATGTCTCCATCCGTGTGGATGTTCCCGAGGTGACGGTGGATGTGGGTGTGTTGCTCGAAAAGACAGGCCAGTTTGTGCCCGGCCTCAAGCCCGAGAACTTCCGCATCTACGAGGATGGAGTCGAGCAAAAGATCGAAGGCTTCAAGCGCGTCGAAGCGCCGATCACGGCGCTGCTTCTGTGCGAATATGCCGCGCGCGGATGGGTCTTCCGGATGGACATGTTGAACGCCGCCTGGGCGTTTACCCAGCAGCTTCGCCCGCAGGACTACGTGGCCATGATGACCTTCGATATGCGCTCGCATATCGAGGTGGACTTTACCCAGGACAAGCGGCAGATCCAGGAAGCCATCAATGAGCTTGGCAACTCGGTCTTCATGCCGGCGGCCTTCAGCGAGACCAACGTGTTCGACGCGCTCTATGAGTCGATGGACCGGCTGGACCGCATTCAAGGGCGAAAATACATCATCCTCATCGCGTCCGGTATTGATTCCATGTCCAAGCTGACCTTCGACAAGATCCTGAAGCGGGTCAAGGAATCGCAGAACATCACGATTTATGCGATCTCTACCGGCGGACTGCTGCGGGAAATGACGGAGGGCCAGGGCGGCATGATGGCTTCCATGCGCGACATGGACTATCTGCAGGCCGACAACGAAATGCGCACCTTCGCCCAGTTGACCGGCGGCATGTGGTTCGAGCCGAAGTTTACCGGCGAACTGCCCGACATGGTGAGCACCATCAACCAGAACATCCGCGCCAAATACCAGCTGGTCTATCACCCCACCAACGCCAAGCAGGACGGCACCTACCGCAAGCTGCGCGTGGTTCTGGTGGATTCCGAAGGCCAGCCGCTGCGCATGCAGGACCAGAAACACAAGCCGCTCAAATATGACATCGAGGCGCGCGACGGGTACCGAGCCAAGCAGGAAGTGGAATAGCTAACGATCCCAGTGCTACTCCGCAAGTACCGGCGCTGCGTTCAACTTCGCAGCGCCTTTTTTGTGCGCCCGTGATAGCCGTCACCTCGCCGGCGTCTTAGGCAAGGCTATTATCAACATCGAAAAGGCCCTGTTGACGGCAAAACCACAGCGGACTTAGAGATACCGGCAATGGGGCAACTTCACGGGAGGTGGAAGTATGCCCTTTGTTCCGACAATGTGGACGGTGTGGCTTGTGCTGTTGGTTTCGTTTGTCGCGCTGCGGCTGTACATCGCCCGGCTCAGCCGCGATGAAGACGATGAGCTGGTTCTAGGAGAATCGCTCGACCGCCTGCGCGCGGAACAGGCGACGATTACGACCAAACTGCACAAAGTCGAGCCGCTCGAGCATGTCGTCCTGTGGGTATTGGCCGGAACGTCCGTCATCGTCGCGGTCTACTATATCCACGACATGATCAGCCAGTTCAAATAGACAGCGGTAAACAAGGATGGGCGGATTGGCTGCCAACGGCCTCCGCCCTTCCGCAATATCGCCTGTTTCCGTGGGCACACCTGCAGTTGCACGAGGAAAGCGCACTCACATCCTCGCTTCCGAGGCAGCCCGGGAGTACTGTCTGCTCTGGCGCTTAGCCGCCAATCACGTTCAGATGAACCAGGATGTCCCGCACGTAATAGGCCAGAACGATGACCGTCATACCTGCGACCATCCACTCCGCGACTCTCAGCACCGGTTCAACTTTTGACACTTTCGCTACAATTACCGCCTGCGCTGCCTTCTCATGGTCGAAAGAGTCGTCAAGGAAGATCTGATCTTCTTCGTCCCGCGTCAGGCTCGTGCGATAAAGATAGAGCGCAGCCATGACGGCGACTAAAGCACACCAAACCGTCCACATCACCGGAGCGAATGTCATACCCACCTCCAAAGGTCTGGCGGGTCCCAGATACCGGCGAGTCCGTTTGGGATTCGCGGCCTCGGGGCAGAGGGGCCTGTCGGTTGATCATCATATCCCGGTTTTGGTGCGATTGTCCGCGCCAATTTCGCAAATCCAGGCCTCTTAAAGGAAAAGAGCCCGGTAGATGTTCCAGGATTGTCACCCGGTAGGGAAGCCTGGGAGGATTCTGCGACCCCGCTCTTTCCCGTGCATCCAAAGGAAAAGCCGTGCCGGGGACTTGTTTCCCCGCCCGCCGGACGGTACTCTGGTGGTGACGGCATTTCGAGCCTATGGGAGAAGTTATGGCCACTGCTACCGCTGCACCAAGCCAGGAAACAACGAAGAAACCGCCACTTATACTCACGCCGCAGGCAGTCGCCAAGGTGCGCGAGATCATGGCTACGCAGGATCCGCTGCCGGCGGGGCTGCGCATCGGCGTGGTGGGTGGAGGCTGCTCCGGTTTTCAGTATTCGATGGCCTTTGAGAATCAGAGCGGAATGATGGACAAGGTCTACAGTTTTGACGACCTGAAGGTTTTTGTCGACGCCACTTCACTGATGTATCTGAACGGCTGCACCGTCGACTACGTGGAAACCCTGGAAGCGGCCGGTTTCAAGTTCGAGAATCCCCAGGTGAAGTCCACCTGCGGCTGCGGGTCGTCTTTCAGCGTTTAACGGCGGCTCAGCTTTTTATTCGCGCAGATGCGCCCGTCCCGGGATCGGAGCGGGCGTTTGTCTTTTGAAGCCCGAATTGCTACTGCGGCGGAGCGGAGGTATCGGGCGGTGAAGACGGTGTCGAGAATGGCCCTGGGGCAGCTCCGCCCTGGTTGGAGGGTGTGCCTTGGGTTGTAATTCCGGGAATGCCAACGGGGCTCGACTGGCTGCCCGCCGGCTGCCCGATGGTACCGGTATTTCCGCCACTCATTGTCTTCATGTCCATGATGGGATCGTAGGTGAACTCCCACTCGTTGTAGTGGTCTTTCTTCTTGTAGATCAGGATCGACTGCTTCGAACTCGCGGGGGAGAATCCGATGATGCCCGCCCCGCCGAAGGTCTGCCCGGTTGAACCGGTCCCCGTGCTTCCGGTACCGGTTGCCGTGTTGCCGCTGGTTGTTCCCGTGCCGCCGGTCGCAGAACCGGATGAGTTGTCCGTCGATCCCGCTGCAGGAGCGGTTGTGGTCGGTGCAGTCGGGTTCGTTGTAGGACTCGACGACCCAAAGAGCGAGCTTCCCCCGAACGATGAGCCGAAGCCGTTACCGCCGGACGAGTTGAAGAGGCCGCCGGAAGGATTGGCGCCGTTTGTTCCATTTAGCCCGTTGCCGCCGCTCGGTCCGACGCCGGCGATCGCCCCTCCCGTGGTGAGGGGCTGCCCGAAGAATCCCATGGCGATGGGAGCCTTGTTCTGGCCGTAAAGGATGGGTTTCCAATCGTCTTTGCCGGTCATCGGGTCGATGTAACGCTTGCGCAGGAAGCGGATCTCATTGGTCTTCACCAGCGCGTCCACGTTCGGCGGATAAGCGTGAAACTTGCGGTAGTAAAGCTGGACAGCCCGCAGGTACTGCTTGCCGCGGTGCATGGTTTCCACTTCGCGGTCGCGCTGAATCGACCTGGCGACGCTGGGAGCAGCAACGGCGAGCGAAAGCACCAGGAGGGCCAACAGGAACATAAGCGCGAGCAGCAGGAAGCCCTCCTCAGAGGGTTTCCGAGTGCACCGGATTGGGTCCAGGTTCTGCATCTTCCCATTGCTCAGTTTGCCGACATATTCAGTGTCTGCGTGTTGTTGTATCCCATGTCGGTCACTTCCACACTGCCGGGCCGGATGGCTCCCACCTTGTAGCGGTGGTCGACGATCTGGCCGCTTGTGGCGATGAAGATATCGTCACCGTGCACGAAAAATGCCTTGAGCGTTTTGTCCCGGTCCTCGCTATAGCCGAAATACTTCAGGTCGATGGCTGGCGGCCGCGGCGGCTCTGGCGCCGCGGTCGCGCTAGGCAATCCTGGGTTCGGCCGTGCCGGCACGATCGGCTTCGGGATGGCTACAGGGGCCGAGGTGGCAGAGAAGATATTCCGTCCTGTGCCGCCGTAGTCCACGTCTTCACTCTGCGCCAGCTGGTCGAAGTGCAGTGTGGGATCGATGCCTTCGTTGCTGAGCTTCTGCGCATCCTGCGCGGTCGCTGCGCCACTCGGTGCAGTCGGATTTCCAGCGGCGGTGCTGCGGTTATTGACGCGCACGGTGCGCGCGGCAGCAGGCGGCGCGGCCGGTGCAGGCGCAGCAAAGTTCTGGTAGAGCTCATAGCCGCCTACGCCTGCGATCACGGCGAGCAGCCCGATCAGGATGTAGACCTGCTTCTTGTTCTCGGTTCCCAGCTGAAGGGACATGGCTACTCGCCCTCCTTGCCGGTGGCTGGCGCAGAAGCCTCAGCCGCAGCCGGTGTAGACGGCAGACCGCTGGCTTCGGCATCGGCGGGCCGCAGCCAGGTGGAGACGCGCATGCGCAGGCTGACCAATCCGCCTTGCTGACCGGTGAGATTCATGGCCCGAATGACGAAGAAGATCTGATCGCGTTCAAGTCCGTTGATAAAGCGCATGATGGCCGGATACTCGCCGGTGATGCCGGCATCCATAGAGATCTCAGTCAGCTCCGAGCCGGGTGCGCCCTGGGTGTACTGCATGCGCGTCAGCCGCACGCCGGAAGATACGGCCAGTTCGTTCACCCGGTTGGAGATTGACGAGTAAGTGGGCGGAATGCGCTTCTCAAAGAAGGCCTTCATGGCCGCGCGCGACTTGTCGACGCGCTGGTCGAGGCCGCGCAGGGGGGCAGTCTGCAGTTCCATCGCTTTCAGCTGGACTTGCTTGTCGGCCAGCGCCTCGTGGGAGTGGCCGTCAACCGCTGCCCAGTCGAGTCCGAGCCGAACGGCGAGGACAATCGTCACTACAAGCAGGACGGAGAAGCCGACATAGTGCCAGGTGAGCGGCGATGTGAGGCGCTCGCGCCAGACGGAGGGGCGTTCGCTGCTCATTGCGGACCTCCGTCGCGGTGCGCGGAGGAGCCGAGCGCATTTGACCCCGGAACCGGAGTCGCATTGGCGGGCCGTGCATAGAGCACGCGTCCTGCGCTGCGGCTGGGAGCCGGCATCGTGCGCCTGGGCTGCGGGCGGTTGCCGGAATCGTCGTCTGCAGAGGCCGATTCTCTTTGTTTATGCAGGTTGCGGGCGCGTTCTTCCGGCGTGGGCGGAATGTAGTCGGCCAGCAGGTCGAACTCAAACCGGTTCGACGCGCTCACCGGTTCCAACCGCTGGTTGGGTCCGTTGTTGCTCGATTCGGCGTTTTCGCCGATGATTCTCGGCTGCATGAAGCGCTTGGAGTGTTCCAGATTCCGCACCAGGTCGATGGAAAGATCATGCGGGCCCAACACTCGAAGGTGCAGTGTGGTCTGGCCGTTCTTGGCGCGCACCGGCTCGAGCTGCGTTACCTGTACGCCGCCGGGCAGCACGGTTTCGAGATTTTCCATCGCTAATGTCCAGGAGAAGGCCTTTTCATCGAAGAGCTGATTCAGCATGGCCACTTCGGTCATGAATTGGGCATTTTCCGGCCGCTGCATCATGGCCTGATAGCCCTGCCGCTCGTTGGTGATGCGCGCAATGCGAGCATCGAGCGTGTGCTCCTGGGCACGCGCGGCCTCCGCCTTCTGGTGCAGGGCGTGCAGGCCGAGCAGCAGGCCGAGAGAGAGCACGACCAAGACAGCCATAGCGATGCGCAGCCGCTTCATCGCCGGTCCGAGATCGGCGTAAGGGCGGGTGGCGAGATTGAGTGTGATCCGCATCAGCTTGCTCCCGCCAGCGCGCCGGCGATAGCGGCGATGCTCTCATGCCCGAGCGACGTGAGCAGGCCGCTCTCAGGACGGGGTACAAGTTCGACTATCTCCAGTCCCGGCGCGGCGAGCCATGCGGCGAACTCGCGGATGTCGCGGTTGCCCGCGTAGTAGAGCCGGTGCGGCGGCGCTCCCAGCTTGTCTTCGTAATAGGCCGCGGCCACCGCGATATCGCGCTGAATCTCGGCGATGCGCTCGGCGTCGCCGGCGGGCAGATCGAGCGTGCGGTAGAGCAGCAGGTCCTGGCCGTTGGCGATCAGCGTCGTGATGCCCGATCCGCTCACGTTTGCGGCCAGCATAGCTTCCATAGGGCCGGCCATTTCGAGCGCGGCCAGACTCGAAGACATTACCGCGCCCGGCTCGTAGCCCGCGGTGCGTACGACTGCCTCGTATTCGGCGAGGATCGGCCCCGGCACGACCGCGATCAGAACCTTCCACTCGGCTCTGCCCTGTGACAGCACCTGGTAGCTCACGCCCGCGTGCTCAACGTCGAAGGGAACCATCTTGCGCAGCCGGAAGCGGATCACTGGGATCGCTTCTTCCGCTTTGGTGGGCAGGGAATCGAAGTCCAGCACGAAGACACGTACTACAGTGTCGGGCAGAACCAGCGTCACGGCGCGCGTGCGGGGCGAGACCTGCTCGAGCGTCGCGCTGATCGCCTCGGCCACGAACTCCGGCGCGCGCAGATTCGGCTCGTCGATGCCGGGAACTATCGCTCCTGGCGGCAATGCCGCAAACGCGTAGACGGGTAAGTCGCTTGCCGATGCTCCGCGTTTCGCCGCCGCGGACGGTCGGACCCCAGCTAGCACGCCATCCGGCGTGAGCTCGACAGCGGCCGGCGGACGCCCTCCGGGCTGGGGCGCGGTCCTCACATTGTTCAGGAATGTCGCCATTAACGCGAGGCCTCAATGAACGTAACTTTGTTGATCTCCTTGAGCGTGGTCAGGCCGCGCCGCACACGCTCGAGCGCCGATTCGCGCAGGAAGGTCATGCCCTCTTTTTGTGCCAGCTTGCGCACCTCGGAGGTTGGTTTCTTCTCGAGGATCAACTCGCGGATTGGATCGGTCAAGTCCAGCAGTTCGTGAATCGCGGTGCGGCCGCGATAGCCGGTGCCGCCGCACTCCATGCAGCCGGAGCCTTCGCGGAAGCCGAAGCCACGCCATTCGGCCAGGTCGAGGCCGCTGGTGATTAGCTCGTGGTCGTCGTAGTAGACCGTCCGCGCGCAGTATTCGCAGATGGTGCGCACCAGCCGCTGGGCGAGAATGCAGTTCAACGCGGAGACAAAGTTGTAGGCTTCGACGCCCATGTTCAGGAAGCGGCCCAGCACGTCGACCACGTTGTTGGCGTGGACGGTGGTAAATACGAGATGCCCGGTGAGCGCGGAGTTGATCGCGATCTGCGCCGTTTCCTGGTCGCGGATCTCGCCGACGAGAATCTTGTCGGGATCGTGACGCAGGATCGAGCGCAGGCCGCGCGCGAAGGTGAGGCCTTTCTTTTCATTCACCGGAATCTGCGTGATGCCGCGGATCTGGTATTCGACCGGATCCTCGATGGTGATGATCTTGTCTTCATCGCTCTTGATCTCATTGAGCGCGGCGTAGAGCGTGGTGGTTTTGCCCGATCCGGTTGGGCCGGTGACCAGCACCATGCCATAGGGCTCGCGAATGTAACGGCGGAACCGGCGCAGATCGTCTTCGGCAAATCCGACCACGTCGAGCGTGAGGTTCTTGAACTTCTCGCTCATCGACTCTTTGTCGAGCACGCGGAGCACAGCGTTTTCGCCGTGCACTGTGGGCATGATCGAGACGCGGAAGTCGATGAGGCGGCCCTTGTAGCGGACGCGGAAGCGGCCGTCCTGCGGCACGCGGCGCTCGGCAATGTCGAGCTCGCTCATGATCTTGATACGGCTCAGGATGGTCGAGTGGTGTTCGCGCGCGATGGGCGCCATGGCCGCCTGCAGCACGCCATCGATGCGGTACTTGACAACCACCGAATCGTCGTTCGTCTCGATATGGATGTCGGAGGCGCGGCGCTCCAGAGCGGTGAAGATGGTCGTATCGACGAGGCGGATGATCGGGCTGATGTCTTCTTCGCTGGTCAGTTTCTCGATCGAGATGTTCTCATCGGCATTTTCTTCGCCGGTCACCACGTCGAAGGTCAGTCCTTCGCTGGCTTCGTCGAGCACGCGCTGCGACTGCTCAGTCTTTTTCAAGAGATCCGTGATCTGCGAGAGCGTGGCCACGCGCGGGTGAATGCGCTGGCCGAGCAGGCCTGCGATCTCGTCGAGCACCATCAGCCGCGAGGGGTCGCTGACGGCGATGGCCAGCCCGTCCGGCCGCTGCTCGATGGGCACGAAGTTGTAGCGGAACATCAGCTCCACGGGAACCGTGCGCAGCAAATCGTGCTGAATCTTGAAGTTCTTCAGATCGACGAACTCGGCGTGATAGCGGCGCGCCAGCGCCTCAGCCTGGGCGCGCTCGTCGCCGACCATGGGAATCGGAAGCGTAAGGACATTTGTCTCGGCCATGTCGATTTATCCTGCGGCTGCGCCTGCCTGGCCCAGTGAAAAGATGGGCAGGTACAGCGAGATGAGAATGAACACCACTACCACGCCCATGACAATGAGAATGGCAGGTTCGATCAGCGCCAGCGCGGCGGTCAGCGCGGTGGCTACGTCCTCTTCAAAGAATTCGGCGACAGAGTTGAGCATCTGCGGCAGCGCACCGGTCTGCTCGCCTACGGTGACCATGTCGGTGGAAAGCTGGGGAAAGACGCCGGTCAGGGCGAGCGAGTCGGCGAGGCTCTTGCCTTCGCGGACAGTACTGATCGACGAGCCAACAGCTTTCGAGACGCGCCGCGAGGAGATGGACCGCGCCGCAGTTTCCAGCGAGGGAACCAGCGGCAAACCGCCAGTAAGCAGCGTTGACAGCGTGCGCGCGAAGAGCGCCACCTGGTACTTGAGCCAGATCTTGCCGAAGACTGGCATACCCACGCGCACGCGGTCCACGAAGTCCCGCCCGCGCTCGGTGATGGAGAAGCGGTAGAACCCAATGACAATGACCAGGGCACCCAGCGCCAGCCAGAGGATGTTGTGCTGCATCCACTTGCCAAAGGCCAGCAGCGTGAGGGTAAGGGTAGGCAGCTTGCTGCCCATCTGGTCGTAGAGTAGCGCAAACTGCGGTACGACCACGGTGAACATGAAGGTCATCAGCCCGGTGACCAGCGTGAGCAGAACCCCGGGATAGATGAGCGAGCCGACCAGCTTCTTGCGCAGGGTGAGCGTGACCTTCTGGAAGTTGACGTACCGGTCCAGCACCTCCTGCAGATTGCCCGAACGCTCGCCTGCCAGCAGCGTGGTGGTATACATCGCCGGGAAGCCGCTCTGCGCCTCGAAGGCGGCCGAAAGCGCCTCACCGGTTTTCACACGGTTGGTCACATCGTCCAGTTGGCTGGCAAACTGCGAGCTCTTCTGGATCTTGCCGAGCATCTGCAGGGAGCTGAGAATCGGCAGGCCGGCGCGGATGAGGGTAAGAAACTGCTGGTTGAAGATGAGGAATGGCTCGAGCTTGACCTTGCGCCGACGGCCCAGTCCGCTGACGCCGCCCCGCGCACGCACACTGAAGACGTGGTAGCCGGCGTGCGTAAAGCGCAGGCGCAGTTCTTCGGCGGTCGCCGCCGTCTGCACCTGTTCCTGCATCCGGCCGCGTTCATCGGCCAGCTTGATGACGAACTCTGCCATATTTCCGGTTACCGGTTTGGCGCCATCCTCAGCGCCCGCCCGTCTCGAAGATAGATGCTGCGATCGTTCCTGCTCAAGGGTATCAGGATCGGCAATTGGATAGACGAGGCGGGAAGCGCTAACGTTCGGCGGCGGTCAAGGTGAGGAAGGGTTCGTGCCTTCAGGCCAGAAGCGGAACTCTCTCGGCCATGGCCGCAGCTGCGAGGGTCTTGTCCAGAGTTGCAAAAGGTAAGCTTTCTCGGAGCGCCAGCGCCAGATACGCTGCATCGTAGACCGTCAAACTGTGCCTCCGCGCCAACTCGAGTAATGGCCCATCGGTTCGTTGCTCGTCAATCTGGATCCTGAGCTGAGAGATTTGAAGCAGGAACTGCATTGTGCCGTCGCTCGAGATCCGCCCACGCCCTTCGCCCATGAGCAGGATACTGCGCACCTCATACCACCAAAGCTCGGGTACGAGCGCAACTTCAGATCCCGTCATCAGCAAATCCGCTGCCCGAACAGCAACCGGATGCTGATTTTCGTCAGCAAAGGCCCAAGCGAGGGTGACTGAGGCATCCAGAACAAAGGCCATGCACTATCGGCGCCCTTCATCCCGTGCGGCAAGAATTTCCTCCACCGTCATCGATCCAATCCGCTTGCGTAATTCACGCATTTGCTCAAATGCCTGCTTAGCCCGTTCGGCGTCAAATTCCCGCTCTGGCTGGATGCGTGCGACTCGCTTGCCATGACGCGTGATGATGATCGTTTCGCCTTTTTCGACCTCGTCGAGAAGGCTCAGGAACCGGGTTTTGGCCTCAGATGCCTGTATCGTCCGCATATTGACCGGTCGGATTGACCAGTTCAATCATAGCATGGAATCTAAAATCCGTTTGCGACCAGCCATGCCTCGGTGAGCTCAAATTCGGAGACTTCGGTCGATTTTTTGGATTCCTGCAGCCGGGCTGAGGCGAGTTTGATCAGCACATCGGCCTCCACGTTGACCGGTGCGCCTGTCTGGAGCGAGTGCAGGTTGGTACGCCAGTAGGTTAGCGGCAGGATGGCGATGGTGATCTCCTCGCCGTCGAAGCTGGCGATCGTCAGGCTGATGCCTTCGATTGCCACCGAGCCTTTGTGGACCATCCACTGCCGGGTGGATTCCGGGACGCGCACCTTGAGGGTCCAGTCGGTGGTCTGGCGATCGAAGTGCGGGCTGGTTTCCGGAATAACCGGATCGAGGGCGGTGAGGATGCCGGTCCCGTCCACGTGCCCCTGTACCACATGGCCGCCAAGCGGGGTTCCGGCAGCTGTCGGGATCTCGAGATTTACCTTGGCGCCGGGCGTCAGGAGGCCGAGCGAGGTCCTGTCCAGTGTCTCCCGGGCCAGGTCGGCGTGGAAGTAGGTGGGGTTTACGTCGAGCGCCGTCAGGCACACGCCTGAAACCGCGAGCGAATCGCCCTCGCGAAGCTGGGCCGCAAGGCCCGGCGCTTCGACGGTGATGCGGCGAACGCCGCCGTGTTGTTTCAGGCTGACGAGCGTGCCGGTTTGTTCAATGATGCCGGTAAACATATTCCCATTGTAAGAAGCCCAGCGCGACAACGGCCAGTGGCCTCTGCTGATCCCGCATCCGCCTGCGTCACGGAACAAAATACAGGTGCGTATGTCTTGGGTTCGCCGGGGTGCAGATTCTCCTCCGGCCCGGACACATACGTTCGAATATGAACAGTCTTTCATCGCTGGATCTTTGTGGAACCACGGTTATTCCGTTGCAATTAAATGACTTACAAGCGTGACTGCCGCGCCCGGTTGTGGAACGCGAACTGCTTCCCGAAATGGGAATGCCTGTTGAACCGGGGAATCAAGGGATGAACCAATTCGAGCAGTTCAGGCTGGACACGGCGAACGGCTGCCTGTGGCGCAACGATACGCAGATCGCCCTGCCACCCAAACCGTTTGCGGTGTTGCGGTATCTGGTCGAGAATCCGGGCCGCGTGATTACGCACAACGAACTGCTCGATGCGCTGTGGCCGGAGACCTTCGTGCAGCCGCAAATACTCCGCACCTACATGCTCGAGTTGCGCAAGGCATTAGGCGACGACGCCGACCAGCCGCGATTCATTCAGACGCTGCCCAAGCGCGGATACCGTTTT
Source organism: Occallatibacter sp. (assembly GCA_035508375.1). Lineage (GTDB taxonomy): Bacteria > Acidobacteriota > Terriglobia > Terriglobales > Acidobacteriaceae > Telmatobacter. The sequence goes on along the minus strand of DATJNF010000066.1, from coordinate 3,551 downwards.
GTGGCGCCGGTTTCGGAGTGGCCCGGGACGGTTCCCATCGCCGCGGGGAAGGCCGAGCCCGAGGAAGTTCTCGTGGGCTTTGTGAACCGCGTAGAGGAACTCGACCGGCTGAAGGCGGAGTTTGCGCACGCGGCCGGCGGCGAACGGCGGGTAATCTTTGTGACCGGAGAAACGGGAATCGGCAAGACCGCGTTGGTGGACGCATTCTGCAGGTCGCAAAACATGACCGCATCTGCGGCCATAGCGCGTGGCCAGTGCGTGCCTGGTTTCGGCGCAAAGGAAGAATACTACCCGGTAATGGAGGCGCTGAGCCAACTCTGCACGTCCGCCGATGGCGATATGGCATGCCGCGCCCTGTGCAAGCTGGCACCGGCATGGCTCGCTCAGTTGTGCCGGCAAACCGACCTGCCAGACTTCGGACCACGACAACCCATGCCAGGCGATCTGTGCGCGGCGCTTGAAGAAATCGCCAGCGCGAAACCATTGATCCTCATTTTGGAAGACCTGCACTGGGCCGACGACGCCACTCTGAACCTGATCTCTGCGCTGGCGCGGCGGCGTGCCAAGGCAAAACTGATGGTGGTGGCGACCTGCAGGCTGCGCAGCGTGACAACCGACCATCGGCTCAAAGCGTTCAAGCAGGAGTTGCTGATGGGGCGTCTCTGCAAAGAGATTGCGCTGGGGCCGCTGAGCCGCTCTGCCGTCATGCAACTGCTCGGTAGAGAACTCCGGCAGGAGGTATTGCCGGAGGAACTGGGTGTTTTTGTCCATCAGCGCTCGGAGGGCAATCCATTGTTCGCCATTGCCATGACCGAGCACCTGATTGCGCAGCGTTTTCTGGTGCGCCTGGACCAGGCAGGCACGCCGCAGTGGCAGCTGCACGCGCCTCTCGCCGGATTGGATGCCGGTGTGCCGGGCGAGCTGGCGCAGATGGTGGAACTGGAGATTGAGCGGCTAAGCCCGCGGGAGCAGAGCGTGTTGGAGGCCGGCAGCCTGATGAACGTGGCATTTCCCGCCTGGGCTATGGCTGCGGCGCTTGGTGAAGATGCAATCGAGCTCGAAGAGCTGTGCGATGCACTTGCGCGCCGTGTGCACTTCCTTGAACGTGCAGGGCAGGACGAATTGCCCGATGGGAGCCGCTCGGCGTTTTATGTCTTCACACATGGACTCTATCGCGAGGTGTTCTACCAGCGGCAGGCAGTAGCACGCCGCGCGGAGCGGCACGTCCGCATTGCGGAGCGGCTAGGGGAACTCTTCAAGGGACGCGAAGCGAATGTGGCGCAGGAAATGGCGATGCACTTTGAAGCCGCAGGCCATTGGGAGCGTGCAGCGGCCGCGCTACGTACGGCCGCTGATCACGCAGGGCTGAGGCAAGTTCATTTGGTGGCGGCGGAGTTGCGGGAGCGCGCGAGTCGGATTGCAGAGAAGGCTGAAAACTTGACAACTTCTTGACGGAAACCTGACGACTTTCGATTTCGAGACTGGCTATGGTGTTACGCAGGCAGGAGGTCTCGAGATATGCGATCCATGTATAGGTCTTTCATTCTGGCGCCGGCGATGATGGCGTGCGCAGCCTTTACTGCAAACACCGCGATGGCGGAATCGATCAGGGTTCCTTTCAACTTTGTCGCGGCCGGCCAGAATTGTCCCGCGGGTGTCTATTCCTTGAACGTTGCAGGCGATGCAGTGAGCCTGATGGGACGTGGTGCAAGCAGCTTTATGTGGCTTATGCATCCCGGCAATCCAGCATCTCCGCAGGGACGTGTAGTTCTCAAGTTCGACCAGATCGGCAACGAGCGCATCTTGCATTCGGTGCAATATGGCTCTCAAGAAACTTCCCAACTCGACAAGAAACTGAAGCCGAATGACAACACGGCCGAGCAGAGCGGGCAAGGCCAATAAGCGAAGATTCTCGCAGAGACGATTCAATTCAAGACGCGGCAAATAGGTCAGGGGCACATGAAAAACAACATGTGCCCCTGACCTGTTTTCGAGCAAGAGAGCGCCGTCTACTGCGTCTGAGAGGTTGCTTGGCCTTTGCGCGGCCACGGATCCCTAAGCAGCGCGCATAACCCAAGATCGTTGCCGTAGCGCTCGACTTCGACGTTGGGCATCTGCAGGAAGCTTGGCATGCTGCGAAACGCCGGGACGGCGTCCGAGCCCATGATCTGCGGCGACACGAACAGATGCACGCGGTCGACCAGGCCTGCTGCCAAGAGCGCCGTATTCAGGCGCGTACCAGTTTCCGTCAGAAGGGTGAGAATGCCTTCTTCGCCGAGTTTGTCCAGCACTTTGCCGAGCGGCACGCGGCCCGCCTCGGCGGGCAGCACTTCCACGCGTACGCCGCGCTCCCGCAGCGCGTTGGCGCGCTTTTCGTCGTTCGAGACGGTGAAGATCACCACGTCGTCCTGCGCGGTTGCAACCATCTTGGCGTCGAGCGGCATGCGCAGCGCCGAGTCGAGCACCATCCGGAGCAGGGGCCGGCGGCGGCGCAGGCCGCTGCGGTCGGTAAGCAGGGGGTCGTCGGCGACCACGGTGTCGACGCCGACCATGGCGGCGTCGGCCTGCCAGCGCAGTGGCTGCACGGCGGCGCGCGCGGCCTCGCTGGTGATCCAGTAGGCCTCCCCCGGAGGATGCTGGCCCGCGGGCGGCGCGATGCGGCCATCGAGCGACATGGCCACCTTCATCAGCACGAATGGGCGCTTGTGCTGGCTCCAGCGGGCGAAGCCTTCGTTGAGCCGGCGCGCCTCGCTTTCGCAGACGCCGAGGGTAGTTTCGATGCCCGCGGCAGACAGGCGCTCCATGCCGTGGCCTGCCACGCTGGGATTCGGATCCGCGGTGGCTGCCACCACGCGGCCCAGTCCGGCGTCGATCAGCGCGCCGGTGCAGGGAGGGGTGCGCCCGGTGTGATTGCAGGGTTCCAGCGTGACGTAGGCGGTGCCGCCCCGCAGCCGCTCGCCTGCGTGGGTTCTGGCTTCACGGAGCGCGTCAACCTCGGCGTGGTCGACCAAATCGTACTCATGCCAGCCTTCGCCGATAACCTGGCCGGCGCGATCGAGGATCGCGCAGCCGACCATGGGATTCGGCGAGCAGAGGCCGATACCACGCTGCGCGAGATCGAGGGCGCGCTGCATCCAGTATTGGTCTTTTTCTAAGAATTTCATCTCGAATCACGTTGAAAGAGCAGTAGCCTTACGGATTTTGGCAGTTCAATGGTGCTGGTAGTGCGTAAGAATCATGACCGAAATCGCGACAATGTATCCCGTGATCGTGAAGGCCAGGAAGGCTGTCCAGTCGGTTGCATTGCGGACCATTTTCGTTTTTGAGGTTCCAAGCTCTTTTCCCATTCCTTTGATTCTCAGACACAGAAACGCTGCTCCCAGCGGGGGAATGAGAAGCATGATCAAGATTCGCTGATACAACGGTGCGGGCGTTAAATTGAGGAAGTCTGCGTACATTTCTTCTCACCAATTCTAAAGCCACGTTGAAAGAAGAGCTTGGCTCGCGCAGGCGACAAAGCCGCATTATCCCACCAGCGACTCTACAAAATC
>DATJNF010000065.1:0-24633 GCA_035508375.1 Occallatibacter sp. | reverse complement strand
GAGATACCATCCGGCAATCGAGAGGGCGAGGGCAGCGGCGCCGAGGATGATGATCCACGCTGGCGGCCTGTGCGACGGCCTGTCGTAGATCGCGACGGGGTGGTGTGCGGCATGTGCTCTCGACGCGCTCACGCAAAGAACGATGCGGAGATGGTGCCGAGGGCTGTCTGCCGGCGCGCACGCGTTTGTGGAATACCAAAAGCTGCGTCGAAGTTGCGTGGGGATGCTACTGCCTGGCTGTGCGGATCGCTTCTGTGAGCGCGGGTACTACTTCAAACAGATCGCCGGCGATGCCGTAGTCGGCGATCTCGAAGATGGGCGCGTCCGGGTCTTTGTTGATGGCGACGATGCACTGCGAGCCCTTCATGCCGACCAGATGCTGAATCGCTCCGGAGATGCCGACGGCGAGATAAAGCTTGGGCGCAACTGACTGGCCGGAGCTGCCGACCTGGCGCTCCATCGGCAGCCAGCCGTTGTCGCAGATGGGACGCGAGGCGGCGAGTTCTGCGCCAAGAGCCTTGGCGAGGTCTTCGACGAGAGGAAGGTTTTCGGCTTCGCGGATGCCGCGGCCTACGCTGACGATGAGCTGCGCAGAGCCAAGGTCAACCGTCTGCGCGCTGCCGCGGAAGGGCTCGCCAGGTCTGGTGCGGATCTGCGCGGCGTCAAGGTTGGGCGTAAAGGTCTCGATGGGCACTGGACTGGTGGCGTTGGCAAGCTCGACGCGGAAGGCTCCGGCCTGCACGGAGACGAAGCACGGTCCGCTGCCTGCGGGTCGATAGCTGCCGTTGAGACGGCCCTGCTGGAGTTGGCGGGTGAAGAGAGGTCCATCGGAGATTTCGATTACGTCGCCGATGAGCACCTGACCCATGCGTGTGGCGAGGGCGGGGGCGTAGTCGCGCACCTGATAGGTGTGCGGGAAGACCACTTGCGTGGGGTTCTGGTTTTGGATGAGCTGATGCAGGGCCGTCACGAAAGCGTCGGGTGTGTATTGCGCGAGCAACGGGTGTTCGAGACGTATTACTTTGCCGAATTGCTTTGCGGCGGCTTCGGTGGCGAGCGCTTCGGTTTGCGCGCCGACCACGGCGGTGACGATCTGCTGCGGTGAGGCGAGGCGCTGTGCGGCGGCTGCGGCTTCCCAGCTGATGCGGCTGATCTTGCCACTGCGCTCTTCCAAGACAAGAAGAAGACTCATAGGATCCTCGCTTCGAACTTCAGTTTTTCTACGAGTGCGGCGGCAGCCTCTTTGGGGCTGCCGGGGAGCATCTGCGTCGATTTTTGTTTCTTGGGCAGCATGATCTGTTCGATCGTGACGACTGGTGCGGCAGAAGTGCCGAGATCGGCCGCGTTGAGCTGGCGCAGTTCCTTGGTCTTGGCGCGCTTGATGCCCATCAGTGTCGCGTAGCGCAGCTTGGTGCCGCCGGACTGGATGGTGAGCACGGCGGGAGCGGGCAGTTCGATGAACTGGAACCAGCCTTCTTCCAGCTCGCGTTTGGCTTTGATTTGAGCTTGAGCGCCTTCTGCGCCGGAGACTTCTACCTGCAAAATGAGCGACGCGTGGGGAAGGCCGAGGAGTTCTGCGATGATGACGCCGGTCTGGCCGAGGCCGAGGTCTTCCGACTGCAGGCCGGTGAGAATGAGGTCCGCGTTCTCCGGCTGGATGGCCGCGGCGAGCAGGCGCGCCACGCCGAGCGCGTCGCGTGTGGCCAAATCGTCGCAGAGGATGTGAATGCCGCGGTCTGCGCCCTTGGCGAGGGCTTCGCGGATGGTGGCGCCCACGCGCTCCGGGCCAGCGCTAAGGACGATGACTTCACCCTCGTGCTTTTCCTTGAGCTGTAAGGCTTCTTCCAGGGCGTAGGCGTCGGGCTCGTTCAGGGCAAACTGGAGGTCTGCTTCTTCGATTGATTTTCCGGATGCATCGATGCGGACCTGGGCATCGCGTTCGGGGACTTGCTTGATGGCAACGATGATCTTCATGCTGGAGCGCTCCCGCTCGGGTTCTTAGATGCTTGCTGGCGGCGTGGACGCCGCCGCTACTACCGGACTGGAGTCCGGCGCTACGTTGAGGTATTTTGCGGTAGATTGCGCGCGGCCAGCTGTGCGATGTCCAGTAGCTGGGGCGCGCCTGCGCCCTGCGCGGCCAGCGCATCGCGGAACATGGTGTTGCAGAACGGGCAGGCGGCGGCAACGGTGGAGGCCCCGGTGCCGGCGAGTTCGGCGGCACGCACGTGGCTGACGCGGTCACCTTTCTCTTCGCCGAGGAAAGCCAGGCCTCCGCCGGCGCCGCAGCAGAAGCTGCGCTCTTTGTGGCGCGGGGCTTCGACGAGTTCTCCGGCGCGCGAGACGATGGAGCGCGGCTCGTCGTAGACGTTGCGGTAGCGGCCGAGATAGCAGGGATCGTGGAAGACGATCTTCTCGTTTCCTGATTTCGGTTTGGGCTCGTCCGGGGTCCGTGCCATCCCAGGTCCTAAAGGCGGGACCTGGGGCACCCCTGTTCCTGCTTGAGGTAGGCGGTCTATGTGCCGGGCCAGAAATTCGCTGTGGTGCTCAACGGGCGGCGGCGTGCCGAATTCCTTCCAGTCTTCCTGGATGGTGCGCACGCAATGCGGGCAGATGGAGATGATTTTTTTGGTCTTGGATTGAGTGAGTGCTGCAAGGTTGCTTTCCGCCAGTTGCTGGAAGAGCAGATCGTTGCCGAGACGGCGGACAGGGTCGCCGGTGCACTTTTCTTTGCGCAGCACGCCATAGGTGACGCCGAGATGCTGCATGACGCGGACGAGAGAGAGGATGATCTCGCGGCCTTTGGGATCGTAGCCGCCCATGCAGCCGAGCCACAGGCAATACTCCTGCGTGCCGTCGAAGAGGGGCAGCGCGTTTTTCTCGATGAACTTATCGCGCTCCGATGCGGGGAGGCCGAGGGCGTTCGACCCGCGTTCGAGGGCGAGGAAGAGCTTGGCGCCATGGTTGTCTTCCCAGGTTCCGGTGTTCACCGCGCCGCGGCGTAGGCCGATGAGGATGGGGAGATGTTCGATGCCGACGGGGCACTGGAACTCGCAGGCGCCGCAAGTGGTGCACTGGAAGGCTGCTTCCTGCGAGTTGTACTTGCCGAGCAGCGGCTCTTCAGAAGCAGGGCCCAGGTCATTGAGATAGGCGCGCACGCCGAGTATGACTTCTTTGGGATTGAGGATTTTGCCGGTGTTGTTGGCGGGGCAGTGCTCTGTGCAGCGGCCGCACTCGACGCAGGAGTAGGCCTGCAGGCTGACGAGCTGCGTGAGGTCCTTGCCGGCGACGAGGCCGAAGTCTTCATCGCCGTGGAGTGGTGGAATCTGGCTGAAGCCGCCGCGGGAGAGAAAAATGGTGAATGGGCTGAGCACCAGATGCAGATGCTTGGTGTGCGGGATCACCGGTAAGAAGAAGAGGAGCGTAAGCGTGTGGGCCCACCACAGGGCACGCGCGGCTGTGCTTGAATCCGTGACGAAGAAGGCTGCGAGATAGGTGGCCATCAGCAGGAAGATCAGCAGGGCGATGAGGCCGGATTCCCAGGAGAGCTCGCCTAACCATCGCGGCCGGACAAAGAAGCGGCGGATGAAGAGGCCGAGGATGCCGGCGGCGCAGGCGACGGCAAAGAGCGCGGCGAAGTAAAAGTAGATGCGGCCGAAGCTGTCAGCAGGATCGAGAAATCCTGCACCGAAGGCCACGGCGCAATGATTCAAAGTCACCAGAGCGAAGGCGCAGAAGGCCCAGAAGACCAGCGCGTGAGCAAAGCCGGGCAGTGGACGCTGGCGGATGACCTTGGCCTGGCACATCACTTCCCAGAAGAAATCCCATATCCGCTTACCGATGGGAGCAAGGCGAAAGTCGGCATCTTTCTTCGAGTGGAGAATCCTGCTGAGAACCGGCGCGAAGCGGCGTCCGAAGCCGTAGAGCGATGCCGCGGCCAAAAGGGCGAAGAGCGATTCTTCCGCAAGGGAAAAGTGTTGCGGCTCGGCCAGCGTGGGCGGCAGGAGGCTCATACGCGAACGGATTTTACGATACATGATCGGGGCGGAGCGCGTCGCGTAGCGGCGTCAGAAGCCGCCCAGGTCGTGCCAGAGCCGATAGACGGCGAACAACAGCACCAGACCGACGAGATTGTTCACGATGAATCCGAGGATGGACCTGGTTTTGAAGAGTGCTACGGCATCAATGACCGTGATGAGCAGCGCAATCGCGAAAGCGAGCAGAAGGCCGTGGAAATTGCCGGTGTAAGCGAGGCCGCCAGCAATCAACCCGAGCACGATTTCGCGGGCGGCCAGCACGGCCATCATGGGGCGCGATTCATTGCGAAACAGGGGAAATCCACGCGGGCCGGTAGCGAGTTCCGGTTTCACGAGCAGGATCAGGCCGATCCCGCATAGGAACACCATCACGGCGTAGGCGACGATGCGTCCAACGATCATCCTTCACCTGCTTCTACGGCGCGAGGGTGTACACATCCACGCCGCCGTTGTAGTTGGGCACGTAGATCTGGCCGCCGTCAATCACGGGCGGATCGAACTTGTTGTAGAGAAACTGTATGCCCCAAGTCTGGGAATCCCACAGCACCTTGAGCGAGCCGTCGGCAGCGAGGTGAATGGGATCGTAGACCAGCAGCCGGCCGTTGGTGACCTGCGCGTTGGCGTTGCCGTAGGGAACTGTGCAGACCAGGATGGCGGAGCTGGGGTCGGAGCCGTTGCTTGATCCGGAGCAGAATCCGCCGGGCATGCCGCCGGGCGGCTCGCCGCGCACATCGGCACTAGCGTATTCGTGGCTCTGCGCGACGTAGGTCAGATTGCCGGTGGAACTCACGGTCCATTTATGGAGCTGAGCATTCTCGCCCCAGGCGAAGATGGTCCACGCATTGAGCACGGGATCGAAGTATTGCACGGGCGTCATATGCAGATGCGCGGTGTCGCCCCAGGGAAAGAAGTTCAGCGTCATCGGGTTGGTGGGACAGGGGTCTACGGGGCCGGGGCTCATGGTGAGCCAGACGGGAGGCGAAGCGAGCTTGGCGCAGTTTTGCTTGGGATTTTTGAGGTCGGCTGCGGTGGTTCCGCCCATGTTCGCGGTCCTGATGGGATAAGCGATGCCATCTTTGCCGGCGGCGATGCAAACTCCAATCGCGAATATGCAGGCCGGTCCAGCGGAGCCCCAGTCTTCGTCGCCCCATAGGCCAGTGGGCATCTGGGGGTAGACGAGCAGCACAGGGACGCCGCGGTCATTGGTCATCGGCACGAGCTTCGCATTCTTGAGTGACATCGCCATGCCGCCTCCCACGGGTTTCAGAGCGTTGGAGGGCGCACTGATGCCGGCGAGTTTTCCTGCGGGTAGAGCCTGCTGTCCGGAACGGGCGATGTCGGTCCAGGGTGTCCAGTGATCGACGACCTGCAGTGTGCCCGCGCTGCCGTTCGAGGGCGGCGTGTATTTGATTTTGATGAAGGATTCGCCCCACTGCGTTTTGCCGTCGAAGTCGCCGTTGCCGGTGATCATGTAGAGATTGCCTTGCGCATCGGCGGCGGGGCCCTGGCCGGCCATCCAGACGCCGGCGCCTTCACCTGCGGTCAACGCCAGCAGTGCGGTCTGCTTATTCGTTGCGACATCGAAGGCGAAGCAGAAACCGGATGCGCCCTGGTTCGTTTCATAGACTGTGCCCGAACACCCGAGTACCGTCTTCACGCCGTTCACATTGGTCTCGACGAGGGAGGCGCGCTGCTTGCGCATCTGCGCGTTGTAGTCCTGGCCCTGGTTGGTGCCCTGGATGGTGACCGGCGGCACGACCTGGCTACCGTCGGCGACGTTGAGCACGAAGATCTGATAGCGCGCGGTTTGCGGATTGCCGGAGTTATCGGGCGAGATCCAGCAGACCTGGTAGAGGCGCTTGAGGTCCGCATCAATCACGCCGGTGGAAAGACAGCCCCAGTGCTGATTGATGCCGTGCATGTCGATGGCTGCCGAGCTGTTGATGGGCGTGCCCAGCGTGACCTGCCAGATGCCGGAGCCATTGTGCGCGTCGACACCGCGAACAACGTCAGCCATGGAGGGAAGCACCATCACGTCGCGAGTGCCGCGGGGGGTCTGCACGCCGGGCAGGATGAGCGGCTGCGCTTCCATGCCCCGCGCGTCGCCGATGACGGGAATGATGGTGGCGCGTACGATGCCTTTTGTGCCGACGGAGGCCTGCGTCAGCTGCGTCTCGTGCGGATTCCAGCCGCTCCGCGCGTTGTCTGCCGAGCGCGTGAGCCAGGGAACCATCGGGGACTGAGCGGCGCCTAGTTGTGCGGTGACGAGAAGTGAAAGACAAAGGCCTGCGACGATGCAGACGGTCCGGACAAGGCGGGTGAAATCCATGATCCCTCCACGACGCAGATGGGAGGACAAGGTGGAAGCAGGTTGGGCGACGACGTGAGCCGGGGACGGCGGGAGCCCGGATGCAGGTGGTTGCAATCCGAATGTCACTTGAACGTACCATAAGGGTGGATGCAGTTCAACGGGCGAGATTTCCCTCAGCAGGAACTGGCCGCCGGAGTCATGGCGGGGTCGCGAGCCCGGTATCCACCGCAGGTATCCAATTGGGGAACTATTGGCCTGCCCGCGCAGGTCGCATCGTGACAGGGGCCTCGGATTCGCGATACCCTTGAGGAGTGCGCTTCTCTTGCACGCGAAGGAGCCTTTCAACCCACCATGCCCATCCAAACCACTGCGAAGATCTGGCATAACGGCAACCTCATTCCCTGGGAGCAGGCCACCATTCACGTTATGAGCCACGTGATTCACTACGGCTCGAGCGTGTTTGAAGGCATTCGCTGCTATGGGCAACCCCAGGGGTCGGCAGTCTTCCGGCTGCCCGAACACATGCAGCGGCTACTGGACTCGGCCAAGATTTACCGCATGGAGATTCCGTTTACCCTGGAAGAGCTTTGCGCCGGCGTGGTGGACCTGATTGAAACCAACGAGGTTGCGCCGTGCTATATCCGGCCGATCGCGCTGCGCGGCTATGGGGAGATCGGCGTGAGCCCCAAGGGCGCGCCGGTCGAGGTTTATATCGCCAACTTTCCGTGGGGCAAGTACCTCAGCGGCCATGGCGGCGCGGATGTCTGCGTCTCCAGCTGGAACAGGCTGGCGCCGAACACGATGCCGGCGCTGGCGAAGGCCGGGGCGAACTACATGAATTCTCAGCTCATCCGCATGGAAGCGGAGACGAACGGCTACCAGGAAGGCATTGCGCTCGATGTCAATGGGCTGGTGAGCGAAGGCTCGGGCGAGAACATCTTTGTGGTGCGCAATGGCGTCATCTACACGCCGCCTCTGGCGAATTCGGCGCTGTCGGGCATCACGCGCGATTCCGTGCTGACCATCGCGCGGCACCTGGGGCTGGCGGTCACGGAACAGGCGATTCCGCGCGAGCTGCTGTACATCGCCGACGAGGTCTTTTTCAGCGGCACCGCGGCCGAGGTGCAGCCGGTCCGCTCGATCGACCGCGTAGTGATCGCCGACGGCAAGATGGGCGAGATCACGAAGAAGATTGCCGATGAGTTCTTCGGCATCGCCAACGGGCTGAAGCCCGATCGCTTCGGCTGGCTCACACCGGTGAAGGTAAATTCGAGCGAGCCGGTGAGCGCGTAAGTCTGAATTGCTCTGATCGTCAAATCGAGACGGGCTGCCTCCAAGGCAGCCCGTTTTTTACCTTGAGAAGAAATTTGTACGACTTGTGTCTTAGGTCAGTACTGCCTGGCTTCGAATACCAACGGTGATGTGTAGAGATCGATCAAGACATCAAAAGAATCGAGTATTGACTGCATATCGGCACTTTGGCGCTGCAATGACGGCGCATCGGCCTCGATGAACAGTTTGCTCGCCGCCATGCACTTTTGCCAGGTTTCGGGAACTGGCCAAGTTTCTTGTTCGATGTTACTGATGGTATCGCTCAGGGAGCCACACGGTGCGAGACTCGAGAGGAGTTTCGAAATTTGATCCCAGTTTCTTGAATCATCAGCGGTCGCATCGCGCAGAGCATTGATCGCTGCGTCGATCCCGGGCTTGGTGGATTTGTCGAGCGCATCGTGGAGGATTTGGAATTCTGGGGCAGTCGGCGAATGGAGCTTTCTGGATCGACAACTCGAGCGGCCAGTTCACGACGTCGACCTATTACATGCAGCATCTTCCGGAATGGGCACGGGTTTTCAATGCGAGCGGGCGGATTCAACAGGCCGAGCGCGAGGCCAACGTCGATACGTCGACCACGCAGTTCTACGACCTGGTGGGACGGACGCCGGCAGCGAACAGCTACGAGCTGGACTTCGCCAAGGCGCTGATTACCGGAGAGAAGCTCGGCCAGAATGGTGTGACCGACGAGGTGGCGGTGTCGCTTTCGGCGAACGATATTCAGGGGCATCAGTTTGGGCCGGACTCCGATTCGGAAGAACAGATGATCCTGAGCCTGGATCGCGATCTCGATAGCTTCTTCTCCTGGCTCGATCAGAATGTTGGTCTCAACAATGTGTGGCTCGCGCTGACGGCGGATCACGGGGTTGCGCCGGTGCCGGGCGAGGCGGCGAAGCTGGGCATCCATGCTGTCGCGGTAGATATGGACAAGGTCTACGACAAGCTGAACGAGCAGCTGAACGAGAAACATTCCAAGGGCCAGCACCAGGATTATCTGATGTCCAACCCCGACCTGCCGTACATCGTGCTGGACAAACGCGCCTTTAAGAAAGCGGGCGTGGATGAAGCGGCAGCGGAGAAAGAAGTCGCTGAGCTGTTGCCCGATGCGGTGGCTGCGCAGAATCCCAACCCGCCGCCGATTCTTACCGGGCCGCAGCAGGTTTTAGGCCAGCCTTCGGAGCAGCGGCTGCCGCCTGCGCCGCGCGTGCAATACGTGTATACGCGGCTACAGCTGGCCGACGGACAGCTCCCGCCTTCGCAGTGGGGCGAGCTGCTGGCGCATAGCTACACCTCGCATGGAAACTGGTTTGTGATGATGGTGCTGGACAGTTACCAGATGGCCGGATCCAGCCAGTTCGGGGGCACAAATCACTTCAGTCCATGGTCGTATGACCGGCATGTGCCGCTAGCGTTCTATGGGGCTCCGTTCAAGCCGGGCGAGTATCATGAACTTGTGGCTCCTGTGGATATGGCGGTGACGTTTGCCTCTCTGGCGGGTGTGAATCGGCCTTCGGCAGCGGTGGGCCGCGTGCTGACCGAGGCGCTGAAGCCCATGCGGGCGAGCAGCGGTCAATAGGTTAGATGAGAAGGGAAGATTCCGGCACGTGAAACCGGATATGCGAGTTTCGTTTGCCGGGATCGAGTTGACGAATCCGGTGATTGCCGCGAGCGGCACGTTCGGCTACGGCATCGAGTTTGAGGAGATCGTCTCTCTCGACCGGCTGGGCGCATTCGTCACCAAGGGCATCTCGCTGGAGCCGATGGCCGGGCACCCGGCCCCGCGGCTCATCCACACGGCAGCGGGAATGCTGAACGCCATCGGCCTGCAGAACCTGGGCGTGACGGAATATCTCGCCAAGAAGCTGCCGCCGATGCAGCGGTATCCGCAATGCAAGGTGATCGTGAATGTCTTCGGATGCACGGTCAACGAGTACATCCGGGTGATTGAGCAGCTCAATCACGCCGAGGGCATCGCGGCGTATGAGCTGAATGTCTCCTGTCCGAATGTTCATGCTGGGGGGATGGCGTTTGGAGCGGACGCCGGATCGCTCGAATACCTGGTGACGCAGGCCAAGGCGATTGCGAAGCGGCCGCTGATCGTGAAGCTTTCGCCCAATGTCACTTCGATTGCGCATATGGCGCGGGTAGCTGCGGCTTCCGGAGCCGACGCGTTGAGCGTGGTGAACACGTTTCTTGGCATGGCGATCGACGTGGAAGAGCGCAAACCACGGCTGACGAATGTGACCGGCGGCCTTTCCGGACCGGCGATCAAGCCGCTCGCGCTGCGGATGGTCTACGAGACAGCCAAGGCGGTCAGTATTCCAATTCTGGGGATGGGCGGAATCATCAACGCCGAAGATGCCGTGGAATTCATGCTGGCTGGAGCGACCGCGGTGCAGGTGGGCACGGCGAGCTATGCCGACCCGCGGGCTGTGGAGCGGCTGGTGAAGGGGTTGGAGTCCTGGTGCAAGAGCCACCAGGTGGAGCGGGTTGCCAGCTTGACCGGGGCACTCGAGATTCCACACGCGTAGAGCCTCAGTTCGAGAGTCAAGACGCACGGCTCCCGCAACAATGCACCCTTGTATCAATTAAGGATTGCGTTCGCTGAACCTCCGAGATATCATTTGCCATCGGCGTCACTCCTCTACTCCCAAAGTCATCGCGGGTCCCCCTTGATTTCAAGACAAGGAGACGTATGGCCCCTCTCAACGGTACTTCCACCAGCACTACTGTCCCCGCCGTTACCGGTACCAACAACATTGGAGATGGAGTCTCCGGTACAGGCCGGCGCGGCGTCGTCGGCATCAGCCCAACCTACCAGGGAGTCTATGGTCAAAGCACGGAGAACGCCGGCGTCGTGGGCGAGAGCACGCAGCTCCATGGCGTTTTCGGAGTCTGCCACAACCCGCATGGCGCGGGCTGTTACGGCACAAACGATGTAGGAGGGTTCGGCATCCAAGGAGTGAGCACCAACGGAGACGGTGTCACGGGGACGGGTCGTCGGGGAGTGGTCGGCATCAGCCCGACATATCAAGGTGTCTATGGCCAAAGCACCGAGAATGCCGGGGTGGTGGGTGAGAGCACACAGCTCCATGGCATCTTCGGGGTTTGTCACAATCCCAACGGAGCGGGCGTCTATGGAACGAATGATGCCGGCGGCTTTGGACTTCAAGGCTTCAGCGCAAATGGTATCGGCGTTACGGGTAAAGGCGGCAAACTGGCCGCGTTCTTCGACGGCCCGATCCAAGTCAACGGGGATATCCGCCTTTCGAATGGAGATTGCGCCGAGGAGTTCGACATCCTCGAGGGCGATGACGTTTTGCCCGGCATGGTGATGGTGCTGACTGACTCCGGGGCTCTTCGGGCGTGTACCGGCCCTTACGACAAGCGAGCCGCAGGAGTCGTCACCGGCGCTGGGGAGTTCCGCCCGGCTCTGATACTCGACCGGCAGGAGCGCCGGAATCGGATGGCGATCGGCGTTGTCGGCAAGGTCAGTTGTCGCGTCGATGCAAGCTACGCGCCGATCGAGGCGGGCGACCTCCTCACTACCTCCGGCACTTATGGCTGTGCCATGAAGGCGCTTGATCCACACCAGGCATTCGGCGCAGTCATCGGCAAGGCGCTCCGCGCCCTCCGCTCGGGCGAAGGCCTGATCCCGATGCTGATCGCGCTGCAATGAACAGGATCTCAGGAGGGTTACGATGCCTCTCGACCCATCAACGAAGACGCATGCCTCCTTGTCGTCGGCCGGGACAGAGCCTGGCGATGGCACGAATAGCATCTGTCACGGATTCCTGGGCGGCGTGCAGGCCAACAGCAAGCACGTCATCGATGCGCCTCAGGTGACCCTTGTCCTATGGGACAGCCTCTTCGCGAATAACAGCGCCGCGGTTACCAGTGCCAAGCAACTCGTCACCGACCTGCTCACTGGTCCATACATGAATGGTTTGGCCCAGTACGGCGTGGCGCGAGGCGCGCTCGTCAATACCGTCGTCGTCGATACCAAGAACTATCCCGCGCCTGCGACGTGGGACGTCAATGATGGCAACGACCTGACACAGCTAAAGACCTGGTTTACCGCGAACGTACTCGCTGCTCCGCCTAAAGACAACACAGATGGCGTTTTCTTTATTGTGCTGCCCAACTCAACGCAGCTCACCAACGGCAAGAATAAGGACGGTACTCCCAACACATCCGTCGTGGGTTGGCATCACAGCGCGAAATACAACAGCACTTCCAGCAACAACGATCTCTTCTGGGGGCTCGTATTGACCAAGCCGAATGTGCTCACGAAAGGGAGCGAGCAGGCCTTCATCAATGGCTTCGCGTATGGAGTTGCGCACGAGCTCTGTGAAACCTTCACCAATCGAGACGGAAACGGGTACACCAATAGCAACGGCTGCGAGATTGGCGACATCTGCGAAGCCGACACCTCCAATAACCTCATCACGTTTCCTTACAAGTCATGGTCCGTTGAGCCCTACTGGTCAAGTTGGGACAGCGCCTGTATTCACGGAGATGCCCCGGTCAGTCTCCAGCGCTTTTTCACCGCGATCAACTTCAACTCAAACACCCAGCCTTTGAGCGCCCTCGGCACACCGGTCATCAATCTCGACTACATCGCTTCCCGCATGCGCTGACACGCTCTCTCCTCGCATCGATCGCCATTTAACACGGCGTTGGGCACAATGTCCGAAATCAGGACACGATGGCCCGGTGACCGAGCCTCTGTGATCCAGCGCACAGCGAGTCATTGTTTCGACTGGGTACCGTGCAGACATCGCTCCGGAAAATGTGATCTGGCTCATACCAGGGAGAGTCGCCCTGCGCGTGGGCCAGCGAGGTGGGCATGGGACAGTCGATTTGGCAATCCATGGAAAAGAAGGGCTACAGCCGCAGAGAGTTTCTGCAATTCTGCGCAGCGGCTGCGACGGTGGCCGGAATGGGGAAGTCCGGCGTCGGGCAGGTGGTTTCGGCCTTCGAGAAGAAAGAAAAACCGGCTGTGGTATGGATGCACTTCCAGGAGTGCACCTGCTGCAGTGAGTCGTTCATCCGTGCCTCGCACCCGATTGTCGCGGATGCGCTGCTGGACGTTCTTTCGCTGAACTATTCCGAGACATTGATGGCCGCCTCGGGATTCCAGGCAGAGAAGAGCCTGAACGACACGATCCAGAAGAACAAAGGCAAGTACATCGTGCTGGTGGAAGGCGCCGTGCCGACAAAAGACGGCGGCGTCTACTGCATGATCGGCGGCAAAACAGCGGAGTCGATTCTGCAGACGGTGGCCGCCGACGCGGCGGCGATTGTTGCCTGGGGCAGCTGCGCTTCGAACGGATGCGTGCAGGCCGCAAAGCCGAATCCGACCGGAGCGACGCCGATTGCGAAGCTGGTGAATAAGCCAGTGATCAATGTGCCCGGCTGTCCGCCGATTGCCGACGTGATGATGGGCGTGGTGACACATCTGCTCGTGCTGGGGCAGATTCCCGCGCTCGACAGCCTGGGCCGACCAAAGGAGTTTTACGGCCGCCGCGTGCACGATACCTGCTATCGCCGGCCGAACTATGATGCCGGGCTGTTCGTGGAGTCGTGGGATGACGAGAACGCCCGCAAGGGATATTGCCTGTACAAGATGGGCTGCCGGGGGCCAGTGACTTACAACGCCTGCTCGGTGGTGAAGTGGAATGAAGGCACGAGTTATCCGATCCAGTCCGGGCATGGGTGCATTGGCTGCAGCGAAGAGGGCTTCTGGGACAACGGCCCGTTCTATCAGCATCTGCCGTCCTTCCCCGGCTTCGGCATCGAGAGCACGGCGGATACGGTGGGCACCATTGTTGGCTTAGCGACGCTGACCGGAGTTGCAGCTCATGCCGTGGTCACCAACATCCGCAAGCGCAGCGTGATCGCGGAAGTGCACTCAGAAGACCAGAAGGAGCCGTAAACAGCTATGGCACGTATCGTTGTCGATCCTGTTACCCGCATTGAAGGCCATCTGCGTGTGGAGGCCGTGGTAGAAAACGGCGTCATTACCGACGCTTTCAGTTCGGGGACCATGGTGCGGGGACTCGAAAAGATCCTGATTGGCCGCGACCCGCGCGACGCGTGGGCCATCACGGAGCGCGTGTGCGGCGTGTGCACCACGGTGCACGCCCTGGCCAGCGTGCGCTCGGCGGAGGATGCGCTGGGCATTTCGGTACCGCCGACCGCGGAGTTGATCCGCAACATCATGCTGACGACGCAATATGTGCAGGACCACGTGATCCACTTCTATCACCTGCACGCGCTGGATTGGGTGGATATTGTCAACGCGCTCAAGGCCGATCCGAAGAAAGCTGCGGAGCTGGCGCAATCCTTCTCGAAGTGGGACAAGAACGCGCCGGCTTATTTCTCCGGAGTACAGGACAAGATCAAGGCCTTCGCCGCGAGCGGGCTCGGCATCTTTGCCAACGGCTATTGGGGGCATTCGGCGTACAAGCTGCCGCCCGAGGTGAACCTGATCGGTGTGGCGCATTATCTGGACGCGCTGCAGTGGCAGAAGGAGATCGTCAAGATCCATGCGGTGTTTGGCGGGAAGAATCCGCATCCGAACTATCTTGTCGGCGGAGTCCCGTGCTCGATCAACGCGAATGAGGTTGCAGCGATCAACTCCGAGCGGCTGAATCTCGTGGCGCGGCTGATCGACGAAGCGGACGAGTTCGTGAATCAGGTTTATATCCCCGACCTGCTGGCCGTAGCCTCGTTCTACAAGGACTGGGCAAAGTACGGTGGTGGTGTACGGAACTATCTCTGTTACGGAGAATTTCCGACCAAGGGCTACGGCCAGCCGGACGCGTTCAAGTATGCACGCGGCGCGGTGCTCGATCGCGATTTGAGCACGGTGCATCCGGTGAATGCGCGTGATGCGCAGGAGATCAAGGAGTATATTGCGCACTCCTGGTACACCTACGACGGCGGAAACAACGTGGGCGTACATCCGTGGGCGGGCGAGACGAAGATCAGCTACACGGGACCCAAGCCGCCCTTCGAGACGCTGGAGGGATACGACAAATATTCGTTCCTGAAGACGCCACGGTGGAAGGACAACGCGATGGAGGTAGGTCCGCTCTCGCGGCTGATCGTCTCCTACGTGGCAGGTCATTCGGATGTGAAGGAAGTGGTCAGCGCTACGCTGGGCAAGCTCGGCGTTCCGGTGGAGGCGCTGTTTTCCACGCTCGGGCGCACGGCGGCGCGCGGCATTGACGCGGCGCTGGCGATGGTGTGGCTCAAGGAGTTCTTCGGCGAGCTGATGGACCGGGTGAGGATCAATGAGGTTTCCACCTTCAACGGCGAGAAGTGGGAGCCCAAGACCTGGCCTGCCGATGCCGAGGGAGTGGGCCTGGTGGAAGCGCCCCGCGGTTCGCTGGCACACTGGATCAAGATCCACCATGGGGCAATCGAGAATTATCAGCTGGTGGTGCCGACGACGTGGAACGGTTCACCGCGAGATGCCAAGCAGCAGCATTCGCCGTTTGAGGCGGCGCTGATCGGCACGCCGGTCGCGAATCTTGAGCAGCCTGTCGAGATCATCCGCACGATTCATTCCTTCGATCCGTGCCTGGCTTGCGCCGTGCACCTTTACGATCCGCAGGGCAAGCACCTGCACCAGGTTTCTTTCGAGTGACGCTATGAGCACAGCACATGCAGGCAGAGAGATTGCGGCGAACGGTGGCCAACCGGTGGAATACCGGCGAGTGTACGTGTGGGAGCTGCCGGTGCGGGTCTACCACTGGATCAACGCAGTGGCGCTGGTGGCGCTTTGCCTGACGGGCTACCTGATCGGAGCGCCGATCCGTGCCTTTTATGCGAGCGAGGCCTACCAGCAGTATTGGTTTGGATGGGTGCGGTTCATCCATTTCGTGGCCGCATTTGTCTACGTCTTCAATTTCGTGGCGCGGCTTTACTGGGGATTTGTCGGTAACAAGTATGCAAAGTGGAACAATTTTTTTCCGCTAACCAAGAAGCAGCGGCAGGAGATTGTAGACGTCATCAAAACCGACGTGCTGCAGACAAAGATGCACGGTTCGATCTCAACGGGGCATAATGCGCTGGCTGCGCTCATCTACTTCTTCACATTCCTGGCATTCGTGGCGCAGTCGATTACCGGCTTTGCGCTGTACTCGAGCATGAGCAACTCGTGGCTGCCGCGGATGTTTACATGGATTGTGCCGTTGATGGGCGGCGAATTCCGGGTCCGCTACTGGCACCATCTTTTTTTGTGGTTCTTCGTGGCCTTCATCATTGTGCACGTATACCTGTCCTTCTATCACGACTACATCGAGGGGCGGGGTACCGTCTCGTCGATTATTGGCGGATGGAAATTCGACCGGGAGGAACGTGCAGAATAGTGCAAAGAAGACACTGGTCCTGGGCCTCGGCAATGTGCTGATGGGCGACGAGGGCGTGGGCGTGCACGCGGTGCGCGCGCTGGGGTACCATGCGCTTCCGGAGGGCGTTGAATGCCTCGACGGCGGGACGGGCGGGTTTACGCTGCTCGAGCCGCTGGAGGAGGCCGGCCGCGTGGTCCTGATCGATGCGGCGGCGGACGGCAACCCCATTGGGACGGTGACGCGGACCACGCCGCGGTTCTCGCGGGATTATCCGCCGACGCTCACTGCGCACGATGTGGGCGTGAAGGACCTTCTGGACGTGTTTTATATGCAGGGAGGGCAGCGGGAGGTGGTTCTTTACGCGATCGCCATCGATCCGCAGCAGCCGATCCGCATGAGTCTTTCACCCGAGGCGGAAAGGGCTTCCCGCGAGGCAGTGGAGCGCATTCTGACCGAGCTGAACTCCGAGATCTGATGCTTCTTGGGACTGACTTTGTTGATGTTATCGACAAAGCAGTTGCATTTGTGTGTGTCTCTAGCTATCATGAACACATGGATGTGATGGCCTGTTGTCGCTGCTGTATGCTCCGTTGGGCGCAGCGGTGACGTGGGTCTGACAGTCTGATTTCTAGAAACCACGATTTCCGAACGCCCGCGTAGCAGCGAATCTCGACTGCCGCGGGTTTTGTATTTCTGGCACGAAAAAGGGGAATGATGGCCGAAGCTGTTCCAGTGAAAGAGACCAAAGCTCAGAAGATGGAGCGCCTGAAGCGCGAAAAGAATCCCTGGGAAGCCTTTGATGAAGTGCGTGCCTTTGCCCGCACCGGCCGCAGCAGTGTGGTGCCGGAATGGGCGTCGGCCTACTTCAAGTGGTGGGGCGTGTACACGCAAGGCGACGGCGTGGGCGCGACCGGCGGCAAGGGCGGCGAGGGACTGGCCTCCGAGTACTTCATGCTGCGCGTCGGCATTCCGAACGGAATCGTTTCGGCGAGCCAGCTCCGCACCATCGCCCAGATCGCGCGCCAGCACGGCCGCAACCTCGCCGATATCACGACGCGGCAGAACATCCAGCTGCACTGGCTGACCATTGAATCGCTGCCGGAGATTGTGGATGCGCTGGACAAGATCGGGCTCTCGCCGAAGGGCGCCTGCGGCGACGTGGTGCGCAATGTGACGGGCTGCCCGCTGGCCGGCGTAGCCGCCGACGAGCTGATCGATGCCTCGCCCGTTGCTTTCGCTATCGCCCGCGAGCTGAAAGGGAATACCGACTTCTACAACCTGCCGCGCAAGTTCAAGATCTCGGCGAGCGGCTGCCGGTCCTGGTGCAATTATCCCGAGATCAATGATGTTGCTTTGACGGCTGTGAAGCGCGGCAATGAAGTGGGCTACTCGCTGCGCGTGGGTGGCGGCCTGTCGAAAGAGCCCTTCCTGGCTGTGAAGCTGGATGCCTTTGTGCCGCCGGATCAAGCCGTCGAGGTGGTGCGTGCCGTGGCAGAGATCTTCCGCGACCAGCAGGTGCTGCGCGAAAGCCGCGACCGGGCGCGGTTGAAGTATCTTTTCCTGCGCGAGGGCTGGACTGCGGAGAGCTTTCTTGACGAGTTGAACAGCAGGCTGGGCTATAAGCTCGATGCCGGTGTGGCAGAGAACGTACCGGATGAGGTTTTGCGGGATCATGCTGGGATTCATCCGCAGAAGCAGCCCGGGCTTTGCTACGTGGGCGCATCCGTGTCGCGCGGCCGGCTGACCGGCGAGCAGCTGGAGCAGGCAGCCGAACTGGCGGAGCGGTTCGGCAGCGGATCGCTGCGCTGCACCATCTCGCAGAATCTCGTGATTGTGGACGTGCCGAAGCAAAAGGCGAACGAACTGGCGAAGGAACTGGGTCATATTGGGCTGCAAGTAGAAGGCTCGATGTTCTGGCGCGGAGCCATTGCCTGCACGGGCACGGAGTTTTGCAAGCTGGCGATCTCAGAGACCAAGGGCTTTACGCGCTGGCTGGTGGGCGAACTCGAGGAGCGGCTGCCACAGTTCGACCAGCAGCTGAAACTGCACGTAACCGGCTGCCCCAATGGCTGCGGCCAGCACTGGATTGCCGATATAGGCCTTGAAGGCAAGAAGATCAAGCATGAGGGCAAGCTGACTGATGCCTATTATTTCTGCCTGGGCGGCGCAGTAGGAGAACACGCGGGTATCGCGCGTACCGTGGGATACCGTGCCCCGGCGGCGCAGGTGCCGGAGGCGATCGAGCGGCTGCTGCGGGAGTATCTGTCTCGGCGCGGCGAGAGCGAGAGCCTGCGTGCCTGGTTTGCGCGCCATACCGACGATGAGCTGCGCGCTCAACTTTCCGGCGAAGTGTTGGCCGGTGTCGAACGCGATTTGCCCACCGCGCCGGTGCCGCACGGCGTGGCAGAGTGAGAAGGATAGGGACTAGGAACTAGGGAATAGGGAGTAGAGCTACCGGTCCTGAAGGTTTGCTTTGGCCGCGCTGCAGCATCGTTGGGGGTGCCAAAAGGCCTGGTTTCCGGCAAGTCTCCGGCGCGCTCACGATTTAGATCAGGCCTAAATGTGCAAAAACCAAGATTTTTGGAACCAACTTTACGGGTTCTTTGTCGGTTCTGATCGAACATAGGGCGAGGACTACGCAATGAGCTTATTGCCGATTTTTCTGAACCTCGAGGGCCGGCCGGGCCTGCTGGTCGGCGCGGGTACGGTTGCGCTGGAGAAGATCGGCTCGCTGCTCAAGACCGGCGTGAAGCTACGCGTGGTGGCGCCTGAGGCGCGCGCAGAAGTGCAGCAGCTGGCGCGCGAAGGCAAGCTCGTCTGGACGCAGAAGCCGTTTGAGCCCGCGGATCTCGACGGGCACTTTATCGTGATTGCGGCGACAGACTCCGCGGAAGTGAATGCGGCGGTATATCAGGCTGCGCTGGAGCGCGGGATACCGTGTAACAGCGTAGACGACATCCCGAACTGCGACTTTTTCTTCGGCTCAGTAGTGAGCCGGGGCGATCTGCAGATCGCCATCTCGACGGCGGGGGAGAGCCCGGCAGTGGCACAACGGCTGCGGCGGGAGATTGACGAGCAATTGCCGCAAGATTTAGGCCCATGGCTCGCGGAGCTCGGGGATCTGCGGCGCGAGGTGCTCGCGACCCATCCACGGAGCGAGGAGCGCCGGTTGCTACTGCACGAATTAGCACATCGCAGGATTTGCGATTCGGCTCTTTGTGCGACCAGGGACTTAGCGCGCAGAGGCAGGGAAGCTGCGGTCGCAGGCACGGTCTATCTCGTCGGTGCGGGGCCTGGTGATCCCGAGCTGCTTACCGTGAAGGCGGTGCGGCTGATCGAAAAGGCCGACGTGATTCTACACGATGACCTTGTTCCTGCGGCAATCCTTGAATTGGCCCTCCCCCAGGCAGTTGTTGTGAACGTTGGCAAGCGGTGCGGCACGAAGTCCATCACGCAGGGAGAGATCAACGCCCTGATGGTGGAGCATGCGCGTGCAGGGCTCAGTGTGGTGCGGCTCAAGAGCGGCGACCCACTGCTGTTTGGCAGGGCAGCGGAAGAGATGGCTGCGCTGGCTGAGGCCGATGTGCCGTACGAGATTGTCCCCGGTGTGTCGGCGGCGTTCGCGGCAGCGGCGGCGATTGGGTGCTCGCTCACCGACCGCAACTGGGCTTCGAATGTGATCTTTTCGACGGGGCATCACGCGCAGTCGCACAACCGCGCGGCGTTGCCGGCGCTGGAAGACGCAACCCGCGTAGTCTACATGCCAGGCCGTGATCTGACGCTGCTGGCCGAGCAATGGATGGCCGAAGGTTTGCCCGCCGATCTGCCGTGCGCGGTAATCGCACGTGCCGCGCAGGCTGACCAGAGTTTGGTGCACACGACGCTGGGTGAGCTGGGCGCGACGGCTGCAGAGGTGCAGGCTCCCAGCCTGCTGATCGCCGGGTGGGCGGTGCGGAAGATCGCGGAACCGAGGCTAGCGGAAGAAAGCGCAACAATTGCGAGCGCCTGATTCGTTGTCCAATCGCTGCGGTTCCTGGTAGTGAGCGCGACCTGCTTGTCTAATGTTTGCTATTTTGGTCCTCCCTTCATCTTAGGCTTGGCGTCCACTTCAGGAATGGTGCGTATCCAGCTTTTAAAATCTGCGTCAAAGGGCAGGACCCATTCCATAGGCAGCACGAACCTCTCTGCATCGCGATCTTTTGAAATGAGCTCGACGTTCCAACCTCGCTCCTCGCGAACACTCTTCCTGCCGACAATGCTGTCGATTCGAAGCAGTTGGTGCCCTCTTCTGCCAACGAGCTGAATTGAATCGTAAGACCAGATGACCTTTGCTCGAAGCGCTCGCTTCAGGAAACTAAATGCGATCGTCGGCAGAATCAGCGCATCAGATCCAAGAAATATCCATAGGAACAGCGGGACTCGCGGCAGAGTACCATTGCCTTTTAGATAAAGGGATTCTTCACCTGAAGAGTTCCGAATTTTTGCTCATTCTGGAGATCTTCGGTATAGATCACGTCGCAATTCGCCTGAATTGCGGAAGACACAATCAATGCGTCATACCACGATAACTTTCTGGTACTTTGCATACGTAAAGCTTCACCATATAGAGCTGGGGACGAATGTACGCCGAGCAGCGGGCGGATTACCGTGGTCAGATATTGCTCCGCATCGGCCAAGTGCATCGGATGCGAAAATCGCTTCAGAGCTACGTTGAAAAACTCCTGCACCACCTGGTAGCTGACGATGCCTTTTTTCGTTGTCAGTGCTTTGCGAATGAGCTGTTCTGCTTTCTTCGCTTTTGCAGACGCGCTACGGTCGAAGGAATACACGAAGATGTTGGTATCCAGGAAAAACCTATCGTTCATTCAATTCTTCCCGCGTGAAGTGCCTGCCTGCATCCACGTGGCGCATGCGACGCATCAATGCGTCGAAGCTCTGCGCGTCTCCCTCGCTTGCCGCGAATTGGGCGAGCCAATCACGAAACGCTGCATTCAGGGTCCGGCGCTGCGCATGGGCAACGGTGCGCGCTTTCTCAATCAGATCTTCGTCGGCGCTCAAGGTGATGTTTTTCATACGAGGTCAGTGTACACGGGTTTCGTGTGATCCACACCGCATTTTCATCATAGAATCAGTTCGACCGAGTGGAAGGGGCCATTCCAGCGTTTCCTGCAAAACTGATACCCTGAAGATATGAAGTTTGGCGTTGCTGTCTTTCCTGGCTCGAATTGCGATCACGATACCTACAACGTAATCGCCGAGATTGCTCATCAACCGGTTGCGTTGCTCTGGCATGACTCGCAAGACCTGCAGGGCGTCGATGCGGTGCTGATTCCGGGTGGGTTTGCGTACGGCGATTACCTGCGTACCGGCGCGATCGCGCGGTTTTCGCCGGTGATGGAGTCGGTGAAGCGGTTTGCTGCCGGCGGAGGGCTGGTTCTGGGCATCTGCAACGGCATCCAGATCCTCACCGAGGCGGGACTGCTGCCCGGTGCGCTGATGCGCAATGCGGGGCTGAAGTACATCTGCAAGCAGGTGCATCTGCGCACAGAGACGACGAACAGCGCGTTCACCAACCAGCTCGAGAAGGGCGAAGTGCTGCAGATCCCCATCGGGCACATGGAAGGGAACTACTTCTGTGAGCCGGGGGAGCTGCGGCGGCTGGAAGCAGAGGATCGCATCGCGTTCCGTTACTGCACGCCGGGCGGAGAGATTAGTGCGGCGGCGAATCCGAATGGCTCGCTGAGCAACATCGCCGGGATATTGAACGAGAAGCGCAATGTGCTCGGCATGATGCCGCATCCGGACCGGTCAAGCGAGCAGCTGCTGGGCTCGGCGGATGGGTGGAAGATCTTCGCGTCGATGGTCGAGGCGCTGGCGGTGCGGTAGGGCGGTTTGGGCCAGCTAAGTTTCGACGGATTGAGAAGAGATATCCCGCAGGGCTGAAGCCCCACATCGACTCTTGCGGCCTCATCGGCATGACTGAAAGTCATACCCTGTTACAAAGCCCTCTCAAAGCATCTTCTTGCAAGCTGCCGGGTCTGCGTTGATGCCGCCTATGAGAGTCCCAGTCCGCCGTCGACCGATAGAATCTGGCCGGTGACGAAGTGCGGGCCTGCGGCGAAAAAGAGGACGGCCTGCGCTACATCCTCGGCAGAGCCATTACGGGCCATGGGCGTGCGCGCGGCGAAGCGCGCGGCGCTCTTTGATTCATCTTCCCTGCGGTCTTCCAGCTCGATCCAGCCGGGCGCTACGCAGTTCACACTGACCTCGGGAGCGAAGGCCTTGGCCATGGCCTGGGTGAGCATGTGCAGGGCGGCTTTTGAGCTCGAGTAGTGCGCGTGCGTTGCCCAGGCGTGCATGCCGCCGAGCGACCCGATGTTGATGATCCGCCCCTGCGTGGCGCGGAGATGCGGTAGCGCTTCGCGGGCCACGAGAAACGGGCCGCGGGTATTGGTTTCGAAGACAGCGTCCCATTGAGAGGTGGTAAGGGATTCGAGCGGAGCGGTCTCAAAGACGGCGGCGTTGTTCACGAGCACATCAAGACGGCCGAAGGTGGCGGTGGTGGCGACGATAGCCTGCTGCACCGATGCTTCAGAACGGACATCGCATTCGACCGCGAGTGCGCGGACGCCCGCCGATTGAAGGGCCTCTGTGGTTTGCTGAGCCTCAACTCGGGAAGTCCGGTGGGTGATGGCCACATCGGCGCCGGCGCGGGCCAGCGCAAGCGCAATGGCGCGGCCGATGCGGCGGGCTCCTCCGGTGACAAGGGCAGATTTGCCGCTGAGCGGGAGTGTCTGCATGAAGAGATACTAGCGGTTCGCAGGGATTCCAGTGCTAAAGCCCCTCTTCGGTTTGTGCCGACAGCATGCGGGGCTTGAAACCCCTGCCTCCCGCCGTGTCCCTGCGAGCGCCAGGGATATTTCGAAGAGATCGTAATCGACCGTAAACCTGCAGCGGCTGAAGCCGGACACTGATTCTGTTGCGTTTTCAGCGCGACTGAAGTCGTGCTCTGTTACAAAGCCCGCCATCCGCGGTGACGCATTGGGCGATTAACGGGTGTTTACTGGGGCTGCGGCTGGGCTTGCTTCTTATCCTGGCTCTCGTTCTGGCCGGATTGCTGGTCATTCTGGCTGGACGAACCGGAGCCTTTGTCGCTTTGAGCTGGTGGCGCGGAGTCTTTCGATGGGGCGGCTTTATCGCCGGAACCCGAGCTGCCGCCAGAATTGGAGGCGTGGTTGTTCTTGTAGATGGAGTACTGCGAGCCCGGCCGCTTCATGCGGATCTCCATCGACATCTCGGCTTTGTCGATCTTGTAGTCCTGGCCGTAGGTCTGATAGCCGTTGGCGATCACCTGCAGGCGCACCGTGTCGCCGATGGGAATCACGTCGATGATGGCCTTGCCGTCTTCGTTGGTCTTCAGCTCCAGCGAGCCCTTGTCCCTATCACCCTCGATCGGGTGGAAGATCACCGCGGCATTCTCGATGGGCTTGCCGTTGAAATCCTTCAGGATGGTGACTTCAATCCGCGAGGACTGGGGCGGAGTCTTGTATTTGCGGGTCCACTTGTTGGAATCGTTATCCTGCGCGGTCAGGGAGGCGACAGCGAAGCTGGAAAGGACGAGCAGAAGGCTGCAACGGAGAAAGGTACGGCGAAACATGGTTCTCATTGTAATGCTTTTTCCAGCGGCCGCAGAAAGGTGTGCCGCAGCCCAAAGCCGGCAGAGAGAGGCGGAGGTCAGCTGGGACCGGATGGAATTCAGGTTATTTTTTGATAAAACGCAGACTTTCTGAGCGAGCAAGGCTCAAGTTTCTTCTTGGAGGGCCTTGACAAGTTCAGGGTTACTTACCTATTTTAGCAATTGGACGGCGAGAGTGCTAGAACGCAGGCGATTGCTTCGCCTGGACAGGGTTCTTCACCAGCCGGCGCGGGGCAGCGCTCCGCGGAATTCCAGGCATAGATCATCCACCTTAAATCCGCGGCCCGGGCTCAACCCGTTCCGCGCGAAGGAGAAGCAGAGCAATGGCAGCAACGTCTGTAACAACGACTTTCACCCCGCTCCATGACCGCATCCTGGTCCGCCGGCTGGAAGAGACTGAGACCGTCCGCGGCGGCATCATTATCCCCGACAGCGCCAAGGAGAAGCCCCAGGAGGGTGAAGTGATCTCCGTGGGCAAGGGCAAATCGAACG
Source organism: Occallatibacter sp. (assembly GCA_035508375.1). Taxonomy (GTDB): domain Bacteria; phylum Acidobacteriota; class Terriglobia; order Terriglobales; family Acidobacteriaceae; genus Telmatobacter. Next base: position 405 of record DATJNF010000065.1, on the reverse strand, counting down.
ACGAGGGCAAAGTGTTTCCCCTCGATGTGAAGGCAGGCGACCGCATTCTTTTCGGCAAGTACTCCGGCACCGAGATCAAGATCGACGGTGAGGAGTTCCTGATCATGCGCGAGGAAGAAGTCCTCGGCATCGTGAAGAAGTAGCGAGTTAGCAAGTTAGCCGTCCGCGTTGCGGACGTGTTTGCGAGTTAGCGAAAAACTAAGAACTAAGCATTAGGAACTAGGAGAATCAGGCATGGCAAAGCAAATTCTGCACGGTGAGGACTCCCGTCAGGCGATTCTGCGCGGCGTGAACACGCTGGCGGACGCTGTGAAGGCGACGCTCGGCCCCAAGGGGCGCAACGTCGTGATCGAGAAGAAGTTTGGCTCGCCCACCATCACCAAGGACGGCGTGACGGTGGCCAAG
>DATJNF010000064.1:0-43271 GCA_035508375.1 Occallatibacter sp. | reverse complement strand
CGAACGGAACTGGATCTTCGGGTTGTGCTTCGACAGCACCTTCGTGATTGCCGCCGTCAACGTCGTCTTGCCGTGATCAATATGTCCGATCGTGCCCACGTTCACGTGCGGCTTCGAACGATCAAATTTCTCCTTCGCCATGCCTCAGTTCCTTCCGTTGGACTTTTTCATCTCGCTCCTGGCAAAGCCGGAAGCACAAAACCTCAGTAGTACGCGTACGCCTTGAAATACCGCTGCCGCAGTTCCACCGGCACTTTTTCCACCAGCCGCAGATACCGCTCGCGGGTCAAACCCTGGTCCGAGAGGGGCAGAGCGTCGTAGAGCGCGGGAGCTTCCCTGCCCAGCAGACCGCGGCGCAGGACGCTCTCGAAATCGCGAATCCGCAGCCTGGACTTGATCACGCGGTTCAGAAAGACTTCTACGTCATGAGCATCGAAGACCGCATCCATCTGCGCATGAAGCTGCGCGTAGCCCTTTTCATCCTGGACGGCAATCGCTGCCTGATCGAACATTTTTCCTACCCTCGGACCGGCCTTCTCAGAATCTGGAGCGGGAGACGGGGATCGAACCCGCGACCAACAGCTTGGAAGGCTGTGACTCTACCACTGAGTTACTCCCGCCCAAAAACAGCTATCAGTTCACAGCCGACAGTTCACAGTTTGCTCTTGCCCGTCGCGGGATCTGAGAACTACGAACTTGAGAACTGTGAACTGCCTTTCAATTTCTGGAGCTGATGACCGGGATTGAACCGGTGACCTCTCCCTTACCAAGGGAGTGCTCTACCAACTGAGCTACATCAGCTCGTGAAACCTGGCTCACAGCTTTCAGTCGTCCGCTTTCAGCTTTGTCCTGCAGGCGTAAGCCACATCGGCCCGAACTGCCATTGCAAAGGCTGAGAGCTGATAGCTGAGGGCTAAGAGCTGCTTTTCTCCCCATCGCGGCGAAACTTCTCCGCCTGACGGGCCAACACCGTGCGCAACGCGAGACCGCCGATGATGATGAGAGGAACCAGCCTCAACTCCACCGGCTTGCCCAGGACGTCCACCTTGCCCGCGTCCATGGTGAACCACACCAACGCTGCCAAAACCGCGTACATCGCGAGAGCCAGCCAAAACCGCCTCTCGAGATCGGAACCCGAACGCAAACCGCTCTTGCCAGAGCCAGCCAGCGCTTCCCTACCGGAGCCCGCTTCCATCTGCGGCTCTTCGCGCATTGCCAGCTCCTTGAAACTACTGGTGCACAGGGGAGGATTCGAACCTCCGTAGCTCCAAGGAGCGGCAGATTTACAGTCTGCTGCCATTAACCACTCGGCCACCTGTGCACGATCACCTCAACCAGCAACATTCGCTTGCTGAGGACCGATGCCACCATCCGAAGAGCAACACCAGCTCTTCAGATTCAAAACCCTATTCGCCTGCGCCTCGATGGAAAGATCCTCAGCGCATTAGGCCTCTTCCGGAGAACCTCCGGCCTTTCGGAGCCTGCACCTGAAGTGGGAGCACCGCGAAGGACAGGCCCGGCGCCTCAATACCGCTCGCCGGTCGAACTCACTACCTAGCCGTTTCGGGAACCGTTCCGGTCTACTCCTTGTGGAGCTGGCGAAGGGATTTGAACCCCCGACCCTCTGATTACAAATCAGATGCTCTACCAGCTGAGCTACGCCAGCTCAATACCCACCCGGAAACCACTCCGGATCCCCGAAAAACGTACGGACACACCGCCGCTCCGCACATCTACGGCACAGAAATTAAGGTTAGCATACCGCCCGAAGTGGAGCAAACAGAAGCGCCGACGGTGCGGGCGTTCCAGGAAAATTTGCTTGACAGCAACAATCAACCGGGGGAACCTTTGGAGACAAACTTTACTCCTTAAGGATGCCCTATGAAATTAGGCACGTCTTTCCCCACCTGTGTGGTCGGGCTGGTGCTCCTCGCAGGAGGCCTCGCCGTCCCCTTACATTCGCAAACCACTTCAGCCCGAAAACCTCGCATCGCCGTGATGGACTTCGACTACGGGACGGTGCAGACGACCACCGCCGCTGTCTTCGGCACCAACGTGGATGTAGGCAAGGGCATCACGAATCTGCTGGTAACCGACATGGTGAAAGACGGCAATTACTCGGTGATCGAGCGCTCGGCTCTGGATAAGGTTCTGAACGAGCAGAATTTCTCCAACTCGAACCGCGCCGACCCCAACAGCGCAGCAAAGATCGGCAAACTGCTCGGCGTGGACGCCATCGTGGTGGGCACTATCACCGAGTTTGGCAATGAGACCAAGCACACCGGACTTGGCGGAGCGGGAGGCAACTGGGGCGGGTTCGGCCTGGGTAAGGTTGGGCACTCTAATTCAAAGGCCAATGTGTCCATTACAGCGCGCGTCATCAACATCGACACGGGCGAGATTATGGCGGTCGCCGATGGCACTGGCCAATCCAGCCGCTCCAGCACGAACCTGCTGGGCGGCGGCGGCAACTGGCATGGATTCGGCGCAGGCGGCGCGGACTTCGGTTCCAGCGACTTTCAGCAGACCATCATCGGCGAAGCCACAAAAACGGCCGTGGAACAGCTGGCCACCAATCTGGATTCGCAATCCGGCAAAGTGCCGGTGCGCACCATCGTCGTGGAAGGTGTAGTGGCTTCGGTGGACGGCGGCCAGGTGATTCTGAACGTCGGCTCCAAGGCAGGCGTGAAGGTGGGTGATCAGTTCAACGTTCTGCGCGTGACCAAAGAGATCAAGGATCCCACGACCGGCGCTACGCTGCGCAAACTGACGACGACAGTCGGCGTGATTAAAGCGACTGACGTGGACGATGTCTCTGCGGTTTGCATTCCGGTTTCAGGAACAGGCTTCAAGATTGGCGATGTGATCAAGACGACCACGCAATGAGCCGCGGTGATGAACCAAGAAAAATGCCCGTCGCAGTTGCGGCGGGCATTGCTTTTTGAGGATCGATTTCGATCACCTGCCCAGGAATGTCTCCAGTCTGTGGAGATCCTCGTTCGCGCGATCCATGTAGTCCCTGGCGACGTCGAGGTTGCGGTCGTTAATCGCCCGATCCGCTTCGCGCAGAGCGTTGTTCATCCGGTTCATCGCTCCCAGCATGTCTCCCCGCATGTCGTAGCCCTGCGCCTGCTGCTGGCGGCGAAGCGTCTCAATCTGGCCCCGCACCGTCTCGGCACGGGCATCGAGATCCATGAAGCGGTCGCGGGCGTGCCGGATCTCTTCAGGCGTCGGACCTGCGGGCGCGGGCGGCTCGTTGTGCACAGCGGGCTCCCGGTCTACCGAATTTACGGGTGTCTCAATGACCGGCTTCATCGGCGGGGGCACACTGTTGGACGAGACAGTCTTGATCGACGGACTCGGCTTTGCCGAAGTGGGGCTGGGCGCGGGCGTAGTCGGTGGCGGCGTTGCCACAACCGGCTGCACGCTGGGCGCGCTCGGCGCGGCGGGATTGCCTGGAGCAGGCGTGGTCGAGGCCGTCTGCGTGTTTGCGGACGATGCGGCGGCCTTCTGCTGCCCGGCGTGGGTGGGGAAAAAGCGCGGCAGCACGGTGGCTGCAGCAACGATTGCGAGGACCGCGGCCAGTGCGCCGAGCCCGATCCACAAGCCACGATGACTCTTGGCTGCGGGCGGCGGCGCGGCGGCTGCGGGAACGGGCGTGAATCCCTGGCTGCGCGAGGCTGTCGGTACAGGCGTAGATTCCAGGACTGTCTGCTGAAAGGGCTGGGGTCCGGTGGAAATGGGCTGCGTGGCCTGGGCGTAGCTTGGCGGCGGTGCGGCGACCGGCATCGGCGCGAATGCTGGAGCCGGCGCAGCCGCATGCTCCCGTACAGCCTTGAGCGCGGTGCGAAACTCTTCTGCGGTCTGGAAACGCTGTGCCGGATCTTTGGCCATCGCGCGCAGAACGATGTCGTTCAACTGCGGCGAGAGCGCGGGATTCCATTGCGCGGGCGGGGTGGGCGCCTCGTTCAGCTGCGCGTTCAAGACACTGTAGGAAGTTTCGGACTGGAAGGGCTTGCGGCCGGTGAGCATCTCGTACAGCGTTACGCCGAAAGAATAGATGTCGGTGCGGCCATCGACCGTGCCGCCGCGGACCTGTTCCGGTGACATGTAGTAGATAGAGCCCATCGTTGTGCCGGGTCGCGTGAGATTCAGGTCGGTGGTGGACTTGGCGATGCCGAAGTCCATCAGCTTCACCACGCCGTGCGTGGTGATCATGATATTGGCCGGCTTGATGTCGCGATGGGTCACGCCTTTGCCGTGGGCGTAGCTCAGGGCAGCAAGCACCTGCATGGAGTAGTCGAGAATCTGGTCGAGGTGCAGTTGCGTGGAGAGCTTGTCGAGCGTTGTTCCCTCGACGAACTCCATCACCATCACAAACTGGTTCTGGATCTGAGTAGCTGTGCGCAGCTGCGTGATGTTGGGGTGGTCAAGGCCGGCAAGCGTGCGGATCTCGGCCATGAAGCGAGCCGCGAGCTCGGGCTCCGAAGCGAAGTCCGGCAGCAGGATCTTCATCGCTTCTTCGCGGCCTGAGATCACGCTGCGCACTTTGTAGACGCGGCCCATGCCGCCCGAACCAAGAAGCGCCAGGACCTCATAGTCGCCGACGCGCTGACCGGTCTCCGATGCCATAAAGGCCTCCTCGGGGTTGGAGAAATTACCGCGGAAAAGGGCCCACACTTTGAAGTGGTACGAGTCTACCCCAGTTCGCGGGCGCCGAGCCAGTGAAAGTGCAGCCAACCCCTCTATCAAAGAAGAGTGATTCAGCGCACGAGCACGTATCCAAACGGCCACATACCTGAGTCGTGACGTCAATCACCTAATTGGTGCTTGCGTGATCTGCGGTTACGGTAGATGATTCGGTTTCCCCCAAAAACTGCTCTTGGTTATGAACGTAAACGTAACTAATCAGGACTGAAAGGGCCACCATGAAGAAGTCGCTTGTGCTTTTGCTTTGTCTCCTTTTTCCGGTCAGCATTTTCGCTACGGATAACGGATACAAAATCATCTACGACGGAGGATCTCTGCCAAACGCAAAAGCAGGGATCGGCATGAAACTGTACATCGATGGCAGCAACATCCGAATCATGAAGGACAAAACAGAGATTACGGTTGTGCCTGCCGCTTCCGTGACGGAAATCAGCTACGGACAAGACGTTCATCGGAGAGTGGGCGCGGCAATTGGTGCCGCGGTGGTTTCGTTCGGCATTGGAGCGCTACTGGCTTTATCAAAATCGAAGAAACACTTCGTCGGTCTCACCTGGGACAACGGTGGTCAAAAGGGCGGATTGGCGTTCCAGGCTGATAAGAGCGACTACCGCGGCCTGCTCGCTGGGCTTGAGGGTGTCACTGGAAAGAAGGCAGTCGATTCGGATGCAATGACAGTCAAAAACTGACGTTCGCTGAAGGTCTCTCGATATCTTCGAGAGTCTGCTTTCGCCTAAAAGCGCGCGCGTAAGTGTTAGGGTAATTCTTGGCGGCCTTCTGACCGCCAAGCATGCACCGACGCACACGCACAACGCTTCTGGTTGTGGCTGCGGTCCTGGCTTTGCTGGCCGTGGCCATCTTTCTGCGCTCCAAGGCGCCGCCGGAGGCGGCACGGCTTCTGCCGGAGTCGGACGGCATCCTCTACTTCAACCTTAAGCCGATCCGCGTCTTCTTCCGCAAGGAATGGAAACCGCCGCAGCGTGTGCCCGAGTACCAGCAGTTTGTGGACGCGACCGGCATCGACTGGGAGACCGATCTGGACCAGGTGGCGGTGGCGCTGCACCGCATGCCCGATCCCAACGGCCCCAACGGCCCCGTATCTTACTCGATGGTGCTGGTGGGCAAGCTGACGGGCAAACGCCTCAATGCGTGGCTCGAGGCCCACGCCGAGGCGCGTGAGTCCTACGCGGGAAAGACAGTCTACAGCATTGCGTCGGAAAACCGCACCGTGCGCGTGGCGCAGATCGGCTACGACATGGTGGCGGTCTCGAACTTTCCCACGCCCGAGCAGATCCACTCGATCATCGACCGGCATCGCGCCGCGGCGCTTCCCTTCTCGGGCTCTTCCCTGCTCGAGCAGCACTATCACGATGTGCCGCTGCTTTCGCTGGTCTGGGGCGTGGGCCAGATCGGGCTTCCGTTCTCAGAGAGCGGGGCGATTCGCATCTTCGGCTTCTCGCTGCCTCTGCAGCCCGACTCAACCATCATTGCCAGCCTGTCGCCGGCTCTGCCCGTTCCGGGTTCGCTCGGCGCGCTGCACGTGAAGGTGGAAGAGATCGCTCCGAACGACGCTGCGGCGGCCAGTCAGGCCGCTGATCTGGCAACGCTGGTCACCGTTGCCCGCGGGTTTACCACGCGGCTGGGCGATAACGCGGCCAACAACGGCCTCAAACTGCTGCTCAAGACTGCTGCTGTCACACAGCATCGCGATCGCGTGGTCATCACGGCCACGTTGCCGGCGAACTTTCTCGCCAAACTGGCAGAAGGCGAGAATCCTTCGCCCACGCAACCGCAGCAGCCGGCCGGCGCCGGGGCAAACTAAGGCGTCCCAGTGCTGCGTTGAACCGCGTCAACCGGAAATAAAAACGGCCCCACGCGGGGCCGTTTTTCGCTGCCAGATGAAATGAGAGGAATCTATTGGCCGCCTCTTAGGGATTCGGTTCCGTCGTTCCGTGTCGCCTGCTCGTAGGTTGTGCGCAGATACTTATAGGGATTGACAGGCACATTGTGCACGCGGACTTCATAGTGCAGGTGCGGGCCGGTTGCGCGGCCCGACTGGCCCACGTAACCAATTACCTGGCCGCGGCTCACATGCTGCCCGGGGAAGACGGCGAAAGAGGACATGTGCGCGTAGATCGTGTGCACGTCGTGGCCGTGATCGAGCACCACTTCGCGGCCATAGCCTGACACCATGGACGCGTCGGCGACATCGCCGTCCGCCGCGGCGCGCACAGGCGTGCCGAAGGGCGCGTCGATATCGATGCCGGAATGGAATGCACCCTCACCGTTGAATGGGTCCTCACGTTCGCCGAAGCTGGAAGCGATGCGGCCTTCGATCGGCCAGAGAGACGGCGCGTCGGCCAGAACAGTCCAATCGCCGCCGAACCCAGGCGTTAGCCCGTCTTCCAGCGCGCGAGAGACGCGGCCCGAAAGCGCTTCGGAGCGCAAGGCATAGAGCTGATCGATGGAGTTATTGATCTGCTGCTGGCTCAATTCGTCGGCTTGCCCGAGGCTGGCCGGCGTGGGCGCGGAGGCCGCGCTGGCGGGCTCGGTTTTGGCCGCGGCAGCGAGCCGGTTCTGCCGCAGTCCGTAGAGCGCGGTGACCTCGTTGGCCAATGCTCCGAGTGAAGCGACCTGGACGCTGCGGTCATGCGCGATCTGCGCCATCTGCTTGTAGTCCTTGCGCAGCGTCTCGCGCTCCTGGCGCACCTGGTTGTAACTTTCAGTCTTTACCAGCATCCGAGTGTAAGAACCGGCAAGACCGACGATCGTGAAGGCCCCGACGATTGCTGCAGCCACAAATCCATAGGCATAGTGGAGTGGCAAGGGAATTTTGCGAATCCGTCCCTCTTCGTCCCGGGCGACAAAAAGAATGTAATAGCGCTTGCCCAGCATCATGCCTGTCCTTTGATTCTGCGTATTTTGCCGGTGTTATGACTTCACCGGTCATGGGGCAAACCGGTCAGTGACAGTGATCACGGGCTCGGTTTGATGTGTTCCGCGGCAACAGCGATTGCACAGAGGCGCGAAGCATCTGCGATCAATCAGTAGAGCACATACGCCCAGGGGCGCGGATGCGAGAACTTTATCAAAGGCTAACAGAGCCCCCTCAGGGGGTCAATGAAACTTCCTAGGGATCACTCTCAACCTTTTGGCCACTTGCCGGAGCGATTCCAGACCTTCCACTTAGGTGGACGCAAGAAATGCTCTCCGGGTTGGCGGGCGGGCTTAGCACATCACATAACCCCTTTCAAATCAAGCAATGTACTGCATCTCCAGAGGTCGCAGGACTCGGCTGCGTCAAGCATCTGATCCATCCACACCCCCTACTACCCACCCCTTTGCCCTATCTTCAAGGAGTGAAGCTTTCAAAAGCCGATTTCCACCGACATGACGCCCAGCCGGGCGAACTGGAACTGCTGCGCCAGATTCGGGCCCGCACGGCGCGGGCCGCAGCCGGCGGGGTCCGGCTCGGTATTGGCGACGACTGCGCGCTGATCCGTCCGCGCGGCGGCGAAGAACTGGCGGTGACGACCGACCTCTCGATCGCGGGCCGGCACTTCCGCCTGGACTGGCACCCTCCGGAAGCGATTGGCCACCGCACGCTGGCACGGGGACTCAGCGATCTGGCGGCCATGGGTGCGCGGCCGGTTGCGGCGTTTCTCTCCCTAGGGCTTCCGAAGGAATTGATTCGGCGGACTGGACACAAAACCGCCTGGATTGACCGGTTCTATGACGGATTCCTTGCCCTGGCCGATGCGCACAATACGCCGCTGGCTGGAGGCGACCTGGCCGAGTCACCAGTTGCCGCCGCCGATATCGTGCTGATCGGCGCGGTTCTGCGAGGAAAGGCGTTGCTGCGTTCCGGCGCGCGGCCGGGTGACCAGCTTTACGTGACGGGCAGCCTGGGCGGAGCGGCTGTGGGGATTGCGCGGCTGGCGGAGCTGGCTTCGGCTGCGAAGGACCGGAAGCTGAAGATTCCCAGGGAACTGGAAGCCGTGCTGGCGCCGCATCTTTATCCTCAGCCGCGGATCGGGCAAGGGCTGTGGCTGATGCGCCGCGGACTGGCTACCGCAGCGCTGGATATCAGCGATGGGCTTTCGACGGATCTGCATCATCTGTGCGAAGAGTCGGGTGTTGCAGCCGAAGTGGAGGCTGCAGGGCTGCCAGTCTCTCCGGGCGCGACGTTGGAGCAGGCGCTGCACGGCGGCGAGGACTACGAGTTGCTGTTTACCGCAGGACCGAATGCCCGGTTGCCGCGCGCGATTGCCGGGGTTCCGGTGACGCGAATCGGGCACATCGTTCGCCGGCGAGTGGAAAGACCGGCAATTACCCTACGCACGGGAGACAGTACGCATCCGTTGAGAGCGCGCGGATGGGAGCACTTTGCGTGAGGGGACCTGAACTGCTGCCGAGATATAGGGCTCGCCAAGTGTGGGATGCGCAAAAGTGATTCCTCCTGTTCCGATCATCGATCTGCGCTTTCCGCACCGCTGGCAGGCTGAAGTGCTCACGGCGCGGCCGCTGATTCTGCCGGCACGGCATTACGTCTATCCGCGCGAGGCTGAGGAAATTGAGCGCGGCGCGCTGGAAGTGCTGGTGCGAACTGAGGGAGATCCGCAGCCGTTTCTGGCCACTTGTGCCCTGGGGTTTCGCGATCCGGCAGCGGCGACCGGGCTGTGGTCTACTCCCGAACCAGAAAAAATCTGTGCGGTGTCGGGAGGGTATGCGTACGTGATCGATACAACGGCGCCGGAACGATTCACGATGATTCCCTACCGGCCGGTGCTCGAGGTGCGGGCTGTACCCGATGCACAGCTGCTGCTGTTTGTGAGCAACCGGTCAGTGCTTGCCTGGGGGCGGGACGGGCAGGCATGGGAATCGAAGAAGCTATCGGACGAAGGGGTGACGATTATCGCGATCGAGAACGGCGTGCTGCGCGGCGCGGGTTGGGAGATGCGGTCGGATAAGGAGATGGAGTTTGCGGTCGATCTTGCCTCGGGAGCACGCGTTGTGTGAGTGCGTCCGTTACGAGATCCGGCTAAAAGATGGGGAAATCGACGGCTTTTGTTAACCGAATAGAGCTTACCCAGGATTTCATCTTGGGCTATCTTCCCGCTCCCCCTGACGGGAGAGCTTTTGTGGGTGGGTTGTGGTTTCCCACCCTTTCGCCAGAAAAAAGGCGAAAGGATGGGGCACGGGTTTCAACGCAGGTTTCAGCGCGGGTTCGGTTACGCTTCTTTCCCTATTGAGACAGGTTCTTTGGAGAGGAGCAGATAAAGGCCGCCGACTTTATCGGCGCTATCCAGCGCGTACTTCGCGAAGCTGGAGATGACTTGGTCGGGGTGGAAGCTCTGTTTGAGCCGCTCCACGGCAGGCGCGATCTCGGGATACTGCGCGCGCAGGCACTCGCGAATCACCTCGCCGGTCGGCATGGCGCGGATCAGATCATGGATCATCGCGGCTCCATACGATGCGATGAACATTCGGCCATCCCGGACGGCATCCGAGCGGCAGAAGATGAGATTGCCGAGAAAGAACAGACTCCTCACCGATTGGTTGTTGTACCCCTTGCCAAACAGTGCAATATCGGCTGAGTTGGTGAAGGTGCGCGCCTCGATCACCGAAGACAGGGTGTTATCCCGTACCCGCCGCCTGCTTATGTCAAACAGCGCACATAACCCGGCGATGTTTTCGAGGTCGACCTTGGCTTCCGACTCTTCGATACCCAAAGCCGCCAGGCTGCTGCCAATCATCCGGAGCTGGCTTTGCATGCGGTCGGCACCCACCGCAAAGCAATAGGCCGCGAACTCGTCGGTTGCCATCGCGCGCAGGTCCTTCATCAATTCGATGATGGCATCATTGAGCGCGCCCATCTCTGCGGCCAGTTCAGCAGGCTTGAGGGTTTTCATCTGCTCGATGGCGTGCTCGCGGCTCAATGGCGGAATGGTTCGGTCAACCGAGAGGCCGCAAGAGTAAAGGCGATCGAGGGCGAAGAGCGCATTGGAGTAAAGGTGCGTCGCCGTGTGGAACCGCTCTTCGAGAAACTTGACCGCATCCAGAGTGTTCTGCCTCTCAGAGAGCCGAAGGCCGAGATTGGCGAGCTGGATGGTTGCGAAGGCTCCGGCGACGGCGGCGCTGGTGCCGAAGATCAGCGCCAGAATCGCGGTGATGGACTGGATCTTGTCGGGCGCGGAGAGCGGGGTGTGCAGACTCGACCCGGAGAGCGTTGCGTAGAGCGCCAGATAGGCGGCCAGGGTGAGTACGATCACCAGGACCAGGGCAAGGAGAAAGGATGGAAGGCCGCGCACGTGCATCTACCTCCGCGGTCGCTGAATTTTATATGGCCCTGATTGTAGCTTCGAAATTCACTTTGTGATGGGCCTGCGGAAGGATATTTTGGTAGGCCGCATAAAGGCCCTCGAAGACGGAATCCCAGCTGGCGGTGAGGGCGTAGGTGCGGGCGGCGGCGCGCATCTCTGCGTGCCGGGCCGGATCGGCGAGGATGGCGGCGATGGCGGGAGCGAACTCTTCGTCGGTGGCGATGCGGCCGGTCTGGTGATCGCGGACGATGGTGCATGGGCCGCCGTCGGGCGTGACGATGGCGGGCACGCCGCTCGAGAGTGCTTCGAGCACGACGTTGCCGAAGGTGTCGGTGTGCGAGGGGAAGACGAAGAGGTCCATGTTGGCGTAAGCGGTGGCGAGCGCTTCGCCACGCAGGACACCGGTGAACTCCGCACGACGCAGCCGCTCGCGCAGCCAGGCTTCGTCGCCGCCGTGGCCGACGATGAGGAAGCGGAAGTTTTCAACGCCCATGCGCTCGAGTTCGCGCTCGATTTCGACCAGGAGCGCGATGTTCTTTTCCACCGACAACCGGCCGACAAAGCCGAGGACGCGGGCGCGGTCATCGGGCGAGCGGCGGCGTTTTACCGGGCTGAATATCTCAGCTTCAACGCCACGCGGCATCAGGTAGCAGGGACGGTTGGTGCGTTTCGTGAGTTCGGCGCAGAGCTCCGGGTTGGGGGCGAAGAGCACGCGGGCTTTGGAGTAGAAAAAAGCCGCGGTGGCCAGGGCAAGGTCCTGGATCTTCTGGGCCGTTGCTGAGGACTGGTGTTCGGGCAGGAAGCGGAGCAGCCAATCGGAACGTCGGGCCAGGTATTCATGAACGTTGGTGTGCCAGCTGGCGGCCACCGGCAGATCGAGGTGAGCGGCCAGGCCGACGCCGAGCATGCCCAGTTCGCTGGGGCCCGTGACGTGAATGAGATCGGGCCGGAAGCGCTCCAGCGTGTCGCCGATGAGAGGGATGTGGCGGAGAAATGCCGGATCGAAGCGCAGATCCTTTTCCAGAGCGAAGGAAAGAAAGCTGCGCGGCAGCTCGAGTGTCCATACGCTGCCCTCTTCGACGACCGCCTGGGCGCGGTCGCCGGCGCGGACGCAAAGAAAGGGGAGATTGCGGCGGCGCGCAAAAGCTTCGAAGTGCCGGCTGGTGTGCGCCACGCCGTTGACTTCGTGGAAGGAATCGGGGAAGTAGGCGACGCGAGGCGGATCGGGCGGAATGGGCATGTTTAGCAAGTTAGCGGGCCAGCGAGTCAGCGAGTTAGCGGGGCCGGTTTCCGCGGCTCGCTAAGTGCGCTTGTAGCGCTCACTCCGCTCAATATCTTCAGCCTTCGTGGTCGCCCAGGGCGAGGCGCAACTGGTGCGATTCGCTCCAGGCCATGCGGAGGCCGTCGGCGACCAGGCCCCGGCCCATCAATTGCACCATGCCGAGGATCGTGGACAACACTCTCGGCGCCTTGCCGTGAGGCCAGAGTTCGCAAAGAGGGCGGACGACGCCTTTCGCATCCGGATGATAGACGCGCTCGTCCCAGGTACGCGAGCCGGCGGGAAACTCAGGATAGTTGCGCACGGCGTCGATTGTGGACTGCAGGATGCGGTGCTTCCAGGGCTCGGCGTACTGGGGCATGAAGAGAACGTTGCTGATCTTCTGGCGCCGGATCTCGTGGACGAACTCGGTGAAGCTGGCGGCGTTGGTCAGGTTGATGTTCGCGTTCGGCTCTACGCCGTGGCGGTCGCCGCCGGAGATGAGCAGCATATTCCAGCGCTGGGCGAGGCGGCGAACCTCGCGGTTCTCATCCCAGTTGCGCAGGCCGTTGAGCTCGAGCGCGTGAATGTAAGCACCATTCTTCTGCAGGAATTCATTCACCAGGAACTGATGCTTCTCTTTACCGACGAGATAGAGGTCCCAGAGAGGATGATTGAAGATGACCAGCACGTTGGGCTCGCTGTGCAGCGCGGCCAGAATCTCGGTAAGCCGCGCATCGCTGGGGTGGGCCGTGAATTCCTGGAGGGTCTGCATCCACTGGGCGGCTTTGGCGCTGGGCAGGTTGTGCACGCCGAGATGGAAGGACTGGACGCCGCCATAGGGCGCGCTCCACTCGACGGAAACGGGAATGCGGCGGGCGCTGGGCACGGTGCGCAGCAGCATGGGTGCCTGGATGCTGTCGTGGTCGCTGATGGAAACCATCGACGCGAGGTCCAGGTTCTCGATTTGCCGGCTCTCGAGATCGAAGGCGAGTTTGGGCGTAAGGGGTGGAGTCCAGTAGCTGGCGGCGTAGTTGATGCGCACGCCATGTTTCTGCTCGGCGGTGCGTTCCATGCGCGACAGCACGGGGCGAATCACTGGAAACTGATTGCCAAAGTTCGCGAGAAAATCCAGTGTTTCCTGGGATTGGTTGGTGTGACTGTGCAATGAGACGCCGGTGCGAAAGCCTTTCGGGGCGCCTGCATCGCTCCACAGGTAAGAGATGGAAGAACTGGGCATCGTCGCTCCTTGGATCGGCGATGAAGTAAGCAATCCGATCGCCGATCGGCTTGCAGATTTCCACAACCAGTATCCATGGAGGATGGTAAAGAGGCGGTTAATAGAACGCGAATTGCCGTTCAATTCACAAAAGAATCAATAGAGTTACGGAGAAAAAGCGGGCGAAACCCGGAGATTCGCGGTGAAAGCGGGCTCTAAGGTAACGGGATGCGGGTCTGCACTGTCGCTCGGGAGCCAGGATGATTCGCGGGAGCTGGTGCTATTTGCGGGTCTTGGCGATCTCGGGACCGAGGAAGTCCTCGAGCGTCCAGCCAGCCATCAGATCGCCTTCGTGTTCGCCGGTGCGGTTCGCGGCGCGTGCTTCGGCGGCAGCGGCTTCGACGACGAGATAGTTTTCGCTGAGGCCGCGGCGCAGCATCTCGAAGGCCTGCTCGGGGGTATCGGCGAACTGGAAGAGCTCGATGTCTTTGGGCGAGATGGCTCCGGAGTCGACGAGGGCTTCGAGGTTCAACACTTTGCGCCAGTACTCTGAGCCGTAGACCACGACGGTAATCTTTTTGGCCAGCTTCTGGGTCTGCGCGAGGGTGAGGACCTCGAACATCTCGTCGAGGGTGCCGAAGCCGCCGGGGAAGACGACCAGCGCCTTCGACAGATAGGCGAACCAGAGCTTGCGCATGAAGAAGTAGTGGAACTCGAAGTTGAGCGAGGGCGTGATGTAGGGGTTCGGTGTCTGCTCGAAGGGCAGCCGGATGTTCAGGCCGATGGTTTTTCCGCCCGCCTCGTAGGCGCCGCGGTTAGCGGCTTCCATAATGCCGGGGCCCCCGCCGGAGGTGACAACGAAGCGGTGCTTGCGGGAGGGAAGGCTCTGGGCCCAGCGGGTAAACATGTTGGCCAGACGGCGGGCATCTTCGTAGTAGCGGGCCATCTCGACGGCGGCGACGGCGCGTTTGCGCTGCAGATTGGTGGCTTTGCCGGCGGCGATGTCGGGGGCTTTGGCGGGCTGCTCCTCGGTGGGCGCGGGACGAGTTGATCCGGTGTTGTCGAGGAGTTCCAGGGCGTGGTCGGCTTCGTCGCGGCCGCGAAAGCGGGCGGAACCGAAGAAGACTACGGTGTCCTGAATCTGCTCGCGGCGGAAGCGGGCCAGCGGCTCGAGATATTCGGAGACGATCCGGATGAGGCGACCGTCGGCGCTGTTCAGAAAGCCGGGATTTTCATAGGCGAGCGGAGCGGCTTGCAGCGGTGCGGGAGCGCCGTTCGGGGGGATGACTGCCTGTTCAGCCGACTCTGCCGCTGAGGCGTTGAAAGAGCCGGCCGGAGGCGCGCTTCCATTGCCGGGCGCTTGTTCCCGGTTTGCCACGGTTTGCCGGTCATCGGTCATGGCTGATTATCCATCCCGGTGGCGGAGAGCGTCCTGAAACGCAATCCAGAGATTCAGAAGGCCCAGACCGGAGACGATTCCCCGCACAGCGCCGTGAGAGGCAAAGACCGAAATGCTGGGAAACTGCAGGAAGATGGGGTTCTGGTCCCAGAACGTATGCGACCACGGAGCGTAGCAGACAGCCAGGCCGATGTACATGCGCAGCATGACGCGCAGGAACAGTTCCATGCGCTCAAGCCAGCGGGGAATACGCTGCGGGTGATGCGACCCGGTGTGCGCTGCGCCTGTTGTTCCGGGCTGGGGACGAGAAGAAGCTTCGGGCACAAACTCGCCTTCAGGCCCAGGCAGGGGAGCCGGACTCAGAGCGAGCGTTGGCGACGGCATTTCCGGCTGCTGGGACATTCCTCTTCAATGCGCCGCCCCCGATCCCGATCGCAACTGGCGAAGACCCTTCCGATCCGGCTCGCGGACGCCGTACTCAAACGGTAACACAGTGAGGGTACGGGCACCTGGAGGCACCCGGGATTTCGAGCGGAGACGCTTGCTTCCAGGATGCGAGGGGAGTAAGTTGTGTGTGGAATTGCTGACCACAGGATCGGCAACGGAACCAAGGCACTTCCGGCCGTCCAATCAACGCGCGCTCCTGATCACCGCTGAAAGGAGACTTATGCGACTCGCGGCTACGATACTGTCTCTCTCCCTGGCTCCCTTCGCATTTTCTGCGCAAACCACCCTGAAGGATGTGGCGGCGCCGGTGACGCCATGGTCGAACGTGAGCGGCTGTCCGGTTTCATTGCAGGCGACGCAGATCTCGTCAGCCGACATGATGCAGGTGCGCAAGGGGCAGCCGCAGAACACGGGCCAGCGGCTCCATCTCGTGCTCGCGGACCGCGATTCCAAGCAGATTGTTGCCGCCACGGTGGCCGTGCAAGGCTTCACCTTTACGCCACGGATGATGAATGCCGGAAATACCGTTGACCTGACCGCCCGAAAGGTGCGTCCGGGCGAGGAAGCGCAGAAGGGCTCTTCGCAGGCAACGCGAACGATCCACATGACTTTCCAGGCGGGCACTTCTGTGGCCGCGGACATTGTGGTGGAAGGCGTTTCAGCTACGCAGACGATCGACCTGATTGCGCTGAGCTATGCGGACGGCACGAAGTGGAAGCTGGCCGAAGGGCAGAGCTGCCGGATCGCGCCGGACCCGCTGATGCTAATTAGCGCGACGAGCCGATAACCACCCTGACAGCATTTGATCGACAGAGCATCCCTCAGGAGCTAAAGCCCAGCTTCTTCAGAGCGTCCTTCGGCATAGCTAAAGTGATGCCCTGTTGCAAAGCTCTCCCACCGGAGATTCGCCAGATCCTGGCAGGCAATCTCGAATCTATGCTGACCAACGGTACAGCCTCATAGCCGGAAGTAGACGCCGAGCATGGGCTCGGAGGTGTGCGTGAAGGCACCGGTGGAAGTGAAGAGCCGGCTCAGATTGGGTGCCTTGTAGAGATTGCCGCGGTATTGGAAACGCACTCCGATGTGAGGGAGCAGGCCCCAGTCGATCCCGGCTCCGTAGACGAAGGCTGGCTTGGTAGCCGAGGCGGTATTGCTCTGGTTGCCGGTGGGTTCATTGAAGAGCAGGCCGACACCTGCGAGGGCGAAGGGGCGCAGGTTTGCACCGTGCAGAGAGACGACCCAGTCACCTGTGAGCTCGTGCGCATTGGCCGAAACCGCCGCTACAGTGCAGCCGCCGGTGGGGCATGGCTGTCCGGCGGGGAATTTGTAGGTCTGGTTAGCACGGTTGTAGGAGTAGGTCACGTCGTAGCCGATGAGCGGATTGTCGATGTGGCGCAGTTCGAGCAGGCCGCCAGCGGAGTTCGAAGGGCTTTGGACCGTGCCGTTGCCGTTGGTGGTGCCGCTAAAGGCTCCGTACAGGCTTGCCGCTACGTCTGTCTGTGCTGAGGCGGCGCTACACAAAGCGAGTGCGGCAAGGAAGAAGATTGCAGGAATTGATGGCTTCGTCCAGTTCGTCAAGTTTGTCATCGGGGGGAACTCTCCGAAAAAGGATGTCAGGGTTAGGTTCTGAGGATTGGACGCGCGTTGGCCCGATTCTCCTCGGCCCGTGGCAGTAACTCCGTAGATGCTGAGACTTACCGGTCTGGCGGGTTGCGGGCGGCTTACTGGCTCAAACCCGCGATCGGCACAAGAGTTTCTGGAGTTGACAGAGCGGCCTCAATCGATAGATCATTTTTGCGGTTGACTGCACACGTGTGCAACCCTCCCCCGAGGATGTGGCCAAGCGTGAATTCTTTCCGTCCCTGCTGAGCTTTGCCGTGATCCTACAGCCCATCAAGGAGTCATTCGTTCTTATGAGTCATTTGCTCGTCCGGCCAGAAGTCTTTTGCAACCGGACGGAAGATTTTGGATTCGAGTATCTGTCGTTTGAAACGCGCAAGCTGGAGCCGGGCGAAAGCTACAGCGGCGGAACGGCGGAGCGAGAGCTGGCGATGGTCGTGCTCGGCGGCACGTGTTCCGTGACGAGTTCACGCGGCGAGTGGCACAGCTTCGGCAAACGCAAGACGGTTTTCGAGGGGCTGCCCTACACGCTGTATCTGCCCATTCATAGTGAGTTCACGGTGAGCGCCAATACGCCGTGCGATCTGGCGTTTTGTTACGCGAAGGCCGAGGAGGAGTATCCGGCGCGGTTGGTGACGCCGCAGCAGGTGGGGATCGAGATTCGCGGCGGCGGGAATGCGACGCGGCAGATCCACGATATGCTGCCGCCGTCGTTTCTGGCGCACCGGCTGATTGTGGTGGAGGTGTTTACGCCGGCGGGCAACTGGTCGAGCTTTCCCCCGCACAAGCACGATGTGCACAATCCGCCGGGCGAGGTGGATCTGGAAGAGATCTACTACTACCGCATCGATCGTCCGGAAGGCTTTGCTGTGCAGAAGGTGTACACGGCCGACCGGCGGATTGACGAGACACTGACGGTGCGTAACGGCGAGCTGGTGCTGATTCCCGAGGGGTATCATCCAGTGGCCGCGGCTCATGGATACAACGTGTATTATCTGAACGCGCTGGCGGGGTCGGCGCGGTCGCTGGCGGCTTCGGATGATCCGGATTATGCGTGGGTGCGCGGAGCGTGGAAAGAGAAGGATCCGCGGATGCCGATGATCCGGCGGTGAGTGGGTGTGCTTTCCTACCCTGTCGACAGGAAAAAATTGACAGGATGGGGCACGGAAGTTCGTGGTTTATTGAATCAGGAGAGATGGGATGAAGACGCGGCGCATGACCATGGCCCAGGCACTGCTTGCGTTCCTGAAGAACCAGTACGTGGAGCGCGATGGGCATGAGCACAAATTCTTTGCCGGTGTGCTGGGTATCTTTGGGCACGGCAACGTGGCGGGCATCGGGCAGGCGCTGCAGCAGAATCCGGACTTGCCGTTCATCCTGGTGCGCAACGAGCAGTCCGGCGTGCACATGGCTACGGGCTTCGCGAAGGCCAGCAACCGGCTGCGTGCATTTGCATGCACGTCGTCGATTGGGCCGGGCGCTACGAATATGATCACGGGCGCGGCGCTGGCGACAATCAACCGATTGCCGGTGCTGCTGCTGCCGGGCGATATTTTTGCGCGGCGCAACGTGGCTCCGGTGCTGCAACAGATCGAATCGCCTGCCACGCAGGACATCGGCGTGAATGATTGCTTCAAGCCGGTGTCGCGGTATTGGGACCGGATCTACAGGCCGGAGCAGTTGATCACCGCGCTCCCGGAGGCGATGCGTGTACTCACCTCGCCTTCCGATTGCGGCGCGGTGACGCTTGCGCTGCCGCAGGATGTGCAGACGGAAGCGTTCGATTATCCAGAAGAGCTTTTTGCGAAGCGCGTGTGGCTCATTCGCCGGCCGGTGCCGGATCCAGTTTCATTCGAGCGCGCGGTGGCGCGGATTCGCGCGGCCCGCAAGCCGATGATTGTGGCCGGCGGCGGCGTGCTGATGAGCGAGGCGTCGGCTGCGCTGGCGGCATTCGCAGAAAAGACCGGGACTCCAGTGGCGGAGACGCAGGCGGGCAAGGGCTCGCTCAAGTGGGATCATCCGCAGTGCGTGGGCGCGATGGGCGCGACGGGCTCGCTGGCGGCGAACCGGCTCGCGCGCGAGGCCGATGTGGTGATCGGCATTGGGACGCGCTACTCGGACTTTACTTCAGCTTCGATGACGGCGTTTCAGAATCCGGAGGTGCGCTTCGTCAATATCAATACAGCGGAGTTCGATGCGTATAAGACAGGCGCGATTCCGCTAGTGGCTGATGCGCGCGTGGCGCTGGAGCAGTTGCAGGCTGCGCTCGAGAATTACCACGTGCCTGCCGAATATGCATCGCGGATCGCCGATCTCCATGCCAAGTGGAGTGCCGAAGTTGATCGCCTTTTTCATTTGAAGCACCCCGGCAAGCCCGCGCAGAGCGAGGTGATCGGGGCGATGTGGGAGGCTTCGGGTGAGCGCGACATGCTGGTTTCTGCGGCGGGCAGCCATCCGGGCGACCTGCACAAGCTGTGGCGAACAGGTTCGCCGAATGGGTATCACATGGAGTATGGCTACTCGTGCATGGGGTATGAGATTCCCGGTGCGCTGGGGGCGAAGCTGGCCGATCCGAGCCGCGAGATCTTCGTCTTCCTGGGCGACGGCACTTACCTGATGATGCCGACGGAGATTGCGACCTCCGTGCAGGAAGGCATCAAGATCATTATCGTGCTGGTAGACAACCACGGCTTTGCGAGCATTGGCAGCCTGAGCCGCTCGCTGGGCCAGTGCGGATTCGGCACGAGCTACCGCACGCGGAACGAGGCGTCGGGCCTGATGGATGGCGCGGCCGTGAATGTAGACTTCGTGGCCAATGCGCGCAGCCTGGGCGCACATGCGGTGAAAGCGGAGACGATCGCGGATTTGAAGCAGGCGCTGCAAGAGGCGAAGGCGGCAGACCGGACCTCGGTGATCGTGATTGAGACGGACACATCCGTGGGGGTGCCGGGGTACGAGTCGTGGTGGGATGTTGCGGTGGCCGAGGTGGCAGAGATGGAAAGCGTCCGCACGGCGCGGGCGCAGTATGAAGAGGCGCGCAAACGCGAACGGTATCATTTGTGAGGAGGTTCGCATCATGACGGAACGGTTGCAGAATTTTGTGGACGGCGGGTGGCGCGCTTCTACCGCCGACCATGTGCTCAGTGTGATTAACCCCGCATCTGCTGAAGTGCTGGCCGAGGTGCCGCTTTCGACGGCCAGCGATGTGAACGCGGCGGTGGAGATTGCAGAGCGGGCATTTGCTGGATGGCGACGCACGCCGGTGGTGGATCGCGTGCAGCCGCTCTTCAAGCTGAAGACGCTACTCGAGCAGCATCGCGACGATCTCTCCCTCTCCATTACCGACGAGTGCGGCAAGACGCTGGCCGAGAGCAGAGGCGAGATACAGCGCGCGATTGAGAACGTGGAAACCGCGTGCGCGATGCCCATGCTGATGCAGGGCACCAACTGCGAAGATATCGCGACTGGTATTGACGAACACATGATCCGGCAGCCGCTGGGCGTGGTGGCGGCGATTACTCCATTCAATTTTCCCGGCATGATTCCGTTCTGGTTCCTGCCCTACGCGGTAGCTGCGGGCAACTGCTTTTTGCTGAAACCGTCGGAGCGGGTGCCGATCACGTCGCAGAAGGTGTTTCACCTGATTCAGGAAGCGGGCTTTCCGGCGGGCGTGATTCAGCTGGTGAATGGCGGCCGCGATGCGGTGAACGCGATCCTCGATCATCCGGGCATTCGCGCGGTGAGCTTTGTAGGTTCGACGGCGACGGCGAAGTATGTCTACAGCCGCGCTGCGGCGAACGGAAAGCGCGCGCAGTGCCAGGGAGGCGCGAAGAATCCGGTCGTGGTGATGCCGGATGCCGATATGGAGATGACCACGCGCATTCTGGCTGATTCGGCGTTTGGGTGCGCGGGACAGCGCTGCCTGGCAGCTTCCGTAGCGATTACAGTGGGCGGAGCGCGGCCGAGCTTCACGGAACAGATTGTCGCCACAGCGACGAAGCGCAAAGTGGGCTACGGCGCAGCGCCCGGGATCGAGATGGGGCCGGTGATTTCGGCGGAGAGCAAAGCGCGCATCGAGGGGTTGATTGCAAAGGGCGAGCACGATGGCGCACGAGTACTGGTGGACGGGCGCGGGCGCAAGGTTTCGGGATACGAAGACGGCTATTTTGTGCTGCCGACGGTTCTGGACGATGTGCCGCCGGATGCAGAGACGGCGCGGACGGAGATCTTTGGGCCGGTGCTTAGCCTGATGCACGCGCAAACGATCGAAGAGGCAATTGCGCTGGTGAACGGACGCAGCTACGGCAACATGGCCTGCATTTTTACGACGGACGGCGCGAACGCGCGGCGCTTCCGGTATGAGGTGAACGCGGGCAACGTGGGTATCAACGTAGGCGTGGCCGCACCGATGTCGACGTTTCCGTTCAGCGGATGGGGCGAAAGCTTCTTTGGCGATTTGCATGCGCAGGCCCACCACGCGGTGGAGTTCTACACGCAGACGAAGGTGGTTGTGGAGCGGTGGCCTAAGGAGTGGAGCAGGAAGTTTTAACGGCAGGGACTAGGGAACAGGGACTGGAAGGAGAATGATGAAACAGCTGTTGGTGGGCAATGCTCCCTGTTCGTGGGGGACGCTGGAGAACCAGGACAAGAGCCAGTCGGTTCCTTATGACCGGATGCTCGACGAACTTGTCGAAACTGGTTATACGGGAACAGAGCTGGGCGATTGGGGGTATATGCCTACCGATCCGGCAGCGCTGAAGGAAGAGCTCGAAAAGCGGAATCATCTGGTGATGCTGGGCGCGTTTGTGCCGGTGGCGCTCAAGAATCCCGGCGCGCATGAGGCCGGCGTGGCGACGGCTGTGAAGACGGCGAAGCTGATCGCCGCGGTGGCCACGACACAGTCGCCGTTCCTGGTGCTCTCTGACGATAACGGAACCGAGCCGGCGCGCACGCATCTGGCGGGGCGTGTTCCGCCGAGCGCGGGGCTCAGCAAAGACGAGTGGAAGACATTTGCGGGCGGGGCGGATCGCGTTGCGCGCGCGGTGCATGACGAGACAGGGCTGCGCACCGTGTTCCATCACCATTGCGCGGGTTACGTGGAGACGCCGGACGAGATTGCAACGCTGCTCGACCTCACTGATCCGGAGCGGCTAGGGCTGGTCTTCGACACCGGGCACTACTATCACGGCACAGGGCGCGAGGATGTGGATCTGGTAGCGGCGCTCGATCGATTCAAGGAGCGCATCTGGTACATCCACCTGAAGGATATTGAGCCGAAGGTTGCGCGCCGGTCGCGTGAGGAGGCGTGGGACTACTTCACGGGCATGCGGCACGGGGTGTACTGCGAGCTGGGCAAGGGCTGCGTGGATTTTCCGGCTCTTCTTCGGTGGCTCGCTGCACACGATTACAAAGGCTACGCGCTGGTGGAACAGGACGTGCTGCCTGGCATGGGCACTCCGAAGGGGAGCGCGCAGCGCAACCGGGATTATCTGCGGTCGATTGAAGCGAATTTTGCTTGAAGGTTTGTGCTTTCCCATCCTGCCGACAGAAAAAGTCGACAGGGTGGGCACGGAAGTTCGCGGTCTATTGAATGAAAGCGGTTGAGGTTTGTGCTTCCCACCCAAGCAAGTTTGAGTTTGCATTTTTTGAGGGCACAATGAGCACGAAGAAATTGCATTTCGGAATCATCGGGGCCGGACGCATTGGCCGCGTGCACGCGGAGACACTGGCTTTCCGACTGCCGGAGGCTGAGATTGTTGCGATTACCGACGTGAATTGCGAGGCGGCGAAGGCGCTGGCAGACCGCTGCAATATTGCCAAGGTCGCGGCGTCGGCTGCAGAGATCTTTGCCGATCCGCGGATTGAAGCGGTGCTCATCTGCACATCGACCGATACGCATGCGGATCTGATTGCGCAGGCGGCGAAGGCGGGCAAGCATATTTTTTGCGAGAAGCCCATCTCACTAAGCCTCGACAAGATTGACAGCTCGCTGGCGGCGGTCGCGGCTGCGGGTGTGAAGCTGCAGGTGGGATTCAACCGGCGCTTCGACTCGAATTTTTTGCGCGTGCGGCAGGCGGTGGCGAGCGGGGAGATCGGCACGCCGAGTTTGATGCACATCATCAGCCGCGATCCGGCGCCGCCGCCGCTCTCGTATCTCGGGCCTTCGGGCGGGATCTTTCTCGACATGATGATTCACGACTTCGATATGGCGCGCTATCTAATGGGCGAGGAAGTGGAAGCGGTGTATGCGTCGGCGGGCGTGCTGGTCGAGCCTGGGTTTCGCGAGGCGGGCGACTTCGATACAGCAGTGGTGGTTCTGCACTTTCGCAGCGGCGCGATCGGGACGATCGACAACAGCCGCAAGGCGGTCTTCGGCTATGACCAGCGCGTGGAGATCCTGGGCAGCAAGGGAAAGATCGCCAGCGAGAACCGCTATCCGAACCAGGTGGTGGTGAGTGGCGAGAAGTGCGTGTATAGCGATCTGCCGCTGAACTTCTTCATGCAGCGGTACACGGAGAGCTTCGCGCTGGAGCTGGAGATGTTCACGCGGGCGGTGCTCGAGGATCAGCCAATTCCGGTCACGGGCGCAGACAGCCGCGTGCCGGTGGTGATGGCGCTGGCGGCGCGCAAGTCGCTGGATGAGCGCAGGCCAGTGCGGCTGAAGGAGGTTGCGGCATGAGGCGATCTGCGATTGCGTGCATCCTGACAGATCTGCATCTGTGGGTGCCTGTTGCTGTGCTCATTCTGGGAACGACGCTCCTGATGACTTTGAGGTGAAACGCGTGAGCTCAAACGCCATTGCTGCGACGACACGGTCGAACCTCTCCCTGCATAAGCTGGGAGTGTTCTGCGGGCTGGCTGCGGCTGTGTGGCTGGGCAGTGCGGAAGCACCCACGAAGCTGGTGAACGAGGGGTTCTCGCCGTTCCTCATTTCGATGGGCATGGTGATGGGTGCGTTTGTGGCGCGGTGGTCAGTGCCCACACTTCTGAAGGGCACGGGATTCCTGCTTACCGATTTGCGCGAGAAACCGCACCTGATGGTGTGGGCGCTGGTGGGCGGCATGCTGTGGGCCGTGGGCAATACGCTCACCATCTTTGCGGTGCGCAACGTGGGGCTGGCGATTGCGTTTCCATTGTGGAACACCAATAGCCTAGTTGGGCTGGCGTGGGGATGCCTGCTGTTCCGGGAACTGCGCGGATCGAGGCCGAAGGACTGGGCCAAGGTGATTGGCGGAGCGGCGGCAATTGTTTTTGGCGCGACGGTGCTGGCGATTGCGACGGCGCAACAGTCTGCGGGCGGATCGGGCAAGGCAATCGTGGGGATTGTTGCCGCGCTGGGCGCCGGAGTAATGTTCGGCACGATGTACATTCCCTACCGCAAGGCGTACATCAGCGGCATGAACCCGCTCTCGTTTGTCACGATCTTCACCTTCGGCGAGCTGGGAACAGTGTTCACCCTGGGGCTGGTGTTTTATGGCGGCGTGCATCCGCTGGTTGCGGAGCTGCATCGCGCGCGGCCCATGCTGTTCTGGCCGTTTCTGGGCGGATTTTGCTGGGTGATCGGCGACCTGTTCCAGCAGTATGCGGCGAAGTATATCGGCATCGGGCGCGGCATTCCGCTTTCGAACACGAATCAGCTTTGGGGGCTGGCGTGGGGCGCGCTGGTGTTTGGGGAGTTCGTAGGGTTGAGCGGACCGGGCAAGGCGCTGATCATAGCCGGGTCGCTGGTGATGATTGCCGGCGCGGTCTCCATCAGCATGGCTGAGCCGCCGCCCTCTGAGATCGAGAACTGGAACAAGGCGATGCAGCGCGAATGCGAGCGCTACAGCCTGGACTCGGGAACTGTGGCCGCAGTCGTGAGCGGCGATGATCCGCTGGCCGAGCATCCGCACGAGCGGCGCTGGTGGGAGGTGCTCATCATGCTGGCCGCGACCGGGGTCTTTGTGTGGCTGGCGGTGGGAACGCGCGCGCAGCATATCTACGTCAGTCTTCCCTGGATGTTGATCTTGATTGCCGGCACCCTGGTTCCGCTCGGCGTTGTGGGAACAATGCTGTGGCGGCGCACACGGTTTTCTTAGGGCCGGTTTCGCAAGCAAAGACGTGCTTCATTTGGCTTCCCCAGGGGCTAAAGCCCCACCATTCAACTCCGGTTTTCAGCACGACTGAAGTCGTGCCATGTTACAAAGCGGACTTCCCGTTTCGAAGCGGACTCTCGGAAGACGTAGTGGCTGATCGCGTGAGGCACTTCACTCCTCCGACCCTAATCGTGAAAGAATCGCGAGTCTCGCTACTCGATATGGCTTCCCGAATGAAGAATGCCGCGGATGGCGTGTTCGGCTAGTGGCAACGAGGCGCTTGGAGATTTTGTTGATCCCTTTTAATCATCTGTTTTCAGAGATTTTATAGAAAAGAAGAACGATGACAGGAATGGGGCAGAGACGACATACAGCCCCATTCGATGGACAACAACTAACCCCTGTTCGATGAGAACAGCAGGAGACAACATGAGTTTGCTTGACCGATTTGCCAGTTATTGGAGGAAAGTGAGCAGCCGAGCAAGACACGACAAGCAAGGCTCCGCGTGGTTTTCAATCGCATTGGCGCTATGTTTGCTGATTCCCGCAGGCGCGGTGTACGCGCAATATGACTCGGGCAGCCTGGTGGGCGTGGTACATGACTCGACGGGCGCGGTGATTCCCGGAGCAACAATTTCCGTGACGAACAAGGCGACGGGCGTGGCCTTTAACACGACATCGGGCGCCGATGGCGAGTACGAGGTGCCATCGCTGCACACGGGCAATTACAAGATTTCGGCGGCGCGCCAGGGCTTCAGCACAGCGGTGGCCGACAACATCCTGGTGTCAGTGGGCGAGCGCCAGCACATCGACCTGACGCTGCAAGTGGGCCAGACGGCGACGACGGTCGAAGTAAGCGACGTGGCACTGCAGTTGGAGACCGAATCGAGCGAGCGCGAGCAGACGGTCTCCGGCTACCAGACAGAGGCGCTGCCGCTGGTGAGCCGCAACTTCTCCGATCTTCTGGCGCTGGTGACCGGATCGCGGCAAGCGCCGACGCAAGCCACTACGAGCTCGATCTCGAGCCTGGTGCGCGAGGGCGCGTACAACGTCAATGGCCAGCGCAGCATGTTCAACAATTACCTGCTGGACGGCATGGACAACAACGCCTACGGCGAGAGCAACCAGGGGTTCGACAACCAGATCATCGCAATTGCTCCGGATTCGGTGGCGCAGTTCAACGTGGTGACCAACAACGAGAATGCCGAGTACGGGCGCTCGTCGGGCGCGACCGTCAACGTGGCCTCGGCCAGCGGAACGAATGCCTTTCATGGCGTGGCATACGACTTCTTCCGCAACACGGACCTGAACGCCGATGGCTTCTTCAAGCCAACCCTGGTTTCCAGCGCGGGCATCAGCGTGCCGTTCCAGAAGCCGACTTTCCGGCGCAACCAGTACGGGATGAACCTGGGCGGGCCGATCCTGCGGGACAAGCTGTTCTTCTTCCTCGACTATGAAGGATTCCGTCAGGACCTGAGCCCGCTCTACGTGCTGACATTACCGACGCAGAACGAGATCAACGGCATTCTTGTGGTGCCGGTGAAGAACCCGCTGACCGGCGTCACCTACCCGGCGGGACAACCGATTCCGTCGGGCGCGATCAATCCGCTCTCGCAGCAGATTCTCAGCTACTACAAGCCGTTTGCAAGCCAGTTACCGGTCGCCGGACTTGCCTCTTCGGGACTCTTCCAGGATGACTATGCGAAGGAAGTTCCTTTCACCGACAACTCGGACAAGGGCGACCTGCGGCTCGATTACCAGGAGTCGCCGAATACTTCGTGGTTTGCGCGCGTGAGCGACCGCAAGGAGACGGGCGTTAATCATCCGACGATTCCGCTGCCGCTCGACGGGCAGGCCAACGGGACCATCCGCATCCTGGACCAGCAGATTGCACTGGGCTACACGCACCTGTTCGGAGCCAACCGGATTGTGGACGCGCGACTTGGGTTGTCGCGCACCAAGGCCGGCAAATACACGCTCTCGATCGGCCAGAACGACTTCACGATTCCGGGATTGCAGACCGTGCCGAGCTTCATCGCGGGCGGTCTGCCGTCGATTTCAGTCTCGGGCGGATTTACCGTGTTCGGACGGCAGAGCACTAATCCGCAGTGGCAGAACCCGGCGCTGCTCGATCCGAAGGTGAACTACACGTGGGTCGTCGGCAAGCACTCGCTCAAGTTCGGCTATGAGTTCGAGCACATCTGGATGGCGGTGAACGACAACAACCCGCTTTACGGTTCATGGACCTATGGCGGCGGATATAGCGGCGGAACGACTGCCGACAACTATTGGGCCGACTTCCTCTTCGGCCTGACCAGCAGCTACCAGCTCGCGAACTACTTTGTGGTGCACCTGCGCCAGTCGATGGACAGCGCCTATGCGCAGGACGACTGGAAGGTGACTCCCAATCTCACGCTGAACCTGGGTCTGCGCTGGGAGTATGGTTCGCCGTACTCCGAGCAGCATAATTACATCTCCAACTTCGACCCGGTAAACCAGGTGGTGGACACCATCAGCCCCGGAGCGGTTCCGGGCAACGGCATTGTGCCGGTTTCGGCGGGCGGCGTTTACGGCAGCACGCTGATGAACCCCGATCTGCATGACTTTTCACCACGGGTCGGTTTCGCTTTGGCTGTCACTCCCAGGACGGCGCTGCGCGGCGGCTTCGGTACCGGCTACGTTCACTACACCCGCGCCGGTTCGGGCGACATCACCGGCATCAATGCACCGCAGGCCCAGTTTGCCGTGGTGGCGCAGAACACGCCGACGGCCACGAATCACTGCTCAAACCCACTCCCGGCGCAGATTATCGCTGTCGGCACGACCACGCCGAGCTGCTATGCCACGTCGGACCAGGGCTTCCCGACGGGTCTGGTGACGACCTTCAATTCGGCCACGGACAACATCACGTGGGTTCCCAAGAACACACCGGACAGCTACGTGGAGAACTGGTTCGTGAGCGTGCAGCAGCAGCTCTCGAAAAACACGCTGCTGGACGTGGCGTACGTGGGCAACCACGGCGTTCACCTGCAGGGCTTTCTGAACGCCAATCAACGGAATGTTGCAACCCTTGGGACTGTGAACGCACCACGCGCCTACTCGAACTGGCCCAGCGATATTACCGAGGCACTAAACGAGTTCTGGTCAAACTTCAATGCGCTGCAGGTTCGTTACGAGCAGCGCTTCGTGGGTGGCCTGACGCTGCTGAACTCGTTCACCTGGGAGCATTCGCTGGACAACGCTTCGGCTTCGCTTGAAGGCAACACGCCTTCGCCGCAAAACGGCCTGAACATTGCGGCGGATTACAGCCAGTCGGATTACAACCTGCCACTGGCCAACGTGACCAGCCTGGTGTACGAGCTGCCCTTCGGCCAGGGACACCGCTTTGTTCCGAATGCCAACGGGGTGCTGAACAGCATCATCGGCGGCTGGCAGCTGAGCGCCATCAACACGGCGCAGGCGGGCACGCCGTTCAACCTGACCTATACGCCCACCTCACTGCAGCAGGTGTCGCAGCAGATTTCGGCAACGTATCGCGGCGCCAATGAGTATCGTCCGAACTTTGTGGCCGGTCAGAAGGTCACGCAGGGCACATCGCACCGCGCGGCGAACACCGGCTACGTCAACTATGTCAATCTGGCTGCATTCTCAATTCCAGGAGCAACGAAGAATGCGGGCGGGTTCTATAACAGCCCCTTCGGCACGGCTTCGCGGAATCCGGGGCGCACGCCGCCGTTCAACGAAACCGATCTCGATGTGAACAAAAAGTTCAACACGCCGATTGAAAGCCTCAAACTGGAGTTCCGGGCCGAGGCTTACAACGTCTTTAACCACACGAACTTTTACCTGCCGGGAAATATCAGCGGCTCGCAGGGAGCTGCGCCCACGGGAGGCGGACAGATTACGTCCACGTTCGAACCGAGAGTGCTTCAGTTCGCGCTGAAGATTATTTACTAGAGCGGTTCTACAGTTCGAGTGCCTTCGCTTGAACTGCGGAAGGTGGCATTTTCTTGGGGAAAATGCCACTCTGCAGCGGTGGCTTCGGGATGCAGCAACTGTGAAACCGCTGTAGCGCTCCACTGGCTGTATCGCCCCCCCTCGGCGCAGGCTGAGGGTGGGCTTTTTTGTGGATGATCTGGCTCACAGACGATTCCCTGCACCGTGCAATCCTGCAGGGCATCCAATGCGAGGCGGGGGCGTGTGAGCTGGGTCATGGCGGAACATTGCCTCTTACCGGATTCTTACAAGAGCGTAAACTCAAGACAGGACGATGAGAACGGAGATCCTTGACAGGCTGGGCCGCGAAAGCGAGCCATGGGATGTAGTGGTGATCGGCGGCGGGGCTACGGGGCTGGGTGCGGCGGTTGATGCCGCTTCCCGCGGATACCGCACAGTGCTGGTGGAACGGTCCGATTTTGCCAAGGGAACGTCGAGCCGCAGCACAAAGCTGGCTCACGGCGGCGTGCGTTACCTGGAACAACTCAACCTGACGCTGGTTCTGGATGCCCTGCGCGAGCGCGGCCACATGCTGCGCAACGCGCCCCACCTGGTGCACGATCTCTCCTTTGTCGTTCCGGCGTACAAGTATTCGGCACTGCCTTACTACGGCATGGGCCTGAAGGTGTATGAGTGGCTCTCGGGGCGGTTGTCGCTCGGGCGGTCGGAGCTGCTTTCGCGCGAGAGCACGCTGGAGCGGCTGCCGAGCATCGCGGCCGATGGAGTCCGCGGTGGGATTCTTTATCACGACGGGCAGTTTGACGATGCGCGGCTCGCGATCACGCTGCTGCGCACGCTTGAGGACCTGGGCGGAGTGGCCGTCAACTACGTCGAGGCCATTGGGCTGCTGAAGAGCGGCGACAAGATCAGCGGCGTGCAGGTGCGGGATCGGGAAGGCGATGCGGTCTTCGATATCCAGGCGAAGGTGGTGATCAACGCGTGCGGCGTGCATGTGGAAGAGACACTGGCCCTGGACGATGGACGCGCGTCAGGCTCGCTGCTTGCATTGAGCCAGGGCACACACTTTGTGCTGCCGCGTTCGTTTCTTCCGGGCGATACGGCGCTGATGATTCCTAAGACGGCCGACGGGCGAGTGCTGTTTGCGATTCCATGGCACGGCGTGACGGTCGTGGGCACGACGGACGAGCCGGTGAATCGCGTGACGGATGAGCCGCGGTCTCTGCGCGCAGAGAGAGATTTTTTGGTCGATCACATTACGCGCTACTTCGACCGCAGGCCGGTGGCGGCCGAGATCCTGAGTGTCTGGTCTGGCTTGCGGCCGTTGGTTCGCAAGAGCGGCGTGAAGACTTCGAAGCTCTCGCGAGATCACACGATTCTGGTTTCGAAGTCGGGACTGGTGACGGTGACGGGCGGCAAGTGGACGACGTACAGGCGCATGGGTCAGGACACGATTGACCACGCGGCAGAGGTTGCGTCGTTGCCGAAACGGCCTTCGAGGACGCTGGAGTTGAAGCTGCACGGATGGACTGCGGAGACCAATGCGTCGTCTGAGTGGGAGCGCGTGTATGGCGCCGATCTTGCTGTGGTGCAGGCGCTGTCGGCGGAGCGTCCTGGGCTGGATGCGCTGATTCATCCGCGGCTGCCCTTCAAGTTGCGTGAGGTGGTGTGGGCCGCGCGGCACGAGATGGCGCGCACGGTGGAAGATGTGCTGGCGCGGCGCACGCGGGCGCTGTTTGTGGATGCGCGCGCGGCGATCGAAGCGGCTCCGGCCGTGGCAGAACTGCTGGCCGGCGAGTTGAATCGCAGCGAGGCGTGGAAGACTAACGATCTCCAGAATTTCCTGGCGACGGCGAAGGGTTATCTGCTGGAAGAGTGCGATCTGAAGCCGGCGGTGGTGAATTACGCCACCGCGTCGCGATAAGAATTCGTGGATTCCCAGGTCCGAAAATCCGGACCCTTGGGCTGCGCTCAGGGCAGGCTCTGGGGCACCCGCAGAAAAACATTCCTCAGGGGCTAAAGCCCGGGTTCATTTGCGACCTCTACGGCACGAGTAAACTCGTGCCCTTTCACGAAACCCGTCACCCGTAGTGTTTTTCCACGATGATCTTATTCGGCGTGGAGGACGACTTCGAAGAGGAGCAGGCTTACGGTGGTGAAGATGATGTCGTAGCCGAGGAGGAGCTTGATCCAGAGGGTTGGGTCACTGTCGCCGGTGAGAATCGCTTTGGTGGACAGCACCATGGCAAGCAACGCAGGCATGAAGATGGGAAAGAGAATGAGCGGCAGCAGCAGCTCGCGGTTACGGCTGCGGATGGAGAGCGCCGCGAAGAACGTTCCGTTGGCGACCAGCGCCCAGGTGCCCAGCGGCAGCACGAGGAGAAGCAGCCAGCCCTGTCCCTCGATGTGCAGGTTGTAAAAGACCAGAAAGACCGGCGCGAGCAGCGCCTGCACAATTGTTACGAAAAGAAAGTTCGCGAGCACCTTGGCGAGAAAGAGCTCCGCACCTGGCGTGGAGGCCATGCGTTGTGCGTCGAGCACCTGGTGGCGAATCTCCCGTGCCCAGGCCTGGTTGAGCGCGCTCACAGAGGCAAACATGGTGGCGACGCAGAGTACGCCGCCGGCGATATCGCGCGAGACGGAGTCGCGCGGATCAAAGGCCAGCGAGAAGAGCACGACGACGAGCAGCGCGAAGAAGAGCATCGAGTTGATGGCTTCCCTCGAGCGCCACTCGATGCGGAGATCCTTGGCCAGATGGGTCCAGAGGGCGCGGGTCATGGGTGTTTGTTCTCCGGGACTAGGCCTTTGGGCGGGTCGAACTGGCCTCCTTCGATATTGGGCCGGGGGAGTGCGTGGTGTCCCACCCTGTCGACAGAAAAAAATGGACAGGATGGGGCACGGAAGCTTCTGTGGAGGGGGATGGTCGTCATGGGCGATGCCCCTCGGTGGGCTGAACGGCGTTCTTAGTCAGATCGGCGGTCTGGGCCTGCGCGGCGCGGAGATAGTCGTCGGGACTGAGGATTAATTGCGTGCCGCGGGTTCCGGCCGAGACGCTGATCTTGTCGAATAGGATTGCGGTCTCGTCGACCCACACGGGAAATGCTTTCTTTGCGCCGAAGACTGTGACGCCGCCGCGGATGTAGCCGGTGAGAGATTGCACGTCTTTGAGAGGGACCATCTCGGCTTTGCGCAGGCCGGCGGCGCGGGCGAGCTTTTTGAAGTCGAGTTCGGCGTCGCCGGGAATCACGGCGAAGACGTAAGCGTCCGGCCCTCCGGAGGTGATTAGTGTTTTGAAAACCTGCTCGGGGGGCATGCCTATCTTTTTGGCGACCGTGATGGCCGACAGATCGTTGGGGTCGACTTCGTACTCGCGCAGTTCGAATGGGATGCCGAGAGATTCGAGATAGCGGGCGCCGTTAGTCTTCATAGGTGAGGTTTACCCGGTTCGAATGATGCAACTCTTCCCTCGTGGAGGGTGAGCACCCAGTCGGCGATGGGCAGTGCCAGCTCGCGCTGGTGCGTGGTGAGCACGATGGTGCGGTCGCCCTGACGGAAGCGGGCGAGGAGTTCGACCATCTGTCGGGCGCTCTCGATGTCCATGTTGGAGAAGGGCTCGTCGAGCAGGAGCAGCTCGGGAACGGGGAGCAGAACGCGGGCGAGCGAGGTGCGCTGACGCATGCCTTGGGAGTACTGGCCGAGGATTCGGTTCAGCTCGGGGTCGAGTCCCACCTGGCGGAGCGCATCGGCAGGCGTGAGGCAGGCGCGATCCGGATAGAGCTGGGCGAAGTAGCGGAGATTTTCGACGGCGGTGAGCTCGTCATAGAGCATGGACGCATGGCTCATGTAGCCGATGCGCGAGCGAGCCTCATACGGCCGCTGGCCATCGAAGACCTGGACGGCACCGAAACTGGGACGCAGAAGGCCAGCCAGGACGCGGAGCAGCGTGGATTTGCCGGCTCCGTTTTCGCCGAGCAGGACATAGCAGCGGCCGGGCTCGAGGTCGGCGGAAACCTGGCGCAGTGCGGCAAAGGAACCGAACAGCTTGGAGACCTTGTCGATCCGGGCGCAGAGCGCAGGACGGACGGGCTCTGGCGGCTTGGCGGTCATTCGCTCAGTTAGCTGCGGTCTGATTGGCGGGGACCGCCGATGCAGTAGACGCAGAGGCGGGTCTGGTGGCCGGAGCCGCAGGCTGGCTTCCGGGCTGTGCGGGAGCGTACTTGCTGGCGCACTTGGCCTGGAGGGCCGTGGCGTGGAAGACGCCATCGCGGCCGTAGGTGCCTTCGGCCAGCGCCTGGGCGTCGTCCTTGAAGGTGTCCGGCGGAGGCTCAGAGCCCTTGTAGGTGACCTTCAGCAGGCGTCCGCTGGGGGCTTTGGGCGAGTGGCTTTCAAATTCATTCAGTACGAAAGTGACGTGAGGGCCGTCCTGCTGGATGGAGCCAGGCTGCACAAACCCCTCGACGCGGAGCTGGCTGTGGAACGCCTTATCGCCCATACCGCCCAGTTCGGCGATGGTGACGTAATAACTCTTGTTGGCTCCGTAGCCGGTATAGGCGAGCCATCCGATCGTGCCGACAATAATGGCCGCTGCGATCACGATTCGCAAACTGTTTCCAGAGGATTTCATGGCTATGTTAACGATACGAGCGGAAGAGGCGGCGGTCAACCATGCAGCGCCGCAAGTGGGGTCGTAAACCCAGCGTTTTTCAGGATTTGGCGATTTTTCAGAAGGCAGGGAAGCGCATCTGCACCGGATGGCTGGCGCGCGCGGCTCTTAGCGACGCGTCTGACGTTGGCGGACAGCACCCGCGGCATGGACGGCAGTCCATTCCATCCTGGAGCGGTGCCTGAGCAAAATCGCTACGGTCGGCGAGATCATGGTGGCCACGAAGGCGAATCCAAGCAGGAAATCGATCATATCCATCTCCCAAGGCAAGATGCCGGTGCGTCACAGAGACTATCGGCAAAGGCGAGCAATTTGAGAAACGGTAGCGCAACGAGACAAAAAGGAGGAATAGCTCTTCAGGGTGGGAAGGCATGGCGGGTTGGTAACACGTGCTGGCGCGGCAGTGTTAGCGATCACGTTCCTACGGGAAAACTAATCGCCGTCGGGCGGGACCTGGGCGAGGAGGCGTTTCCAGGTCTTCTGGTTTTTGCGGAAGCCGCGTTTCAAATCTTCGAGGATGCGCTCGAAGTCGGCGTTGGTGCGCAGATTGTTCCATGCGGGATTCTTCTGGAACCATGGATAGTTCTCGTTGCCGAGATAGATGGCGCGGCGCAGCCAGTGCAGCGCTTCGCTGGAGTCGCCTTCGACGGCAAAGTAGGTGGCGAGGCGGTAGGCCATTTCGTTGTCGGCTTCGGCCGCGGTGAGCGTGTCGTCTTTGAGCAGCGCCGCGGCGCGGGCCCGCTCGCCGGCCTGCACGTAACAGAGCGCCAGCGTGGGTACGGCGATGCGCAGCGAGTCGTCGTCGCGGATCACGGCTTCAAGGATCTCGATAGCCGCATCAAGACGACCAAGCCGCATCTGCTGATAGCCGGCCGAGGTGCGCAGGAGGGGATGGCGCGGTTCGAGCGCGAGGCCTTTTTCGAGCTCATCGCCGGCCAGCTCGATCTGATTCTGGTAGTGGTAGACGCGGGCACGGTGGTTGTAGAGAATGGCGGCGTTGGCGGGGTTCAACTTGAGGGCGCGGTTGAACTCGACCAGCGCTTCGGCATACATGCCGTCGCCGCGCAGCGTGACGCCCGCCACCCTGTGCACGGCCCAATCGTTGGCCGCCGTGGTGAGGAGATCGGCGATGCCGTGCCGGGCCGACTCCTTCTCGCCGCGAGAGAGCAGCATGTAAATCCGGTAGAGATTCGCTTCCGTCGAGGCGGGGTCGAGCTTGAGCGCTTCTTCGACGGCGCGGCGCGAGCGCATCACGTGAATCTGCCCGCCGAAGCCGTGGCGCGCATATTGCAGCTCGGCAATGCCAAGCCCGCTCCATCCGGGAGCAAAGAGCGGCTCGGCGTCGGTGACACGGGTCAGCAGCGCGTGGGCGCGGTCAAGGTCGGCGCGCGAGCCGGTGCGCGCCATGAAGGAACTGAGCAGCGCGCGGCCCTGCAGGTAGCGCTCGCTGATGGGACCGGGCAGTGAACCTTCACGCGGTGCAGGGCGGCCGTCGGTCTGGGACACTTCGATGCGGTTCGGGGCGCTGAGGCCATGCAGCGCGGCGAAGACCTCGTTTGAAATCTCGGTCTGCACGGCGATCAGGTCCAGCGAGGCCACGCTGATGGCGCCTCCGGAACGCACGCTCTGCGAAGCCACGTCGAGAAGCTGCCAGTTGAGATCGAAGCCCTTCTCCGAACGAAGAAAACTGCCGGCGAGCACATAGGAGACGAGAAGCTTTTGCCCGATGGCCAAGGGATCGAGATTGCTGTTGGGATCTGTGAGGGGCAGCGACATGAGGACGCTCGAGGGCCGCACGACGAGCGCGGGGATGCGAGCAAGGCGCGCGGCAATGGCGTCGGCGAGAGCGTAGCTGTAGAGCGGCGCAACCTCTGCGGTGCCTAGATTCGTGAAGGGCAGCACAACGAGAGAGGCTTCCTTGGCGCGCTCAACGGCCGACTCGCGAAAACGCTCGGCGAGCATGGAGAGAAATCCAGTGGTGCGCTTTTCTGCTTCGGCTGCGGAGACGGGAAGATTCGCCGCAGCATCGGCAGGAATGATGCCGGTTTCAATCTGCAGCGCCTTCATGATGGTTTTCAGCGCTTCGCGGACTTCAGCAGCCGATGCATAGCGCGCGCTGGGATTTTTTTCCAGGCAGGTGGCTATCACACTCTTCAACTCGGGCGAGATGCCGGGGACGATCGCACTCAGATCGATCGGCTCGGTGAACTGGATGGCGCGGATGGCCTGAAAGTCTTCAGCATCAGGGCGGGTAAAGGGGTGGCGGCCGCTGGCGAGCTCGTAGAGAATCACACCCAGCGCCCACACGTCTGACCGCACGCTGGAGTGCCCAGTGACGAACTGCTCGGGCGCCATGTAACGAATTGTGCCGCCGCGTGCAGTGTAGGTGGCGGCGAGCGCTACATCCTTGGCGAGCCCGGGCTTGGCGGGATCGAAGTGCATGTCTTCGGGAGCGAGACGCCGCGCGAGGCCGAAGTCGAGAATCTTGACGAGGCCGCCGTCGGTGAGCATCACGTTCTGCGGCTTCAGGTCGCGATGAAAGATGCCGAGCCTGTGCGCGGCCTGCAGCCCGTCCGCGATCTGTGTGCCGACCGAAAGCACGAGCTGGGGGTTGGCGGGACCCCGCGCGATGAGCTGATCGAGCGATTGGCCCGGGACGTACTGCATCGCGATAAAGGCTTCATCGCCGCTTTCGCCCACTTCGTAGATGGCGCAGACGTTGGGATGTTCGATGGCGGAGGCCATGCGGGCTTCGCGGAGCATGGTGGAACGCATCTGCTCGACAGAAAGCAGGCCGACGCGCAAAATCTTGAGCACCACGGGCCGCTGCAACAGCGTGTCATTCGCCAGATAGACGACACCGCTGCCGCCCGCGCCCAGGCGCCGCTGAATCTCATATTGTTCGATTGTTCTGCGCTTCATCACCTGCTCTTAGTTTAGCGGGCAGGGCATTAAGACTATCTAAAGCGCAGGTAAGGAACGACTCAGTGCAGACGCGGACGCTGATTCTCTTCCGGTTGCTGCCGATTCCCTGCTCCCTGCGACTCTTCGCGCAGCATGCGCATCTGGCTGCGGCGGCCCAGCACGAGCATGGTGATGCCGAAGATGAGCAGCACCAGTCCCCACCAGAGATTCGCGTCAACGCCCAGGCTTTTCACATACAGTGCAGTGTTGTCGCGCGTAGCGAGGCCGAAGGAGAAGAGGATGGTTCCGGTGAGGGTGAACATCAGTCCCATGGGAAGGCGCAGATCGAGGTTCATCGTTTCTCCTTCAGCAGGATCAGGCAAAGAACAGGTTAAGCGCAACGGCGACAATCAGGATGCCGATAGCAAGCGCTTCGGGCCGCTTCCACCAGGGCAGATGCGCATGCGAGGGCATTTTGGTGAGCGAGCGCACGAGGCCGACGAGTTCAGAGTCGGGGCGCGGCTTGGTCATGAGGCTCACCAGCACGGCGACGATGAAGTTGGCGCTGAAGGCGAAGATGGCGCCGTAGAAATTCTGCGCCATGTCGCTGGGATAGTGATGCAGCACGGTGAGCCATCCGCCATGGATGCCGGGGTGCGCTTCGATGGGCAGCGTGAGGCCGTGATGCAACATGGCGGCTGCGGTGCCAGCGATGAGTCCCGCGAAGGCGCCGTGACCGGTGGTGCGCTTCCAGAACATGCCGAGCAGAAATGTGGCGAAGAGCGGCGCGTTCACGAACGAGAAGACGAGCTGCAGCGTGTCCATGATGTTGTTGAAGTTGATAGCTGCGTAGGCAGTCGCGATGGAGAGCAGGATGCCGCCGACGGTGGCCCATCGGCCTACGGCGAGGTAGTGCCTGTCGCTGGCGCCTTTGTGAATGTAGGACTGGTAGAGATCGTAAGTGAAGACGGTGTTGAAGGCGGTGACATTGCCGGCCATGCCGCTCATGAAGCTGGCGAGCAGCGCCGTGAGCCCGAGGCCGAGCAGGCCGGTGGGAAAGTAGTGCAGCAGCATCATGGGCGTGGCCATATCGTAGTCGAGCAGCGGATGGCCGCTGGCGTCGAGCATGGGCTGTCCGGTTACGGGGTTGACCTTGGCGGGAATCAGTCCGTGGCCCTGTGCGACTTCTTGCGGCACTACATTGATCTCGTGGTAGATCACGCCGTTCTCATTGCGGACCACTTCGGTGGTGTGCGGCGTGGGCAGGGCGATGGCGAGAAGGCCGGGCAGGATGACGAGAAAGGGAAAGAGCATTTTGGGAACGGCGGCGATGAGCGGAACGCGCCGCGCGGATTCCATGTCGTGCGAGGCCATGGCAGTCTGGATGACGAGAAAGTCGGTGCACCAGTAGCCGGCGCCGAGTACGAACCCGAGGCCCATGCCGATGCCGATGATGTCGATGCCCATGGGATTGGTGCTGGCATGCATCACGCCTTTCCACTCGTGCATGTAGGCCGCAGGCAATGAGGCTTTGAGGCCGGACCAGCCGCCGATGTTCTTGAGACCGAGAAGCACGAGCGGGAAAAAGCCGGCGATGATGAGGAAGAACTGCAGCACCTCGTTGTAAATGGCGCTGGTGAGGCCGCCGAGAAAAATGTAGAGCAGGACGATGACGGCCGAGAGCACTATGGCGAAGGTGAAGATCCAGTCCTGCGGCCAGTGCAGCGCGTTGAACAGCCGGTCGAAGATGTGCAATGCCTGAATGAGGCGCGCCATGGCGTACATGGAGATGCCGGAGCTGAAGACGGTCATCACGGCGAAGGAGCAGGCGTTCAGCGCGCGGGTTTTTTCATCGAAGCGCAGGCGCAGGAACTCGGGGACGGAGCGGGCCTTGGAACCGTAATAAAAGGGCATCATGAAGATGCCCACGAAGATCATGGCGGGAATGGCGCCGATGCCGTAGAAGTGCGCGGTCTCGAGGCCGTACTTGGCGCCCGAAGCGCCCATGCCGATGACTTCCTGCGCGCCGAGGTTGGCGCTGATAAAGGCCAGGCCGCAGATCCAGGCGGGCAGCGCGCGGCCGGCCTGGAAAAAATCTTTGCTCGTCTTCATGTAGCGCTTGAGGGCAAAGCCAATGCCCAGCACAAAGAAGAAGTAGAGCAGCATGATCAGCCAGTCGACTGAGGTGAGTTGCACGATGGCTCCTTAGCGTGTGTCGCAGCTCAGGCTCGGGCAAGAGCGCCGCGGGGCGGGCGCAGATCTTCGCTTCCGCATGAAGGCTACGGAAACCACTGTACGCAGCGGGGCGCAGGTTAGTCCAGCAAATTATGAAAAGGTTTTCAGGGTTAGATGAAACAGGGCCGGGACAGGATCGGGGTTGTCCACGCATAACTACTATTTGGGGTGTGCTGCTGCTCTACGATTCAACTCGATATCATCTACCAGGGCTTTACGTAGGGCGTAGGGATTCTTCGGGTCCGTGCGGTCGATGACGTCGTCGATTCTCCATCTACCATGTTCGGGAATCAACTTGATTGACAGCCTTCTGGGATCGCTCTTCTGGTCGCGGCGCGGCGGCGCAAGCGAAAATGAGACATCTACCTGAGCAAATTCAGGCGTTTGAGATTTCACGTTGATATCTAAATCCCATATTCCATCCCAATCCTGACAAGCGCAAACCGGATCCGCATCGATAGCGCCGACATTTCCTGGTCCTGCAGCCTTTGCATCGGCCTGAACCATTGCCAAGAGTGATGAGGTGAAATATCGGCGTGCGCTACGGTCCCCAAGGTCGATCCCAGCGCTGCCGTTCTCGTAGTGCCGGTAGAGCGACTTGATGAAATCCTTTGGCGAGTTATTCGGCTGTGCCGACGACAAGCCTACGCAGACAAATGCGGCAAGCAACACGGTTGAGGAGGATTGGAGAGAGCGCATTGTGCAGGAGAAACGACCGAATAATTCTACAAGCCCAGTCTGGGAGCGAGTCACCGGCTATCCGGAAGTCATTTGCAACCTGGTGCTGAGGGTCGGCATTTCCCGCCAAGGTCGTCTCTCGCCGGCTCCCCTGCGCGCCCGATATATGGACTAACGTTCTGAGCCGCTCAGAAGCCGGCGGGAATCGTTCGGCATTATTTGCACGATCTACTGAATCGTCGCGGTGACGGCCTGACTCCAGACTGTGCCGTCGGTGTTCACTGCGAAGACGGTGAACTGGTGCGATCCTGGACTTGCCATTACCGCAGCCGAGATTGTCGGCGAAGTCGTTTCGGTATATTTCTTCGTCGAGTCAACCCAGATCTCCATGCGCTCCAGCGTGCCCGTGATGTTTGCGCTCGCCTGCACCAGCACTGAGGTCGAGCCGACGGTCCCGCCGTTCACCGGTCCGCAGATATTCACGCCCGGCGAGCTCGGCGCCGCGCAGCTCGATGGAACGGTGAATTGGAAATCGTACCTCTGCAATGTATTGTCCATATCTGCCGCGTAGTAGGTTCCCTGGTGCGTTCCTGCAGCTAGATTTGAGCTGAAGTTGAAAAATGCGTTGCCTTCCCAGGTGTTGTATTGTTCGCCCAGCTTCGTTCCGTCGACCCAGAGCTC
Source organism: Occallatibacter sp. (assembly GCA_035508375.1). Classification (GTDB taxonomy): domain Bacteria; phylum Acidobacteriota; class Terriglobia; order Terriglobales; family Acidobacteriaceae; genus Telmatobacter. The sequence continues at coordinate 3,108 of DATJNF010000064.1, read as the reverse complement.
GATCTTGCGCAAGTCGCCAAACGAGTGCGCGGTCGCATTAAAGCTCACGCTCGTTCCCGACTGAATTGCCGGCGAGCACAAATTGATCCCGCGCCCCGTGCTTGGATAATCGCAATCGCTCCACAGTTGACCGACAGTGGCGTTCAACCCGGAATACGGAATAGAAATGATGTTGCCGTAAGTGCCTGTGCTTTCGCCGATATATGCCCAATCGGGCTTACCGTCGTGGTTAAAGTCGCCAACCACCGGAACCGAGTCGAACCTGGAAGCATTGGGAACATTCCAGGTCTGCACTTCAAACTGTCCGGGCTCCGGCTGCGCCAGCAGCAGAGTTACAAACGTATCTGTGTACGTGGACGCGATCGTTACAAAGTCGTTCAGCCCGTCATTATTGAAGTCCGCCATTGGTTGAGAAGTGTGAGCGTACGACGCTGCTGGCAATTGCTGGGTGTAAGCCGCGAACGTGCGGTCGCCCTGCCCGTACCAGGTCTGCATCAGGCTGCCGATCGAATACAGATCCGATTTGCCGTCGCTGTTCAAATCGCCAGCGAGCAGTTGCGGTACTTGTCCACCTGTGATCGGGGTGGTATCGGCAAAGCCAAAGTTGCCGTCTCCGTAGAGAACGTGAACGATGCTTGATCCGAGATCCCTGCCATTCGCTGAGCCGGTGTTGAGGTTCACGGCAAGGTCGGCATTGGTGTCGCCATCGAAATCGCCCGTTAGAACGGATTGCACGCCCCCACTGCCGTTGGTGTAGGTCGCAAAGGAAAGAACGGGAACGACGCTGGAGAATAGCCCGTTGCCTTGACCGGGCAGCACGTAGACCGTCTCTCCGCTTTCGTCTGTGTTTACGGCGACCACGGCCAGGTCGAGTTTGCCGTCATGATTGAAATCGGCTGCGGCGATCGACTCGTAGGCGGTAAGAACATATTGGTTCGACGGAAAATTGATCACCGAGTACCACGGACTCGCGAACGTTCCGTCGCCTTTGCCGAGATAGACGGCGATGGTGTCGTTGCCGACTGGCATCGCGACGTCGACATTTCCGTCGCCATTGAAGTCGCCGAATGCAAACGGTATGGCGCCCGGACCGGTGTCGCCAGGGGGAATCGATGCGGATGAATATGGGTACCAGGCGGGACCCCAAAACGTACCATCGCCCTTGGCGAGAAACACTGCGAAATAGGGTTGCTGTTCGCCGGCAGAAGTCGAGTATTCATCCACAACCAGGTCGGGGATGCCGTCGTTGTTTAAATCGACAGCATAGACATTGCCGGTGTAAAGGCCCGGAGTGGAGCTCGAAGGAAGGACTTGCCAATCGGTGTAGGATTGTGCGGCACACGCGGCAGCGGACACCGCCGCACAGAGGACGGCTGCGAGCACACTACTTCTGGACAACATGGGCACTCCTATTGAGTAAATGGGCGAGCAGGTGGCCGGCGTGCACTACCGCGGATTAGAACAGGTATATCCAGGGGGCGCTGCAGCGAAGGCGTTGCGACCCGAGGAGGGACGGGCCTGAACCGTGGTTCGATTGGAGACAGCTATTTTCTAATTCGCTCTAGCAGCTATATAGAGGCTTAAAGTGCAATTCAGGTTGTATCGGGATGTGGTTTGGGGTTGGAGCGCGCTGCTGACCCGGCGGCGATTGGATTGAGATTCGAAGTTATCAGGTGGCCCTTTCTCACGCATTAGTCTGGCCACACTTCCGAATGGCCGACCAACACGCCCCGGTGAAGCTAGGTCCCTGCAAGGACTTTGTTAGTAGTACGCTTCCTGTACACGCAGAAGTAGTAGATGAGCGCACCCAATGTGCATGTGAGGAACAGGTGAACGAGCCAAGCGGCCTTCGACCAGATTGGCATCTCGCTTATGAATGCACAATGGCACATCATTCCGAACGAAAGCACAATGGTCCCGATTGCAAAGCAGGAGCATACGAAAGCGAAAGGACCCAAAATGAACAACGGCGCATCGACCACCCTTGTGGAGTCATAGCCGCTTAGAATGGCGAAAAGATCGAAGGCCGCCATGAGCGCGAGTATCGTCAATGTGCCGAAAACGATGATTCGATAGAAGGTTTGAAGGCGAATGATCTTTTGCATTAGTTGGTAATTGTAGAAGAGTTTGCTGGAATCTTGGAGTGTCCAGCAATTCTCCGGTGGTATCACCGGCTTTCGGGAGGTTTGCTGAAGTTTTGCTCCGCTGCTTTTCCAAGGATAACGATTGCCGACATTCGCCCGCAAACTCAGGCTTTCAGCCTTTAGCAACCTCTTGTAAATTGATTTCGGAAGGAATCTCCGAATCGGATCGGCGTGAATTTCTGGAGCGGATCGATGGAAGCAAATCAACATGAGGGTCCCCGCAAGCTAACTGCGGGAGTCGCATATCTCATCGGGCTATGTTCTTCACCGATCATGATTATCTTCTGGCTTCTGGGTGGCCTCGGAACAGGAATAGGCGCATGGATTTGCTTCACATTCGTGCTGCTAGTCGTCCGAATCCGCTGGGATTTGAGAAGGCACCTCTGGTTCTGGATAACAATCGCGCTCGCGTTGCTTCTTCAGATTCCGCTCGTGCTGACAATCCCGTGGAACGACCGAAATTTGACCTGGATCATCCTACTGCCGGTAGCCGCTTTGGACCACGCAGTCGTTTACGGGTGCGTCAGACTCGCCGAAAAGTTGATGAAAAGGGAGGAAGGAACCGTCGCTTCGCAGTGAGAAATGGCGATTCCAAGCGAGTCACCGGCAATCCGGAAGCTACTTTCGCGATTCGTACAAAGAACCGACGTTTCGCCACCAGAGTCTCTGCTCACCGGTTCCGCGAGGACTTGACACGCGAATTAAGGCTCCGAACCCCCCTGCGGCTGTGCGATACTTCCTCACCATTTACACTAGAAGTGGCATGATTCCTACGCTTACCTGGACCGAAGACGGCGTTCGTTTTATCGATCAAACCAAGCTGCCGCTCGAAGAAAGCTTTGTGCTTGCCACGACCTACGAGCAGGTGGCGGAGATTATCGTCACCATGGTGGTGCGCGGCGCGCCGGCGATTGGCGTTTCTGCGGCCTACGGCATTGCGCTTGGAGCAATGAAGACGAAGGCG
>DATJNF010000063.1:0-3127 GCA_035508375.1 Occallatibacter sp. | reverse complement strand
AACCGGCCCAGCGTGCCACCCAGCAGCACAGCCGCGGCAACGAGACTTGCACTCACCGCGACCTGCAGGATCACAACCCATCCTCCTGGTTGCCGCGACGCGACGCTGCGGTCGCCTGCCTTCAGGTCCCACGCAGGATGCACTCTGGCTGCGCGCAGAGCGGGCCAAAGCCCCGCGCCCAGCGCAACGAAGAGTCCGATCCCAACGTTGAAGCCGAGAATGAGGGCATTCGGATGCACGTCCATGGACGATGCGCTGCCCATCGAGCCGAGCATCGTCACCAGCGCCCGCGCCGATCCCCATCCAATCAGCACGCCACACGCCAGTCCCGGAACGATCAGCAGAATGGTTTCCACCAGGACCTGGCGAACCAGGCGATGCCTACCGGCTCCCAGCGCGCTCCTCACCGCATATTCTTGCTGTCTGCCGCTCACCCTGGCCAACATTACGAGAGCCGTATTCAAGCAGGACAGCACAAGAAGAAACACGACAAGAATCTCCAGTACCTGCAGCGGACTGCTGTACACCTCCTTCACCCACGAGATCCCGCTTCGTCCCTCTCGCGCCCTCAACCGAAATTCCTTGAAGAACTGATTCATGTAGATTCCGGTTGGGTCGGCTTCGCGACGGATTGCGGGCTCAAGAGCCATCGCTTCGGCATTGGCTACCGCAACAGTCATTCCCGGTTTCAGCCGGCCCAGCACGTAAAAAGCAAAATGGCTGGGACTTTGCAGAAACCCGCTTCCGTACATGCGATCGGCAAAGGAAAGCGGCAGATATAGCGCCGGATCGAAGTTCGCCGTCAGCCCCTCAAACGGTTTCGGCATCACCCCGATCACCGTGACTGGCAGATTCGCGACAAACAGGATGCGACCGAGTGCGCTTGCGTCGCCGTTGAATTCCCTCTGCCACAGCCTGTAGCTCAATATGGCGGGAATTCCCTCCGAGCTCTCCGGCGCATCCTCCCGGGCGTTGAAGAAGTTGCCGAGATACGGCCGCATTTCCATCACCTGGAAGGCATTGCCGCTCAGCATCTGGATCGGCACTCGCTCGCTTCTACCGTTCAACCGCATCACTGTGCGATCGCTCATCCACGCGAGCAGCCCAATGCAGTCGCGCTGTTCCCGCTGCAGAATCGCATACTCGGGGCCGCTCAGCCCAAGCGTCGTCGGTCCTCCGTTGTCCATCACGTATTCGACCAGCCGGTCTGGATGCGGAACCGGCAATCCTTTCAGAATGATGGTCCAGGTGAGCGTAAACACCGCTGTATTGGCGCCGATTCCAACGGCCAGCGTCAGGACCGCGATCAGAGTGACGCCGGGCGATTTACACAGCCGGCGAAACCCGAGCCGAATGTCGTGCTGGATGGTTTCAACGAAGAGTAGGCCACGTTGCATTGGAAGATGCCCCCGCGTTTGGGCCGCCCATCGATTTCTCGAAGCATCCTCAGTGGATCGCCCGATACGCAAAATGTCAACCTTACATTTCAGAAATGGCGAAGGCTCCGAACTGCATCATTGAGTTATTGAAACCGGAAGCTTCATAAGCCGTCTTCCCCGCAAAGACGAGGGTGCTTTGCGTAGCTCTTCAATCCATCTCGTTGCTCATGGCTACTTCGTGCAGCCAGCCGGGGGCTTTGAGTAGCTCGCGGGGGCGGGAGCCGTCGGCGGGGCCTACGAGGCCGTCGCGCTCCATCAGGTCGATGAGATGGGCGGCGCGGCCGTAGCCGATGCGTAGGCGACGCTGCAAAAGCGACGTTGATGCTTTACCGAACTCGAAGACCAGGCGCACCGCATCGTCGAACATGGGATCGTTCTCGTCGGGGTCGTCGTTCGCACCCTCCATCGCTACGCGCTCTTCCTTGGGCGATTCGAGGAAGCCTTCGACATACTCGGCTTCGCCCTGCGATTTCCAGAAGTCGACAACCGCCGCGGTCTCCTTTTCGCTGACATAGGGCGCATGCAGGCGCATCAGGCGGCTGGTGCCGGGCGGGAGAAAGAGCATGTCGCCGCGGCCGAGCAGCGCCTCGGCGCCGTTAGTGTCGAGGATGGTGCGCGAATCGACCTTGGTGGCGAGACGGAAGCTGATGCGCGTGGGCACGTTGGCCTTGATGAGGCCGGTGATCACGTCCACGCTGGGCCGCTGCGTGGCCAGGATGAGGTGAATGCCCACGGCGCGGGCCATCTGCGCCAGGCGCGTGATCGATTCTTCAACGTTGGCGCGGTCGAGCATCATCAGGTCGGCGAGCTCATCGATGATGATGACGATGCACGGGAGCGGCTGCTCGTCTTCGTTGTCGAAGAGCGAGGCCATGGTTCCCTCGAAGAGCTTGTTGTACTGGTCGATATTGCGCACGCTGCGGCTGGCCAGCAGCTTGAGGCGGCGCTCCATTTCGCGCACGGCGTTGCGCAGGGCGTTGGCAGCCAGCTTGGGCTCGGTGATGATAGGCGTAAAGAGATGCGGCACGCCTTCGTACATGCCCAGCTCGACGCGCTTGGGGTCGACCAGGATGAGCCGCACCTGAGCGGGCGTGGTGCGGAAGAGCAGGCTCATGATCATGGCATTGATCGCGACCGACTTGCCCGAGCCGGTTGAGCCGGCGATGAGCACGTGGGGCATTGACGCGAGGTCGGCGGTGACGATGCGGCCGTTAATGTCCTTGCCCATGGCCAGCGTGAGCCGCGACTTGGCCTTGGCGAAGGTTTCGGACTCGAGCACGTCGCGCAGGTGGATGATTTCGCGCTCGTGATTGGGCACCTGGATGCCTACCGTGCTCTTGCCGGCCATGCGTTCGATCAGGATGCTTTCGGCGCGCATAGCCAGGCAGAGGTCGTCGGCGAGGCCGGTGACGCGCGAGTATTTGACGCCCGCCTCGGGCTTGAACTCATAAGTCGTGACCATGGGGCCGGGATTGATCTGCACCACCTGGCCGCGCACGTCGAACTCGCCGCATTTTTCCACCAGCACTTTGGCCTCTTCGCGTAGTGCGTCTTCACGCACCGCCTGCGGGCCTTCGCCGGGATTGAGCAGCGTGCTCGGCGGCAGCTTGAATCCGCTGACTGATTTGGGTGCGACAGTCGCGGTGCGGACTGCCGCGTCGGCGCGGTCGTGAATGGCGATCTGGCCT
>DATJNF010000062.1:0-65836 GCA_035508375.1 Occallatibacter sp. | reverse complement strand
GTAATGTCGTACACCACGCGGTTGATGCCGCGCACTTCATTGACGATCCGGTTCGAGATGCGCTTCAGTACTTCGGGCGGCAGTTGCGCCCAGTCGGCCGTCATGCCGTCCTCCGAATACACCGCGCGCACGCCGGCCGTGTAGGCGTATGTCCGCTGGTCGCCCATCACGCCGACCGTCATAATCGGCAGCAGCACGGCGAAGCTCTGCCAGATCTTCGAGTAGAGGCCTGCGGCCTTGATCTCCGCGACGACGATGTCGTCGGCCTCCTGCAGCAGCGCCACGCGGTCTGGCGTCACCTCGCCGAGAATGCGTACGGCCAGTCCCGGACCCGGAAACGGCTGCCGGCCCAGGATCTCCTCCGGCATGCCAAGGTCGCGGCCGATGCGGCGCACCTCATCTTTGAACAGATCGCGTAGCGGCTCGATGAGCTTGAGCTTCATCCGCTCCGGCAATCCGCCTACATTATGGTGGCTCTTGATCGTCTGGCTCGGCCCCTTCACGCTCGAGGATTCGATGACGTCGGGATAGAGCGTCCCCTGCACCAGCCAGTCCACACCGCCCGTCTCCCGCGCAATGCGAGTCGCCTCGTCATCAAAGACCGCGATGAACTCCGCTCCGATGCGCTTGCGCTTGAGTTCGGGATCAGTGACGCCCGCGAGCTTGTCGAGGAACCGCGCACTCGCATCGACCGCATCGATGTTGAGCCCCAGCTTGTCGCGCAGATTTTTCTGCACGTTCTGGAATTCGTTCTTGCGCAGCACCCCATTGTTCACAAAAATGCAGGTGAGCTGCTTGCCAATCGCTTTGTGCACCAGCATCGCCGCAACCGAGGAGTCGACGCCGCCCGAAAGCCCGCAGATCACATGGCCCTTGCCCACCTTCTCGCGAATCTGCGCGACAGTCGACTCGATGAAGTGCGCGGGCGTCCAATCCCCGCGCGCCCCACAGATTCCGAAGACAAAGTTTTTGAGAAGCTGCGGCCCCAGCGGCGTGTGATGCACCTCGGGATGGAACTGCACGGCCCAGATGCGGCGCTGCTCATTCACAATGCCTGCCAGGGCATTCGATGTCACGGCGCTGCGGTGAAAGCCGGAAGGCAGCTCCAGCGCTTCATCGCCGTGACTCATCCACACCTGCAGCGTGGGAGGGAGGTTAGCGAACAGCGGCGTCGTGCGGTCCTCGATCGAAACCTCGGCGTGGCCGTACTCGCGCTTATCCGCCGGGCGCACCTTGCCGCCAAGATGATGCGTGATGAATTGCAACCCATAGCAGATGCCAAGCACTGGGCTGCCCAGTTCGAGCACTTTGGGATTGGCCGCGGGCGCATCGGCGTCATACACCGACGAAGGTCCACCGGAAAGAATGATGCCGATGGGATGCAGCGCCTGAATCTCGGCAAGCGGTGCGGTGCAGGGAAGCACAACCGAAAAAACATTCAGCTCGCGAATACGCCGAGCGATGAGCTGCGTGTACTGCGAACCAAAATCAAGGATGACAATTGTCTGGGTGTCCACTCCCTAGTGTGGCAGGGCGCGGCTGCGGATGTAAAGAACCAGAGTGTCGCCTGCGCGACATCTTAAACAGCCGAACGATTCCGCCGATTGCTTACGGAAGCTTGTCTGTAGCCGCCTTCGCATCCCATTGATCGTTCCCAGCAAGAAACATTTTCGGCCGATACCACGCCGCCTCTTTCTCCGTCAGCTGATGCGACCATGGCGCCCGCGCCGCTGGATTCGCGCCGGGGCCAATGGAGTGGTATTCCGCGTAGTAGGCAAGCGGCATGCCGGGCGTCTTGCCCCACGCATTCCAGCCCTCGGGAATTACATCGGCTGGAAGCTCGGTGTTGATGTAGACAACGCGCGAATAGGGCCGCCACGGCCGGCCAAGACTGATGGTGTCGTGCGGCGCTCCGCGCTCAATGCCGCTCGTCACCTTGCTGTTGAGGATCACGTACCCCGTCGTCTGATCCGGCGACGTACGCGACTGCGCCGTCAGATAACCCGACCCGTTCGCGTGAATCTCGTCGTGCTCAAAAACCGCCGTAGCATTGCCGAAGATGAAGTCGACACCACCCTCGATATACGAGTCGACATAATACTGCCTTCCATAATCCGCGAACAGCGTGTCCTGGTGTCCCAGAAAGCGGCAGTGCTTAAAGATCGAGCGGTCGGCGCGATCGGCCACCGCCACAGCCTGGCCCGTATTGCCGGCCGTGTTCTCGAAGGTGATGTTGTCGGCTTCAAATCCGTCGCCGTTGATCTCGACTGTTTCAGTGAAAAACGTGCCGCCCGCCTGCCTGGCATTCAGGCTGTTGGTAATCACCACGTCTTCGGGGGACTTTCCCATGCCCACCAGCGTGATGTTGGTGTGGTTCTGCGTGACGATGACCCGCTCGTGATACACGCCCGGCGCAATCTCGATATACACGCGCGCCGGTTTGCCGTCCGCTCCGATGCCGGCGAAGGGATGATGATCCATCGCCATCTGAATGGTGGGAAATTCGGTCGTGCCTTCAATCCCTGTCTTCACGTCGGGCGAGACGCGCACATGGACATCCTGCGCAAAGGCACACACCGTGGTGCTCAGTCCGGCCAGCACGCCCGCGGTTATCGCCAACCAGCGTCGCAACGCCATATTTGCTGTATTCCTCCGTAGATAGGCACTCGTCAGTCTAAACTGTTCATCCGTCACTGCCGCAGCGGTCTCGTCCCGCGGCCTGTGATAGCCTGATCAGCAACGCTGTTCCTGTTTCTTGTCTGAATTAGATTTGTCCGGCATCGATGCGCAGCCCGTATTCTCTACGCAGTTTGTAAAGCCACTCCGCAGCTGCCGGCGCATTCTCTCACGAAGAGGCTCTTCCATGAACTATCTCCGTTTTGCGCCCGTTCTCTTACTCGTTGCGGGCATGGCCATCGCGCAGGCTCCTCCCATCTCTCAGTCGGACAACGCACAGCCCACCGCGCCGCCGGCCACTAAGAGCTTCGACCAGTCGGCGATGGATCTGAGCGCCGACCCATGCACTGACTTCTATCAGTACGCCTGCGGCAACTGGATCAAGAGCAACCCGATTCCCTCCGACCAGGTGCGCTGGGCGCGGTCCTTCTCGCTGCTCCGCGAGCGCAACCGCTATCTGTTATGGCAGGAACTGGACGCAGCCGCGAAGGACCCCAAATCGCCGCTGCAGAAGCAGTACGGTGATTTCTACGCGGCGTGCATGGACACCGCGACTGTCGATAAGAAAGGCATGGAGCCCATCGAGCCGTCGTGGGCCGAGATCGCCCAGCTCAACGACGTGAAGGGAGTCCCTGCGCTGCTGAGCCAGCTGGAGAACCAGGGCACTCCCGACGGGTTCTTCGAGTTCGGCGTGGAGCAGGACGCAAAAGACTCGTCTCAGCAGATCGCCGGGCTCTACCAGGGTGGGCTGTCGCTGCCTGACCGCGACTACTATCTGGTCGACAATGCGCACTTCGCCACCATTCGCTCGCAGTACATCGAGCACGTGAAGAAGATGTTTACCCTCGCCGGGGACTCGCCCGAGCAGGCGGCAAAAGAGGCAGCGGCGGTGATGGAAATCGAGACCGCCATGGCCAAGGCCTCGCTCAGCCGTACCGACCTGCGCGATCCGGAAAAGCGCTACCACATCTATACGCTCGTCGATTTGCAGAAGATGACGCCGGCTTTCGACTGGGCGACCTACTTCCAGTCCGTCGGCATCGGCCGCTTCGATACCCTCAACGTCGCCACCCCAGACTTCTTCAAAGCCCTCAACGGCATGCTTGGGAGCGAGCCCCTCGATGCTTGGAAGAGCTATCTGCGCTGGCACGTTCTGCACGGGCAGGCGGAGGACCTGTCGAAGCCCTTCTTCGATGAGAACTTTGCCTTCTTTTCACGCACGCTCGCCGGCCAGCAGGAGCCGCAGGCCCGCTGGAAGCAGTGCTCCACGATGACCGATCAGTCGCTGGGTGAAGCGGTGGGCCAGGACTGGGTCAAGCAGAACTTCCCGCCGGCAGCCAAGGAGAGCATGGACAAGCTGGTCGCCGCCCTTGAGAAGTCGCTCGGCGACGACATCAAGGATCTCCCCTGGATGACCGACGCGACCAAGAAAGCTGCCGAAGAGAAGCTGGCGATGATCCGCAACAAAATCGGCTATCCGGAAAAGTGGCGCGACTATTCGAGCGTGAAGGTAGACCGCACCGATCTCATCGGCAACGCGCATCACGCCGCCGTCTATGCGCGTAACTACAACTACGCCAAGCTGGGCAAACCCGTCGACGAGAAAGAGTGGGAGATGACGCCGCCCACCGTGAACGCCTACTACGATCCGTCGTTCAACGACATCAATTTCCCAGCCGGCATCCTGCAGCCTCCGTTCTTCGATTTCCATGCTGATCCGGCCGTGAACTTCGGCGGCATCGGCGTGGTCATCGGCCACGAAATGACGCACGGCTTCGATGATGAAGGCTCGCAATATGATGGCAAAGGCGACCTGCGCGAGTGGCAAACCCCCGAGGACCGCAAGGCCTTTACCGAGCGCACCGAGTGCGTGGCCAACGAATATAGCGGCTTTGAAACCGCTCCCGCTCACGGCGACGCGCCCTCGCAGCACCTGAACGGCCATCTCACGCTGGGCGAAAACACCGCGGACAATGGCGGATTGCGCATCGCCTACATGGCGCTGCTCGACACGCTTGCGCAGCAAGGCAAGTCGATCGATGAAAAGATCGGCGGCTTTACCGAGGCGCAGCGATACTTCATCGGTTTTGCCCAGGTGTGGTGCCAGAATCAGACCGAACAGGCTGCGCGCCAAGCCGCGCTTGTCGACCCTCACTCCCCCGGCAAGTGGCGCGTCAACGGCACCGTGCAGAACTTCGACGCCTTCGGCAAGGCCTTCGGCTGCAAGAAAGGCCAGCCCATGTACCCCGCGAACTCATGCCGGGTTTGGTGAGCGGACAACCTGCTGCCCCCTCAGCTCACCGCGCGGGCGCCGTATCCCGGTGCCCGCTTATCCTGCAGATCGCGTAATTTTTTGCCCGCCAACAGGTTGACGTTCGCCCGCCTCGGGCAGTCCAATTTTTCGATCGCATCCAGTAGATATTCACCGGTGAGAAACGCAACCTGACCAAATGCGGCGAGCAGGGGCGTCCTGCTCGAAACGTGTACTTTTGCCTGCTGCCTGGTGAATGCTAGGCACAACCTGCCCTCGGCTTTTACAATGCAGCAGGGACCCGTCCCAACCCAGCGCTGCTCGGGAACGACCAAAACTTGGCGGCATAGGCCTGACCAGGATGAAGGAATCGCATGAGGTTTATGAAATTCGGCAAGGCACTTCTGATGGGCGCGCTTTCCGCGGGTCTCATCTTCGGCGTGACATCTTGTATTCAGAGCTATACAGTCGGTTATTTGTATGTAACGGGTACAGTGACGGCCCAGTCTGGCAATAACGGAATCATCTCCGGCTACAAAATCGACCACAATACAGGCAAGCTCACGCCAATTAATGGTCTTCCGGTCTCCTCCGGCGGATCCAATCCCGTCCGGGCCGTGCTTCTCACCGGCAGCCGCTTCCTTTATGTGTTGAACCGTGGCGTGAATGCGCAGGGAAATGCGAATTGCACCCCCGCCGATCCTTGCCAGAGCGCCAACATCACCCAGTTCGCGGTCGGCGGAAACGGCATTCTCACCCCGCAGGAGACCTTTTTTACGCAAGGCTCCAACCCTTTCCGACTGATCGCCGACTCCACGGGTACTTATCTGCTGGCTCTCGATCACGAAGCCCCGGATAATGCCAATCCCTCCAAGACGGATGGCTGCGCGCGCGCCTTGAACGGCGCCACGACCTGCGGCGATATTACGGTCTTCCAGATCAACCAGACCACCGGCCGTCTGTCCCTGGTGTTGAACGCTCAGGTCACAGCAGCCAGCGGCGCGCAGTTGACCTACTTCCCGGTGCCGGCCAATCCGGTTGACTTCGTGCTGTCTGCCGGCTTCGTTCTCACGCTGAGTAGCACGACCGCGCAGACCTCCTATCCCTACACGGGCGGAGGCACGGTATGGCCCTATACCTATTCATCGTCGACCGGCCAGTTGACCGTGAGCTCCAACAGCCCGCAGCCTCTGACCGATCCCTATACATCGACCGGACTGGTGAATCAGGGCACGGCCATCGTCAACGCGAACAGTGTGATTTACGTGCTCGATAACGAGCCGATCACGATACCGTCATCCGGCACCAGCTTCCCTGCTGGACCCTACCCTAGCCAGATCCTGCCCTATACGGTCGGGACCGGCGGCGCCCTGCAGGCACAGACCGGCGGCATTATTCCCGACGCCGCGACGCTGGCCAATCCGATCTACCTCTTGGCTGAATCCAAGGACCATTACCTCTACGTGGCCAACCAGGGCAATAACACCACAGGCCAAAATCCCGAGAGCGGATTATCGGCCTACTTTGTTACCACGTCGCCGGCTTATCAGTTGACCTTCGTCTCAGGACAGCCGTTCGGCTCCGGCTCCGGTCCGCAATGTATCGTCGAAGATCCTTCGGATCAATTCATTTACGAAGCCAACCAATACGACAACACCATTACCGGCCGCATCCTTGACCCGAACTCCGGCGAGCTCAACCTGCTCCGTGTGCCCAGCAGCTACACGCTGCAGGGACCGCCGACATGGTGCCTGGTCGATGGGCGTACTGGATGATCCGAAAGCGCACCCAGAAGATTGCTGCGGAGCCGCCGGCGCAGAGTTTGCCGGCGGCAGCGCGCAGGCAGGTGCTGGAGACTGCTGACCTGAGTCAAAACGGCCGGATGGCCATGGTTATTCCGGAATTCGACCAAATCTGATTTTTGAAGGGCTGCATCATCCGGCCCGCTGACGAAAGATGCGCATGAAGTTGAACAAATCGAGCCAGCTGGTACTGGTATCGGCGGCGGGCCTTCTGGCCGCGACGCTGGTGACAGCTTGCTCCCAGCTCACCCAGACACTGACCGTAGACTTTGTTTTCGTTGCCAGCTCCAAGGCCGCCGGGGCCAACAATTACGGTGAGATCAACGCCTTCGAGATCAATTCGGAATCCGGACGTATGCGCCAGATTCCTTCCTCGCCTTTTCCCTCGGGTGGCCGTGATCCCGTGGCTGAAGCGGTCTCGGCCGACTACGGCAGTCTCTTCGTGGCCAATCAGGACGACAACAGCATTGTCCAGTTCGTGATCGGCACCGACGGCAAGCTGTATCCCTACAACACGGTCAACACGCCGGGAATCTTCCCTCTGGCGCTGGCGGCGAACAAGTCCAATCTTTACGTCGTGGACACCTATCAACCCTTGCCGGTCTGTTCCACAGCTCAGCCGTGTTCCGGCTCCGTCGCGGTTTATCCGCTGAGCGCGGCGACCACTTCCACTCCGGCGACCCTGGGCGCACCCGTAAGCAATCCGGCCATCAGCGCCACATACTGGCCGCTGACGCTTCCCGGCAAGACCGACATCATCGTGCCGACAGCCATCAACGTTCTCGCCTCGGGCGCGTATGTTTACGTCACCGCGTATGACTCCTCGGTGACGCCCGCGGTCGGCTATGTCTTCGGATTTTCGGCGGGTTCGGGCGGCGTGCTGACTCCGGTTGCCGGTTCACCCTTCGCAGCCGGCACCCAGCCTTCGGCGATCGCCAGCAGCGCGTCCAACAGCTATGTCTACGTGACCGACTACGCGAAAGCCGATGTGCTGGCCTATAGCGTCGGTGGGTCGGGCGCCCTTACTCCGCTGGCGGGCAGCCCCTTCCGCTCCGGCAACCAGCCCTCCGCCATTGTGGCCGACCCGGCGTATTCATTCGTCTACGTGGCCAACTCGCTCGATGCTACGGTGACCGCTTACTCGGTGAGCAGCGGCGCTTTGACCAGCCTGGGTACGTATACGACCGGTACACAGCCGGTGGCTATCGGCATCGATCCATCCACCGAGCGCTTTGTCTACACCGCCAACTATCTCGGCAATACCGTTTCCGGCTGGCAGCTGAGTACCACCGCCGGCACGCTGCTGGAGTCGCAGTATTCCCCGTTCGCGGCAAACGCGCAGCCGACGGCAGTGGCCGCTATTCCGCACAATGGCACGGGAGGCGGCGTGCAACAGCCGTAGTTCCCGCCCGTAGCTGCTTTTACAATGGATACGGGTCAACCAACAACAGAGTTTTCGGGGCCAGCAGCAGATCGCCCGTAGCGAAGGAAGCGCATGAAGTTGAGTAAAGTGAGCCAGGTCGTTCTGGTCTCTATAATCGGCCTCCTGGTGGCCACCTGTTTTTCTGCGTGTCAGCTCGTCACCATCGACTGGATCTTTGTGGCTAGTTCGGCCGGCAGCGACGGACAGATTTATACCTATGCTGTGGATTCCGAGTCCGGCGCGCTGCGCAGCGGCCCGCCCGCAGTCTCCTCTGGCGGCGCGTCTCCTGTCTCAATGGCCGTAAGCTCCGACTATTACAACCTGTACGTCGCGAACGCGGGCAGCAATTCGGTGGTTCATTTCGGTATCGCGAGCAATGGCGTGCTGTCGAAGAAGGACTCCGTCACCACTAGCGCACCTCCCGCTTCCGTCTTCGTAAACGCTGCGGGCACCTACCTCTACGTTGTCACCGGAACCACCTCCGCTACGCTGACCGAGTACGCCCTGAGTTCCGGCACGATCGGCAATGCTGTTGCGACGGAAAAGCTGACTATCCCCGGTTATCCCTCCGATACCGTCGTTCCCACCGCGGTGACAGTTCTGCCCAACAACAGTGCGGTGTATGCCACGGTCTACGATCAGTCGGCTTATAACCCTGGTGGTATCGCGACCAGCAACGCCAATCCTGGATGGGTCTTCGGCTTCGCCGTTGGCTCGGGCGGGGCTTTGACGGTCGCGTCAGGCAGTCCCTACCAGGCAGGCGTAAAGCCCAGCGCCATCACGACGGATCCGACCGACCGGTTTGTCTACGCTACGGACTTCGCATCGAACGAGCTGATTGGTTACGGCATCCAGAATGGAAGCGCCTTGAACTTCCTGGTCAACGGGCCGTTCAAGACCGGCAACGAGCCATCCAGCGTGGTTGTCGATCCGCGCGGCATCTACATCTATCTCTCCAACGCGCTCGACTCCACCGTCTCTGCGTACTCAATCGCGCTGCCCACCGGAACGCCTTCGGCGATTGTCAACACCACGAGCTCCACCATCTATGCCACGGACACGCAGCCGGACTCAATTGTGCTGGAGCCGGCTCTGGCGCGTTTCGTTTACACGGCAAACTACCTAGGCAATTCTGTTTCGGGCTTCCGCCTGAATCCCAATACCGGCGCCCTCACGGCAACGCAGGCAACCCCGTATCCAACGGGCTCCAAGCCAACCGCGATCATTGCCGTGCCGCATGGTAACCACGCAACGCAGTCCGTAGCGCCGTAACGCGGACCCGTCGCAAACCGCAAAAAGCCCAGCCGAGCGGCTGGGCTTTTCTGCTTGTGCTCTCATTAGCGCTGTACAGAGCGCTTCACTTCCACACGCTCAACCACTTCCGCAACTGCCGCTGTGCCGGCTTTTCTACGAAATGCAGCGCCAGAAGGGCCATGCCGATCAGCAATGCGTAGCTGATCCACGGGTCCAGCGGACTCAGGCCAAGATAATTCAGGATGTGCGAATCGTGAATCAGGTTCCACAGGTTGAAGTGGAGAAGATAAAGGCAGTAGCTGGCCTCGCCGACAAACACCAGCGGCGGCACGCCGAAGGCGTACGCCAGCCAGTTATTGCCGGCCAGTCCAAGAATCATGCAGCCGAAGAAGGGCATCAGCAGGCCATCGTGAATCAGCGCGTACGGGATGTGCTCCGCCAGTGACAGGATCGTGAAGGTAGCCGCAAAGCCGAACATACCCAGAACCATACGAAGCCGGCTGGTGCGCCCGATGATCTCATCGACACTGGCCAGCATCACCCCGAAGACAAAGCTGCACAGGTGCGGAAGCGGCGTGTATTTGAGCGCCTGCAGCCAGGGACCCCAGCTCCAGCGGTCGGGATGGGGAATGCCATCCGGGTTGAAGATCACATAGAGCGTGCCCGGCACGAGCCCGAGCATCCAGAGCCCGAACATCTTGCCCAGGTGTGGTGCAAGCCGCTCCGGGCGCTTCCAGCGCGCCATCCAGGGGAACAGAAAGTAGTAGAACGATTCGGCCGACATCGTCCACGCGGGCGTGTTCAGGAACGTTGCCAGCGGGGCGACCCATCCCTGCAGCAGCAGCGGAGCGAGCACCATGCCCCACCAGAATCCGGCATGTGTGTGTGCCGCGTATTCGACCGGTACCATCTTCCACGACAGCAGCAGGCTCAGGAGGTAGATGGGATAAATGCGCGTGAACCGCGCTTCCCAGAAGCGCACTTTGTCGAGTTCGCCGGTCCGCGCCTTGCCGGCGTAGTTGTAGGCGAGCACGAAGCCCGAAAGCAGAATGAAAAAGCTCACCGAAGCGTAGCCCGCATTCACAATCGGTGCGAAGATGCCGAACCATTTCGGATTGGAAAAATGGAAGAAAACGATATTCAGCGCGGCGAAGCAACGCAAGCCCGTCAAGGCATCTAACCGTGCTGGCTTGCGCATCTCCACGAACGATTGGACGTCTCCGGGGATTTACCTGATATACCGCCGCAGGCCGGGCTACAGCAATTCCGCAGATGCGGCATTCCGGAACCGGAAGGCGGACTGAATCCGTCCCGTTGGATGCCGGAAAGGCCTGCGCGGACTGCGGAACGGCTCCGCGTTGCCGCTTACGGCCGCTGCTCTACGCCGTTACCAGCGATCCGACCTTTTCGCCCATGACTACGCGGCGAATATTTCCGGGCTGGTTCATATTGAAGATGATCATGGGCAGGTTGTTGTCTTTGCAGAGGCTCACCGCGGTCAGATCCATCACCTTCAGGCCCTGCTTCAGAATATCCATATATGTGATGACGTCGTACTTCACAGCGTCCTTCACCAGCACAGGGTCGGCATTGTAGACACCCTCGACCTTTGTGCCCTTCAGCAGCACGTCGGCTTTGATCTCCATCGCACGCAGACTGGCGGCCGTATCGGTTGAAAAGAACGGGTTGCCGATGCCGGCCGCAAAGATCACCACGCGGCCCTTCTCAAGATGGCGCACCGCGCGCCGGCGGATATACGGCTCGGCGACCTGGTTCATGAAAACCGCAGTCATCACCCGGCACTGCACATCGCGCTGCTCCAAAGCATCCTGTAGCGCGATGGCGTTGATGACCGTGGAAAGCATGCCCATGTTATCCGCGCTTACCCGATCCATCTCTTTGGCCTGCTCAGCCACGCCGCGGAAGAAGTTTCCGCCGCCTACCACGACGCCCACTTCCACTCCCAGCGCATGAATCTCGGCCAGTTCACTGGTAATCTCGGCCACCCTGTCGGCATCGAGCCCGAAACCGCGCTCGCCGGCCAGTGCCTCGCCTGATAGCTTGAGAACGACCCTCTTATACATGCCGTTTTGAGTATCGCATACATGCTGGCGGTCCCACCGGGGGCGCCGGCTTTTCCATCAATTCACAGGTGCCAGCGGCCTTTCCCACCAGGACGACGGCGGCCGGCAATGTTTCCGATCCCCGGTTCCCATCTGGTTCCGGGAACGCCTCTACAGGCTGGCGAACACCGCATACGGAGTTGATAGACTCGAAATCAGAATGACTGACGATCAACTGCAACAATCCATTGAACGGCACTTCGCCGCGGGTCCGGCAGCATCCGGCGATCCGCAGGCCATGAACGCCTTTCTCGCCTTGCGCGCCTCTCTTGAAAGCGGTTCGATCCGCGCCGCCTCGCCTGATCCCGAATCGCCCACCGGCTGGCGCGTGAACGCCTGGGTCAAGCAGGGAATCCTGCTCGGATTCCGGCTAGGCGCCCTCCACGAGTGGCCGGCGAGCGGGCTGTCCTTTGTCGACAAGCACACCTATCCCGTCCGTACTTTCCTGCCCGGCGATGGAGTGCGCATCGTTCCCGGCGGTTCGTCCGTCCGCGCTGGCGCTTACTTGGCGCGCGGCGTGGTCTGCATGCCGCCGATGTACATTAACGCCGGCGCATATGTGGACGAAGGGACCATGGTCGATTCGCATGCCCTGGTTGGTTCCTGCGCCCAGATCGGCAAGCGGGTGCACATCAGCGCGGCGGCGCAGATCGGCGGCGTGCTGGAGCCCGTGAATGCCAACCCGGTGGTGATCGAAGACGACGTCCTTGTCGGCGGCAACTGCGGCGTGTATGAGGGCGCTATCGTGCGCAAAGGTGCAGTGCTCGCCGCCGGAACCGTTCTAACCCGTGGCACCCCCGTATTCGACGTGATGAAAGGAGAGATGTCGCGCGCTACGGCGGAAACTCCGCTCATCATTCCGGAGAATGCCGTCGTCGTTCCCGGCGCGCGTTCCATCACCAAAGGCAAAGGGCAGGAGTGGGGACTGAGCCTTTATGCGGCGGTCATCGTCAAGTATCGCGACGATAAAACCGATCTGAGCGCCACTCTCGAAGACCTGCTGCGGTGAAGAACATGACCCTTCGTACCCTCCGTGTCATTCCCATTCTGCGCATCTTCTCGGTGGAGAAGACGCACGAGTTTTATCTCGGTTATCTCGGCTGTCATCTCGACTGGGAGCACCGTTTCGATAAAAACGCTCCGCTCTACATGCAGGTCTCTCGCGACGGTCTCGTTCTGCATCTCTCCGAACACTACGGCGACGGTTCTCCGGGTGCTTGCTTTCAGGTGGACTTCGAGGGTGTGCATGAATTGCACAGCGAGCTCGCAGCCAAGAACTATCCATACTGGCGGCCCGGCATTGACGAAACCTTTTGGGGAACGCCTCGGCTGAACCTGCTGGATCCCTTCGGCAATCAGCTTCACCTGTGTGAGCCGAAAAGAGAGTAATCGGCCATGAGGCATTGCCACCCCTTCAGGCGCTGCGCCGCTCAGTGAGCGGAAGCTGCACAGTCGCGCGCGCGCCCTCGCCGTCTTGCCGGTTCACGAGCCGCACTTCACCGCCGTGTGCCCGGGCAACCTGCTGCGCCAGCACCAGGCCTACGCCGCTGCCCGCGGGCTTTGTGGTGTAGAAGGGCACAAACAGGTTCTCGCTGTTCGCAATGCCCATGCCGCGGTCCTCGATGGTCACCACAACGCTGGTATCGGCGCGGTTCCACGTTGCGCGTACTGGTTTGGCGCCGTTCGCCAGCGACGCATCCACGGCATTGCGTAGCAGGTTGATGAACATCTGCTCCAGCTGATCGGGATCGGCGTGTAGCGTGGCGGCGGGGCCGGGATCAAGCTCGACCGGTAACCGCTGCTCCAGCAGCACGACCCGCTCGAGCAGCGGCCCGATGGCCACCGGCTGCAGTTTCGGCGGCGGGAGTTGCGCCAGCATCCTGTACGACTGCACGAAACGATGAAGCGAATCGGCGCGGCTCCCGATGACGCCCAGCCCGCGGCGAAAATCGTGCAGAGTGACGGCATCGCTCTCCAGGCTGTCTACGCGCGCCAGCAGACTGCCGGCGATTGACTTGATGGGCGCGAGAGAATTCGAGAGCTCATGACCCAGCACGCGAATCAGACGCTTCCAGGCAATCTGTTCTTCTTCCTGCAGCGGCTGGCTGACGTCGGCGAGCAGCAGCAGAGTGTGGGGTAGACCATCCTGCCGGAACACGGCTTTGCGCAGCAGCCAGCGGGTTGGGCTCGGCGGAAACAACTGGATCGTCTGGTCTGGCGCAGCCAACAGCTCATCGAGCCCGAGCTCGCGTGCCGAGCGGCCGAAGCAGCGCCCATACGATAGTCCTAGCAGCTTCAGTCCGGCATTGTTCACCAGCTGCAACAGGTTTTCGCGGTCAAAAGCGAACAGCGGTGCATGCATCACCTCGAGGATGCGCGCCAGCAATGCCGTGGCCTCGAGCGAACGGACGCGCTGCTTTTGCAGCAGATCGGCCAGGGCGTTGATCTCCGAGGCCAGCTCGCCCAGCGCATCCGGAGCGCCCGCGCCGCGCGCGCGGAAGGAATAATCGCCCTCGCGCAGAGAAGACACAACATTCGACAGTGTCTGTAACGGCCGCACCATGCCGTCGACCAGCGCGGAGGTTGTGAGAGCCAGATAAATCAGCAGAGCAAGGATGATCAGCAGCGCAGGAGTGAGCTCAATCTTTCGCTCATACAAAAAAACCGCTGTAAAGACGAATGCGGGCAGCGAGAGCAGGAGGGAAAAGAGCCAGACCCGGCGTACCGCCGAGTGCCTGTGCCGCCGCACTCGCTTCTCATAGGCCATATTTTTCGATGCGCCTGTAGAGTGCGGCGCGGCTCAGGCCAAGCGCTTCGGCTGCCTGTGAAATGTTGCCGTCGCATCGCCGCAGCACCTTGCGGATCAGCAATGCCTCTACCTCGTCGATGCTCATGTTCTCAAACGAAGGCACCGACGAGCGCGCCGCAGTAATGGCGAGGTTGGCCGGCTCGATCTCGTCGCCCCTGCATAGCAGCACCGCGCGTTCTACGGTGTGCTCCAGCTCGCGCACATTACCCGGCCAGGGATACTGCATCATCTGCTGCATCGCTGCGGGTGAAAACCCGTTCAACTGCTTGCGATAGCGCATCCGGTTGCGCGCAAGAAAATGCTGTGCCAGCAAAGGGATGTCCTCGCGCCGGTCGCGCAGAGCAGGCAGATGAATCTCCACCGTATTGATGCGGAAGAGCAGGTCCTCGCGAAAATTGCCGGCCGCGGCTTCCTCATGCAGCTGCGCATTGGTTGCACACAGCACGCGCACATCCACGCGCCGCGTCTGCGAAGAGCCGACCCGTTCCAGCTCGCCCGTCTCCAGCACGCGCAGCAGCTTGGCCTGCTGGCGCAGGGGCACGTTGGCGATCTCGTCCAGAAACAATGTGCCTCCGTTCGCCAGCTCAAAGCGTCCCACGCGGTCTGTACGCGCATCGGTAAACGCGCCCTTTACGTGGCCGAAGATCTCGCTCTCGAATGTGCCCTCCGGTAATCCTCCGGCATTCACGGCTACCAGCGCCATCCGCGCGCGCGGTGAGGCGGCGTGCAACAGCCGCGCCACAATCTCCTTGCCGGTGCCATGTTCTCCGGTGATGAGCACGTTGGCATCGGAAGGCCCAACCTGCGCGATCAGTTCGAGCACCGGCTGCATCGATGGTGCGCCGGCTACGAACTCCGGCATGCCCTCGGCGCGCAACAGGCGATTCTCCAGCTCAAGCTGTCTCGCCCGCTTGAGCGCGTGGTGCAGCTCGGCATGCACGCGGATGAGCGACAGCAGCCGTTCGTTTTCCCATGGCTTCTGGATAAAATCCCGTGCGCCGCGCTTGATGCTTTCGACCGCCAGATCGATATTGCCCCACGCCGTCATCACAATTACCGGCAGCCGCGGATCAAATTCATGAATGCGCGCCAGCAGGTCCAGACCCTCCTGCCCGGAGGTCGTGTCGCGCGTATAGTTCAAATCGATCAGCAGAACATCGTAGTCGCTCTGCCCAAGCGCCTCCATCAACAACTGCGGAGAGCGCACGCACTCTACCGCGATGCCCTGCGGCGAGAGCAAAAGCTCCACCGCCTCAAGGATGGATGGCTGATCGTCCGCGACCAGAACCCGGATTCGTTCCTGTTTAGTGGGAATGACGGTCCTCCACTCCACCGCTGTTGCAGCCGGCGATAGACTGCCGGGTCGCACACACACCAAGGTGCACCGATTCGTACAGCGCTGTTGCGATGCTGCGCAGGTAAAGCTCTCTTCGCATCATATCCAATGGCATTCGCGGCGAGCGCTCCTGCACGATGGTAACGTCGGCAATACGCCATGCGGCGCCATCGAGGATACCGGCGAGCCTACGGCGCATGCGTGACCACTCCCGACTTCGCATCATCGATCGAGACGCCCATCCGCTCCAGCGTCTCTCCCGTGGCGCGGTCGATGTCCACCTTGGCTTTTTCATAGTCGGTCTGTGCGGCTACCAGAGCGGATTCAGCGGTGGCCAGATTGTGCTGGGCAACCAGCGTGTCGTAGCTGGACATTGCGCCAAGCTTCTGTTCCTGCGCAGTGACGTCAAACGTATGCTGGGCCAGGTCGCGGGCCTTCTGCGCTGCTGTAACAAGGGCTTCCTTCTGCTGCAGTGAGAACTGCGAGTTGCGCACGTCGAACCGGATGCTCTTTTTCTGCTCTTCGAAGGTGATCTGCCTCTGCCGGTACTCCAGCGCGGCGCGGAACTGATCGGCCTTGGCGACACGATTGCGAAGATTGATCGACAAGGTCATTCCCACCTGATATTCCGGCGAGGAGTAGTTGAACGTATTCTCCAGCATGCCACCGAAGCCAAGCGGGAGATCGGAGGTGCATTCCTGGGGCGAGAGGCTGCAGTTAGGGTTCTTGGGGCCAGCGGTGCCGGCTCCCGAATAAAAGCCATACGCAGTCAGGGTGGGCAACAGTTCGCTCCTGATGGATTTCAAGCTCATCTGTGCCACCTGCATGGCAATCTCATCCTGCTTCACGTCGGGGCGGTTCTTTTCGGCTTCCGCAATAAGGTCATCGATCGGCTTGGAGGCGTTCGGGTCGGCCGAGCCGGTGCGATCCAGAGGAATCACCGGCATTTCATCGATAACCGGATCGTCGATCTTCGTGACGGCGTTCTTGATGAGGAGTTCGTTCAACCGTAAATTGGCGCGCGATACCGTGAGGTCTCCCTCGCTGGTGGCCTCATCCGACTGGTCCTTGATGACCTGCATCGCAGGAATGGCATTGAGCTGAAGCTGCTTCTGGTCAGTCTGGAGGTTCTGTTGCGCAAATTCCAGTGAGCGTTCCTTCACCTGCTCGTCTTCGTAGGCGTTGACCAGGTCCCAGTAGATGTTTTCAACCTGCGTAATGGTCGCAATCACCTGAGCGCGGAATGCCAGATCGGTGATCTGAAGATTCTTTCTGGCGATGTGCATGTAGCGCTCGTTGGTTGAAATACCAAAACCAGCGAGAAATTGCTGCTGGATGAACACCGTCAAGTTCGAGTAGAGGTTTGGATTGATAGCCTGATAAGGGCTGTTATTTGCGTTGCGCTGGCCGAGGTAGTTGACATTCACACTGGTCCCAAGGGGGAACGCCTCGGAGAAATTTCCCTGACCTTGAATCTGGTTTTGCTTGCAGACGAGGCAGCCGTTCAGGAAGCCATTCGTCTCCTGGATGACGGTATGATCCGCATATCCCTTGAAGGTCAGATAAGGATCGAAAGAGGCGACTGCGGTTCCGGCGCCGAGCGTCGAGGTCACGAGACCGCCGGCGCCGGCCGCAGCGGATCCTGAACTGGTTCCCCCAGAGCCGGTGCTCTGCGAACTGAAGCCTCCTTGCGTCGATGACTGCACAATGCCGGTATTGACGCCGTTTACGGCGCCGCCCGCCCTGGTGCGTGCCAGGTCCGTTTGCGCGATGGGGAAGTTATAGCGGAAGTAGGCCAGATCAAGATTATTCTCGATCGCCAGAGCGATCGCATCGTGCAGTGAGATGTAGAGCTTGCCGTCGCGGATGAGGCTGTCGAGGCGTGGCGAGTTGTTGAGATCGAGCGGCGGCGCGTCGCTTGCCCTGTAGGGTGCAAACGGCTTGCGCGAGTGCGGCAGGTCTACGTGAAAGGGCTGCTGGGCTCCAGCCGCGTGCTGCGCCTGCTGTAACTCCTGCGCCAGCGATGGAGGCACTGCCGGGCGGTTCGCCGGAGCTGGAGCTTCCGGGACGGGCAGCGTAGCCGGAGAATTCTCGGCTTTCGGTTGTGAAGACGCAGGTTCAACGGCCAGAGCCATGTTCACCTGCATGAGCAGGATGGCTGCAATTGAGGTGACGCGTACGCGAAAGGTCGCGGCCTTGTTCATCGAATCTCCCCCGGAGACAGTCATTGGGCGCCGACCTCGGTTGTTCTTGGTTCGAGCCGCTCATCGCGCGTGAGCCATCCGTCGCGCAACTCCACAATGCGTTTGCCGTAGTGTGCGTTTTCTTCAGAGTGCGTCACCTGCACGATGGTCGTGCCCTGGCGGTTGAGCTCGCAAAAGAGTTCCATGATCTCGCGCGCCTGCGTGGAGTGCAGGTTGCCGGTCGGCTCGTCGGCCAGCAGCAGCGACGGTGCGTGCACCACTGCGCGCGCAATACCCACCAGTTGCTGTTGTCCGCCGGAAAGCTGGTTGGGATACAGGTCTTTCTTGGCCACAATCTGAAAACGATCGAGGATGTCGGCCACCATGCCCTGCCGTTCCTTGGGTGGGATGTTTTTATACGAGAGCGGCAGGTCGATGTTCTCGGCAACGGTCAGATCGTCGAGCAGATGATAGCTCTGGAACACCATGCCGATGCGTTGCCGGGCCAGATCGGCGCGCTGCTTGCGATTCAGTGTATGCACGGCTGTCTCGCCAAACCAGTATTCGCCCAGCCAGCCGTCGTCCAGCAGCGCCAGCACATTCAGCAGCGACGATTTTCCCGCTCCCGAAGGACCCATCACAGTAAGAAACTCGCCTTGATGGATCGTGACCCCAATGCGCCGCAGCACCCAGGTTTCCGTATGGCCTGTCTTGTAACTCCGCTCCACGTTCTTCAGGTCAATCATCATGAACTCCGATTCCTCTAATCTTCGTTGCTACTCAATGCGCAGTGCCTTCATGGGATCCACTGCGGCTGCGCGCCGCGCCGGAAAATAGCAGGCCACAAGCGCTGACGTCAGCAGGACTACGCCGACGGCGCAGAAGGCAGAAATATCGATCGAGCCCACGCCATACAGCGTGCTGCGCATCTCCCGGCCCACAAAATAAGCTCCCACCAGTCCGAGCGCCAGTCCTACTCCGGCAAGCGCCAGTCCTTCCCGCAGCACCATGCGGATGACCCGCTCGCGGCTTGCTCCCAGCGCAAGGCGCACGCCGATCTCATGCGAGCGTTCGCCGACAGCGAAGGCCATCACGCCGTAAATGCCGATCGCAGCAAGCGCCAGCGCGATGGCCGCAAAGCTCGCGTATAACAGCAGCGAGAAGCGGTCTCCGGAAAGGTCCTCATCGCGAATCTGATCCAGCGTGCGCACCCGCGCAAGGGCCAGCGTGGGATCGATTGAATGAACGGCGGCGGCAATTGTCTTGGTCATAGCCGCGGGATCGCCCGCAGTCCGCACGCCGAAGCCCATGAAGACCCACGGGCTCTGATAGAACGGAACCAGGATCTCCTCGCGCTGCCGCTCGAAGGCTCCTCCGCGCACATCGTGATACACGCCGACGATCTCCCACGCCTGGTAGGGCCCGAGCTTCTGCACCCCGGGGATGATCTGCTCGACATTGAGAACCTGCCCGATCGGATTCTTATTGGGCAGATAGTGGCGCACAAACTGCTCATTCACTACAGCCACGCGAACACTGCTGGCATTGTCCGCATCCGTGAAAAAGCGGCCCTTGGTGAGACGAACGCCGTAGGTCTTGAAGTAGTCCGGCGTCACCATGCCGAAGCCCGCACCCGGCCGCTGTGAAGGATCCGCGAAATCCGGCTGGCCTTTGATGGTGAAGGGCATCCCGAAGCCGGCTCCCTGCAGCGGCATGCCGGTTGAGGCCGATGCACTCTCCACGCCCGCCGTGGACTCGATTCTGCGCACGATCTGCTGATAGTAGGCGACGATCTGCTCGGGCGTGTAATCCATTCCCTTATTCATGGGCAGGCCGAAGGTGAGAATGTGATCGGTCTGCACACCCAGATCAATGTGATTCAGATTCCAGAAGCTATGAATGGCGAGACCCGCACCGGCAAGCAGCGCCAGCGCCAGCGTGAACTCCCCAACAACCAATGCCTGTCGCAGCCGATGGCGCACACGCCCGGCACCCGAGCGGCCGCCCTCTTTCAGAGTCTCAGCAGGATCAAGCCGCGAAGCGTACCACGCCGGTGCGCAGCCGAAGAGCAATCCGGCGAGCGTAGTGGCTGCAATCGTAACCAGAAGCACCGGCAGGTTCAGCGCGAGATTCGCCTCGCTGGGCAGCGTATTCTCCGGCATCGCGGCGATGAATCCCCGCAGCATCGCATAACCGATGCCGACGCCGGCCGCTCCGCCGATGCAGGCCAGCACCAGGCTCTCGGTGACAAATTGCGTAAAGATGGTGCGCCGCGTCGCACCCACCGCCGAGCGGATCGCGATCTCCCGTTGCCGCGATGTGCCCTTAGCGAGCAGCATGTTGGCAACGTTCACGCAGGCGATCAACAACACACACCCGACCGCGCCCAGCAGAAGCCAGAGCGTCAGCTTGATGTTGTCGCCCAGGAAATCATTCTGCAGCGGCTCGACGCGCGCACCCCAGCCCTTGTTGGAGCGGGGATTGGCTTGAGCGATATGCGCAGTCACCGCATCCATATCGGCCTGCGCCTGCTGTATCGTAGCGCCGTCTTTGAGACGGCCCATCACCAGCAGCCAGTGAAAATCGTGATTCTTCTGCTGCGGCGTAAAAACCAACGGAACGACGAGATCCTGATTAAGCCTGTCGGCCTGACCCGGCGCCAGCACACCCACGACCGTATAGGGCTTCTGGTCGAGCATGATCTGCTTGCCGATGATGTGCGGATCGGATCCGAGCCGCTTCCACAACTTGTTCATCAGAATGGCAACATGGTCTTTCCCATCGATGCCCTCATCGGGCAGAAAGTCCCGTCCGAGGATGAAGCGGTTTCCCATCATGCTGTACATACCCGGCGTGGTCATCTGTGCCGGAACCATCTCCGGTTCCTGCTTGCCGGCCAGATTGAAGCTTGTCCCTGTGAAGGCTTTCAATCCCTGGAAAGATTTGCTCTGCTCCTGCCAATCAAGAAAATCCTGTGCGGCGGTCACGTTTCGGAAGCCCTGAATCTTCGACCACACCATCACGAGCTGATCCGGGCGGGGATACGGCATGGGCGCGATGAGCGTTGCGTAAACTGCCGTGTAGATAGCGGTGGTGGCGCCGATGCCCAGCGCCAGGGTAAAGACCATCGTGGCCGTCAGCCCCGGATTCTTGCGCAGCATGCGCACCGCATAACGCAGGTTCTGCATCATCGATTGCATCGCTCCTCCTTTCCCTTCACGTCTTGCTACTCCGTTCGCAATGCCTGCATAGGCTGAACCGCCGCAGCGCGTCGTGCCGGCAATGCCGCGGCCAGCAGCACCATCAGCGCCGTCAAAGCCACGGCGCCGGCAAGGGTGAGCGGGTCGAACACAGTCACGCCATAGAGCTGGCTGCTGAACAGTCGCGCCAATACCGCTACGGTAGGCAGCGCGATGATCGTGGCAAATACCGCAATCCACGCCATCTCGCGCACCACCAGCGCCACCACGCTGGACCGCGGTGAGCCCAGCGCCAGCCGCACGCCGATCTCTCGCGTGCGCTGCTCGGTAGAGTAGGCCAACACGCCATAGAGGCCAACGGCCGCCAGCACAAGCGCGAGCAAGGCGAATCCTGCGGAGAGGAACGCCAGTGCGCTCTCATCTGAGGCGCTGTGATCCACCTGCATTTCCATCGTGCGCAGATCACCCACCACGAGCGTCGAATCGAGCTGATGAATCGACTGGCGGATTGACGCGGTAACCGTTTCCGGCGCCTGTGTCGTATGCGCGTAGATTGTTACGCCGGTCGGATGTTGCATCTGCGCGTAGGCGTGGTAGATTGCCCCGCCCAGCGGTGTGCGCATATCGGTATGGCGGATATCGCCTACCACGCCGACAATCGTAATGTTGAATTTCATGTCGTCGCCGGCGCCCTTGCCAATGAGCCGTCCCACGGCATTCTGAGGCGTACCGAAAAAGCGCTTGGCGAAGGCCAGATTGACTACGGCTACTTCAGGCTGGCCCTTCGCGTCTGCTTCTGTAAACTCTCTGCCAACCAGCAGCGGCTGGCGCAGCGTGGCGAAGTATCCGGGCGTGATTGAAGGCTCTTCGAAGTGCATATCCTCCTCATCTGAGGGTTTGTATCCTTGCACGGAGTAATTCGAAGTCTCGGTATTGCCCTCCAGCTCAGGGTCGGTGGTTGCCGCAGCCGAAACCACTCCAGGAATGCGACGTACCGCCTCAAGAGCACTGGTTACGATCTGAGTTGTCCGTCCTTCGCCATAACCGGAGCTGGCGGGATCGAGCGTGAACTCGACAATATGATCGATCGCGAAGCCAACCTGCTGATGCTGCAGATTGCTGAGCGTACGCACGAACAGGCCGGCGCCGCCCAGCAGAAGAACGCCGAGACAGATCTGAGCGCCCACAGCGAGCTTACGGAATCGCTGCGACTGTTTTGACGCCGTGCCTGCATTCTGGCGTAGAGCATTCGCCAGGTCGGGCCGCAGAAAATGAAAGACCGGGGCAATGCTGAACAGCAATGTCGCCACCACTGCAACCGCAAGAGCGAAGAGAAGCACGCGTGTATCCAGAGATGCCGAATAGGGCTCGCTGCCGGGGTCGGAGCCGGTCATCAGGCGAATCAGGACCGTGGTAACCATGGGTGCAAGCACGAGTCCCGCCGCTGCGCCCGCCAGGCCCAGCAGGCCGCCCTCGATGAACAATTGAGAGACGATACGGCTGCGCCGCGCGCCCAGCGCATAGCGCATCGACATCTCGCGGGACCGCGTGGCTGCGCGCAGCAACAGCAGCGTAGCTACGTTGATGGCGCACAGCACCACCAGCAGCCCTGCCATGCCCATCAGAATCACCAAAGGCTTTTCCAGGTGTGTACGATCCGGCGAAAAGCCCTTTGCATCGTCCAGGACCTGCAGACGCGACTCATCCAGGAAGCTTCTTTTGAAGCGCTCCGGCTTCGACTTGTACAGCGTCAGCTCGTAGGCTCGCAGCGAATGCCACAGCGGGCCAAGACTCGCCTCAGCCTGTGCGCGCGTTACTCCAGGCTTCAGCCGCGCAACAAGGGTGAGAAACACCGAGTGTCGATTGCTCAGGTCGTCGAGGGGTGCTCTCCATGGCATTGCAATATCATCCATGCTGACCGGAAGGAAGAGTCCCGGACGGTATCCGCCAATGGCTGAGTCGAAATTCTGCGGAGCCACCCCTAGAATGGTGAAAGGATGGCCGTTGATGAGGACGGACTGCCCAATCACATCGGGTGACGCGGCGAAGCGTGTCTTCCAATAGTTGTAGCTGAGCACTGTGACAAAGTTGCTGTCCTTGGCCGTGTCATCCTGCTGCGTGAAAAGCCTCCCCAGCGCGGGCTTCAGCCCAAGTAGTTGAAAGTAGTTGCCGCTCACAACTTCGGCGTCTTCGTTCTCCGCCTGGTTGCGCCAGCTCACGCCAACCGTGGCTTTATCAGCCGCGAGCATTCCGGAGAACACCTGGTTCCGGTCGCGCAGGTCCTTGTACATCGGATAGGAGAAATAATTTTTTCCGTCGCCGCCGAAGCTGCTCATCGATCCCGAGAAGTCTCCGGTCCATTGAAAGCGCACCAACTCGTGGGGCCGCTGGACGGGCAGCATACGCAGCAGCGCCTGGTCGAACAGCGTGAAGATTGCAGTGTTCGCACCGATTCCCAGCGCCAGCGTCAGCACTACGGTCAGTGCGAAGGCCGGCGATTTGCGCAGCTGCCGCAGCGCGTAGTGAAGGTCTTGAGTCAGCGCGTTCACCTTTGAACTCTCCTTGTGCTACTCCGTCCGCAGCGCCTGCATGGGCTCGATTGAAGCGGCGCGGCGCGCGGGAATAAACGCCGCCACCGCGGCGCAGGCATTCAGCACCAGAATGGCGGCAGCGAGCGCCCACGGATCGTAAAACCGCACCTCGTAGAGTTGGCTAGCCATTAGATAGCCGGCCAGCACCGCCGCGGGAATCCCCACAATCAGGCCGGCCAGAATCTGCCACATCGCGCTGCGCAGAATCATTGTCACGACGCTCGACCGCGATGCGCCCAGCGCCATGCGGATGCCGATCTCACCCGTGCGTCGAGCCGCGAAGTACGACATCACGCCGTAAAGCCCCACGGAAGCGAGCACCAGCGCGAGCATCCCGAACAGGCTGCTCAACCGGGCAACCAGCCGGTCCTGGCTGAAATTGCCGGCAACCTGGTCACCGAAAGAGCGAAGATCCGTCACTGTAAGATTGGGATCGATACCCGCAAGCGTGCGGCGAATCAGTGAGTCCACGTCGGGCGGCGCCGTGCGGAAGCGAATCACCATGGACTGCATGAACATGGAATTGACTTCGGTGGAAAGCATGTCCGGCTCTTTGTAGCCGGCGAACTGCTGCGCGAGCGGGCGCAGGTAAACGGGGTGCACCGGCTCGCGAGGATTGTTCATCTTGAAATCCCGGAAGACTCCGACAATCTCCCAGCTTCCCGAGTACTGCGGCAGATCAATGCCGAAATGCTGGCCGATAGGATTCTGGTTCGGGAAAAACTTGTTCACAAAGGTCTGGTTCACGATCACGACCGGCGTGGAAGTGGCCGTATCATCGTCGTTGAAACCGCGTCCGCGCACGATCGGCACGCCAATCGCATCCAGGAACTGCGGGCTCACGCGGTCCCAGGTTGAACCGCAGTGGTCGCCCGGCCGCGGCGCGGGATGGCCTTGCTGAATCACGCACTCGCCCCAGTTGTCTCCTTCGAGCGGGCTGTACATCCCCATTCCGATCGCGGTAACTCCAGGCAGAGCCGCGAAGCGATCTTCAATCTCGCGATAGAGTGCAGGCAGCCGGTCTACCGTATAGCCGGCGCCTGCAGGATCGAAGTGCAGCACATAGCGGTCGGCAGTGACCACGCCGAAACTCTGATGTTCCAGCCGCCCCAGCGACTTGGTCATGAGAATGGCGCCGGCCAGCAGAACGATGGACAACGCAGCCTGAAAAACCACCAGCGCCTTCTGAGGGAGGGAAGAGCGGTCCACGGTCGAGCGGTTGACGCCGCGCAGTGCGTCGGCCGGCTGCGCATGGAACGACAGCCACGCCGGAGCCGAACCGAAGAGTATTCCGGTGATGAGAGAAACAACAAAGGTAAATGCGAGCACCTCAAGCGAGGGATTCGCGCTGATGGGCATGTACTTCGCGTTAGGAAAGGCAAGCGCGAGAATGGTACGGCACCCGCCATAAGCAACAGCCATGCCTACGATGCCGCCGATGAACGCCAGCAACACACTCTCCGTCAGAATCTGGCGCAGCACGTCGCTTCTGGCCGCGCCGAGAGCCGTGCGCAGGGCAATCTCTGACCGCCGCGTCGTGGCACGCGCCAGCATCAGGTTGGCGATGTTCGCGCAGGCAATGAGCAGCACTACCGACGAAAGAATCATCAGCAGCGTGAGGCCCTTGCCGGTCTCCTGCTGCAGGTTTTGAATGCCGCCTCCGCCGGGCGTAAGAAGAACGTGCTGTTTGGGAATGAGCACCGATCCGCCGTTCTCTATCATCTCGGGAACGGTGCGGATCCATTGCCGCAGCGATTCGGTGATCTTGGCCTGTAGCGCAAGCCGGTTGGTTCCCGGCCGCACCCGTCCCAGCAAATACAGCCAGTGCGACGCCGGGTGATGCAGGATCGAGCTGTCCCTGCGCAGGTAGGGTTCGGTGTTGATAGGGACCCAGAACTCGGGCGGATTATCCGTCTCACGGTCGCCGAAAAATCCCGGTGGCGCAATGCCGATTACGGTGTAGGGGCGAGCCTGAATAAAGATGGTCGAGTCCAAAATCGACGGGTCCGAGGCGAACTCTCCCTGCCACGCCTGGTAGCTGAGGACCACGGTGGGCGACGCAGCCGGCGTGTCATCGCTGTCCTCAAACAGCCGGCCCGCATACGCATTGAGTCCGAGCGTATGGAAGTAATTCCCGGAGACGAGGATGCCGTGCATCGACTTGGCCACCGCATTCCCGCGGCGCACACTCCACGTCCACTGTCCAGCCTGTGTCGCCGCCAGCGATTCGAACTCCGGTGTCTGCTTCTTCAGGTACCGATACAGGTCGGCCGAGAAGATCGTGAAGTCGCCGGTGTCGCTGGCTCCGCCGGGAAAGCCGCCTTCCACGCAGCAGTCGTCATTGTCGCCGATGCGATAGAGCTGCGCCGGATCGGCGACCGGCAGCGAGCGCAGCAGCACCGCATGGACCAGCGTAAAGATCGCGGTGTTGGCGCCGATGCCCAGTGCCAGCGTCGCAATCACCGTGATGCTGAAGCCGGACGATTTGCGAAGCTGGCGCAACGCGTACCGAAGATCACGCCACAGGTTATGCATTCGGCGACTCCTTTATCGTGTGCTTGTCTGGATGCAAGCGGCGCGGCATTCAAAACGGGCGGACTCAGGTGCGCAATGTCGTGCAGAAGATTCTGCGCCGGTGCGGCTTAAACCTCCGCTTCGGCTTCGAGCTTCTTCTGCTCCTGCTCGCTGACTACCTTTCCGTCGAACAGGTGCACCTCGCGTTGCGCATGCCGCGCGAAGCGCGGATCGTGCGTAACCATGCAGATCGTCGAGCCCTCGCGATGCAGGTCGGCGAGCAGGTGCATCACGGCTTCACCGTTCTTCGAATCCAGGTTGCCCGTCGGCTCGTCCGCCAGCAGAATCGAAGGAGACCCGGCCAAGGCGCGCGCCACCGCCACGCGCTGCTGCTGACCGCCGGAAAGCTGTGCCGGGTAATGCCGCATGCGGTGCGCCATGTTCACGCGCTCCAGCGCCTCTTTCACGCGCCGCTTGCGCTCCGCTGAAGGCATGCCCGCGCGGTACGTGAGCGGCAGTTCCACGTTCTCTTCCACCGTCAGATCGCCGATCAGATTGAAGCTTTGGAAGATGAATCCGATCTCCTGGTTGCGAATGCGCGACCGCTCGCCGAAGTTCAGATTCTCCACGGGATTGCCGTTGAGCAGATAGCGCCCCCCCGTCGGCGTATCCAGCAGGCCGAGGATCGAGAGCAGCGTCGACTTGCCGCATCCCGACGGCCCGGACATCGCCACATACTCGCCGCGGTCGATCGTCAGGTGAACGCCGGAGAGCGCGTGTGTCTCGACTTCGTCCGTGTAGAACACCTTCGTCAGTTCCTCAATTTCAATCAGCGTGCCGTTCGTCGCCATTCTCCACCCCTCCTTTGAGTTCGCCGTTCGGAGTTCCCAGTTGCAAGCATCGGGAAAAAGTCTATTCCCCTAATCCCTACGCGAAGCGCCTATTCCAGCCGTATCCGGTCTACGCCATCCCAGCGCGACATGTCGGAGAGAATCACCGTGTCGCCTTCGCTGAGCCCTTGAAGCACCTGGATGTCGTTCACCGACGCACGCCCCACCTTCACGGGCACGCGCGTAGCTCCCTTGCCGTCCGGATCCACCTTGAACAGACTGAGCGTCGAGTCTTCATTGCCCAGCGCCGGCCTGCCCACATAGAGCACATCGCTCATGCGCTCCAGGTCGATGGTTCCGTCCACGCTCAATTGCGGAACCGCGCCCGGAGGCAACGGCCCATCCAGCATTACGTCAACCGTGCGCGTTCCGTTCACTACGGCGGGATCGATGCGCGTCACGTGGCCGGGAATGATGCCGTTGTGGGTGTCGATCGACGCCGGCTGCCCAATCTGAATATCCCGCGCCTGCGTCTCGGCAATCTGCAGCGCGGCCTTCAGCTTGTCCCGCTGAATCACCTCGGCAACCGAGGTGCCCGCCGTCACGTGCTCGCCGACCTGAACCGGCGTGGCCAGCGGCGCCAGCGTGCCGGAGATCGTAGACCGCACCTGGAGCGCCTGCGTCTGCTTTTCATACAGATCGAGCAGCGCCTGCGCCTGGTCGATCTTCGTCTTCTGTGAAGCCAGCTGCACCTCGATGGCTTTCTGGTTCACGTCCAGTTGCTGCTCGCTGAGCTGGTGCTGCTGCGTCAGCTGATCGGCCGTGCCCTTGGATTTCTGGTAAGCCAGCCCGGAGATGACGCCAAGATCGAAGAGAGCCTTGTCAGTCTGCGCTTGCAGGGAATCCTGCGTATAATCGGCGTTCACCTGCGCCGCCGCGGTCTTCTTGTCCATCAGCGTGCTCTGCAGCGTCGCCTGCAGGCTCTTGTAGTCGGCCTGCGCGGCCTTCACGGCAAGTTGCGCATTCAACAGCTCCTGCTGAAGCTGCGGATCGGCCATATCCAGAATGATGGTGTTCGGTGTGACCTGTGCGCCGGGAAGCACGCGAATGCGCACTACTGTTGCATCGGTCTGGGCCGGAATCAGCTCGATCGAATCTTCACGCGGCACCAGGCTGCCTGTTGACGAGCGCACCTGCCGGATGAGCGGCCCGCGCTTCACCGCATCCGTCCAAATCGTCGAGCGGTCCACAGTCGGCGCAGCGGGCTTGAGCCGCGACACAGCAAACGCGAGCACCGACAAACCAATAATGCCGGCGCCGGCCAGAACGACCAGTCGCCGCTTCTTCTTCTGCCTAATATCTGGGCGGGCGATATCCATTGTGCTTTTCACGTTGCACCCGGATTGCCACTGCGATTGAGATTCCATCCCCAGCGGAATGAAGCATTTCAGCGCGCTGCAATCCAGGCCATCGAAAAACGACTGACCGATTCCATTCCTCCGCTGTCCGAAATCGGACACTTCGCGCGGACCCGAACCCTCAAAATTGTGGCCTCGCTGCGGCTGGGATGGAGCGCCTTCCGAAGAGTCTCAGCGCCGCTTGCGCGGCGAGCTTTGCAAAACTGCCCTTGACTTCCGCACACATGAGTAGTAAATACTCCTACACAGGTAGGAGATCGCCGTGCCCGCACCCCGGCTTTCCAAACTCGAGTTCCGGATCATGGAGGCGCTCTGGTCGCGCGGCGAATCCTCGATCCGCGAGATCCTCGATGCGCTTCCATCCAAACGCAAGCCCGCCTACACGACCATCCAGACGACGGTCTACCGCATGGAAGCCAAACAGGTGGTACGGCGCGTGAAAAAGACGGGCAATTTCCACATCTTCGCCGCGTCCGTCTCGCGCGACGCCGCCCAGCGCCGTCTCATCGACGAACTTCTCGCCCTTCTCGGTGGCAGCTCGCAACCCGTAATGGCGCACTTGATTCAGGCCGGCAAGCTGACGATGGATGACGTGAAGGATGCCGAGAAGCTGCTGCGGGAGCTCTCCGGAAAGGAGCAGCGGAAATGATGATCGTGGCGTTCTGGAGTGGAGAGTGGACAGGGGCGGTCGTGAATCACTTGTGGCAGTCGACGGTGGTTGTGGGTGTCGCATGGCTGCTCGTTTTCGCGCTCAAAAAGAATTCTGCGCGCGTGCGGTACTGGGTATGGATGGCAGCCAGCCTGAAGTTTTTGCTGCCGTTTTCGGCATTGATCACCGCGGGCGAGAGGTTGCGATCGCTGATGCCTGTGGCCGCCGCGCAGTCGCAGCCGGCGGTTGCGAATGTGATCGAGCAAGTCACGCAGCCCTTCATGGAGGGGCAATTTTCTGATCTGGCACGCGCCGCGATGGCTGCACACCCCACAAATTGGTTTCCGTTTGTTTTGCTGGCGGTGTGGGCATGCGGGGCGGCAATCATTGCGATCCGCTTTGGGGCCGGATGGTGGAGAGTGGTTGCGACGCGGCGGGCCGCACGGCCGATGAAAGTTGTTGCCGATGTGCCGGTGCTGACCACGGCGGCGCTGATGGAGCCGGGGATCTTCGGCATCATGCGTCCCGTGTTGCTGTTGCCGGAGCAAATTGTGGAGCAGCTCTCAGCCGAACAGATGCGCGCGATTGTGGCGCATGAGATGACGCACGTGCGGCGGCGCGACAATCTCATGTTTGCGCTGCACATGTTGGTCGAATCGTTGTTCTGGTTTCATCCCGCGGTTTGGTGGATCGGCGCGAAGCTGATCGAGGAGCGGGAACGCGCCTGCGATGAAGCTGTGGTGGAGGCAGGCGGCGAGGCCCAGGTTTACGCCGAGGGAATCCTGAATGTGTGCAAGTTTTGCGTTGAATCGCCGCTGGCATGCGTTGCGGGGGTAACGGGCGCAGATTTGAAGAAGCGCATCGCACGGATTATGGCAAGTCACCGGAGTGCGGAATTGAGCTTAGGGAAAAAGCTGCTGCTAGGCGCGGCCGCCTCCGCAGGGCTTGCTTTGCCGGTCTTTTCCGCCATCCTGTTCGGCACAGGTGCTCAGGCGCAGCTGCTTCTTCCGAAGGCTGGGCCGGCTCCATCGTTTGAAGTGGCCGCGGTGAAGCAGAACCATACCGCGGGCGACCTCTTTTCTTTCAGGTTGCAGCCGGGGAGATTCATTGCGGAGGACGCGCCGCTCGACCGGCTCATCCGATTTGCCTATGAGGTAAAGTCGGCCCGTCAGGTTGTGAACATGCCAGGCTGGGCCGGGTCGCAACACTTTGACATTGATGCGAAAATCACCGACAACGAGGTCGAAGCGATGAAGAAACTTTCACCCGACCAGCGGTTCCAACAGTATCGGCTGATGGTTCAATCGCTGCTTGCCGACCGGTTTCAGATGAAGGTGAGAGTAGAGACACAGGAGCTTCCTGTTTATGCGTTGGTCGTGGCGAAAAGTGGCTCCAAGTTGGCTCCTGCGGCGGCGCCGCCGGAAGCACCAAAGCTACAGATGCCGCAATTGATCTATCACGGGAGCGGGGATCTGAAGGCGTCGTCTGTGTCGATGGCGTTTTTTGTCGGCTGGCTTTCTGGAAGACCGGATACCGGCGATCGGGTCGTGATGGACGAAACCGGTCTTAAGGGCAGCTACGATTTTGCTCTGAAGTGGAGCCCACTTGAAAGCGGCGCGGCTGATGGCGGAGACCATGCGAACACATCCGCGACGGAGGGAGATAACCCGCCTTTGTTTACCGCCATTCAGGAGCAGCTTGGACTGAAACTGCAGCCGGCGAAGGGCCCGGTGCAGGTGCTGGTGATCGACCATGTCGAGCAGCCTTCGCCAAATTAACGCCTGCAAGGCGCGCATCTTGTGTTAGCCAGGAGCAGAGTCGCGATTCCAGGAACAAAAGAAGGAAGGCTGGTGTCTATGCACGTAGGCCCTCCCGGTAGCTCCCAGCAAATGCAAAACGAAGTTTGAGAGAAAGAGAGTTTGTTGAACAGTGGCTATGTAGTATGCTTGATAGTCGTGCAGTCGGTCCGTTGTCGTGCTGCTGGAAGATCTTCTCCTTAACTATGCTTTCGAGAGACCGGTCCATGTTGCGAGAAAGACAAATTTTGCGGAACCCGCGAACAAAACGGCGCGTACTTCGTCTGTATCGTTGTATCCTTCCCCAGATTCACGAAATGCACTTGAGGTTTTCGCCACTCGGTTGATGCTGGCGCCGCCGGCAGAAGGGGATTGGTTCGGATGAAGAAGAGAAGGTTGCTACCGCAGATTTGCCGCAAGGCAGTGCTGAATCTTGCGTGCGTTGCCGCTGGAGTGTCTCCGGCATTTTTGCCTCTTTCCGCAGTGGCTCCCGTCAGAGCGCAGGCCGCGCCACAAACCGCTGCGCCGGCAACACCACAAGCTGCCACACCGGCCGCACCGCAGGATATCGCCGGCACCTGGCAGGGATCCGTCCGTTTTCCCGGCGCACCGCGTGACATTCGCATGGTCGTCAAAATTGCCAAG
Organism: Occallatibacter sp.; assembly: GCA_035508375.1. GTDB lineage: Bacteria > Acidobacteriota > Terriglobia > Terriglobales > Acidobacteriaceae > Telmatobacter. The sequence continues at coordinate 34,336 of DATJNF010000062.1, read as the reverse complement.
ACGGGTCAGGCATACAGCGCTGCCTTGTACAACGCCGATCAGGGAACTCCGCCGCTCACGTTCACTTCGGTCACCTGGCAGGGGGCCGATGTAAAGATCTCCGGTTCTGTGATGACCATCGAAGGCAAACTCAGCGCCGATGGCAAAACCATCGATGGAACTCTGACCGCGGGACCCAACCCGGTGCAGGTTTCTTTCGCGCGAGCCACACCCGACACGGAATGGGCGATTCCCGAGGCGCCGAAGGCGATGGCCGCTGATGCCAATCCAAGCCTGGAAGTGGCAACGATCAAACCCAGCGATCCGAGCCGCCGCGGAAAAGGCTTCGGGTTTCAGGGCACGCACTTCAGAACGTTCAACATGAACCTGAACGATCTGATCGCTATCGGTTACGGCCTGCACTCAAAGCAGATTGTTGGCGCGCCAGACTGGTTCAGTACGGACCTCTTCGATATTGACGGCGTGCCCGATACGCCTGGCCGCCCAAACATCAAGCAGATGGGCATCATGTTGCAAAAGCTGCTTACCGACCGCTGCGCGCTCAAATTCCATCATGAGACCCGCGAGCTCTCGGTCTACGCCATCACGGTTGCGAGCGGCGGACCGAAGATGACCAAGACCACAGCTCAGGAGAATGATCCGCAGGGCTTCGGCTTTCGTGGTCTGGGTGACCTTGTGGTGCGCAACATGACCATGAAGGACTTTGCCTTTGGGATGCAGTCAGCTGTGACCGACAAGCCGGTAGTCGATCAGACCGGCCTTACCGATCGCTATGACTTCACGCTGAAGTGGACGCCGGACGATTCGCAATTCCAGCAGTTCCGCGGTGCGGTACCTGTTACGCCGCCCAAGGCCGATGACCCGAACGCTCCGCCAAGTCTTTACACCGCGGTGCAAGAGCAGATCGGATTGAAGATTGAAGCCACCAAGGCCCCTGACGACGTGATCGTGATTGATCACGTAGAAAAACCGTCGGCGAACTAGGAATGAGTATGAATTGCGGCGGCCTGGTTCCTTGCATTTGGACTGGTTTCTCTCGTCGGTCCTTTTCGAGAAACAACACGAGGTTGTTCAGACAGTGATGGAAGCAGACGCAAGCCGGAGAAGATTCAGCTTGGGCCCGATGCTCGTGCTAGCCGGCACGATCGTTCTCGTGCAGGTTGGTCTGCCGGCGCAAACGTCCGCGGCTGCCAGCGGCTCCGCGCCGAAGGCGGATACTTCTTCCACGTCATTGCCCGCGTTTGAAGTCGTCTCCATCAAACCCAACAAGAGCGACAGCATGATGAGCCGGATCATGATGACGCCGGATGGTATCTCCGTCACGGGAATGCCGTTGCACATGCTGCTGCGCGAAGCGCTCGGCGTATCGGACAATCAACTTGTCGGCGAGCCTGGCTGGGTCAGTTCGGATCGCTTCGACATCGAGGGCAAAGTCGCGGCCGAGGATGCGCCGAAACTGAAGACGCTCACACCTCAGCAACGCTGGACGATGTTCCTTCCGATTTTCGTCGATCGCTTCGGCCTCAAGTTTCACCACGAGACCAAAGATCTGACCCAGTTCGTTCTGGTGATTGCCAAGGGCGGTCCAAAGCTGCAGGAAGCGAAAGAGGGTGACACCTACGAGAATGGCATGAAGACACCGGACGGCAGAACAGCAGGCGCAGGCATGATGCGGATGAGTCCAGGTGAGGTGACGGGCCAGGCAGTTCCACTGGACCAGCTCCTGCGTTATCTGTCCTTCCAATTTCACAGCACCGTGATCAACAAGACCGGCCTCACAGGCAGGTACGACATTCATCTGAAATGGGCGCCTGATGAGACTTCCGGACCGATGTTCAAATCGCCGGATGGCGCGCAGCCCGGGTCTGACAATTCCGCCCCGCCTGCACCTACCGGTCCCTCAATCTTCACCGCGCTCCAGGAACAGCTTGGCCTAAAGATCGAATCGCAAAAGCAGCCGGCTGACGTCATCGTGATCGACCACATCGAAACGCCTTCGCCCAATTAGAGAGGTTCCAGAGCATCTGCATGTTTCTGCGGCGCATCGCAAAACTCTCGCTTCTCTGCGCGGTCGTGTGGCTTTGCGCGGCCGCAAGCGCGATGGCGCGCGAGTATCACGGCGCCATCACGTTTGCCGGACTGCCGTTGCCCGGCGCAGTGATCACGGCGACACAAGGCGACAAGAAACTCACCGCGGTCTCCGATCAGGGCGGCCTCTATCACTTCGACGATCTCGCCGACGGCGCGTGGACGATCGATGTGGAGATGCAGTGCTTCCAAACCACCCACGCTCAGGTAACCATCGGCCCGAGCACACAGGCGGGCAACTGGGAACTCACCCTGCTGCCCTCCGATCAGCTCATGGCGCGTACCAAGCTGGTGCAGAATCCGATTCTCCCGCAGCCTGCGCTGATTGCGCCGCTAGCCACCAAGGGCGTGAACGCCTCCGCACTGAACAACTCTCAGGCCGACATGCCGAAACCTCCCGAGAGCTCCAACGATCAGGCGGCGGACGGCTACCTGGTGAATGGCAGCGTGAACAACGCGGCTACTTCGCGCTATGCGACCAACCCCGCCTTCGGCAATACGCGCTCCGGCACCCGTGCGCTCTACACCGGTGGATTCGCGGCGATCCTCGATAACTCCGCTGCCGATGCGCGGCCGTATTCGATCAGCGGGCTCACTTCAGCCAAGAGCGCCTATGACCTGATCACGCTGAACGCGAGCGTGGGCGGTCCGATCCGAATTCCGCATCTGATACCCCGCGGCCCGAACTTCTTCGTGAACTACGTATGGACGCGCAACAACAATGCCGAGGTTCTACCCGGCCTGATGCCTACGCTCGCCGAGCGCACAGGCGATCTTGCGGGCCTGCTCAATGCGCAGGGACAGCCCGTGACCATCTACAACCCGGCGACCGGTTTGCCTTATGCCAACAATCGGGTTCCGGTGAGCCCGCAGGCCGCGGCGCTGCTGGCGCTCTACCCGCTGCCGGATCCCAACATCCCCACCGCATCGGGCTACAACTATCAGGCGCCGGTGCTCAATAGCGTGCACCGCGACGGCCTGCAATCACGGATTGACAATGCGAGAATCGGGCGCAGAGACCAGTTCTATGGCGGCTTCAATTTTCTGAGCACACGCGCGGCGAATGTGAGCCTCTTCGATTTCGTGGATGCCACCGGCACACTGGGCCTGAATGCAAACATCCACTGGACGCATCGCTTCAGTCCGCACTTTTTTCTCTTCTCCGGCTACACCTTCAGCCGTCTCAGAACGGAGATCACGCCGAACTTCGCCAACCGGGTCAACATCTCCGGTCCGAACGAGGCGAACATCTCCGGCAATGATCAGGAGCCCTCAAACTGGGGTCCGCCCGCACTCGGCTTTTCCAGCGGCATCGCTTCGCTGACAGACGGCAACAACACGTTCAATCGCAGCGAGACGAACGGCGCATCGGTGTCGGTTGGAATCTATCGCGGCCGTCATAACATCTCCGCGGGCGGCGACTACCGCAAGCAACAGTACAACGACGACTTCCAGCAGAATCCGCGGGGCAGCTTCACATTTACCGGTGCTGCTACTGCGAATTCTGCAGAAAGCACCACCACCGGTTCCGACATTGCCGATTTTCTCATTGGCGTGCCCGATACCAGCGCCATCGCCTACGGCAACGCAGACAAGTATCTTCGCGAGCCGGTGTACGACTTCTACTTCAACGACGACTGGCGCATTCTCTCCGTGCTCACCATCAATGCGGGCGCACGCTGGGAGTACGGTGCGCCGATAACCGAATTGTTTGGCCGGCTCGTGAATCTCGATCTCAACCCGGGATTCACAGCCGCGGCTCCCGTGCTGGGAACCAATCCTGTTGGCTCTGTCACGGGGCAGCACTATCCCGCTTCCCTGATTCGTCCCGACCGCCGAGGCATTCTGCCGCGCGTCGGCATCTCCTGGCGGCCTATCCCCGCTTCCACGATTGTGGTGCGCGCCGGTTATGGCATCTATCGCGACACCTCGGTCTACCAAAGCCTCGTGCTGCAGATGGCGCAACAGGCGCCGTTCTCAAAGAGCCTCAGCGTTGCGAACAGCCCGTCGTGTCCGCTGACGCTTGCCAACGGATTCAACAACTGCGGCTCCACCACTCCGGACACATTCGCCATCGATCCCAACTATCACATCGGCTATGTGCAATCGTGGCAGCTTGCGGTGCAGCGCGATCTGCCCTTTGCCTTGCAGATGGTGGCCACTTACTCAGGTCTGAAAGGCACGCATGGCGCGCAGCAGATTCTTCCCAATACAAATCCGATCGGCGCAACGGTTGCCTGCCCAGGCTGCCCCACGGGCTTTGTCTATCGCGCATCCGGCGGCAACTCCACGCGCGAAGCCGGGCAGATTCAACTTCGCCGCCGGCTGAAGAACGGATTCACCGCGACGCTCGATTACACATACTCCAAATCGATTGACGATGACGCTCTCTTCGGCGGCCTGGGCTATGTCACCGCGAATACGCAGAGTGAAAATGCAGCCAGTGGCGCCTCATCCGGTTCCTCGGCGTCTGTCGCGCAAAACTGGCGCGACCCTCGCGCAGAACGCGGCCTTTCCACCTTCGATCAGCGCCACCTGGCCAACTTCACTGCACAGTACACGAGTGGCGAGGGTCTCGGCGGCGGAACACTGATGAGCGGCTGGCGCGGCCGCCTGCTGAAAGAGTGGACGGTGCAGGGCACATTGGCCGTAGGCAGCGGGCTGCCGGAGACGCCGATCTATCCCATCGCCGTTCCCGGCACAGGCTACACTTCTGTGATTCGCCCCAGTCTGACCGGCGCGCCGATCTATAGCTCCGGTGGCCTTACACATCTCAACGCATCCGCGTTTCAGGCTCCTGCTGCCGGCCAGTGGGGAACCGCAGGCCGAGACTCGATCACCGGGCCGAATCAGTTCACGCTCGGCAATTCGCTGGCGCGCACGTTTCGCCCGCATGGCAAGACCTATCTCGATCTCGCGCTGAAAGCGACGAACGTGCTGAACCATCCTAACTTCACCAGCTGGAGTACCATCTGGGACAGCGCCGCTTTGACCAACGCGCAGCAATTCGGGCGTCCGGTGAGCACAAGTTCGATGCGCATGCTGCAAACCACCATCCGACTGAGGTTTTAACCATGCGCGCTATGGCAGCCATTCTCTTTATACTTCTCATGGCCGGGTTCGCAGGCGCGCAGCAGATTGGCCAGAACAAGGCAGCCGACGCACCTCAGGTGCTGCTGACGGTCCAATCGCAACTTGTCGTGGAAGCTGTCATCGCCAAAGACAAGCAGGGAAACTTCATTCATGGGCTCACGGCCAAGGACTTTACCGTGACCGAGGACGGCGCGCCCCAGACCGTGCGCTTCTGCGAGCACCAGGACCTTACCACGGATGCAACACCGCTTCCTGCATCCTCGCGCAGTACCGAGGACATCAAGATCTACGACCGGCTGGCGCGCACGCAGATTGCTCCCGAGACGATGGACAAAGAGCGCTATAAGAACCGCCGCCTCATCGCGCTCTACTTCGACATGGTGGGCATGCGGCCTGACGATCAGATCCGCGCGCTCAACGCTGCGGAGCAGTTCATTCGCACACAAATGACCGCGGTGGACTTGGTTTCGATTCTCCGTTATCAAGGCGGGTCCGTTGACGTGCTGCAGGACTTCAGCGCGGATCGAGATCGTCTGCTGAGCATTCTTGAGACCATGATTGTCGGCGAGGGGCAGGGAATGGCCGACACCGTGGACGACGCAAGCAGCGCCGACACCGGTGCAGCCTTTGGCCAGGACGACAGCGAGTTCAACATCTTCAACACCGATCGTCAGCTTTCGGCCCTCCAGACTGCGGCCCATGAGCTTAGCCGTGTAAACGAAAAGAAGCTGCTCATCTACTTTGCGGGCGGCATGCGGCTGAATGGCATCGATAACCAGGCGCAGCTTCACGCTACCGTCGACGAAGCCATCCGCGCCGGCGTCACATTCTGGACTATTGATGCGCGCGGCCTGGTGGCGGCGGCTCCGCTCGGTGACGCGACGCAAGGTTCGCAGGGCAATTCCGGAATGTACACCGGCGCCGCGGCCCTTGCAGTGCGCAACAACTTTCAGCAGTCGCAGGACACGCTCTATACACTCGCGAGTGATACAGGCGGCAAGGCATTCCTCGACAACAACGATCTCGCGGGCGGCATCGTGCAGGCCCAGCGATCCATCTCCGATTATTATGTCGTCGGTTATTACACGACGAATAGCGTGAAGAACGGCCGATTCCGGCACATCAAAATTTCGTTGACCGGTAATCCCGACGCAGCTCTCAATTATCGGCAGGGCTACTATGCCGACAAGGAATTCAGCAAATTTACAGCGGTCGACAAGGAGCGTCAGCTGGAGGATGCGCTGATGCTCGAAGACCCGATCACGGACCTGACGATTGCGATGGAGATCGACTACTTCCAGCTCAATCGCGCCGAGTACTTCGTGCCCATCATCGTCAAAATTCCGGGCCGCGAGCTGGCGTTGGCCAAGCGCGGCGGCTATGAGCACACGCTCATCGATTTCGTCGGCGAGGTCAAAGACCTGGTTGGCGGGACCACTGTCTCCAATGTCCGCGACAACGTAAACATCAAACTTTCCGACGCGACAGCTGCCGAGCTCGCCAAGCGCCCCATCGAATACGACACCGGGTTCACACTGCTGCCCGGCAAATACATGATCAAGTTCCTTGCACGCGATGATGAAACGGGCCGCATCGGTACCTATCAAACCACATTCGTAATCCCCAATCTGAATAAAGAAGACAAGCGCGTTGCCATCAGCGCTGTTGTGTTGGGCAGCCAGCGCGTCGAGCTGAACCAGGCGCTCTACGATGCGGCCAAGGCCAAGGACCGCATGAAAGATGACGCGGTCAATCCACTCGTGCAGGACGGGAAAAAGCTCGTCCCCAGTGTGACGCGCGTCTTCAGCACCACACGCCAGATCTACGTCTATCTCCAGGCCTACAAGCAGACGCCTTCTGCCGGGAATCCGCCCTTGTTTGCCTTCGTCACGCTCTACCGCGCCGGAACGAAAGTCTTCGAGACCACGCCCACGGCGATCGCTCCGTCGACTGCGAGCCGTCTCGGAACCATGCCCCTCAGCTTCAGCCTCGGTGTGAATGGGCTCACGCCCGGTGAGTACGATTGCCAGGTTACGATTCTCGATCCTTCCACGCAAAAGGCCAACTACTGGCGGGCGCCCATCGTTCTTGTTCCATAGTGCCGCGGCGTCGCGGCCTCGTAATTTCAGCTTGCTATAATGCACTCGCTGAATTTGCGGCTGAAATCATGCAACGAACTTTTCGCGCGATCGCGTTCTGCCTCCCGGTTCTTTCGTTGGGTCTTTGGGCTCATGCGCAATTCGCGCAGGCCGTCGATCCGTTTCTTGGCGCTTCCGGTGGGGGTAATGTCTTTCCCGGTCCGGTGGTTCCCTTTGGAATGATCAAGCCCGGTCCTGACATGGCGGCTGTCGACGGTCACGATCCCAACGCAGGTTGGGATGCGGTGGATGCCATTCGCGGCTTCAGCCAAACGCACGTCAGCGGCACGGGCGGAGGCGCGAAATACGGCAATATTCTGGTGATGCCCACATCCGGCGCGGTCGCGCCGCTCGATGCGCAATCACCGCGCGCCGATGAGCGCGCCTCCGCCGGCTTCTACTCGGTTACGCTTGCGCGCTACAACGTGGGCGTGGAGATCACGGCCGCGCGCCGTGCCGCCATCTACCGCATTCACTATCCGAATGGCGCTCCGGCGAACTTGCTCTTCGACGTCACGCATTGTCTGCGCTCCGGCGCGAAGCAGGGCGAATCGCAATCGCTCAGTTCGGCAGAAGTCCACATCGTTTCGCCGACAGAGATCTCCGGTTCCACCACCATCGTAGGCGGTTGGAATAAGCAGCCTGTGCCCTACACGGTGTACTTCTTCGCCGTCACCGATACGCCCGCCGCCGCGTCGGGGACATGGCTGAATGGCCAACCGGATGACAGCAGCAGGAGCGCACATGCCGATGCGTCTTCGAATGCCGACGCGTGGCTCTCGTTCCATCCGGACGGCGATCGTCCTGTATTGATGAAGATCGGCATCTCGTTTCTCAGCGCGGAACAGGCGCGGAAAAATCTGCTCGCGGAAATTCCCGGCTTCGACTTTGAAGCCGTGCATTCGGCCGCCGTTGCCGCGTGGAACGAGGCGCTGAGCAAAGTCGAGCTCAAAGGCGAAACACCCGAGCAGGCGCAGATGTTCTACACCGCGCTCTATCACGCAATGCTCATGCCCACCGACCGCACCGGCGAGAATCCTTTGTGGACGTCGAGCGAGCCTTACTACGACGATTACTACGCCATCTGGGATATCTTTCGCACTTCGGGCCCTCTGCTCACGCTCATCGCTCCCGAACGTGAAACCGAAATCGTGCGCGCTCTTGTCGATCTCTATCGCCACGAAGGCTGGCTGCCCGATGCGCGCAGCGGCAATTACAATGGCCGAACGCAGGGCGGAAGTAACGCCGAGTTTCTCCTCACCGATGCCTTTGTGAAAGGACTCAAAGGCATTGATTGGCGCACCGCGCTCGCTGCTGAAATCCACGATGCAGAGGTTTCTCCCGCCGATCACTACAAGGAAGGCCGCGGCGGCCTCGACGACTGGCACAACCTCGGGTACGTCTCGATCGAAGGCTCAGACCGCACGGCTTCCGTCGACATGGAATACGCCGCAGACGACTTTGAAATCGCGCTTCTGGCCAAGGGCCTCCGCGACACGGCCGCATACCGCAAATATCTCGCGCGTTCCGCAAACTGGAAAAATCTGTGGGACACGAGCTTTGCGGACGGCGGCTTTACCGGCTTCATTCGTCCGCGCCATCGCGACGGAAGCTGGCTCACCCCCTTCACTGCGATGGACATCTGTACCTGGGGCGGCGACACATTTTACGAAGGCAATTCCTGGACCTACTCGTTCTTCGTGCCACAGGATGTAGCGTCGCTGATTCAAACCATGGGAGGCCCCGAGACTTTCGTGCGCAGGCTCGATGCCTTCTTCGCCGTGCCCGGCCGCTATGATGTCGGCAATGAACCGGGATTTCTTGCGCCCTATCTCTATATCTGGGCCGGCCGTCCCGACAAGACCGACGAGCAGGTTCGCGCGATCATTGCCAAGAGCTATCAAGCGGGTATGAATGGCCTTCCCGGCAACGACGATTCCGGCGCGATGTCGTCCTGGTATGCATTCGGTCAGATCGGCATCTTCCCCAACGCCGGACAGGACGTTTATCTCATCGGCAGCCCTGCGTATCCGCAAACGACGCTTCATCTCGCGGGCGGCAAGGATTTTGTCATTGAAGCCAGGAATCTCTCGCGCGAGAATCTTTATGTCACCGCGGCGACGCTCAACGGCAAACCACTCGATCGCGCCTGGCTGCGCCACCGTGAGATCATCGCAGGCGGCAAACTTGTTCTAACGATGGGCAGCGCTCCCAGCCAATGGGCGCAGCACGAGCTGCCTCCGTCAACGCCGGATCGGTAAATTGTCGCCGAAACCGGTCTCTCAGGGAACAGTGCGCGGCTTGAATCAGAAGTTTAGCGCTGAATCACGGTTGGCAGCGGGTAATATGGAAACCAGAGATGAAAGGAGTTACGAGGTGCTGAAAAAGCGGATTTGGAGCACTGCGGTACTGGTCTCTTCACTGTGCGGCGCCGCATGGGCGCAAACAGCCGAGCAGATGCAGGCGATGATGAAGACCTTGCCGCAGCCTGCGCAACAGGTGATCGAGCGGCTGGGACAGTTGAACCGGCTTCCTGCAGGCGAGTGGCGCGTTCATCCCGGCGATCTGCCTCACGGGGAGAGCCCCGACCTGGATGATTCATCGTGGCCTGCCGCAACGGCGAGCAGCCAGTATCCCAGCGACGCAGTGTGGTTCCGGCAAAGGCTCCAGATTCCGAAGACGCTCCACGGGTATGATCTCACCGGCGCGAAGATCTGGTTTTCTTTCCAATCGAGAACCACCGGGCGCGACGCCGTCACCGAGATCGTTTATCTTGATGGCCGTCGCGTCGCCTTGGGTGAGAGCCTTGAAAAACTTGAGCTCTTCGATAACGCCAAGCCCGGCGACCAGGTTCTGATCGCCGTCAAACTGCTTGCAACAACTGGGAAAAAGCAGTTTCAGGGCGCGATGGAAACCATCGACTTTGCGCCGAATCGGCCCAATCCGATGGACCTGCACGACGAGTTCATCTCAGCCGGGTTCCTTGTGCCGAGCTTTTCTAAAGATGCCGCGGCCGATGAGTCGACGCTCGACAAAGCCATCGAGCAGGTCGATCTCAAGGCCCTCGATGCCGGCAATCAGGATCAGTTCGACGCTTCTCTGAAACAATCCGAGTCCGCTCTCGCATCGCTCAAGCCGCTCCTGCAGCAGGCCACCTTTCACCTTACCGGCAACGCGCACATTGATGCTGCGTGGCTGTGGCCATGGACCGAGACCGTTGACGTGGTGAAGCGCACCTTCGGCACCGCGCTGCAATTGATGAGCGAGTATCCGAACTACACCTACACGCAATCGGCGGCGGCTTATAACGACTGGATGGCCGACAAGTATCCCGAGATGAACGACGCGATCAAACAGCGCATTCAGGAAGGACGCTGGGAAGTAGTCGGCGGTATGTGGGTCGAGCCGGACCTGAACATTCCGGACGGCGAATCGACTGCGCGTTCCATTCTCATTGGCAAGCGCTGGTTTCAAGAGCACTATGGCGTGGATGTGAAGGTCGGCTGGAACCCCGACTCTTTCGGTTACAACTGGCAGTTGCCGCAGATCTACAAAAGATCCGGCATCGACTACTTCGTCACGCAGAAGATGAGCTGGAACGACACGAATCAGCTGCCGCTCAAGCTCTTCTGGTGGGAGGCGCCCGACGGCAGCAAGGTGCTTACTTACTTTCCGCATGGCTACGGTGATCGCAATCTTGACCCCGTGCATCTCTCTGCTGAGCTGGCGCAAGCGCGCACTCTTGCGCCCGGTATGACGACCATGATGGACCTGTATGGCGTCGGTGACCACGGCGGCGGACCGACGCGCGACATGCTCGATCAGGGCGAGCATTGGGCGCAAGGGGACAAGATCGCACCGAAGATGGAGTTTGGTACCGCATACCCTTATCTCTCCTCCATGCAGAAGCAGATTGCACCCGACTCGAAGACATGGAACTACAGAACCATCGCCGAAGGCTATCAGTATCCGCCCGCGCCGCCCGAGGGTCAGATCTCCATTCCCACGTGGGATGATGAGCTATATCTCGAGTACCACCGCGGCGTTTACACAACGCAGGCTAAGATGAAGCGCAATCTCCGCGAAGCTCCCGAGTGGACGCTGAACGCGGAGAAATATGCGTCCCTCGCCTGGCTCGATGGCGACAAGTACCCCGGCGCCGAACTCACCGAGGCTTGGAAGAAGATCACTTTCAATGGCTTTCACGATCTTGCCGCCGGCTCCGGAATTGCCGTGATCTATCGCGATGCGCAGAAAGATTTTGACGATGTGCACTGGGCGACCAGTGAGATCTCACACAAGGCGCTGAACACGCTGGCCTCGCACGTTGACACAAAGGTGCAGGCGGGCGTGCCGGTCCTAGTCTTCAATCCGCTGGGATGGAGCCGCTCCGGCAATGTGGAAGTCACAGTGCAGATGCCGAACGCCACCGACGATGTCTCTGTGCTCGACGCGCACGGAACGGTTCTTCCTTCGGAGACTGTTTCGAAGGACGCCCAGACCAACACCTTCCATCTTCGTGTTGCGGCGCATGCCATTCCGTCGATGGGCTACGCGGTTTTGCGCGCGGTTCCCGGCAAGCGGCCCTTCGCAAGCGACCTGAAGGTGAGCGGGACGACTCTGGAGAATGCAAATCTCCGTGTTGCGGTCGATCCAAAAACCGGATGCATCACGAGCCTCTACGACAAGAAGACGAACTTTGAAGCGCTGGCTTCGGGCTCATGCGGCAATGAGCTCCAGGCCTTCAAAGACACTCCAACGCGCTATGATGCATGGAACATCGATCCGGGCACGCTCGACCAGCCGCCTACGAACATCACGCAGGCCGACTCAGTGCAGGTGGTCGAAAGCGGACCCATGCGCGCTGTCATCCGCGTGACGCGCGCGTGGCAGAGTTCGAAGTTCGTGCAGGACATCGTTCTCTACACAGGCAGTGACGAGGCTCAGGTGGTTAACGACGTCGACTGGCACGAATCGCACGTGCTGCTCAAGTCGGCCTTCGCTCTTGCCGCGACCAGTCCGTTCGCAACCTATGAGATTCCGTTCGGCTCCATCGAGCGCCCTACAACACGCAACAATAGTTTTGAAAAGGGACGTTTTGAAGTGCCCGCTCTGCGCTGGGCCGATGTTGGCGATGGACAGCACGGCTTCAGCCTCATCAACGATTCCAAGTTCGGTTATGATGCCGTTGGCAATCTGCTGCGCCTCACGCTGCTGCGCTCGCCCACGTCTCCTGACCCGGATGCGGACCGCGGTCATCAACACTTCAGCTACGCGCTCTATCCGCACGGCGGCGACTGGAAGCAGGCCATGACCGTTCGCCACGGCTATGAATTCAATTACAAATTGACGGCCATGCAGGTGGAACCGCATGCCGGCGCGCTGCCAGCAGAGCACTCGTTCGCTGCTGTTTCTGCGGATGACGTGGTGCTCACGGCGATGAAGAAAGCCGAAGACAGCGATGCGCTCATCTTCCACATGTACGAGTGGGCCGGCAAAAGCGCTGACGTGGAGCTGACGCCTCCTCCGGGAGCAACTTCGGCTGTCGAAACCAACCTGCTCGAACAACCCGAAGGCGCGCCGCTTGCGATCAACGCCGGCCGCGTCAGTCTTCCCATCCATCCTTACCAGATCCTGGCTGTCCGGCTCGATTATCCCAAGTCCGCACAGTGACCGGTGTTCGGCTCAGCAGAGCGGCTGCGCGGCATTTTTGCCTGCAGCCGCCCAGGCCTGCGAGTGATAGCATCAAAATGACTGATGCTAAATAAGAAATTGCAAATCATCCCTCTCGGCGGCCTCGGTGAATTCGGCATGAACTGCCTCGCAGTTCGCTGGGAAGACGACATTATCGTCATTGACGCCGGGCTCATGTTTCCCGAAACCGAGCTGCTGGGCGTCGATGTCGTCGTGCCCGACATCACTTACCTGATTGAAAACAAGCAGAATGTCCGGGCCATTCTGCTCACCCACGGTCACGAGGACCACATTGGCGGCCTGCCGTGGATCCTCAGCGAATTGAAGGTTCCGGTCTACGCGACGGAATTTACGCTCGCCTACGTCGAAGGCAAGCTCGAAGAGCACGAGATGCTCGACGAAACCGAGCTGATCGAGATCGCGCCCAAAGAAAAGTTCACCATCGGCCCGTTCACGATCGAACCGATCCGCGTGACCCACTCGCTTGTCGACTGTGTTGCGCTCGCCATCGACACACCGGCCGGCGTCATCATCCACACCGGCGATTTCAAGATCGACCTCACGCCGCTCGACGACAAGGCCTTCGACATGCACACCTTCGCCGAGTACGGCAAGCGTGGCGTGCTGGCCCTGTTGCAGGATTCCACCAACGTCGAGCGCTCCGGCTACACGCCGAGTGAGCGCGCTGTCATCCCGCGGCTCGATGAGATCTTCGCGCGCACTAAAAGGAAGCTCTTCTTCAGCTGTTTCTCTTCGTCCATCTACCGCATCCGCATCGCACTCGACTTGGCTCGGCAGCATGGGCGCAAGGTGGCCGTTCTCGGCCGCTCCATGGTCGACAGCACCGAGATTGCGCAGGACCTGGGCTACATCGATATTCCGCCCGGACTCGTCATTAATCCAGGCCAGCTTCGCGATTACCCGCCCGAGCAGCTGATGATCCTCATCAGCGGCACGCAAGGCGAGCCCATGAGCGCGCTCAGCCGCGCCGCGGTGGACAATCACAAGCACGCACGCATCGACGCCGGCGACACCGTGGTGTTGAGCTCGCGCATCATCCCCGGCAACGAGAAGAACATTCATCGCGTCATCGATCACCTCAACCGGCGCGAGGCCGATGTAATCTGCGACGACGGAGCCAGCGGCCTTATTCACGTGAGCGGCCACGGCAGCCAGGATGAGCTGCGCCTGTTGATCAATCTCGTGCGCCCCAAGTATTTCATCCCCATGCATGGCGACTACCGCTTCCTGCGCCGCCACGCGCACATCGCCATGGAAACTGGCGCCGTCGAGCACGCCATCGTCATCGAAGACGGTGATGTTCTGGAACTGGACAAGGACGACGCCCGCAAGCGCGACAAGGTGACGGCCGGGCGCATTCTCATCGACTCAGGCTCATCCATCGATGTGGTTGAAGATTTGGTTATACGCGACCGGCGCATTCTGTCCGAAGACGGCGTGGTACTCGCGGTGCTGGCCATCAACAAGCGCACCGGGAAAGTCGAGCGCCCACCGGAGGTCATCATGCGCGGCTTCGGGGGCGCCGACATTACCGATCAGGCCCGCGAATCCGTGCTCAAGACACTCGACGGCCTCAGCTCCGAACAGAAGAGCGATTACGGCATGGTCAATGAGAAGGTGCGTGTGGAGTTGAAGCGCAGCATCCAGAAGGCGACCGGCCGCCGGCCGATGATTATGCCGGTGATTCTGGAAATCTGAGAGTCAAATCTCAGCTCTAAAGCGGAAATTACAGCCCAGGCGCAGACGGATGGATGGTGCTTCGCGTCTTCACCAAGGGCGCCTTTCCGTCTACATTCTTCAATGGCGACGAAACCGGTCCGATCTTCGTCAACCCATTGGCGGAGGCTGGCGGCAGCTTAATGGTCTGCAGGCGGAAACTATTCTTTCCACTGGGCAGCATCGCCAGGGGAACCGGCGTGCGCCGGGCCCGGCCGTGGAAAATCTTGGATTGGAGCCAGTCGCACAGCCGCGGATCGCGAATCTCCGGCTGTCCGCGCCAGAACTCCGGCGGCAGCGCGCAGTGAATATGCAGATGCCCCAGCACCAGCTCGATATCTTTCGCGTCTTTGGGGAATTTTCGCCGGGCGTTACGTGCGCCCACGTAAAGGCCTACTACCTCGCGTCCGTCACAATGGGTTCTCACCACCATCGCTCTTCTCCGTACTACAAACGGATAGGATGAAACCAATTCGGGGCCCGTTACAGGAAACGCTCATTCGGGAGTCGACCGTGACCAACAGCGGGTAACGGCTCTCCGCAATGCCGCTCAGGCGCGCCAAAATGGCCCTCCGGGGGGGCCGGACACACAAGCGTATTTGCATCGTGAAGCCGAAGCAGGAAGTTTGTCAAGAGAGAGTAGGGCAGCCTGCGATGGCCGAAACAAACTTTCGGCACGCAGGCTGCCCCAGGGAGAGGCGGGTTTTCAGGCTTCGGCGCGATGAGCGCGAGAGGCAGAATGGGCAGAAACCGGAGGAAGCTTTCCTGCGGTATGCCGGTCTGCCGTCCAGGCGGCGCGATGGGGTAGCGTCCGCTTTACGATAAACACCTCGCCCAGCGAGAGCCGTGCATTGCCTTCAAGATCGATAAAGCCCGCCTTTTGCTCCTTGCACAAGGCTTGTGCCTCAGGCGAGAGGGACGGTGCGATGATCACCGGCATGGTGTCGCCGCTGCGATGACCCGCGCCGTTGCGCAGTTCCTCGAGGGCAGAACGCACATGCCCCGCCTGTCCGTCAGTGTGCACGTCGCAGGCCAGGGTATGCCGGTGCCCCAGGATGTCAACGTAGGCCATCAACCCCTGCTCTGGCGAGTCGCGGCGAATCTCCTTCACCTTGATCGTGGAAACTTCCGCAAGCACCGCTTTGAGCGCAGCCGCTGCCCGAACCTCAAGATCCCGTTTCGCGTCGTTCGTTTTCATTGGGGGAGCTCCTTGGCCTCAACCTGGCCGTTGTTGAAGTTCGTTTGAGATCGGCAAATCCACCATGTTGCGTGGGTCAATCCGAGGGCGCCTAATTCGGCAGCGCTTCTACCAGGTCGCTTGCGCTCCGGTCGGAGGTAACGGCAGTCCTTCGCGCGCGGGTATGTCGATTCAAGTCCGCCGGCCCCAGGATGAAAGAGTTTTCTCCCGAAGGAATCATCGCCAGCGGCATCGAGCTACGGCATCCCTTGCCCTGAAACTGTTTAGATTCCAGCCAGTCGCAGAGCCGCGGATCGTGAATTTCGGGGTGGCCATTCCAAAAATGTGGTGTCAGCCCGCATTGAATACGCAGGTGATCTAGTTGAAGGTCGATCGCTGAGACGTTCCGCGGAAAGTAGCGGCGAACGTTGTTCACGCCCACGTACAACCCCGTCACGCGATGTCCGTTGCACTGAGATTTCACCACCATAACTTCCTCCATAGAGACGCCAGTAAAAGATCGTTCAACAACGTTGAGCCAAGGCAACCCATTTTGCTGGAGTCTGCTTCCAGCACGTACGCTATTTCGGCGTCAGACAAGGTGGAATTCCCTCTACGGAAAACACCACATCGGGATCTGCGCTTCTAGGTAACTTCGGAGAAACGCAACGGGGCGAAAGAGGTAAAAGACACCATTCCGGTACGTCATGGGAGCGAGAAAGCAAACTTTCCGGACGATCGATCAACTTGCCGATCAACTTGCGCAGAGATGACAACTCATCGCCCGCTGCCGGTGACCGTAAACGGGCAATGAACATCAGCTCTTTAAGTCTGGGGTCAAGCCAGCCCCACGCCAGCCGCCTTCGTGTGAGATCAATGGCAGCTGGCCTGGGAGATCCGTGCTACTCACGAGTGCTTTGTACAGCACTTCAGATGCGTTGATCTTGTGTTCGAGATGCCTGGGTCGAGAACAATTTGAGCGAGCTTTTTTGATACGGCCCAAAGGGGGATCTCAAACCCCGAATGAAGGAAGCTCCGAAGCTACTCGGCGTGCGCCTCTTTGTCCGCACTCCATTTTCCTACTCTCTGACCCGATATTGACGCTATTCCAGTAAGTTGTCAAGGCATGCTAGATAAAAGCTCGCATAATATTCCGGCAGTTATTTGCTATCGTTTTAGTGAATCGATTAACTCAACTTTCTGCTAACTTGCCGCTCGTACTTCGGTAATTAGGACCTGCGCAGAAAGCCCGTGAGGGAGAGATCATGCATCGCAGAGAATTCATCGAACTGGCGTCGGCAGCAGCTCTCGTTGCGCCATTGTCCGCTTCAGACCCGCGCACCGATTTCGCACCCATGCGGCTCAAGCCGATGGATTTGGGACTGCTCATCGCCCCCTTCCCGAATCCAGAAGAGCGCATCCGCCGTGTGCACGAGCTCCGCTTTAACAATTGTTTTCTCTCGCTCGATGGCTATCTCAATCACTTCACTCCTAACTTAGCCAAGGAGTTAGGCGACTTACTGAATAAGTTCGGGCTTACTGCAACAACGGTTGAGGTTGTGGGCCCGCAGCCGTTGGTTTGGGACTTCCTCCGCGGCCCTTCCACGATAGGGCTCATTCCTCCGGCAACTCGCGCGCAACGTATTGATGCATTGCGCCAGGCTTCGGATTTCGCGAAACAGCTTGGCATCTCTCAAGTGCAGACGCATTGCGGCTTTATCCCGGAAAACCCCGCCGACCCGCTCTATGCGGAAGGCGTGCAGGCAATCCGCACAGTCGCGCAGCACTGTCATGCAAATGGACAATATTTCCTTATGGAAACCGGGCAAGAGACTCCCACGACCATGTCGCGCATGATTCGCGACGTGAACATGCCGAATCTTGCAGTCGGTCTCGATACCGCCAACCTGATTCTCTACGGCAAGGCTAATCCCGTTGATGCGGTCGACATTCTCGGTTCTCACGTTCGCAGCATCCACGCCAAAGACGGCCGCTGGCCCACCGATCCCGACAAACTTGGCGAGGAGGTCCTTATCGGCACTGGGCTGGTTGACTTTCGTCAGGTCTTCACCAAGCTCCATCGTCTTGGCTACAGCGGAGCCGTCACCATTGAGCGCGAAACCTCCGGACCTCAACAAATTGAGGATGTGCGCCAGGAAAAGATTTATCTGGAGCGCGTTCTCCGCGAGGTTCTTGCCTGAGAGCCGCGTCGAGCCGTTCTTCCTATCTATATTTGGTAGGGAAGCAAATTCTGTTCATCCATTGAAAAGCGAGGGCCATCATGAACCGACGGGAGTTTTGTCAGGCCGCGACCGGCGCAGCCTCCGGCTTGCTGCTTTTGAAATCGCGCACAGCGTTCGGCTACCAGGCAAACTCGGCCGTGCGCCATGGGCTGCTTGGCTGCGGCAATCGCGGCACGCACGTGGCCACCTCGTTTGCGCAGAACACCACGGCGCAGGTCGTGGCGCTTGCCGATATCTTTCCGGATCAGCTCGAAGCCGGCCGCGCACATTTTGACGCGCTCAACGCCAGCCTCGGCCATCCGGCCATCAACAGCAATCTCCTGTTTCACGGTCCGCACGCCTATGAGCAGCTTGCCGGCTCGCAGGGTGTTGACCTCATTCAGATCTCCACGCCGCCCTTCTTCCACGTGCAGCATCTTGAAGCTGCCGTCGCGGGCGGCAAGCACGTCTATTGCGAGAAGCCGATCGGCATCGATGTCGCGCAGGCGCAGCACGCCCTGGAAATTGCCAAGCGCGTCAAGCCGACGCAAAGCGTCGATGTCGGCTTCCAGTGCCGCAGCGCTCCGCCCTTCGCTGCGATCGCTCAAAAAATCCAGGCCGGCGGCCTTGGAAAGATCGGAGCCATCACCGCCTACTACTTCGCGCCGGCCTCCGTTGAGAAGCACGCCATGGGCACCTCGCCAGACGAGTACCGCCTGCGCAACTGGCTCTGGGATCGCGTTCTTTCCGGCGACATCCTCGTCGAGCAGAACATCCACATCATCGATCTCTGCAACTGGCTGCTCGGTGCGCATCCGCTCAAAGCCGCGGCGACGGGCGGCCGCAACATCCTCACCCACGCCGGCGACTGCTGGGACAATTACCAGGTCGACTTCACCTATCCCAACGATGTGCGCGTCTCATTTTCATCCACGCAGTTTGGCAGCTACGGGTTCTTCGACGCAGGCCTGCGCCTCTTCGGAGCCGAGGGCGCTGCGAGCATGCCGTATGCCGGCGCCGTGCAGATCGTCGGTTCCCAGGCGTGGACTTGGACTGATCCGACGAAAACGGACTCGATGAACCCGTCAGCTGCACAAGGCAAGTTCGCCGCCAACGGCGCCTTCGAAGACAACCTGGCCTTCGCCGATCGCGACAAGGAGCGAACCTTCATTGACAGCATTGTCTCCGGCCCAACGCACAACCAGATCGCCGCGGGTGTCGAAACCGCGCTGAGCTGTATGCTGGGTCGCATGGCGGGTTATCAGCAGCACGAAATTACATGGGAGAATCTTCTCGCTCACGGCGAAACTTACAAGCTCGGGATGAACCTCGAGCAGTTCGCGTGAGATTGCCGAGCGGCCGTAGTTAGCGGCGCATGCGTTTCGAAGGCTCGTCAGAAAAGATCTGACCATCGCGGATATGCACCACGCGATGCGCAAAGTCGGCGATATCGGGTTCGTGCGTAACCAGCACAATCGTGTTGCCGCGCGCGTGCAGCTGATCGAAGAGAGCCATGATCTCCACGCCGGTCTTTGAATCGAGGTTGCCGGTGGGCTCATCGGCAAGGATGATCGACGGATTATTGACCAGCGCACGGGCAATGGCCACACGCTGGCGTTGTCCGCCCGAGAGTTCGTTGGGCTTGTGCATCATGCGCGATTCCAAACCCACGCTGGTCAGCGATTCCTTCGCGCGTTCGATGCGCGCTGCCGCCGGCGTGCCGTTGTAGATCAGCGGCAGCTCCACATTGTGCAGGGAAGTCGCACGGGCCAGCAGGTTGAAGGTCTGAAAGACGAATCCGATCTCTTTATTGCGGATGCGTGCCAGCTGATCGTCGTCGAGATCGCTCACCAGTTGTCCGTTGAGCCAATAGCGGCCCTTCGATGGCGTGTCGAGACAGCCGATGAGATTCATCAGCGTCGACTTTCCCGAGCCCGATGGCCCCATGATGGCAACATATTCGTTGTGCCGGATACGCAGCGAGATGCCGCGCAATGCCTGCACCTGCTGCTCGGAGCCCATGTCGTAGGTGCGCCACAGGTCTTCCACTACGATTACGTCGTCGGCTGGCAACGTTGCCGCTTGCGCAGAGCTCTCGGTGATGATGCTGTTCAGAGCCATCCGAATCTCATCCTCTTATCCAAGCTGATCTGTTACATGGACCAGACTGCAAACCCTGCCCTGAGCGTACTGGAAGGGGGCATGCTTTTCAATCGCCTCGCTCCCTCTACGCCTAAGAACTGCTGCCGGTTGTCGACAAAACTACAGGGGTCTTATCCCGCTTCAGCAGAGAGCCGCCTTTCAGAACCCGCAGTGTCTTGTACGGGCCCGTGACAATCTCCGCACCCGCATTCAATCCAGACAGCACTTCAATATCGGTCGCCCCCGTAATGCCCGTCGTGACAGGAACGAACTTTGCGCGCAAACGGCCCTTCGGATCTTTGTCGACCACGAAGACGCCCTGCACCTCGTGAGTCTTCGTTGCTTCTCCGTCCCCTGAATTCATAGACGCAGCCTGTACGCCGCCGCTTCCGCTCTTCTCCTTGTCGCTTGCCGGATCGTGCATGGTTAGCGCCTGAATCGGCAGCGACAACACATTCGACTTATGCGCCGTCGTAACCTTCGCCGTGCAGGAGAGGCCCGGACGTAATTCGTCCGACGGACTGGTCAGCGTCACAACGACCTTGAAATCCTTCGCTTCCTCGGTGCCCGTCGTGGACTGAGAGGTTGCAATTCCGGTCGAGCGCAGCAGTGCCTGGTCGCCGACCAACGTCACGGTACCTTTGAAAACCCGGCCCGGCAGTGCATCGACCGTGACGTCCGCGGGCTGGCCTAGCTGGATGTTCACGATGTCCGTCTCGTCCACCTTCACTTCGGCCGTCACCACGCTCATATCGGCCAGCGTCATAAACGTGGAGCCCTCGGTGTTCTGGATCCCTTCGACTACCGTCTCACCTTCGCGTACCGGCTCATTGGTTACGATGCCGTCAAACGGAGCGATAGCCTGAGTAAGATCAAGGGCATTTTTGTTGGCCTGCAGGGTCGCCATAGCGGTTTGCAGGTGCCCCCGCGCCGAATCGGTGTTGGCCTTGGCCTGATTTACACCTGCCACTGCCTGCGCCACTGAAGCCACATCGAGGTCGTATGCGGCCTTCTTCGCGTCAAAGTCCTGCTTGGCCATGATGCCGTCTTTGTACAGAGCCTGCGCGCGGTCCCAGTCCAGCTTCTTCTGTTCCAGGTCTGCCCTAGCATGTTCCAGGTTGGCCTCGGCTGTCTTTTCCGCGGCGATGTAGGACGAAATATCCGTCTTGGCGGCGGAGATTGCAGCTTCCTGTCCTGTCACCTGCGCTTCTTGCGCTACGTTCTCCACGGTAGCCACCAGCTGGCCCTTCTTCACGTGGTCACCCTCTTTGACGTAAAGATGGGTAATGCGTCCCATGGCTGTAGCGCCCAGGTTCACATACGTCTTCGGCTTGATCTGCCCCGTCCCGCTGACGACCGTGGTCAGATCCTCGCGCACAACATGAGAAGTCATCACCTTGGTGTAGCCCGACTGCTGCTTGACCACCATGAAGGTGACGAGTCCCCCGGCCACCAGCACGGCCAGAACAATAAGAAGAATCTTCTTCATAGTTTCTTAGTCCGGGTCTTTTCCATCCAGTGTACGCAATTCCCGTCTTCACGGTTCCGGGCCGCTGCGCCAAAGCGCCAAAAAATCGCTTGAGTTCAGTCCGATTGTGCGTAGATCCGCGTGAATGTTACGTGAAAGCACCCCGTTGTTTTCATTCGGTCGCAAACCCGCTCCATGCCGGGAATATCGCCCCCGAAGAACATCGTCCCCAATGATTGCTTTCCTCCCCGATTCTACCCTCCCATGGTCTGCTTTGTCGGTTACCTTCGCTCCGATGGTGCGTCCAAACGGCAAGCATCTACGCACGGAGCCTTGCTCGAGCCCTTCCGGGAACCGTAGAATAAGGGATCGCAGGAGTTTCCCAGGCCATGACGTTTCACACTCGTCTTTTTGTGTCCATCCTAGGTTGCGGGATGGTTTCGATGACCGCACCAGCTCTGTTCGCCAAACAGCCGCCGGCTCCGGCCCCGCAGGCATCCGGCCAGAACCAGAGCCAGGATCAGGACCAGCAGGACCCGCTCAAGCGCCAGCGTTCCGACCAGGAGAGATATAAAGCCCAAAAAGCTCTCCGGCAAGAGTTGAAGGGGACCTACAAAACCTGGTTGAACGAGGAAGTGCCTTACATCATCACCGATGAAGAGCGTAAGGCCTTTCTGAGTTTGAGCAACGATGAGGAGCGCGACGCCTTTATTGAGGCCTTCTGGCAGCGCCGCAATCCCAATCCCGATTCTCCCGAGAACGAGTTCCGCGAGGAGCACTATCGCCGCATCGCTTACGCCAACGAGCATTTTGCCGCTGGCAAGCCGGGGTGGAAAACCGACCGCGGCCACATCTATATTGCCTTCGGAAAACCGGACGACATTGATTCCCACCCTTCCGGCGGCCTGTATGAAAGAACCCCTGAAGAAGGGGGCGGCGAGACCACAACCTTCCCGTTCGAGGTCTGGCATTACCGGTATCTTGAAGGCATCGGCGAGAACATTGACATCGAATTTGTCGATAGCTGCCAGTGCGGCGACTATCACTTCACCATCGATCGCAGCGAAAAAGACGCTCTGCTCCACGTTCCCGGCGCCGGCCTCACGCAGTACGAAGAAATGAACCACAAGGACAAGTCGGACCGGTTCAAGGGTAACGGCATCGAGAACCTCGGCGGCGGACCCATGGGCGACCAGGCACAGGGCAAGGAGTTTGACCGCATCGAGCTGGCTGCCAAGCTGTTCGCGCCACCGCCGGTCAAGTTCAAGGATCTGGATGCGTTCGTCTCCGAACACAAGATCCTCAGCGGCCCGCCTTTTCCGTTCGACGTGCGCACGGACTTCGTCAAGGTCACCGACAGCACGGACCTGGTGCCGATTACGCTGCAGATCAAGAACCGCGACATCACTTTTGTGACCAAAGACGGCGTTTCCAAAGGCGTAGTGAATATTCTCGGCAAGGTTACGACCATCATGCACAAGACCGTGCAGACCTTCGAGGATACGGTCGAAGTTGATCAACCTTCTGAACTGCTGGAGAAGTCGCTCGATCGCAAGTCCGTCTACTGGAAGGCGCTACCGCTGCAGCCAGGCCTCTACCGGCTCGACATTGCCATCAAGGACGTGAACAATCCGGATCACATCGGGGTGTTCGCGCAGAGCCTGAATGTGCCACTGTTTCAGGATGAGAAGCTCGGCACCTCGTCGCTCATCCTCGCCGACGAGATGCACGCCGTATCATCGCGGGACATCGGCGAAGGGAGCTTCATTATCGCCAATACCTTCGTGCGCCCCCGCGTGAGCACCAATGCCGCTACCCCGGTCAGCTTCAACCGCAGCCAGGATCTGAACTTCTGGATGCAGGTCTATAACCTCGGCATCGACGAAAATACGAAGAGTAACTCGGCAACGGTTACTTACGAGATCACCGACGCTGCGTCCGGAGCGGTAATCCTGCAGAAGCAACTGGAATCAAAGGATTTAGGTGCGCATAGCGACCAGCTGACGGTGGAGAAGTCGCTACCCATTGCGGGACTGCCACCGGGCAAGTACAAGGTGACGGTGAAAATAAATGACGCAATTTCGAAACAAGAGATTGCACAATCTGCTCCTTTTGTCGTCGAATAAGAGTCAAAGTGCGCAGAGCGCAGCCGGACGGTAGATCTGGAGCGGCGCAGGTGAGATTCTTTCAGGTTTCTGCCAGGGACGCGGCGGGTCACAGATCTGTTATTGATGAAGCGTAGTGCCCATCTCGCCGGTTTCGTCGTGCTGATCGCATTGGGAGCTGCTCCGGCTTTGGCGGCAGCGGCCTCGGTGTCGGGAATCGTGCGCGACTCCTCCGGCGCGCCTCAGATTGGCGCAGAAGTCCAGCTCCTCCGTCCCGATCTCACCGTTGTCACCAGCGTTTACACCAACAGCAAAGGCCAGTTTGTCATCGCCTCGCTGCTCCCCGGCAGCTATGCCCTCAAGGCCATGGGGCCGTCCTTCCTACCTTCCCTGCGGGAAAATCTCCACATCCGGCGCGCCTCGGTCGTCAACCTCACCCTCAATACGTTGTACGAGGTGATGCAGTGGCTGCCGGCGCAACCGCGATCCGGCAACGCTCAGCTCGACGATTGGGCCTGGACCTTGAAATCCGCCGCCAACCGGCCGCTGCTGCGCTGGCTTGAGGACGGTCCGCTGGTCGTTGTGACCGACGGCCCTGGAGCGGCTCCCAAGCTCAAGGCTCGCCTGATGGCGACTGGCCAGGCCGGGACCTTCGGCGAGAGCGGCGAGCGGATTACAGCCACTGTGGAAGACACGCCGGCCGACAGCCGCGAGCTGCTGGCGCGGGTCGATTTTGCGCCAGGCACCGACGCCGGTATGGAATCGATGCTCGGCTTCCGCCAGGATCTGGGCTTTGCCGGCTCCGTGGAGTCGGTTGCTGCCATAGCGGTTCATCCCGAAGAGACGGACGGGGCAGGAGATGCGGGCGTCGATGAGGCTGCCATTCACACCGTGGAGGCGATGCATCTTGGCCCTGCGATCTCGGCAGAGGCCGGCTCGACGGAGGTTATGGCCCGGATGGGTGGCCCTTCGCCCGACTCCACGATGATCGGCCTGCCCTTTGCCTCTGTTGCTTGGCAAGGCGGCAATACGGCCGTGCACTACCGGATGGCTACCATGGTGCAGAATCCCGGGGCCAACGACGATTCCGAGGCAGCGGCGTGGCTGCCAGCGTTTTCTGAACGCAATGGCGACCTGGTGGTGGAGCGCGGGATGCACCAGGAGATCGGCCTGGAGCACCGCACCGATAACACCGGCATGGCCGTTCTGGTCTACTCCGACAGTCTGCACGATCCCATCCTCGAAGCCATGACGCGCCTCGCAGCGGGCGATTCGGCTGCGGCGCAGATTGCGGGTGCTGCGGTAGTCGACACCAGGAGCAACTTGCTTCATGCGGCCGGTCCTGCGTTCGCGACCACCGGCATGGAAGCCTCGGTCGAGCGCAAGGTGCGCCGGAGCACTTTCGTGCGTTTTAGCTGCACAAACGGTGGCGCGCTGGTGATGCCGGCTTTGCCCGCGGCTGCGAGCTTCGCCCAGCTGATGGGCGCCGTCCGCGCCCGCCGCGCGCAGAGCTACTCCATCTCGCTCTCGGGCGTTGTCGACGGCACCGGCACGCGCTGGCGCGCCAGCTACCGCTGGCAGCCCGATGACACAGTCACAGCCGTTTCGCCGTACGCGGTCAATGCCGCTGCGCCCTATCTCAGCCTGCATCTGCGCCAGCCCATCCATCTCACCCGCGATGGATCGGGTGGCTTGGAAGCGCTGCTCGATATCCGGAATCTCCTCGCTGAAGGCTACCGGCCCTACATCCTCAGCGACGGGTCCCTGCTGATCTTCGCCCAGGATCAGCGCGCCTTCCGCGGCGGCCTCGCCTTCACCTTCTAGATAGATCGAGAGACTCTTCGTGCTGTCTTCCTGAGCGAAGGCCGCGGAGCGGCCGCAGTCGAAGGATCTGCGGTTTTCATCGCGTAGCGCAAATCTTCTGGAGCGCCGGGCGATATGCCTGCATATCAACGAACTGCGACCCCGTCCATTGATTTAGAGTGGGAGTGCACAAATTTGCCCACTGAAAAATAAAGGAAACCGCGCCAGATGAAATCTGCACAACTCACCCGCCGCGCCGCGCTCAAGTCGGGCCTCGCCGCCACGGCGCTTGCGCCGCTGACCGGCATACTGATGGGAGAAGAACCCGTGACCGCGAGAAAGAATCGGATTCATCAGTCTGTATGCCGCTGGTGCTACAAAGAGATTCCACTCGAACAGCTCTGCGCCGCCGCCGCGCAGATCGGCCTCAAGGGAGTCGACCTCCTCCAGCCTGAGGAATACGACGTCCCGCGCCGCTACGGCCTCATCTGCACCATGGGCTACGCCGGCGGCGGCACCATACCCGACGCCCTCAACCGGCCCGAGCATCACGACGCAATCGAAGCCGCGTTCCGCACCAACATTCCGCTGGCCGCCAAAGCCGGCGTTCCCAATGTCATCACGTTTTCCGGCAATCGCCGCGGCATGCCCGACGATGAAGGCGCGCGCAACACCGTCGCCGGCCTCAACCGCCTCAAGAAGATTGCCGAGGACAACGGCGTCACCATCTGCATGGAGTTGCTGAACAGCAAAGTCAATCATCCTGATTACATGTGCGATCACACTGCATGGGGCGTAAGCGTGGTGGAGCAGGTGAATTCACCCAATGTGAAATTGCTCTATGACATCTACCACATGCAGATCATGGAAGGCGATCTCATCGCGACCATCCGCAAGAACATTCAATGGCTCGCGCACTTCCACACCGGCGGCGTTCCCGGCCGGCACGAGCTCGACAACACGCAGGAAGTGCAGTGGGACGGCGTGATGCGCGCTATCGCCGACACTGGCTTCAAGGGCTACGTTGCGCACGAATTCCTTCCCACGCGCGACCCGCTCACAAGCCTTCGCGCCGCCGCCGATCTTTGCGATGTGTAATGATGCTGATCGAGACTCGATCGGTAGACCCTGATGAACCTTGAACTCCAGGAATTTGAGCTGCCATGAAATCTCTGCTTCTCTCCGAATACAATCATCTCGAAATCGCCGATATGCCCCAGCCCGCTGTGGGTCCCGAAGAAGTCCTCGTCCGCGTGGAGGCCTGCGGCATCTGCGGCAGCGACGTGCACGGTTACGACGGCTCGTCAGGCCGCCGCATTCCGCCCATCGTTATGGGCCATGAGGCTGCGGGCACCGTGGCCGCTGTGGGTTCCGCAGTTCGCGGCTACGCAGAAGGCGATCGCGTCACCTTCGACTCCACCGTCTACTGCGGCAACTGCGCCTACTGCGCGCGGGGCGACGTGAACCTCTGCGACAATCGCCAGGTCATCGGCGTCTCCTGCGGCGACTACCGCCGCCACGGCGCCTTCGCTGAGTTTGTCGTCGTGCCGCAACGCATTCTCTATCACCTGCCCGCCAACATCTCTTTTGCCGAAGCGGCGATGCTCGAAGCAGTCTCCGTCGCGCTGCACGGCGTGCGTGTCTCAGAACCCAAAGGTGGCGAAACGGCGCTCGTCATCGGTGCCGGCATGATCGGCCTGCTCACGCTGCAGGCTGCGCGCGCCGCCGGCTGCTCTCGCATCTTCATCTCCGATGTGGATGCAACTCGGCTGAGCCTTGCTAGTGAGGTCGGTGCGGATAAAGTGCTGCACTGCTCCGGCGATGAATTACTCGCCCGGGTACACGAACTCACCAACGGCCGCGGCGTCGATCTCGCCTATGAGGCTGTGGGCCGCAACGAGACGGTCTCCTCTTCGATCGACTGCGCGCGCAAAGGCGGCACCGTCACGCTGATCGGCAACATTCAGCCGGAAGTCACTCTACCATTACAGAAGGTCGTCACACGCCAGATCCGTCTGCAGGGCTCCTGCGCCTCTTCCGGCGAATATCCGCAGGCCATCGAGCTCATCGCCAACGGCAAAGTCAAAGTCAAGCCGCTGATCACCGCGGTCGCCGCGCTCGAAGAAGGTCCGCGCTGGTTCGAGCGCCTGCACTCGCATGAGCCCAACCTGATGAAGATCATCCTCACCCCGAGGCCGCAATGAGCACACCAGCGCTTTTCGACCTCACCGGACAGGTTGCAATCGTCACCGGCACCAGCCGCGGGCTGGGCCAGTACCTCGCCAGGGCCCTCGCCAAAGCCGGCGCAGACCTGGTGCTCACCAGTCGCAGCCGCGAAACTCTCGCTCCATTTGAAGCCGAGATCAAGGCTCTCGGCCGCCGCACGCTTTCGCTCGAACTCGATGTGCGCGATCAGCAGAGCATCGAGAAGATGGCCGCCGAAGCCGAAGCCGCCTTCGGCCAGATCCACATTCTCATCAACAACGCCGGAATGAATATCCGCAAGCCCGCGCTCGATGTGACCTGGGACGACTGGAACCAGATCCTCGAGACCAACCTGCGCGGCGCGTTCTTCGTTGCGCAGGCGGTTGCCCGCCGCATGATTCCCAAAAACTACGGCCGCATCGTGAACATCGGCTCTGTCACCAGCTTCTTCGGATATCCAGGTCTCGCGCCCTACGGGGCCAGCCGCGGGGGCATTCGGCAGCTCACGATGAGCCTCGCTGCCGACTGGGGCGTGCATGGCGTCACGGTGAACTGCCTCGCTCCCGGCTGGTTTCGCACCGAGCAGAACAAAGTGATGTACGAGGACCCAGGCTGGGTCGAGTATCTGGTCGAGCGCATCCCCATGAAGCGCCCCGGAGAACCGCACGACCTCGATGGCGCCGTCGTCTTTCTCGCCTCCGAAGCCAGCCGCTACGTCACCGGCCAGACGCTGCTCGTCGATGGCGGAATCACTACCGGATCCACGCGCGCGATGGCAGCCAAGCGGTAACGATCTGCGTCCGCTTGGCCCCGGAACCTAATTGGGCTTATTGCACCGTGAGCGTCACCGTGCCGGTGGCTGTTGTCGAGCCGGAGGTGCCGGTAACCGTGATTGTGTAGGTTCCCGCCGTCGTTCCGGGATTAGCCGCAGCCACCACAACCGAACCCGATCCCGACGCGTTGTTGTAGATCGTCGCGCTGACTGCGTCAGGTGTGTACGTGACATTCAGCGGATCAGTGCCGACCGTGAGGGTATTTGCTGGAATTGTAAAGGCAGCGCTACCGTTCGAGAGTGTAGCCGCCGCAGGTAAATACGTGCCGCTGGCCAGGCTCACGCTGCCGGTGGGCGTCGGGCTGTTCGCTCCACCGCTCACGGCGGCCGTCACCGTGACTGACTGCGTTGTGCTGATGCTTGTTGGCGAAGCTGTCACCGTCACCGTCGGTGTGGTTTTGCTCGGCGCATTGTTGCCGCTGCCCGTGCTGGAACCGGAGCTGTTGGAGGTGCAAGACTGCACGCCGACGACTCCAACCATGAGCACTACCAGACCGAGAACGTTACGCCACCTGCGCCGCGTGGGCAGGCACAGGAGAAGCAGGCATGCCAGCGCTGCTCCGTCCGCACCATATTTGCGAAACAGGGGAGTCTCAGGCAGGGTCAGCGCTCCGGTGGTCGGCGCGGTGGTGGAGACGGTTAGCGTCGATGTAGCGGCGCCCGTTCCTGAAATCGTCACGGTACTTTGCGAGAAGCTGAACGTAGGCGGATTCTGCGCCCCCGTGGGGCTCGCGGTCACAGCGGCCGTCAGCGCAACATTGCCCGTGAAGCCATTGGTCGGCGTCACGGTGATCGTCGACGTGTTGCCCGATGTCGCGCCCGGCGTAACCGACACGCTCGTGCCGCTGATCGTAAAGCCGGGCGTGGGCGCAGCCATCACCGTTAACGTCGCTGTTCCGGTTGCGGTGTTGTAAATCGGCGAACTGGTCGAGTCCGGCGTGTAGGTGGCTGTGAGCACGTCCGCTCCCACGATGAGCGATCCGGCGGGAATCGTGAAGCTTGCGCTCCCATTCGTCAGCGTCACCGCGGACGCAGTGTAGCCGCCGCCTCCCAGCGTCACTAGGCCTGTGGGAGTCGCATAGCTACCGCTGCCGGCCACCGTTACCGTCACGGTAGTCGGCTGCGCTGTCGTGATGCTCGACGGTGAAGCCGAAACCGTCACCACCGGCGTGATCTCCGAGATCACCGTGACCGTACCATTTCCGGTTGTGGGGTTATAAACCGAAGAGCTGGCTGCATCCGGATTGTAGGAAGCGGTGAGCGTGTCCGATCCCAGTACCAGCGATCCCGCGGGAATCGTGATGCTCGCGCTGCCGCTGGCCAGCGTCGTTACCGTCGAACTGTAGCCTCCGCCCGTCAGCGTCACCGTTCCCGTGGGGGTCGGCTTGCCGGACGCGCCCGCAACCGCGATCGTCACAGTCAGCGTCTGCCCGGTGGTGACCTGCGTGGGAACTGGCGACACCGTGACGGTGGGCGTGGCGTTGCTGGTGCTCGTCACCGTCACCGAGTGCGTGCCTGTCGCCGTGCCATACTTCGTCGAACTGTTCGAGTCGGGTGTGTAGCTCGCCGATAATGTGTCGTTGCCCACCACGAGCGAGCCTGCGGGGACGCTGATGCTCGCGCTCCCGCTGGTCAGCGTCGTCGCCGCCGACGTGTAGCTGCCGCTGCTGAGTGTTACCGAGCCTGTGGGCGTCGGATTGCCGCTGCCCCCGCTTACCGTCACCGTAACTGTGAGTACTTGTGTCGTAGTTATGCTGGAAGCGGACGGGCTCACCGTGATGGTAGGAACGATCGTCCCGGCATAGCTGTTCAGAAACTTCGCCACGTCGAGCGATCCGAGGCCTGTGACCTCGTCATACCCGATTCCTACCGCGAACCCTGCCTGCCCGCCCGTCAGGCTCGTTGGGCCGGGAATGCTGTTGTTGCACATGCTCGGCGTGCTCACGCTGCACGAAGTTACGCCGCTGGTCGCAACCGTCACATCGTGAAAGGCTGTGGGAGCCGTCGCTGCTTCCTGATAGATCCACGGGTTCAGGTTGCCCTGTGCCCCGCTCTGTTTCTGATTCAGCAACGCCGCGACGCCCGCCATGCCCGGAGCCGCTGCCGAGGTTCCGCAAAGACTCACAAAGCTGTAGCTGCCGTTCGAGCCGACTATGCAATTTCCTCCGCCTGCAGCGAGGCAGCCGAAATATCCGTCGTGGCACGATCCCGAAAAAGAGAGATCCGGTGTGTAGCGGCCGGCGCTGGCGGAGGGTACACCTGTCCCCGTCTGCCAGCTTGGCGTGGCAACGTACGCACTCACTCCGCCGCCAGATGAGGCTACCTGCATCGCACCTGAGGAAGTCGGCTCATTCCAGCCGCCCTCTGGAATGTAACTAAGAGCTGAGAGCAGGCCGGTGCCGTTGTTTGAGCTCCAGTACTGCGAAGGATTCGCCGTGTCGTTGAACTCCGTCCCGCCAACGCATGTGGCGTAGCTTGACGAGCAGATGGAATTGGGGCTATTGGCAGCAGGGCTCGCGGGTGGTGTTGCAAATGCCGCGTCGCAGCCCGATGCGCCGGAGTCGCCCGACGAGACGAAGACCGATATTCCCTCGGCGGCGGCCTGTTGGAAGAGCTGATCCCAGAACGTGACTCCCGAGGAACCCGCCTCTGACTCGCACTCGCCAAAACTGATCGACATGATATTGGCGGGCACGGGCGTGGTGTCGACCAGATACTGCGCATCGGTCACGATGCCGTTGCTCGACCCGGTGGTGCTTGCGACCACTAGCAGCAGCTTTGCGGCCGGCGCGACGCTGCCAGCCCGCAGAACATCGAGGGTCGCCTCCGCCTGATTGACTATCGCGGAACTTCCGCCGCTGGGCGGTGAGGTATACGCGGGTCCCGGATCGAGGCCACCAAACGCGGTGGGCACCACCTCCGTGGGATTCGCGAAGGTCGCGCCCGTCTGGGTTTTGAAGTTGGTAAAGTCAGCCATGTCGGTGCGCGACTCGGCCACAATGCCAATTGTCTGGCCCGTCCCCGTCCAGGTTGTCGGCACGTCGTAGATCTTGCTGAAGTCCGCGGGGCCAATAAAATGCCCGGCGCTGGTGGTCACGAGCGGCGTAGAGGATTCGACGCCTTCCACCTGATGCAGCGGCCGGTCCTCAATCGTGTACAGTCCGCGCACTGCCCTGATCACCGGAGCCAGCGCCTGCGGAATGGTTGGCTCAGCGGCTACCGAGACGCGCTGCTCCCCACGCACCGTATAGTTGTGAATCTCTGTCCCGAAGGCCTGTCCCACGCTTGCCGCCGTCCCGCTGAAGCCGATAAAGATCCGGCTCGGCGAGATCCAATCAACGTGCAGCCCTTCGGCCTCGAGCCATCCGGTAATGGAGGCAAGGTCCTCGTCGGAGAGCCCGAACTGCGCGCCTACCTCCGCGGGCGTCAGCCATTGGTGGAACGCAGACGATGCGGGATTCTGCTGATCGGCGAGCAACTGCTCGAAGGCTTGTTCCTGCTCCGGTGAGCGAGCCAGCACCAGCGTCATCGGACCCATGTCCTGATCGGCCGGCGCTAGTCCCAGGTCGTTGGCGGCATTAGCCCAAAGCGGATGATGATTTGCCAGCACACGAACCTGCGTCGTGTCGATCCCGCTTGTGATCCGGCTGGGAGCCTGCGCGCGGAGCGCCGCGGCGGCCGCAGAAAGCAGAACAACCGTAAGAAGGGCGACAATCTTTCGGCACTTTGCTAAGCCGAAGGAGAGGCCTTTCTTGCACACAAGTACTGCGAAGACGCGCCGAGGCGACTGATCCATGGGGGAGGTCCTTTAGGCCCGGATGATGAAACGGATTATAGGCTAACCAAGTTAATTTTGAATGCAACGAAAATCACCGCCCGAATAAGATTGCAGGTCGGCGTCCCTAAAAAATAGCTTGCAAATTGCAAGGCAAATCGGGAAGAATCGCCAGTGCGGGCAGCTGAACCCTGGTCCAAGGAGCTGCCCAATTCAGTTGGGAGAGACTCATGAGCAGTGTGCGAGTGCTGGTTGGAACGCGCAAAGGCGCCTTTATCCTCACATCAGACGGAAAGCGGCGTGACTGGCAGGTCAATGGCCCGTTCTTCGCCGGCTGGGAGATCTATCACATGAAGGGCTCGCCCGTTGACCCTGACCGCATCTACGTGTCGCAAACCAGCGGCTGGTTCGGCCAGCTCGTCCAGTCTTCCAGGGACGGCGGCAAGACCTGGTTCCAGCCCGGAGTGGCTCCTGGCGAAGACAAACAACCTTCCTTTCCGGCGAAGGCCAGCAACAAGTTCCTCTACGATGCCTCGGCCGAAACCGGCAAGCCGCTCACAACGCACCAGTGGTATGACGGGACGCAGCATCCCTGGGAGTTCAAGCGGGTGTGGCACTTTGAGCCGTCCCTCACCGACGCGGACACCGTCTATGCCGGCGTGGAAGACGCGGCTCTGTTCCGCTCCACCGACGGCGGCCAAAGCTGGCAGGAACTCTCCGGCCTGCGTGGGCATGGCACCGGCCCGCAGTGGCAACCCGGCGCAGGCGGCATGGGCCTGCACACCATCCTTCTCGATCCCACCAATCAGGACCGCATCTACATCGCCATCTCGGCTGCGGGCGCCTTCCGCACGGACGATGGAGGCAAGACCTGGAAGCCCATCAACCGGGGACTCCGCTCGCAATACATTCCCAGCCCCGAGGCGGAAGTAGGGCACTGCGTGCACCACGTCGCGCTGCACCCTTCGCGGCCGGACGTGCTTTTCATGCAAAAGCACTGGGACGTCATGCGCTCTGATAATGCCGGCGAGAACTGGCACGAAGTGAGCGGCAACCTGCCCACCGATTTCGGCTTCGTGATCGACGTGCACGCGCACGATCCCGAGACCGTCTACGTGGTGCCGATCAAGAGCGACTCCGAGCATTTCCCGATCGATGGGCAGCTCCGCGTCTATCGCAGCCGCACGGGCGGTAACGAGTGGGAGCCGCTCAGCAAGGGACTCCCCGAGAAGGACTGCTATGTGAACGTGCTGCGCGACGCCATGGCCGTCGACCGGCTCGATGACTGCGGCATCTACTTTGGCACCACCGGCGGCCAGGTCTACGCGTCTTCGGACTCGGGCGACAGCTGGGCTCCGATCGTGCGCGACCTGCCCGCAGTGCTTTCCGTCGAGGTGCAAACGCTGCAATGAGCGGCGAACCCACACTCCCGGCTCGAACAGTGCGCGTCCAGCTTCCGTACCATCTGCGCAATCTTGCGCACGTGCAGGGCGAGGTGCAACTCGACGTCGCTTCGCCCGTCACGCTGCGCGCGGTGCTGGACGCGGTCGAGGCGCGCTACCCCATGCTTCTCGGCACCATCCGCGACCATGAGACAGGACAGCGCCGGCCGTTTCTGCGCTTCTTTGCCTGCGAAGAAGATCTCTCGCTCAACCCACCTGACACGGAGCTACCCGAAGCCGTGGTCCAGGGCCGCGAACCGCTGCTGATTATCGGGGCGATCGCCGGGGGAAATTCGGATTAGAGCCTGTTATGAACATTCGCGTGCGTGTCGGTTGAGTTCCCAGCTGATTCGTTGAGTGGCGAGAGGCCGACTTCCCGATACGAATCCAGACTCGGTGAGCGACTAGGCGATTT
>DATJNF010000061.1:0-224925 GCA_035508375.1 Occallatibacter sp. | reverse complement strand
CGACGACGTTTTCCTTGTCGGCGTGAATGGGGTTGGTGAGGCCAAAGCGCGCGGCAATGGCGTGGCGCTCGGCAAAAAGATCGGAGGTGAGCACGCGCGCGCCGGTGCGCGCGGCAAGCGCCGCGTGCATCAGGCCGATTGGGCCCTGGCCGATGACGAGCACCGTGTCGTCGGGGGCCAGATTCAGCATCTTCACGCCCTTGAGGACCGTATTCAGCGGCTCAACAAAGGCGGCCTGCTCAAAGGGAATGCCGTCGGGAATGCGAACTACGCCGCGATTGGCAACCACGAAGTCCATCACGCGGATGTACTCGGCAAATCCGCCGCCGGATGGTTCGAAGCCGGCCGTGACGCCCGTCTTTTTGTACAGCGGGCACTGCGCAGGAGTCTGCTTGCGGCAGTAGTAGCACTCGCCGCAGGGCACGTGGTGGAAGGTCATCACGCGATCGCCGACCTTGTAACCGGTGACGCCTGCGCCCGCTTCCACGATGGTTCCGGCCATCTCGTGGCCGAAGATGCGGGGCGCGGAGTGCGAGCCCACGTGGATCTTTTTGAGGTCGGTTCCACAGATGCCGCAGGTGCCAATCTTGATCAGCAATTCCCCGGGGTCGATGCGCGGCACGGGCACAGTCTCTATGCGCATGTCGTTCACGCCGCGGTAGACAACGGCCCGCATGGTGGAGGGGATGCTGGAGTGAACCTGGGTTTCAGCGGCTGAGATTTGGGTAGCCATTCCGTTTCCTGATCGTTCCTTGCGGATCGAGAAGATCGAGCACAGACTCCGCCATGTTTAGCGAGGCCTTCTTACTATTTTCGCCCATTTGCTTGAGCGCGGGCCAGTACCCAGGGTGAAAGAGGGCAAAAAGAGTAAAACGCGCGAGTTGAAAGCGGCCTTCGGAGGTAAGGAAGCGGTTGAAATCGGGCAGGCGGTCGGTGAAGCCGTCACTGACGCCCTTGATGCAGTGAAATGCGATGCCGCGCATGGCGGCCAAGCGCGCGATGGCCGCGGCCTCCATGTCGACCAAGCCGGCACGGTAGGCGGTGGCGAGGCGCTGCTTTTCCGCCGCGTCGGCAACCTTGGGGCTGGTGGCAAGCCAGAGGTCGGGGGAGCTCGGAGCTGTGCGAAAGCGCTCTCCCGTCAGGATGTCGACCACTCCGGAGACGCGGTAGGCCTGCCCGTGCTGGAAGGTCTCGCTCAGCGCGCCGGCCCAGCCGATGGAGACTACCGAGGCGACGGGGCCGTCTTTTTCGACTTCAGCGAGGGCGCGGGTAGCCGCGTTCTGGCCTGCCCCGGCGCAGGCGGCGATCCATTCGCCGTCGAAGCGCCAGCGCCAGAGATCAACACGGTTGCGACGCTTATGATGCCAGCCGCGCACCAGAGGCTTGAGCTCGCCCGGCATGGCGGCAATAATGGCGGTCCGGATCATGCGGAACAACCTGGTGCGTGTTCCTGCAGGACCTTGAACAGGCGCGAGCGGTGGCAGCGCGACTCGTCTTCGCAGAAGCACCCGATGCTGATGGGCATGCGCGCAGCGACCTCGGCTACGAACGCTACAGTCTGACGGGATTCCGCCGTGCCAAGAAGCTCTCTCTCGTATCGGTCGAAGAATTTCTCACGCTGCGCCGGGTTCTCGAAGTCGTAGCTCTTCAATGTGCCGAAAAGTTCTGCGCTGGGCGCCAGCGCGGGAAGCCAGACGTCGAAGTAGCCGTCCGCGACCCAGCGGCTTTTGGGCACGCCACGCGGTGGACGCCGGGTGGCGCCGATGCGTAGCCCCTGCCCCGGCTGAGCGGGTGTGCCGATCTGGAAAGTTGTGAGCTGAAGTTTCTGCGGCATGTGGGCCTCGATGGTTCCGGGCCTGAAGGCCCTGCGTTTCCCGCGCTCAATTCAGGGGCCTGAAGACCCCTGCTCCCTCCGATTGCTATGGTGCGTAGCTATTGGCGCGGAACCAGTCTATCGCGGCGCGCATGGCGGGATAGACAGGGACGATGCGGAACCCCAGCTCCTGCTGGGCACGCGCGCTCGAAGCGAACATCTTCTTGCGGCCCATGCGGACTTCTTCCAGCGTGGCACGCGGCTCTTTGCGCAGAATGCGCCCGGTGATCCACTCCTCAAAAAACGCGTAGGTTGCGGCGACGGCGAAGGGAATCTTTGCCGTCGGCGAGGGAATTCCGGTGATCGCGGCCATCTTGTCGAGGATCTGCTTGAGGGTGAGGTTTTCGCCGCCGAGAATGTAGCGGCGACCGGCCTGGCCCACGGTCAATGCGGAAACGTGCGTGCGGGCCACTTCGGCCACGTCAACGAGGTTGAGGCCGGTGTCGACGTAGGCGGGGAATTTGCGGTTTAGGAAGTCGACGAAGATGCGACCGGTGGGCGTGGGCTTGGCGTCGTTGGGGCCGATCGGCGTGGTGGGATTGAGAATGATGACCTGCTGGCCCTGATGTGCGGCTTGAATGGCCTCCTGCTCGGCCATGAACTTGGAGCGCTTGTAGTGGCCTACCATTTCTGCGAGCGAGACCGGCGTGTCTTCGTTGGTGACGATGCCGTCGGTGCGGAAGTGCATGGTGGCTACACTCGAGGTGTAGACGAAGCGCGGCACTCCGGCTTCGCGGGCCATGCGCAGCAGTTCGCGCGTGCCGTCGACATTGGCGCGGTACATGGCCTTCGGATCGGGAATCCAGAGGCGGTAATCGGCGGCTACATGGACGACTGCGTCACAGCCTGCGAGCGCGGTGCGGATGGATTCGGGATTGGCCAGATCCCCGGTGTGAGTTTCGCCCGAAATGCCTTCCAGGTTCTTGAGGTTGCTGCTTTTACGAACGAGGAAGCGAAGCTGTGCGCCTTCGGCGGCGAGTGCTCCCGCTACGTGGTGGCCTACAAAACCTGTTGCGCCTGTGAGGAAGACCTTCATCGTGACTTTCTGGGCGGACTCTTCTCATTCTAAATGGCCGTTCTCTAGCAAAAATCCGGCGCTTTTTGTGGTGTCGTGTTAACTGGAAGGTAAATAGGCAATTTTCCGACTAGACGTAGTAGGATATTCATTTTAAATTAGTTATACTAAAAATTAGAGTAAAAATTGAGCCTCCAAAAGCGTATCTTTGGGAGACAGGGGGAGGCGGCTCGTTTTGCGATACAGACCAGCCCGCAGTCCTGAGCCGCATCGCGTTTATTGTGCGACAAAGGGAGGATATCTTCTGCAAAGACCTGGGCTCCCTCGGGGCTGATTCGCCAGCCGGCTTCAAGACAATAAGCAATGTGCGCCGCGAGGCCCGAGTGCTTTGTCAAATGTGACGAGAACTCCGCCCGTAGCCTGCGCCATCGCTAGCAGCCACGCATCCGCCCAGATTTTCGGCGAAGCCTGGCGGCCGGTTGCCTTTTCGCGAAATCGCTGATCGACCTCCGGCGGCTCCGCCACGAAGAGAACTCGATCATCATCATAAAAGCGGTCATACACACGCCAAGCCTGCGCAATGGTCAACGGCTTGCCATCCATGGCAGCGGCCGCTGTGGTCAGGCGAAGAAAGCCCAGTTGCGTGAGACGCGAGAAGGCGATGGCTCCTGGTTCCTGCTCCCACCAGCGCCGAGCCAAGGGAGCGTGAACATGCTCAGGCGCTGCCAGAGCGAGCCAGACATTCATGTCGGGAAAGCTGAGTTCAAGGGCGCCCATGTCACGGAAGCTGGATGAGATTGTAGATCTCTTCGTTGGTGAGATCGATGCGACGACCCGCCCGACGAATGAGTGGCGGATCGAGGCTAAGCCGGCGCCTGGGCCGAGCCGCTTTGCTCTCTTCGACGGCGCGCTCTATACCAACCAGAATCAGTTTGCGTGCCGAGCAGCCTTTGCGCGCAGCCGCCTCGTGCAACCTGCGGTGCAGATCGCGCGGAAGATCGATGGAGGTGCGGATGGCAGAACCCTTCATGATGGGATTATGGAAGGAGTGACTTAAATAAGTCAAAGCATGTTCGCATGTGAGGAGCTTGTCGAAGGTGGTCAAGGCTGAGGCGTGGCCAGGGACTTAAAAAAATCAAAGCCGCCAGTGGGGTTCAGCTGTACCTGTTTCGAGCATCCTACCAATCGCCAATTCACAAGCAAATTCGCAAGACTCCCGACGAGTTCCAATACCAGGTCGGCGTCCAGCACAATCTATTCGAGCTTCTCCGGATGCAGGCCGATGTTTTTCTCGCCGGCGGCCTTCTTCTCGTTGTAGGCCTTCACCCAGTCTTCCCAGTGCTTGCCGGCGGCGCGGTCTTTGCCGCTGAACTCGAGGCGCGCAATGTCGGCGTAGCTCAGCTTGCGCTTGTCATTTGCCTTTGGCGTGAAGTACTGC
Source organism: Occallatibacter sp. (assembly GCA_035508375.1). Taxonomy (GTDB): domain Bacteria; phylum Acidobacteriota; class Terriglobia; order Terriglobales; family Acidobacteriaceae; genus Telmatobacter. The sequence continues at coordinate 220,599 of DATJNF010000061.1, read as the reverse complement.
ACCCACGACTCGGCGAGCGTGGCGCCGGTGTGCCGGTTGAAGATGTAGGCTTCGATCTTCTCGCTGTTTTTGAGCGTGATGGTCACGTCGCCGCGGTAATCAAAGGCCTTCTCAAGCGCCTGGCGTACCTCGTCGTCGCTGGCCAGTTCGGGAATCCAGCCTTCGAGCTGCACATGCTCGGTGCCTGGCGCAAGCTCCAGCGCTTCGACCTGTTCGATGGTGTATTTGAGCACTTCGGCGGTCATCCCAATTCCTCAGGGGCTAAAGCCCCAAAATTTTCCGCGCCAAGGCCAGAGGCCTAAAGGCCCCTGCTCCCTCCGCCTCTGCTATGCGCGCGTCTCCTCAAGCTCGCGGTCGGGCCGCGCGATCTGCACGAGCGTCGATGCCCCATGCGGCGCAGGCTCGTTCAGCAGCTTCAGTGCATGTTCATCGCGATAGGTCGAGAAGGTGCCGCGGATCATGCCCCAGAAGCCTTTCAGCGAGCCGAAGCCATCAATCACCGCGCTCGGCTCATAACCGCAGCTCACCATGCAGTTGGCGCACTTGGGATTGCCGCTTGCGACCCCATACTCCTCCCACTGCGTGGTTTCCATCAGCTCTTTGAACGTGTCTGCGTAGCCATCCTGCAGCAGGTAACAGGGGCGCTGCCAGCCGAAGATGTTGTACGCGGGCGAGCCCCACGGCGTGCATTCGTACTTGCGGTCGCCCATCAGGAACTCAAGGAACAGGGGCGACATATTGAACTTCCAGCTCTTCTTGCGGTTCGACAAGATTGCGCGGAACAGACGGCGCACGCGGGCGCGGCCCAAGAACCGATGCTGATCGGGAGCCTTTTCGTAGCTGTAGCCGGGTGAGAGTACGATGCCTTCGACACCCATATCCATCACTTCATCGAAGAAGCCGCGCACGCTGTTCGGATCGGTGCCGTCGAAGAATGTGGCATTGGTCGTCACGCGGAAACCGCGCTTCACTGCTTCCTTGATGCCTTCGACAGCAAGATCCCATCCGCCTTCGCGGCAGACGGAGAAGTCGTGGTGCTCGCGTTCCCCATCGAGGTGAACGGAGAACGTGAGGTATTTCGAGGGCGTGAACTCCGGCAGACGGCGCTTCAGTTCGAGCGCGTTGGTGCACAGGTAGATGTACTTTTTGCGCGCGATGAGACCGTTGACAATCTCGACGATCTGCGGATGCAGCAGCGGCTCACCGCCGGGAATCGACACCATCGGCGCGCCGCACTCTTCCACGGCGGCGAAGCATTCTTCCGGCGTGAGCTGCTTCTTCAAAATATGTGGCGGATACTGCACTTTGCCGCAGCCGGCACAGGCCAGGTTGCAGCGGAAGAGCGGCTCCAGCATCAGCACCAGCGGATATCGCTTTGTGCCCGTGAAGCGCTTCTTCAGCACATACGTGGCAACCGTCCACATCTGTGAAATGGGAACTGCCATCCTTGGGTTAACCTCCGGCGCCGAGTGCGGCGCGTTCCATGGCCCGCTTGTAGCCGGTCAGGGCCAGCAGCGGGAAGTAATCACGGTAAAGCGTGTACGCCAGATAAAAGACTCTGGGAAAACCGGTTCCAGTGTACAGCGCCTGGCGCTGCACGCCGTCGCCGGTCGACTCGTCCCAGCTGCCGTCGGGCCTCTGCCTCGTTAACAGCCAGCGCACGCCCTTGGCGATTGAATCGGAGCGGTCGTCGCCGGCGGCCAGCAAGCCGAGCAGCGCCCAGGCCGTCTGCGAAGGCGTGCTGGTCCCCACGCCGCGCGTATTCGGATCATCGTAGCTGCCGCAGCTCTCGCCCCAGCCGCCGTCAGAGTTCTGCACCATCCGAATCCACTCGGCTGCCTGCTGAATCTGCGGCTCGTGGTGGTCAACTCCGATGGCATCCAGCCCGCGTAGCACCAGGAACGTACCGTAGAGATAGTTCACGCCCCAGCGCCCGAACCAGCTCCCGTCCGGTTCCTGCTCGCTGTAGATGAATTTGATTGCCTTCTGGACGCGTTTGTCTGCCTGCGTGTAGCCGTAGGTGGCCAGCATCTCCAGAATGCGCCCGGTAATGTCTACGGTCGGCGGATCGAGCATTGCGTTGTGGTCGGCGAAGGGAATGTACTGGAAGATCATCTTCGTGTTGTCTTTGTCGAAGCTGCCCCAGCCGCCGTTCCTGCACTGCATGGCAAAGATCCAGTCGATCGCGCGCTGCACCACCTGGTGCTGGTAGCGCTCGCGGGGATTATCGACCCTGCTCAGCGCCAGCAGCACCTGGCCTGAGTCGTCCGTATCCGGATAAAACTCATTGTTGAACTCGAAGTACCAGCCGCCCGGCTCGGTGTTGGGCACCTTCACGGACCAGTCGCCCTTGTGGCGCACTTCCTTGGAAAGGATCCAATCAGCAGCCTTGATCATCCGCGGATCGTTGCGCGGCACGCCCGCTTCGCCCAGCGCGAAGATGGCCTGTGCCGTATCCCAGACGGGACTCATGCACGGCTGCATACGGAAGGTGGGCTCGGGCACATCGGCGGTTGCGGGCTGCTCGATGCCCAGCTTCTCGAACTCGTCGCGCGCGCGGATCACCTGCGGATCGTCCTCGGAATATCCCAGGCAGCGCAGCGCAAGAATCGCATTCAGCATGGCCGGGTAGATGGCACCCAGGCCATCGGTCATCTCGAACCGCTCCAGCATCCATTTTTCTGCTTTGCGCAGCGCCAGCCGCCGCAGGGGACGAATGTGCACCGCCTCAAACCAGTGCGTGATGCGGTCCACGGCCAGGAAGAAATTGCGCCACGAAATAAGGTTCTTGCGGTCCCAGCACAGCCGTAGCTCGGAGTTGGTGCGTCCGCCCACGAACAGCTCGTCAATTCCCTGCTCCGGCGGAATCTTCTTGAACGGCTTCTTGGCGTAGATGATCGCCAGCGGCACAAGGATCGATCGCGACCACGATGAGATCTCGTAGAGGTTGAAGTAAAACCAGTTCGGAAAGAGGACAATCTCCGGCGGAATCGCGGGCACCGCATCGTAGTCGTACTGGCCCAGCGCGCAGAGATACATCTTGGTGAAGGTGTTGCAGGCGACAACGCCGCCGTGCGCCAGGATCCACTCGCGGCAGAGCGCGAGCTGCGGGTCGTCCCCGCTCAGCCCCATCAGCTTGGCGGAGAAGTAGCATTTGACCGAGAGCGAAATATTACCCGGTCCGCCGGGGTAGATGCTCCAGCTTCCATCCTCATTCTGGTAGCGCATCATCTCGGTGAAGGCGCGTTGCAGCCTTCCGGGATCGCCTGACTCCAGCAGCGTATGCAGAAAGATGTAGTCGGCCTCGAGCATCCCGTCGGCCTCGAGTTCACCGCACCAGTAGCCATCCGGATGCTGCCGCGAGAGCACGTAGTCGCGGGCGCTGTTGATCGAAGCCTCAACATCGGCCAGATCGGCATCGATCCGGCCAAATCGGGGACGACCCGTCTCCAGCTCTGCGGATTGGATCTTCGTTTGCTTTGAACTCATGCGGTCTGAAACGTCTCGAATTCTGTCCGGATCGCCAAAAAACGGCTTGACTCCAACTCATGGGCGCGCCGGTTGGCGCGTGTCCGTTCCTTGCCTCGCCCGATCTGAATGTCCGTCACCGTAGCGAGACGGACTCCGCCCCATTGGCGCCGCCGATCGCCTGCACAATCTCCGGCGGCAGGCCAAAGCGCACATTTTCCGGCATCACTTCTACTTCTTCGACGCGTGAAAAACCGTTTTGACGCAGATAATTAACCACGTCCTCCACCAGCACCTCCGGCGCGGAAGCACCGGCCGTCACGGCCACGTTCGTTACGCCTTGCAGCCACTTCGGGTTGATGGCTTCGGAGTTGTCGATCAGATAACCGATCGTGCCCAGGTTGCGCGACACCTCAACCAGACGATTGGAGTTGGAGCTGTTTGTGGATCCGACAACGAGCACAAGGTTGGCATTGTGCGCCACATTGCGCACGGCCACCTGGCGGTTTTCCGTGGCGTAGCAGATGTCCTGCGAGTGCGGCCCAACGATGTTGGGGAACTTGATCTTCAAGGCGTGGATGATATCCCGCGCTTCATCGAGCGAAAGCGTGGTCTGTGTGAGATAGGCCACCCGGTCAGGATCAGGAACCCGCAACGCCTCCACCTCAGCCACATTCGATACCACTTGTGTCACTTCCGGCGCTTCGCCGAGCGTGCCTTCAATCTCGTCATGATCGCGATGGCCGATCAACACCAGCGAATACCCCTGCTTGGCGAATTTGACGGCTTCGATGTGCACCTTGGTTACCAATGGGCAGGTCGCGTCAATCACTTTGAGATTGCGCTTTTTGCTCATCTCGCGCACAGCTGGTGAGACGCCATGGGCCGAATAGATGACACGTTCGCCGTCCGGAACCTCTTCGATTTCATGAACAAAAATCGCGCCCTTTTCAGCTAATTCATTCACGACATAGCGGTTATGCACGATCTCGCGGCGCACATAAATGGGAGCGCCGAAGGTCTCCAGCGCAATTTTGACGATGTCGATGGCGCGCACTACCCCGGCGCAGAAGCCCCGCGGCTTGAGCAACAACACCCGCTTTTCAGTGGAAGAAGTCTCGGAGATGCCTTGGTTTGCAATAGGGTCGAGGACGGAGGTAGTCACATCACCCAGTATACCAATGTGCGGGTTTCCGGAACACCGGAGATTTCCCCCCGTAGCCCGATTCGCCACCGGACTCGCGCCCCGTCCCGGAGTCAGGTCTGCGCGCGTGCCAGCCATCCCTTCAGATACTGGGCATCTGCGGGATTGGCCGCCGCAATGGCCCGGTAATGGGCGACCCGGGCGGCTATGAACGCCTGCACCAGGGCCGCCTGATCAGCTGCATTGGCGGCTGTCAGCGTACGCGGACCCCAGCCGCCGTCCGTAGCCAGATTCCCGCCCAGGGAATTTACCGCCTGCTGCAATGTCTTCACAGCGGCGCCTGAGCCGGCGTTGACCGAAAAGTCGAAGACCCGCTTGGCGAGGTCATCGGAGCCGAGCTGCGCGAACCAGTCGTTCCAGTAATGAGCCTTGTAAAAGGCCTGCACCGCGCCGGGGCGCGAGCCCTGCGGCAGGGATGAGATGCTCGCGAAGTCCGCCGGCCATAGTCCTGAATTAATGCCGCTGATGGCATAGCAGGGACCAGTGCAGCCGGCGGGAGTGGCATCCGGCGCCACTGTACAGGCCATCCGCGGGTCTTCTGCGGTCATGGCCCATTGAAACGCTATGTCGAAGTTCGCCATGGCGCTTTTCTCCTTTCGGGGCACAACAGATGAAGAGGAATTTTGCGAACCATCATAGCCGAACTGCACCGATTGTTTTGCACTTTGCACGGAAGGAATTTTCGGAGCCGCAGAGGCGCGAGAGGGCACACGCACGTGGACCATCTCACGAGAATGAAGGCGCATCGAAATCGCATATCCGCACGGGGCCTGGAAGAGCCCGCGGACAGGGAGAGAATATCTATGGCGCAGCCCAAGAAGTGTCAGAACCCCGCATGTTCCTGTACCCCAGCCGACGGCTCCAAGTATTGCAGCGCGCACTGCGAATCCACAGCCGGACACACCGAGGTGGTGTGCACCTGCGGGCATCCCGGATGCCGGGGAGACGCCATCAACGCCTAAGGGAGCGAAACCGCTGCGCACAGCCATACGGCTCCCGAAGGGCGCGCGTCGCTGATGAGGCGCGTCCTCGGAGAGCCGTGGGCTTGTTTGGTGCGGGGAAAAAGAAAAGGCATCTCTCCTTCCGGCGTACAGCGGAAGGAGAAATGCTTTAGCGGTGGTTGGCCGCCATGGCCGCCTGCTTGATCTCGCGATTCGCCTGCTCGAGGAGATCCTTCGCCCGAGCCGCGTGGCCGTCCATGTCGAACTCGTTGGCGCGCTGCGCTTCGCCGATCTTGGCGTAGGCCTGATCGATGAAATGCTGCGCAGCAGCCAGGTTGGGATGGCGGCGCCAGGCGACATCCTGCCCGGCGACGAAGCCGGTGGTGAGCAGAACCATTGCCAAAACGGAGCCGAAAACCACGTTGCGTGCTTTCATTCGGAAAACCCTCCGCAGCAAAAATACAGAGGCCTGAAAGCCTGCGCAATGAAAATATTGTGTATTCCGCGGTGTTGGAGGAATAACGGAAGTAATCTGGACGCGCTACGATGATGGCTACATAAGACTTCGAGTGTCGGCACGAAGGTCTTGCGCCGATTCGGATGCGACAGGCGCAAATCATGGACAAGCCGAAGATGTGCGGGCCCGGTTTTGCAAATTCAGACCCCGTTTTCAACCGGCCGCAGGCGGTCGCGAGCAGATCAGCCAAAGACTAGAATTGAAGCAGTATGCCTGAGTTTACGCACCTGCATCTGCACACCGAGTACTCCCTCCTTGACGGCGCCTGCGACGTGAAAAAGCTAATCGACCGGGTCGCTTCGCTGGGCCAGAAGTCCGTCGCGATGACCGACCACGGCAATATCTACGGAGCGGTGCACTTTTTCGATGCGGCAAAGCAGAAAGGCATCAAGCCGATCCTGGGGTGCGAATTGTATGTGTGCAAGGCGGAGGATCATCGAGCCGAAACACCCAACGATCAGTACAACCACTTGCTGGTGCTGGCCGAAAACGAAGAGGGCTACCGGAATTTGATCCGGCTCACGTCGGAGGCTTCGCTGCATGGCTTCTATCGCAAGCCGCGCGTGAGCAAGAAGTATCTGGCGGAGAATGCGAAGGGGCTGATCGGTTTTTCCGGCTGTTTGAGCGGCGAACTTTGCGAGTCGCTCATGGCCGGCAGCTATGACAAGGCAGTCGCCTCTGCGCTGCAGTACCAGGACATCTTCGGCAAAGGAAATTTCTTTCTTGAGATTCAGGACCAGGGCCTCGAACAGGAGAAGAAGATCCATGCCGATCTGTTCCGGCTGGAGCGTGAGCTCGGCATTCCCCTCGTCGTCACCAATGACTCGCACTACCTGTGCGGCGACGACTCGCACGCGCATGACGTGATGCTCTGTGTGCAGACCGGAGCAAAGGTGCACGACGCGAACCGCTTTCGCTTCGATTCCGACCAATTCTTTGTGAAGAGTGGCGACGAGATGGCACGGCTCTTTCCGGATTCGCCGGGCGTGCTCACGCGCACCATGGAGATCGCCGAGCGCTGCAACCTGAAGCTGAGCAAGGTCGACAATCCCTTCCCTGAGTTCGCCGTCCCGCCGGGCCACACGATCGACAGCTACTTTGAAGAGGTGTGCCGCGAGGGCTACAAGAAGCGGCTGGAAACGGCGATTCATCTGCTCGACTCGCGCGGGCAACTGCGCTCGCCGATTCACGACTACGAAGCGCGGCTCGATCGTGAGATCGGCATCATCAAGCAGATGAAGTACTCGGGGTACTTCCTCATCGTGTGGGACTTCATCAAGTACGCGCGCGACCACGGCATCCCGGTTGGGCCGGGGCGCGGCTCGGCGGCAGGGTCGCTGGTGGCCTACTGCATGGAGATCACCAACATCGATCCGCTGCAGAACGCGCTGCTTTTCGAGCGCTTCCTCAATCCCGAACGCGTCTCGATGCCCGATATCGACGTGGACTTCTGCATGAACCGCCGCGGCGAGGTCATCGAGTATGTCACACGCAAGTATGGCCGCGAGCAGGTGGCGCAGATCATCACGTTCAACACCATGGCCGCCAAGGCAGCGATCAAAGACTGTGGCCGCGCGCTCGACATGCCTTATGGCGACGTGGACCGCATCGCCAAGCTCATTCCAGCCACCATCGGGATGACAATCGACCAGGCACTCGAAGATGTGCCCGATCTGCGCAAGGTCTACGACAACGACCAGACCATCCGCGAGCTGATCGATACGGCCAAGAAACTCGAAGGCCTGGTACGCGGCATCGGCATGCACGCGGCGGGCGTGGTGATTGCGCCGCGCGCCCTCACCGATCTGGTTCCGGTTGCCAAGACGAAGAACGACGAAATTGTGACGGCCTACGATATGAAGGCCGTCGAAAAGATGGGCCTCCTGAAGATGGATTTCCTGGGGCTCACAACGCTTACGGTCATCGACGATTGCCTGAAGCTGATCGAGCAGCACCGCGGCGAAAAGCTGGACATCGAAGCCATTCCGCTCAAAGACGAGGAGACGTACAAGAAGGTCTTTCACTCTGCACTGACGTCGGGCGTCTTCCAGTTCGAATCCGGCGGGATGCGCGATGTACTGCGCCGCTACAAGCCCGACACCGTGGAAGATCTCACCGCGCTCAACGCGCTCTATCGGCCCGGCCCGATCCAGGGTGGCATGATCGACGATTTCATCGAGCGCAAGTGGGGACGGCGCAAAGTCGAGTACATGCTGCCGGAGATCGAGGGCATTTTAAAAGAGACGCTGGGCGTGATCGTCTACCAGGAACAGGTGATGCAGATCGCCAACGTGGTCGCCAGCTACTCGCTGGGTGAAGCCGATCTGCTGCGCCGCGCGATGGGCAAAAAAAATCCTGAAGAGATGGCCAAACAGCGCGACCGCTTTATGAGCGGCGCCGCGGCGCTCGGCCATCCCAAGGCCAGCGCCGGCGAGCTCTTCGACCAGATGGAGAAGTTCGCCGGTTACGGATTCAATAAGTCGCACTCGGCCGCTTACGCGCTGCTCGCTTACCAGACGGCGTATTTGAAGACGCACTATCCGGTCGAGTTCATGGCTGCGCTGCTGACTTCAGAAACCTCCAAGCCCGAATCGGTGGTGAAGTACATCGGCGAGTGCCGCGAGATGGGCATTGGTGTCGAGCCGCCCGACGTGCAGTTCTCCGGCGCGCAGTTCACGCCGCACGGCGACAAGATCCGCTTTGGGCTGGCAGCGGTCAAGAACGTCGGCGGCAATGCGATCGAATCGATCAAGAAGGCGCGCGAAGAGGCTGGTGGGCACTTCAAGAGCTTCTGGGAGTTCTGCGAAAAAGTCGATCTGCGCGTGATGAATTCGCGCGTGATCCAGTCGCTCATCAAATCCGGCGCACTGGACTCGATGGGCCCGCGCGGCCAGCTCTATGCCGCCGTCGACAAAGCCATTGAGCGCGCGCAGAAGGCGCAGAAGGATGCAGCACAGGGGCAGCACGGACTCTTCGGGCTCTTCGAGGCCGCGCCCGCGCACGGACCCAATGGCGCGGGCAAGGGCGACGATCTGCCGCGCGTGCCGGACTGGGAAGAGGGCGAGCGACTCGCCAACGAGAAAGAGGTGTTGGGCTTCTTTGTCTCCGGTCATCCGCTCGACAAATACGCGGAGAAGATTCGCAATCTTACCGCCGTCATCACCACGGCCGAAGCGCTGGAACGCAAGCCGCCGGAGCGGCGCTGGGGCAAGGACGCCGATCCGGCCGACGAGATCCAGGTGGCGGGCATCCTTCATGGCGTGCGCGTGCAGAAGAGCAAACGCGAGGGCAAACTGTACGCACAGGCTTCGCTGGAAGACGCAACCGGCAAGATCGAGTTGATCTGCTTCCCGCGCGACTACGAACGGCTCGCAGAGCAACTCAAGATCGAAGCGCCGGTGCTGGTGCGCGGCATTCTGAACGGCGAGGAGGATGCGGCGCCCAAGCTAGCGATCAACGGCATAGTGGCCCTGGAACAGGTGCAAATCAAGCTGCCATCCGGCGTTCGCATCCGCATCAATCTCGAACGAGCAACGGAAGAGATGCTGGCGGAGCTCAAGAGCGCCGCCGATGCGGCGCCGGGTCCCGGCAAAGTAATGCTGCAACTCGAGCGCAAGGGAGAGTACGCCGTTATTCTCGAACCCGAAGGCATGAGCGTAACAGCAGACAAGGGTTGGGTGGAACGCGTCGAAGAACTGGTGGGTAAAGGGACTGTGCAGGCGGTGGGGTAAAGGACGTTCACCAAGCCCCCACATCGCCGGCTTATGCGCCCAGCTGAACTCCGCACAGGTGCACGTTGACGCCCAGTTCTGCCAGCATTGCGGCCTTGGTGGCAAGCGCCTTATCCGCAGTCTCTGGGTCAGGCGCGTAGGCCACGTTTACGTGGTTTGCGCGATGGCGCGCCATCATCTGATTCTGACTCACGCCGTGCAGCACTGCATGCATAATGGGCCACTGCGAGGTCGTCTCGCGCCAGCGCCGTTCGGTCTCTTCCTGCGGAAGCGCGACCGCCGTGCCACGGCCCAGATCGCAATGCAGCTTGCCGCCTTCGACAAACACGCGGCTCCAGACAATTTCGCCAGGCCTGCTGATGCCCTTCAGCGATCCGCCGCCGAGCGGGAAGTACATCGCCGGTTGCCGCTCGCTCTTTGCTCCCGCGTAGCCGTTGCCAAAATGATTCGCCGGCGCGGCGCCGGAGATCTGGAAGACCCAAACAAATGTGTCGAGACCCTCGCCCTTGTAGTGTTCGCCCCAGCGCACGTCATGCAGTGTCGTCGAGGGATCGAGGCCAAGAGCGGTCCAGGTGCGGTTCGTCACGAGCGCGTCCACACCGGCGCACTCGTCGACCTCATTGAAGTGCGGCAGCGGTCCGCCCGCATAGAGCTCTTGCTGAGTACCCTCCGCATAGACCGGCGGACGTTCGGCGTTGTTCAGCAGCCCCTCCGCAAGATCGGAGGCCGGCGTCATGTCCTTGAGGCCCTGCTGATACTGGATTCCCACCGCGTCGCAGCCGAACTCCTTCGCGATGCGCACCGCGGCGATGTACATCTTGCACTGCTCGAGCACCTGATCGAGCGTGAGCTGGCTCGCCGAATCTGAACCGAAATCGAACTTCATGCCGCGCGCCACGAGCCAGTTGTAGACGGCACGCGCCTCGGCATCGGTCACCGTGCGCATCTTGGCCACCAGCGCCGACTGGCTCAGCCGCTCTTTGTAAAGGCCAGCCGGGTTCAGCAGTTCGTCGTCGATGATGGCGTTGTACATGCCCATGCAGCCTTCGTCGAAGACGCCAAGGATCGCCTTGCGGTGCTTCAGTTCCCGTGCGAGGTTGCCGCCCAGTTCTGCGCTTTCGGCAGGCAGTTTGGCCTTGTCCAGCGCGCGGACATGCGAGAGGTCGTGCGTGATTTTGCCGTCGCGCAACCACTCGTCCAGGGCGTTCAGAAAATAATCGTCGGTGAAGTCTTTACTCCAGATTGAGGAGAACTTCCTTCCGGCTTTGATCAGCGATCCGTTGAGATTCAGCAATCCCACAAGCCCCGGCCACTGACCCGACCAGTTCGCGACGGTGAGAATCGGCCCCTTGTGGCTGCGCAGCCCGGGGAGCACATGATGGCTGTACTGCCAGGCGGCGGTTGCGAACACCAGCTTCGCCTGGGGATGGATCTTCATGAAAACGTCCATGCCCTTGCGCTGCGAGGAAATGAATCCATGCTTATCTTCGTCGCTATAGGCATGCGCGCGGACGAGCTTGTAGCCTTTTTGCGCAAACGCCGCGGTCAGTTTCTCTTCCATGTCCCGCTGCGCCGGCCAGCATGCCTGATTGGCCGAAAGCCGCAAGTCGCCGCTGGTGATGAGCAACACTTCGTCCGCCTTCGGCTTCACAATCCGCTCTTTCCGCACTGCCATATCGAGTCAATCTCCTTCTTCGTTAACGTAATCGTTTCCGCAAAGAGCCATATTACACCCTTCCAGCCATCTGCCGACATGATGTTCCTGGCGCTTCGCGGGGTGCTTGCGACGGTTTAGCATGAAAGAGCCGTTCCGACGGCGCGGCTTGCGCACATCCCATCATGTCACGCAAGAAAGCCAAGGTCCCGGTCACTCCCAGTCAGCACGACGCCGTGCCGATAAACCGCGCTCAAAAAAAATCGGCTTCTCCTTCTTCGATGACGGCAAGGCCGGCCTCGATGAAGGCACAGCCCGCACTTGTCTCCGCCCGCTGGCTATTGTGGGCGCTGGGAATGGTGCTCGCTGCGGCGATTCTCTGCGCCTGGGGTACGCTTTGCCTGCTGTTCTGGCAGGGGAGCTGGCAGTTGCTCTATCATCCCTCCGCGACGATCGCTCGTACCCCGGCCGCAAACGGCGTTCCCTTCAATGCAATCAGCTTTTCCCCCACGGACGCGGGCCTGCCGGAGCTTACCGGCTGGTGGATTCCCGCGGCATCGGGTGCGCGCTTCAGCCAATATACGGTGCTCTACCTGCATGGCCAGGATGGCAATCTCGGCAACGTCGTGGACCGCCTTGCGCAGCTCCATGCTGCGGGGGTAAATGTCTTCGCATTCGACTATCGCGGTTATGGCAAGAGCCAGTTCATGCGTCCCAGTGAAAAGCATTGGGTGGAAGATGCGAGCCGCGCTCTCCAATACCTGACGACTACGCGGCACATCGCGATGAATGCGATCCTCGTCGCGGGCGATGGCCTCGGCGCAAATCTCGCGCTCGAGTTCGCCGCGTCTCATTCGCGACTTGCTGGTGTGGTGCTCGAATCGCCGCTGGAAGATCCCACCGGTGCAGTCTTCGACGACCCCCGCGCACGCCTTATTCCCGCCCGCCTGCTAATGCGTGATCGCTATGATACGGTCGCGGCTGCCGCGTCTCTGCGCGTGCCCTCGCTATGGTTCTTGCCGGTTTCTGGAGCAGAGGGAAACGGTCGCAGCAAAGAGCCTGCGGCCTTTCAGATGGTCGCCGCGCGCAAGATGCTTGTCTGGCTGGCTCCCAGAGCAAATGCGGGCTCAGTATTTGGCGATGCGCTTGCGCGCTGGCTCGATGACCTCGGGAACCGCTAACACCCCTGCGATTCAGCCGCGCACGATATCTCGATGCAGAGCCTTCACCTGGTAACCGGCTTTATTGAGCCGCCGGCCCATCTCCTCGGCCATCATTACGCTGCGGTGCTGGCCGCCGGTGCAGCCGAAGGCGACCGTCAGATAGCTCTTGCCTTCCTTCACGTAGTGCGGCAGCAGGTAAAGCATGAGTGATGTGACTTTGCCCAGAAACTCCGTCGTCTGCGGAAATCCGCGCACATAGGCGGCCACCTTGGGATCGAGACCGGTTTTCTTGCGAAATTCCGGCACAAAGTGCGGATTGGGAAGAAACCGCACGTCGAAGACCATGTCGGCATCCAGCGGAACGCCGTTCTTGAAGCCAAAGCTCAGGCAGGAGACCAGCAGTTGCGTCGATCCGTCGCGCGTGCCGAAGCGACTTTGGATGTGTGCGCGCAGCTCGTGGACGTTGAAGTTCGAGGTATCGATCAGAGTGTCGGCCACGTTGCGGATGGGGTCCAGTAGCTGGCGTTCTTCTACGATCGAACGCGAGACCGTCTCGCGAAGTCCCAGAGGGTGCGGCCGCCGCGTCTCGGAGAAACGCCGCACCAGCACGGCATCCTGCGCGTCGAGGAAAACGACCCGCGTGTGCAGCAGTTTCTTTACGTCTTTTAGGATCTCGGGAAGCCGGTCCAGTGTGGGGCCTTCGCGCACGTCGACCACAATCGACGCTCTCTCCACGTCGGCCGAATTGCTCACCAGAACGGCGAAATCCGGCAGCAGCTCCAAGGGAAGATTGTCGACGCAGTGAAAACCGAGGTCCTCAAAGGCCTTCAGAGCCGAGGCCTTGCCCGCGCCGGAGATGCCGGTCACGATGACGAGTTCCTTTGTGGCTCCCCGGCCTGCCTTCTTCGATCGCTTTGCCGGTTGGGGCGCGGCTTTTCGAGGGGTCATGCGCTCATGCTACACCGGAAGGCATCCGTTGTGGGTAACTGCGCGTCTTCGGATACTTGCGAAACATCTCGCAGCGCCCGCCGCCCGCCTGTTTCGAACGGCACATCGCCCGTTCCGCGTCGCGGATGAGCAGATCCGGGACGGTATGCTCGGGCTCCGCGATTGCCGCGCCCACGCTGGCTCCGGACTGGATCATGTGCCCAAAAAGATCGAAGGGACGCGCCATCTCGCGCCAAATCCGTTCGGCAATGCCTTCCAGGTCCGCCGCGCAGACCAGATCTTCTACGAGAACCGCAAACGTATCGCCACCCATGCGCGCGGCAGTGTCCTGCGGGCGCAGCGAGCCGCGCAGCCGCTCGGCAACGGAGTTCAGCAAGACGTCGCCCGCGGCGTGGCCCAGCGCGTCGTTGATCTCCTTAAATAAATCCATGTCGAGATAGATGACCGCACAGGCAAGATCGGGCCGCCGCGCCCTGCGGCTCAGGGCCAGACTCACGCGGTCGGTAAACAGCGCGTTATTGGGCAAGCCGGTAAGACCGTCGTGCAGTGCATCGTGCTGCAGCCTGGGATCGGGCTCTTTTCGCTCGCAGATGGGGCGAAACGTAAAGACGTGGCCGAGGCGTGCTCCGTCCACCAGCAGCGGCGCCATTTGCAGACTCACCGCCACCAGTTCTCCCGCCTTGTTACGGCGCGCCGTCTCGGACATTACGCAACCTTGTTCGTTGGCTGTCGTGGCCAACATTGCGTGCTCTGCCAGCCGTGCCTCGGGCACAATCAACTCACGCAGGCTTCCACCGGCTGCCTCTTCGGGAGGGTAACCGAACATGCGCGTAAATGCCGGGTTCGTGTACACCACGTGGTTGCCCAGCTCGATCGCTACGGCCTCGGGAATGCTGGCCAGCACATCTTCCATCAACCGCGTCTTGGGCGCACGGCTGCGGCCGCCCGGATGCGCCACGATGACGGACTCGCGCAGCTCCGCGTTGGTGATGCCGTACGAACCCTCCACCGGCAACAGACGGCCGTTCTTCGCCGGCAGCGTCGCGTGAAAGGGAGAGCCCCCCTGGGTTCCGGTCAACAGCGTTTGCGGTTCGGCTGTGCCGGGCAGCAATCCCCACAGCACCTCTTCGATCGGCCGCGGAACCCATTCGGCGTCGGCAGCGCCCAGCATCTGCCGAGCCTCTGTGTTGGCAAACACGATCTTGCCCGCGCGCTCCAGAAACACCAGCGCCGGCAGCGCGTCGAGAATTGCCCGCTGATCGGCAGAGTCTGCATTGGCCGGCAGATTCCATTGATTCGCTTGTCCTGGATTCGCGCGTTCTTCTATTTTATTTTCTTGTGGCTCCGACTGAATGGCGGACCCCAAAACCTTTATCGCCATGCAGCTGATCGTATGACGAAGGCCAGACGTCAGCCATCCCCAAAAGCGGGCAGTGGGCCTGACCAAAGTAATTGCAATCCAATGCGGCGATAGCAACCCCGGCGTGCGCAGGACCAGCCTGCGTTCGGTGCCTGCCCGCCCGCCGGGGGCGATTATCAGAAAAACTTCTCAGGGAATCTCGACGAGTTCCATCTGTCCGTCGCGCCGCCGATGCAGCACAAACACATCACCGGATGGGTTGCGGAAGATGAGCAGGTCGCGGTCGCGGAACTCCGCGTCTTTGACGGCCTCTTCAATGGTCATCGGTCGCAGCGCTACCGCCTCGCCGTTCTTCACAATATGCGGTTCCACGACGGTCGGACTCGCCGGGAACGAGTGGACGGCAATGGACGTCCGCGCCTTCGCTTTTGTACCCACGGCCCCGTTTTCGCCGTCCTCGGGAATCGGCGAGACACGGGCCTTGGGCCGAGCCACAGGCGGCGCCGCTAACACCTTTTCCACCTTGGGCAGCCGCTTGCTCACCAGCCGCCGGTCGCGATAACGCAGCGCCTGGTGCTCGGCGTGCGCAAGCGCCTGCCGCAGCGCCGATTCCAACGTGTCGGCCTTGCCGGCGGCAGCCAGCTTCAGCAACCGCCCCTTCACGATCAGCTCTGCAATCTGCACATGCCGCTGGGCGCTAAAAGTGATGCTGGCATGTGTACCCTTGCCGAGTATCCGCGCAATCCGTTGCAGGCCATCTTCGGCCTGCGTCCGCAACGCCCTGGAGATCTTCACTTGCCTGGCGGTGAACTCCATTTCCATGGTTAGCCTCCGCTTCCTGTTCTCGATCCAGCCGCAACTTCCGGCCCGTCGTTCCCAGACTGAACCTCCGGGGACCCATTCCGCAATTCGTGGAGCACAGTATATGCCAATCGGCACGCCGCGCAAATCCGCAACCCGTGCATCGGAACCCGGCCTGCTTCGGTACGAGTCCTGATGCTCCAATTCAGGAATCGGCCCCATCCAATCGCAAACTTACGAACTTGCTAACTCGCGAGCCCTTCAGATCTCCCACCGCAGCAGCACCGTTCCCACGGTGAACCCAGCGCCTACTGCGGCCAGCAGCACGAGATCGCCTTTCTTCAGTTTCCCTTGTTGCACGGCCGTCTCCATCGCCAGCGGAATGGTCCCGGCCGAAGTGTTGCCGTACTTTTCGATGTTGATGATGACCCGCTCCGGGTCCATCCCCAGCCGCTCTGCCGTTGCCGTGATGATCCGCTTGTTGGCCTGATGCGGAATAAAGCAGCCCAGATCAGACCCCGTCACGGCGTTGCGTTCGAGTAGCTTCGCGGTGGCCTCGGCCATCTTGCGCACGGCAAATTTATACACCGCGGGGCCATCCTGGTAGATGTAATGCATCTTCTTGTCGACAGTTTCGTGCGTGGGAGGGTTCAGGCTGCCGCCGCCCTTCAGATTCAGGCTCACGCCGCCCGATCCGTCGATCTCGTTGACCGAGTCGATGAAGCCGATCTCGCCCTCTTCGCACGGCTCCAGCAGCACCGCGCCGCCGCCGTCGCCGAAGAGCACGCAGGTAGCGCGGTCGGTGTAGTCGGTCATGCGCGTGTTCGCGTCTGCACCGATCACCAGCACCTTCTTGTAGGCGCCGCTCTCTACCATCTTCACGCCCGCCAGCAACGCATACACAAATCCGGAGCATCCGCCGGAAACATCGAATCCCCACGCGCCGTGGGCGCCGATCTTGTTCTGCACCAGGCACGCTGTGGATGGAAACATCATGTCGGGCGTCACCGTACCGACGATGATCACTTCCACTTCGCTCGGGCTGACGCCGCGGACGGCCAGGCACTTCTTCGCCGCTTCCGTGCAGATGTCGCTCACGCCGAGTCCGGACGCCAGCTTGTGGCGCTCGCGAATGCCGGTGCGCTCCAAGATCCACTGGTCGCTGGTCTCCACAATTTTTTCGAGGTCTTGATTGGTAATCACATCGGGAGGAACATAGGTTCCTAACGCTGTGATCTTGGCGCGCCGGCCCACGATGGGGCGAACGGTCAGATTCAATGGATTTCTCCTGGCAACGCGAGCAGCGAAGTTCGCACTCCGGCCCATCCCTTAACAACTTACCTATACAACATCTTCCAGCGCCCGTCTTTATCGCTGCGTTCAGAGCGAAAGAGGGGAACCAAAAAGCAAAAGCGCCAATGGCGCCGTAAAAAAGTACCGGGTGACCTACTGCGCCCGTACTAGCCCGTTACCGTTGCTTCCTTCCGGACCTGGCGGGGTTGGCGGGATTACGTCGCGTAGGACCCGGCACTGATTGATTTTAGCACTCAATAGTGATGTGCATCTGTGATGCAATGCCCGACGTTCGACTTTCACCTTCGACGTTCGCTACCATGATTGAGTCATGGCTTTTCCGATCAAAACCTGTGTCGTTTGCGGTGAGGAATTTGAGTTGAGGCCCGGCAAGCCCGGGTTCGCCAATCGCTGCCCGAGTTGCAGCGAGCCGGAGGCCGGCGAAGAGGGTAAAGGCAACTTTCGCGACGAGAGCGCGGGCAAGGACCTGAACGCAGCCCGCCGCACTGCAATGCGCGACATGCTCTACCGCAAGGACAGTTGAGCCGCTAAACCGTGCTGATGCGCACCTCGTAGTGCGTGGCAAAGTTCTCGATCCGGCTCAGGAGGAGCTTTGCCTCGGGCTCGAAGATAGGGGTCGTGTACTCCGGGCCGGCAAACCGCTTGACCGCATCGAGCGAATCGAAGAGATTGACAACGACAAATTCTGACTCTTCCTGGCCGTCCTGCCGCAGCACATAGGCTCCCCGATAGCCCTCGATCGCCTGCAGTCCTGGCAGCACTGTTCTCTTTAAGAAATCCTCATATCGATCTGCATCTTCGCGCGTTGTCCAACCGCGCCAGTGCCGCGCAATCATCCTCGCTCCCGTCCCGCCGCATGGTCACATAGGAAAGAACCCAAGCCGGCATGCTGCTATTCGTGGGCCCCGGCGAGAGGCTGATATCGCAGGGGCCCCGTGACAGCTTTAGCTCTAGTTTATTTTTTGTTGCGCCGGCACGCTGCGACCTGCCGGTTTCATGGCCTCACCCGGCGCTGCGCGCCGGAAAAATCGTGTCAATCGGCGGCGGCCAGAAGCCGCTCTACCACCGGAAGATTGGCTAGCTCGACATGACGTACTCGGAATAGTAGTCCGCCCGTCCGCTCTTGTCCGTGAAGTGATCGAATGTCTCTACCAGCAGGCTGCCGTTGAACAGGTGCCCTACAACTACGGTCTGCTTGAACGAGAACGTATAGGTTGCGCTAAATGCCACCGCCGGCGCTGAGGTTACGTTGTCGGCGTAGATCATTCCATTCACGACACCCCAATCGCAGGGGGTGGGCTGGCATGCGCCAAAGGCATGAACCGTGATTTCATTGCCGCTTGCGGCAATCATCAGGCGGACCAGGCCGCGGGTTTGATGATCGCAATTAATCCACGTCGCAACCAGTGGCTGCGGCGCGACCACAACCGCAGCCGGCGGCGTAGTGATGCCCAGACGCACACGCTCGTTTTCAAGGATGTCGGACGGGGCACGAAATTCCTGTTTCGTGATGATGGGCATAGGAAGTCTCCTTTCCAGGGGTCCCGGTTAAAGGGGGATTGATCGTCTGCTGCTCTGCGCCAATAAGAGAAACGAGGGAAACCCGATCGGAAGACCTGTTGGACCCAACTGGGCACAATACTGCATAGCATCCACGAACTCCTGTCTGTGATGGCCGGACCGGTTCGATGTGACAAACCGGTTCAAGTCTTTGCATCCAAAGGCTCGCAGCGCCTCGCCGGACTCGAAAATCGCTCTCCCGTACAATAGAAGAGTGACTAAGACTTCCTCGCCTGCGGCAGTTCCGACCGTAGGATTTGTTTCGCTTGGCTGCCCCAAGAACCTCGTTGACTCTGAGGTGATGATGGGCTTGCTGGACCGCGCCGGTGCGCGGCTCACCGCCCGTCCTGAAGAGGCTGAAATCCTCGTCGTAAACACCTGCAGTTTTATCGACACGGCCAAGCAAGAGTCGGTCGACACCATCCTGGAGATGGCGAAGCATAAGACCGCGGGCCGCGCCAGGAAACTCATTGTCGCCGGCTGCCTGGTCGAGCGCTACCGCGACGAGATTCGCAAGAACATCCCGGAGGTGGACGCCGTTGTCGGCACCGGCGAGCTGGAGTCGATTCTCGAGGCCGCAGGCGTCGCGCCTGCTCCTGCGCCACCGTCGCCCTTTACCATCCTCACCAGCGTTCATGCCGAGTTGCGGCCGGGCAAGGAGTCGCAGGCAGGAACGCACAAATTGCGAGACGCGGATTCGATCCAACACGAGGACAGTCCGAGAGGCCGGCCGGAAGGTGATCTGCGGGAACAACAGGGACGCTTCAGCCGCGAGGACTGGCAGGGCGCGGCGCACTTGCTGCCCACGTATCTCTACGACGAGACCACGCCGCGCCTGTTGTCGACGCCGCGCGCCTCGGCCTACATCAAGATCGCTGAAGGTTGCGATCACCCGTGCAGCTTCTGCGTGATTCCCAATTTGCGCGGCAAGTTCCGCTCGCGCCGCTTCGAATCTGTCGTTGCGGAGGCGCAGCGGCTCGTCGCCAGCGGCGTGCAGGAGATCACGCTTATCGGGCAGGACACCACCTGCTACGGCGAAGACCTCGGCCTGAAAGACGGCCTGGCCACGCTGCTCGATGCTCTGGCGCGGATTGAAGGCCTGCGCTGGCTGCGCTTTCTCTACGCCTATCCCAACCGCATTACAGGTCGCCTTCTTGAGACCATCGCGAAGCATGACAACATCTGCAAATATCTTGACGTGCCGCTGCAGCACGCGTCGCCCGAGGTGCTCAAGCGCATGAAGCGCGGCGCCGGAGCTGAGATTTTTCAGAAGACGCTGGAGAAGGTTCGAGCCGCCGTTCCGGGAATCGCGCTGCGCACCAGCTTTATCGTCGGATTTCCAGGAGAAACGGCCGAAGATGTGACGATCCTCGAAGACTTTGTGAAAGAGGCGAAGTTCGACTGGCTCGGCGTCTTCAGCTACTCGCACGAGGAAGGATCGGGGGCATACTCGCTCGACGCGCAGGTCCCGAAGCGCACTATCGAAGCCCGCAAGCGGCGGCTGATGAAGCTGCAGCAAGCGATCTCGAAGCGCGCCAAGCAGGAATGGGTGGGCCGCGAAGTGACGCTGCTGGCCGAAGGCCCGTCAGAAGAAACCGAGCTTCTGTGGGAGGGTCGCACGCAGTATCACGCGCCTGAGATCGACGGTAAAGTCTTCATCAACGACTTCGGCGATCTGGAGACGCTCGAAGCCGGCCGCTTCTATCGGGCCGAGATCACCGAGGCCCACGAGTATGACGTTGTGGCGCGGATACTCCGCGAAGAGAAGTAGGCACAATTTTCCAGCGGCGCTCTCTTCCACGGCGTAGGATGGCGTGCATGCCAATCCCACGCCGCGCTTTTCTGCAATCCGCCGTATCCGTGTTCCCTGCAGCCGCATTCTCCAGCCTGATCGCGCAATCGACTACGCCGACCGCGCCCATCCTTCATCCCGTCGGCGCCGGCCAGGATCGGCTTGGCTCGCCGCACACGCTCGGCTTCAGCTCACTCGCCTTCAAAGTGCTTACGGCAGATGCCGGCGGCAATCTCTTCCTCATTGAACACAGTCATCTCACCCCGGGGGGCCCGCCGCTGCACATGCACTTGAACCAGGACGAGTGGTTCTACGTGATGGAGGGCGAAGTCGTGTTCCAGGTCGGCGACCAGCGCGCGCACCTCAAACCCGGCGAGTCCGTGCTGGCGCCGCGCCGCGTTCCCCATACCTTCTCTTCGGTGGCCCCGCAGAGCCACCTGCTCATAGCCTTTACGCCCGCGGGCAAAATGGAGCAGTTCTTCCTGGACGCCGAAGCGCACCCTTCGCTTGCCTTCACGGCGGAGTTCATCAACCGGTACGAGATGCAGTGGATCGGTCCGTCTCCGTTCTGGAAGTCGTAGTCTCGCGCCTAGCCGCCACCCGCTATAAACTGGTGATGGAACAGGTCGCACGCGATGCCCCCGAAGAAGAAATCCGCGAAGGTTTTTCACTGCCCCACCTGCAGCATGCTGGTACGCCCAGAGGACGAAGACTTCCCTTTCTGCAGTGACCGCTGCCGGAAGATCGATCTGGGCAAGTGGGCGACCGGCGTCTACAAGATCAGCTCTCCGGCTCTCGACCCCGAAGTTCTCGAGGACTTGGGCGGCTCCGGCAAGAACTGCGGCCAAGGCTCGCATGAAGACTGACGGCCCCCTCGTATCGTCCCAGCAAAACCATCATCCTGAACCTGGCCAGAAGCGAACGACCTGGGCCTTCCTGGTGGCCACCTTCTTCGGCGCCGGACGCCTGAAACCCGGCCCCGGCACGTGGGGATCCGTCGCTGCCGTGCTGCTCTGGGCTGTCGCCGCCTGGGCGGTTCGACTTTCGGCGCCGGCGCTTCTCGCGGCGCTGTGTGTGGGAATTGCCCTGGCACTGATCTTCGGCGTTCCCGCGGCGACCATCGCGGCGCGCGAATCCGGCCGGCACGACCCCGGTTTTGTGGTGATCGACGAGGTAGCCGGGCAATGGATCGCTCTGCTCTTCTGCCCACCGGACTGGGCTCACGCACTGATCGCGCTCATCCTTTTCCGACTCTTCGATATCACCAAACCCTTTCCGGTCCGCCAGCTGGAGCGGCTTCCGGCTGGTTGGGGCATCGTCTTCGACGACGTGGCCGCTGGGCTGTATGCTTTGGGTATAGCGTCGCTTGGGCGCATCTGGTACTGAGGACCTGAAATGGCTCGCACCCCCGCTCAACCTGCGGCCCTCCCTGTGCCGCGCATCGATGAAGTCACCCCATCCGCGGCTCTGCCCCTGGGCGAAATTGAACTCAGCGGCGCGAATCTCGGGCCCCATGCCTTTGGCCCGCCTGCGGTTCTGGTGGACGGCGAACCGGCACACATCCTCATGAGCCGGCCTACCCGGCTGGCGTTCCGCGTCCCCGAGCAGGCTTCGACCGGCATCGTGGAAGTTCGCAGCCCCGCCGGCGCAGGCAACACAGTGCCGATCCGCATCGCGCATCAGCTCAATGACGGTCTCAACCCGGTCGGCAATCCCGCGGTGAGCCGCTCGGGCATGATCTACGCGACCATCTCGGGTCCCCGCGGTAAGCAGACGCCCGTCTCCATCGTGCGCGTGAGCCCCGACGGGCGCGGCACGCCCTTCGTGACGGGCATTCTGAATGCCACCGGCCTGGCCTTTTCGCCCGAGGGCGACCTCTTTGTGACCTCGCGCGCCGAAGGCAATGTCTACCGGGTCGATCCGGCGGGCGAGTTCACCGTTTATGCCGAGGGCATGGGCGTGGCAACCGGAGCCGCTTTTGACGCGCAGGGCAATCTGTTTGTGGGCGACCGCAGTGGCACTGTCTTCAAGATCAATCCGGAACGGCAGATCTTTGTGCACGCGACGCTGGAGCCGTCCGTTGCCGCCTATCATCTGGCGGTCAATGCCGGCGGAACGCTGTTCGTCACCGGTCCTACGCTCTCGTCCAACGAGGCTGTTTGGGCCATTGAGCCCAATGGCGACACGCGCGCCTGGTACCGCGGCCTGGGCCGGCCGCAGGGCCTTGCCTTTGCGAGCGATGGTGATCTCTATGTGATCGCCTGTCTGCACGGCCAACGCGGCGTGGTGCGCATTACGCCCAGCGGCCGCGCGTCGCTCGTCCTCTCCGGACCCAACCTGGTCGGGCTTGCTTTTTCGCCGCTGGGCTCGACCATCCTCGCCACCCATGAAGCGGTTTACGAAGTCGATCTCGGGGTGGAAGGGCTGGAGCTTTACTAAGGGCGGCTGTCAGCCGCCCGCTTTCAGCTTTCAGCTCTTCCGCCCGCAGTTCCGGTCTGAGTCTCCAACTCGCATTTCAGTGAACTTCCGCCCAGCTGCTTGCCGAGAAGCAGAAGGCGTTCCACAAACGAAAATGTGCATCTATCCAGTCACGCGCAATTGCCGCATGAATAAGGAATAATGGAATCAGGTTCCGGAGATCCCCGCCCGGCAATCCAGAACGAAGAACTGTGAACTGTCTGCTGTTCACGGTCGATTGACTACTGCCTTATGAAATCCGAAATCATCGCCGTCGGCTCAGAGATGCTCACCCCGCATCGCCAGGACACCAACTCGCTCTATCTCACTCTCAAGCTGAACGAGATTGGCGTCACCGTCGCCTTCAAGACCATCGTCGGCGACCGCCGCAGAGACATCGTCAACGCCATCCGCACCGCGCTTGGCCGCGTCGACATTCTGTTTCTCATGGGCGGGCTTGGCCCCACGGAAGACGACCTGACCCGCGAGGCCGCGGCGGAATCGCTCTCACTCAACTTGCGCCGCGACGCCACGCAAGTGGCCGCGCTGCACGCGCGCGCCGCTACCTGGCGTATTACGATGCCGCCGAACAACCTTAAGCAGGCGGACGTGATCGAAGGCGCGACCCTGCTGCCCAATCCCAACGGCAGCGCGCCGGGGCAGTTTCTCGACACTACGTTCTCCGGCTATCGCAAACTCGTGTTTATGCTGCCCGGCCCGCCGCACGAGTGCTGTCCGCTCTTCGATGCAGAATGCCTGCCACGGCTGCGCGAGGTAGTGCCGCCGCGCGCTATTGCCACGCGAACCCTCAAGGCAGCCATGATCGCAGAATCGCAGGCCGACAAGCTGCTCGCTCCCATCTATACCGCCTATGATGACGTGGATACCACCATCCTTGCGCACACCGGGGACATTCAGCTTACGCTGCAGTGCGCCAAGCCGACGCTCGAAGCAGCGCAGGAGCGCGTGGACGAGCTCGCCGGCAAGATGGAAGAGGCACTCGAAGAGTGGCTCTACTCATCGGAGGGCGAGTCGCTGGAGCAGATTGTCCTCTACTATCTCGGCCTGCGCCAGGCTACGCTCGCCGTGGCCGAAAGCTGCACCGGCGGCATGATCGCCCAGCGAATCACATCCGTGCCGGGCAGCTCGCGCTCGTTCGTGGGCGGAGCCGTCGTCTATTCGGACCCGCTGAAGTACGCATTTGCCGGCGTTTCAGCAGACCTGATCGCGCAACACGGCGCGGTGAGCGAAGAAGTGGCCAAGGCGCTCGCTATCGGCATCCGGTTGCGGACAGGCGCGACGATTGGCCTCGGCGTTACCGGCATCGCCGGTCCCGGCGGTGCGACGGAGACCAAGCCGGTCGGTCTGGTGCACATCGCCGTTTCGGACGCGCACAAGACTGATACGCTGGAGCGCACCTTTCGTGGCGATCGCCAGCGCGTGCGGGAATGGGCGACGCAGCAGGCTCTGGATCTGGTGCGGAGAAGATTGATGTAATCGGACGCCCACGCGAGCGATTCCCACTTGCTTCGTCACCGCCTGACATTCTGGAAGACCGTCGAGACCTTCCGGCCGTCATGGTCGTCAGTCGCGTGGAACCCACGTGCGCGGAAATAGTTAAGAATTGAAGGAGCCGTTCCGGTAATAAGAGCTTTTGGCTCCCTTATAATTCCGCCAAATGTCTCTCAGGTTGAACATCGTCCGCAATCTGGACGTCACAGTCGTCGAACTCATCGGACGTGTGACTCTCGGGGAGGGGTCCGTCGCTTTCCGCAGTGCAGTGCGGAATGCAGTCTGGAACGGACACCGGAAGTTTGCTCTCGATTATGGAGATATTTCGTATCAGGACTCATCTGGAAATGGCGAAATCGTGGCTGCATATACGTTGGTCGCCAACTCAGGTGGTGAACTGGTCCTGTTCGATTTGACCAAGCGAATCCACGATCTGCTCCAGATCACGAAGCTTTACACAGTATTCTCCGTATACGATTCACGTGAAGCGGCGCTGGCCCATTTCGATTCAACTCGGAATCCCGAGATCAAGGTCACAACCAATCGCCACCTTCATGTCGCGGTGATCGGGATCGAAGGCGCTCTCACCGAGAAATTCGGCGCCTCGCAAGTGCCTGCCTCCGTGACGAAGGCTTTGAACGCGGGGATAGAGTCAGTGATTCTCCTATGCCCGCAGGTATTGGACATCGACCGGGCCGGCGGGGATTGCCTCCTACAGGCTGGTCGCGAGGTTTGTGCGCGCGGCGGCGAACTCGTGCTCGCCGGTGTTGAACAGCGGCTGCTGCCGGCCATCACCGCGGCGGGCATCCCGGATGCGATGCCCCTGTATGAGACTGTCGATGCCGCGCTGGGCCGCTTCGGGCTGGTGGTCGATAAGAGTCGTTACAAGATTGAGGTTGTTCGTGCCCGCTAGATTTCGGCGCTGGATGAAGGGCCGCTCTGCGCGGCGGTTCATCTCGAATTCGCGTCGAGTCTTCATCCATTTGCTTTCACTGGTCCTAAGCCTTGCTGTACTGGGCGCAATCGTACTGATCGCAATCAAAATCCCACAATGGCAGACTGCCATTGAGTTGATCCGAGATGCCAGGGATCGCATCACTCTCGAGAATGAGATACTCAAAAACGTTATCCAGATTCTCGGTGGCACGCTTTTTTTGCTCGGCGTCTATTTCACATGGCGTAACCTCCAGCTCGCTCAGGAGGGCCAGATTACGCAAAGGTTCAACGATGCCATCGAGCATCTTGGCAGTGATAAGGCTGAAGTCAGGCTCGGCGGCATTTACGCACTTGCGCGCATCGCGCGAGATTCGCCGAAAGACTACTCTTCGGTGATGCGCGTCTTCTGTTCCTACGTCCGCGAAATGACGAAACGGGCGCCGGCTGAACCCGTTTCCGCTGAGGTGCAGGCGATACTGACCATGATTGCGGGTCGAGCAATTGAGCATGAGTCTGACGAAGACGAAATTGATTTGAGCGAGGCCTACATTCCCGGAGTCAACCTCCACCGCGCCCAATTGGAGCGGATACGCTTGGACGGGACGAATCTTTCGCGCGCAACCCTCACCGGCGCTTTTCTGCGGGGCGGTACTCTCCGCGGCGTCATTCTTGAAGACGCAAATTTGCGCGATGCGGACCTCCGGGAATCTGATTTGACGGGCGCGGACCTCCGTCAGGCGATATTGCGCAGCTCCCTTTTGGACGGGGCCAATATCCTGGGTGCGAAGCTGAATGGCGCCACCCTGCTGCAAACCGATCTTTCCGGCGTGAAGAATGCAATCAAGCGTCAAATCGAGGCAGCCATTACCGACGAGACGACCATACCTCCCGTCTATGAGGAGCTCGTTCGTTCTTCCAACTCTGTCGTCTTATGAACTCCCTTGTTGCTGTGCGCACCTCGCACTGGCGACAGGCACGCCGAACTCCGCAAATGGAATCGAGGGCATCAAGACCCAACTTTGAATTGAGATATCCGCAGGGAACTTTGATACCCCGAACGCCGTTGTCTCTGGGCCCGACCTACTCCTCCAGCCAGACGGCTCCGCAGAGCGGCAGATGCGCCGCTTCGCCACTATAAAAGTACCCCTCTGCATTGGAGCCATTCTGCAGCGCAATTGAAGCACGGACAAACTCATGCGGGGCATCTTCGAAGGCGTCGAGCGCGGCCAGCAGCGCCGAGTCCATGCGATACAATTCGCCGCAGATCGCCTGCCCTTCGCGCACGCCATTCGCGTGCACCAGCCCTGGATACGAGCCGCAGTTCACCATGAGATAGAGCGGTTCGGTCCGTGCCTCGCCGAGAAACGTTGCCGACTGCAGCACATGATGATTGCGGCAGCCGCGTTTCAGCGTGCCGTAGACGAAGATGGTCGTCGCGCCCTCCATGCATTTGCTTATCGCAGATTTGCGCGGAACAGATCAACCTTTTTCGACCGCATCTGAACAGCGGCTCTATTTCCTCTTTTTGCCAGGCATCGTCAGCAGGCTTCTCGCGCGACCCGTCCACTGAAAGGCCCGAAAGCACCGCTGCCGCACGAAGAAATTCTGCACTGTGTGCCGCGCACGCGATCCGTGAAAGTCCAAGAGTCCGATCTGGGCAAGAAATGCAAAGAGCTGATGGTCTTCGGCGCCGGGTCGTCCTACCGCTGCGCCGCGAAAGATCGGGTTTCTTCGGTGTACCAGACGGGTCGCCTCGAACAGAAATGCGTCCGGATTTTGATCCGGTTTTCCGCTGTAATCAAAAAAAGGGCCGTCCACAACCCGAACATGCGGCTGAATGAGACCTTCGATAATGATCTCCGACTCGCTGGGAACCTCGAGGTCCACCGTTCCACATCGGATCAATTTCACCGGACGCTGCAACAAAGCGCCGGCTAACTCATATTCGTCCCCTCCGCGTGGATATGCGGCGGCCGCTGCGATCATCACCGCCTCGGGAACGCCGATCGCGACCGCCATGGGCAGCGGCCGCCCCTCGCGCTCCGCTTTAGCAATGTGTTCAAAGAGATGGCTTCCCTTGGAGACGTTAACCGTCGCGTGGAGGGCATCCATCACCTGCATCCGGTACACACCCAGGTTGCGCTCTCCTGTTTCCGGATCCCGGCTTACATTGATATGCCAGGTGCCGATGTACCTTCCTTTTTCTGATTTGTCCCACAGGGGCACAGGAAGGCTCAATAGGTTCACCGTTCCTGGATCAACATAGGAGGTGGGCAGAGTCCGCGTCTCGATGATCTCGGGTGGAACCGGAGCGCGAAGCCTCGCCCTGGCTTCATTCACCAAAGCACTCAGAGTCGTGTTGAAACCCAGCCCGAGAGAGAGTGCGATCGCTCCCGCATCGTAAAGGCCGTTCGTAAACACGTACGATTCGGGATAATCTTCGATCACTTCGAAGAGGAGCGGAAGGCCACACTCTCGCGTGATCCTCCCGATATCCAGCTTCCAATGGACTCGTTCCCTAACACGGACAAGGACGCCTTCCGTGTCGAGCATCTCGATAAAGCCGCGAAGACCCCACTCTCTTTGGATTCTCGGCTGGGAGTCCAGAACCACGCTTATCGATGAGTTCGGTCCGTCTCGCATTCGCGCAGATTCCGCTATTTTGAAACTAGATTTTGTTCGCAAATTCGCGATCTGGCGAACGTGCTCTCCTGGTGCATTAGTGCTGCTGCGTGTTTTGCGAAGTAGGTGATGATGATGTCTGCGCCCGCGCGCTTCATACAAAGCAGAGACTCAAACATAATGGCGTCTCGATCCAGCCGGCCCAGTAGACCGGCAGCATCAATCATCGCGTACTCGCCACTGACGTTATAGACGGCGAGCGGCATGTGGAACTGCTCCTTGGCCCGATAGACCACATCCAGATAGAAGAGCGCGGGCTTGACCATCACAATGTCTGCCCCCTCTTCAATATCCATGGCGATCTCGCGCATTGCTTCGTCAGAGTTTGCGGGATCCAACTGATGGCTTTTCTTATCCCCAAAGGAGGGCCCGGAATTCGTCCCTTCCTTGAAGAATGGCTCGTACAGTTTTGAAGCATACTTTGCCGAATAGGCCATGATCGGAAGATTGCTGAATCCCTGCGAGTCCAGCGCGCTCCTCATCGTTTGAATCTGGCCGTCGAGCATCGCGGCCGGCGCGACCATGTCGCTTCCGGCTTCGGCGTGCGAGAGTGTGATCTTCTCGATCAGCTCCAATGAAGCGTCATTATCCAGATAACCATTCTTCAAAATTCCGCAGTGTCCGCTCGACGTGTACTCGCACGGGCAAACATCGGTAATCACAACCAGGTCTGGGACGTTTTGCTTCAGCGCTCTCACTGCCCTCTGCACGATGCCGTCGGGATCATAGCTGCCCGATCCCTGCTCATCTTTGCTCTCCGGCACGCCAAAAAGGAGAATCGCCGGAACGCCGGCGTCTCTGGCGGCGATTGCTTCGTCGATGAGGCAATCAATTGAAAGCTGATACTGCTCCGGAAGCGATCCGATCTCGCGTCTGACCTTTCTACCCGGGACCACAAAGAGGGGTAAGACAAACCGGTGCGGAGACAAATCATTTTCGCGAACCAGGGCACGAATGGCTTTCCCCTGACGAAGACGCCTTGGGCGCTGAATTGGATAGCTCATAATGTAACCTCTCGTGAATGCTCAGCTAAAACAGCATTCTTAGTTGATTTATTTAAGTGGAACGGCAAAATCTTGCCGCTCGCGGTACACATCGGATCCATCCGTCGTATTCGTACAGCACCCGATTGGCGCCACATTTCGACTCCAGATTGTGCCCATGATTCCGGGCTGGCGCCGTTCCGTTGGAGCAAGGCCATGAACATCTCTATCAGTCCGGGCTCGTCTATCTCTCCCACGTGCGGGCTCACAAGAAGGTGCAGACGAGTGATTCCATCTGCGTCCTCCTCTTCCACCAGTTGGTAATCCGTGCTTCTTCCGCCGAAGGTCTTCGGCAAATCCTTCTCGAGAATGCGAACAAAATCTGTGTCAACGAAGGTGACGCCCTCGCCGGTGAGCTTTTCGTAGCTTCGTATATTGCTCAACACAGTATGAAATCCCAACTCTCCGAAGCCGCAGGAACAGTCCCCTTGCGTGAGATCGCCGTAGTCGCCCATGCCGACATTCAAAAGCAATTTTGGGGATTCGTAGAGAAGAGTTGTAAACAGATAGGAATCCAGACGCAGGTCGAAGTTCGGAACGATCTGCCGATGTGTAATGATCGCGGTCGTATCCGCATAACTGTGACAGTGATCGCTTTGCGAATGGAATCGATCGCATCCGGCTGCAATCACACCCGCTTCCGAAATGCCGTAAACAGGAATCGCGAACCCGCCAGCGGATTCTATCTCTCGTTTCTTTTGTGGAGTGAGCGGTTCTCCCGTAACGAGAAATCTGACGCCGTTCAAATTGAGATTTGCGTCCGTTGCGGCCATGCAGACCCTCACGGCAGAAGCCGCGAATGTGTAGATTACGCACTTCCCGTATTCCGCGACTGCTTCAGATGCCCAACGCGCAATCTTCATCGCATCGTTTAAGCTCGCGTATTCCGGCTCGGCAAGGTGATTCCCCGCCAGCCGGTGAACCGCGAAGATCGTTGCCGTCCCCAGCTTCTTTTCCCAGTTGACTCGAACCTGATCGCCAGTAACCTGCGAAAACCATCGCCGCACGGGATTCCCAATGTGCGCAAATCGAAGGCTGGAGTTGATTCCCGGCGCTCCAGGAAAGACAGGAAACCAGTTGGCTACCGGCGCGGTCAGACATCCGTGAAGGCTGAGCAGAAACGCGTCATAGAGGCAGCGTTGATGAAGATAATTGAAATCAATGCGGATGCGCGTGCCAGCGCTTCGAGTTGCACCGCTCCGTACCTCGTAGCAGTTGGAGAGATACGGGTTGTCGAACATCTTTTCATCACAGAGGAATGTGACGCTGCCCCGCCGCACCGGCGTCTTTCCCTTGAACTCGTCAACTGTGAAATAGACGCCCTCCTGCTCCAGGATCCGGAGGCAGGCCTCCAGTCCATCCCGCCGAATCCAGGACCTCACATCATCGAACTTGATTTTCTTGGCAGAAAGTAGCGGTAAATAAGGGCTTCGCGGGTAATTGAA
The DNA here is from genome assembly GCA_035508375.1 of Occallatibacter sp. Lineage (GTDB taxonomy): Bacteria > Acidobacteriota > Terriglobia > Terriglobales > Acidobacteriaceae > Telmatobacter. The sequence goes on along the minus strand of DATJNF010000061.1, from coordinate 190,071 downwards.
GATGCCGCGATCTGCGAGTTCGAGAAAATTGTCTTCGCGTCTCGCCATCCGCTTTCGCAAAACGGAGTGCGATAGTGCAATCGCGTCTCCCGGCTCCATCCGCGAACGTGAAAACTTCCATAGCCCACGATAAACCGATAGTACTTGCGCACGGCCTACCCCTCGCCGAATGCAATTGCAGCAGTGATAAAACTTCCTTCGCCAGCCTCGCAGTATTGAGGATCAATAGGAAGGTCACTAAATAACGCGAAATACTTCCCGCACAATAGTCGATTCATGCACGATAGCCATTCTTTTTGCAGAACGATGTGATAGCCGACACAGCAGACATCACGGAAAGTTGGCAGCGTTCGGGTTTCCGAATGTGCTCCGGAGTGGACCGCCTTGCCCGCGCCGGCGGTTTATTCTGAAGATGAAGCTCCGATCTTATCCGAGGTATTCTCTTCGTGCCCAGTTCCAAGCGTCCTCTTGTTTTGACCATCCTCGATGGATGGGGATATCGCGCTGAGACCGCGAACAATGCCATCGCCCTGGCCCGCAAGCCCTCCTACGACAAGCTGCTGCGCGAGTTTCCCAATACGCTCATCCGCGCCTCAGAGCACTTCGTCGGCTTGCCGGACGGTCAGATGGGCAACAGCGAAGTGGGCCACCTGAACATCGGCGCGGGCCGCATTGTGCAGATGGACATTACGCGCATCGATGCGCTGATCGCCTCCGGCGAATTTGGTAAGAATCCGGCGATTATGAAGGCCATGCAGCGTGCGCGCGAGGGTGGACGGCAACTGCATCTCTTCGGATTGGTCTCCGACGGCGGCGTTCACTCGCACCAGGAGCATCTGTACGCGCTGCTGCGCACGGCGCGCGAGTACGGCGTGGAGCGCGTCTTTGTGCACGCTTTCATGGATGGGCGTGACACGCTGCCAACCTCCGGCGCTGGCTACATTGCGCAGCTCGAGCAGAAGATGCGCGAGTACGGCGCGGGCAAGCTGGCCAGCGTGAGCGGCCGCTACTATGCCATGGACCGCGACCGCCGTTGGGAGCGCGAGCGCAAGGCCTTCGAGGCCATGGTTAACGGAAAAGCCGAGGGCGGCGCACATGTCAATGCCGCCGCACGCATCAAGGAGAGCTACAACGGCGGCACGACGGACGAGTTTCTCGTCCCGTTTGTTGTGACCGACGCGGCGGGCAAGCCCACCGGGCAGATCCGCGATGAGGATGTGTGCATCAACTTCAACTTCCGCGCCGACCGGGCGCGCCAAATCACCCGCGTGCTGGCCCGCGAAAGCGGCCTCAATGCGCAGGGCGGCCGCAATCTCGACTCATGGGAGTCGCTCGATGAAGTCATCCCGCGCCGCGAGATTCCGAAGGGATTGCACTATGTATGCATGACGCAGTACGACAAGCTCTACGAGCTGCCGCTGGTCATCCTGCCCGAGTCGATGGATAACATCCTGGCCAACATCCTTTCGTCCCATCACCTGCGCAACCTTCGGGTGGCAGAGACGGAGAAGTTCGCCCACGTCACGTACTTCTTCAACGGCGGCATCGAGCAGCCGTTCCCGGGCGAGGAGCGCACGCTGATTCCTTCACTCAAGGTGGCAACCTACGATCTTGCGCCGGAGATGCGGGCTGAAGGCATCGGCGATACGATTGTGAAGGCCGTCAACGATACGGCCTTCGATCTGATTGTCGCCAACTTTGCGAATGCGGACATGGTGGGCCACTCGGGCAAGCTGGAGCCGACGGTCAAAGCCTGCGAGGCCGTCGACGCGCAGCTCGGGCGCATCTACAAGGCCGTGAAGGAGCGGAACGGCAACTGGCTGATCACTGCAGACCACGGCAATGCGGAGCTGATGGTGGACCCGGTGACCGGCGGGCCGCACACGGCGCACACCACCAATCCAGTGCCCTTCATCTATGTGGGCGAAGAGGCCAGTCAATATCGCTTGCGGAATGATGGCTCGCTGCGCGACATCTCACCCACTCTTTTGAACCTTTTGAATCTCGGGCTTCCCAAGGAGATGACCGGCGGCGATCTGCGCGTGCCCATTGCAAAGTAAAGGGAGCCTGAACGCGCAGAGATTTACGCACGCAGGCGGGATTTGAAAAGATGCAGGATGTGCGTTGCGTCCGGGTTCTCAATGGGGGCGAAGCCCAGCCGCTCGTAGAGGCGTGCAGCACCGGCGTTCTCAGCCCGCAAGCGCACAGTATCGAAGTGTGCGCGGGCCCGGTCTACCAGTGCAGTGACGAGCGCTTCTCCCAGTTTTCGTCCGCGCCAATTGGGTCGCACATAAATGCGGCGAAGTCGGCCGATTTTCGGGTCAGCGACAAACGGATCGCAATTCAATCCACCAACAGCCGCAAGTATGCCTTGATCGATCACTCCTAGAAGCGTTTCACCCGCCGCGTCAAATCGATTCGCGGCCGTGCTCCATTCCACAGCGAGGGTCTCAATGAAGTTGTAACCCTCAGCTCGCGCTTCCTTACGGAGTTCTTCCCACCCTGGAAGAGGCAGTTCAATCTTGTCGATGCGGATCATGATTCCGACGGCTCTTGCTTGCTGCGGGAGCTGCGTGAGCGGTTTTCGCGCTCACAGACGCAGGAAAGCCTCTCGTAACGAGAGGCTTTCTGTCTTAGGAGGTTTTTCTATCGCGGCCGCAACGACTTAATGGCCGCGGGCAGCCGCTCTTCGATCAGCTTGGCGCGTTCCGCGGCAATACCGCCGAGGTACGAAGGGGCCGGTGTGGCCATCAGAACCAGAGCCAGCGCGATCACCGAGAAACAAAGTCCGGCGACGCCCGCCGAGAGCAGCATGTGGTACATATCCAAGATGTCGAGACCCAGGATGTTGAAGGCCACGTGCTCGAGCGGCTTGATGTGCTTGAGAACCGCGAGGGCAAAGAGAAAGAAGATCGCCGCCAGCGAGGTGAGAACCGCCAGAGTCGCATCAAGGGTACGATGAAATTTCTGCCGCCCGCTGCAGTAGACGCAGTCAGCGAAGTGATGTTCGTAATCGCGGCGCATTTCGGGCGAGATGCCAGAAATGTCATAGCGCCAACTCTTCAGAATTGCGCCCACCACTCGGTCATTGCATCGGGTTCTTGCCACAGCCATAAAATTTGCTCACTTTGCAAAGGATTTGTCCACCGCGGTTTGCTGCGGCCAGCCCAGATCTAAGTCCAAAAACGGCCGATGCTTAGGGGATGCTCTATTCACCGCGAAGGATTCAGGCCTTTTTTGCCCGCGCAGGCAAGAAAGCTTTCTCCTTTGCCCCGCATCCTCCTGCCCGATTAGATGCCCTTTCAACTATTGTAATACTGTTCACTAAAAAGAGATTGGCAAAAGAGGTTCGTGCTGGGTAGCCAGCAGCAGCCGGTTGGCCAGCAGGCTGGCGCGGCCCGCAAGTGCACGCTCGGCTGCCACCCTGGCCAGCTCAGGAAGATTATTATTTTCAGAGAGATGCGCCAAAATTACGTAGGTCGCCTGGCCATCGTAGCCCGATTCCAGGAACTCGGCTGTGGCGTCGTTGGAGAGATGGCCGACGCGCGAGAGTACCCGCTGCTTTACTGACCATGGATAAGGCCCGTCGCGCAACATTTCGAGGTCGTGATTTGCCTCCAGCAGCAACAGGTCGACGCCTTTGAGCTGTGCCTTGACGTTGGGCGCCATGTAGCCCAAGTCGGTGGCAAAGGCCATCCGGACGCCTTCGGCGGCAAAGACAAACCCCACAGGATCGGCGGCGTCGTGAGGAATGGTGAACGGGCTCACGGCAATATCATCGATGGCAAACGGCCGCCCGGCCTCAAAATATTCCACAGCGGGCAGCCAGGTCGGGTCCTCTTTGGGCGAAGCCGGGCCGTCCCCTCCGTCTGCACAAGCCGTCTGGCTCTCGCAAACCACATCCTCACATTCGGCATCTTCCGCGGGGGTCTCGGCCTCTGCGCGGCGCTCGGCTGCCTGCCGCCGGCACTGCTCGAGCCACTGGGCATAGGTCATTCGGCGCCGGGGCGCCAGCCAGCGCATCCACGCGCGGTGGGTCGCCTCGGTAAAGTACACCGGGATGCCCAGCTTGCGTGCGGTTACGGCAAGACCGTTTACGTGGTCCTGGTGCTCGTGGGTCACCACAATCGCGTCGAGAGTGGCCGGATCTTCACCGGCAAGTTTCATGCGGCGGAAGAGCTCGCGGCAGCTCAGGCCGGCGTCGACCAGGATCCGCGTGTGCCCGGCGGAGACAACGGTGCTGTTACCCTTGGATCCCGATGCCAGCACCGTGAAGCGAACCATTCTTTGAGGATACAGCCAACGCGCAGCAGCGCGCCGCGAAAAGAAGTGCCGTGCCGGATACCTCTAAGACGTTGCCAGCGGTCACCCAAAAATCAGTCCCGCTCGTACCGTTACCTAAGCGCCAATCTGTCGTCTTTCGCTTACCTCCATTGTGCAATGTCCAGATGCGAATGGAGTTGCTACGATTCAGTCGGATTAGAAAACGTTGCGAGTTTAAGAAGCTTAAAGTCCTCCACTCGCGATAGAACCGGAGCCTATAAATCATGAAGGGAATCGTAGCTATACTATGCGGGCTGGTCGGCTACCTTCTGGCACAATTCCTCCCCGATGGCGCGTTGGCTGTTTACGCACCCATGATGATTGCGTACCACTTGTTCCTTTTGTTCCTGGTTGTAACGACTGTGCAGGATAAGGGCTTTTCCCTGTCTCCTGTGCCTATGATTCTCACGCACGTTTCCTGCCTTGCCCTTCTGGTCATCTTCGCGGAAGCGCGGGCCTACATTCCTTATTTCTCAATCATCCGTTTCTTCACACCCGGCATCGCCTCCTTTGAGGCAGCGTGGCTGTTCGCCGGTAAAGGCAAGAAAGTGAAAGCGGCGGTTGACACCTCTGACCCTATGGATGGAACGGGGCAAGACTACGAGGACTTCATCCTCTACCTGCGGCAGAATGAGCGCCCTTTCAGCAAGCCGGGACGCAGCGTCAAGGAAGAATACAAATTCTGGCTGGCGTACCGGGCCAAGAACGGCGCCATCAACTCGGGCACGCGTCCGGCTGCATAAAGCCTCTGCGCGCCGTACGCACTTTTTATGCCGGACCCTCGGCTCGTGCGGCGCTCGCAACTTCGCACATCATCCCCAGCACATTTCCATCCGGATCCTTCAGGAAAGCCATCCACAGCTCGTGATCCGGCATTTTGGCCACGAGCTGCGGCTTCTGAAGAAAGATGACCTGTCGCGCGAGAAGCGCCTCATAAGCCTGGTGAATCTCCGCGACGCGAAAGTAAAGGATCGTTCCACCGGGCTGCACAGGCTTCTCTGAAAAGCCGATCATCAGGCGAATCTCACCGCACTGGAAGAAGGCCATGTTGGCCGCGTCGAAGAGAAACTTCATTCCCAATACGTTCTGGTAAAAGCTCTTCGCTCGCGGCAGATCGGTTACAGTAATCGCGATCTGACCGATGCAGTCAAAGCGCACGCCGGTTTCAACGCCGTCCATCGATGCCTCCTTTCATTGGTTCAGCGATTCTATGCTTCAGCCAGGAGTACCGCGCGGATCACTCGGCGCGGTGGCAGCATCTTTGGCAAAGGCGCGCAGAAACTCCTGCAACAGTTCAGGCGATGTGCGGTGCGGACGGTCCTGCTCTTCGGGATGTCGCGTCACCCACTCTTCGAGCATGGTGAGCAGAATCAGCTCACCTGGTTGTGCGTCGCCGTTGGCATCCCATTTGGCCAGGATCTGCGAAAGCAGGACCGGTGGCTTGATGCCTACGATCTGTTTGGTCGACGGATGCGCGCACTGCTCCGCGGGTGATACCACCAGATATTCGCGGCAGCGCAACGGCCGCATCTCATGGATCGTGCAACGCTCGTCTTCAAGGAACGGACAGGCGATGCCGAGGGCAAAATATCGCAGCCCCAACTCGTGCATCGCACCGCGATCGGTAAGATCTTTCCGATCACGAATCTCCTGTACGATTCCGGAATCGTCGAGCTGTGCAACCGCGTTGCGGAAGCGCTCGCGCAGTATTGCTTGCCGCTCTTCCGGCTGGTTGTCGAGCCATTCGGCGATGGCGCGCGCTTCGACAGGCGAAATGGGAACGGCCTGCCGGCAGCATGCGCCGCAGCCCTCGCGGCAGCTCAGCTGCTCGCCTAGCCCACTCGCCGTCTGCACCGTCAAGTCGCACAGCGAGTTCGACAGGCTCTGCAAAACCGGTAAAAGCACGGTTGGGCTGACTGGACCCTCCGGGAGTTGCGCACGCACCTCGATGTTGGCGTTCTGCACCTTGAGTGCGAATTGAACTGTGCCGTATCCGGGAGGCGCTGACTCAGAGTTGGCGGGCATGTGGCGCAGTGTAGCACGGAGGCAAATGCATCTGAGTGGAGAAGTTGTGGTCGGCTTTCAAATCGAATTCGGCAGATTTGCCGGAATCTCAATCGACACCAGCGTGCCGCGTCCAGGGTTGCTGACTACGGTAAAGTGCGCCTCGTCGCCGTAGAGCACCTCCAGCCTTTCCTGCACGTTTTTCATACCGATGCCTGCGCCCGTGCGGCGCAACGCCGACATGGGACGGTTGCCCATGCCGACTCCGTCATCAGCGACTTCGATCAGCACGCGTTCGCCGTCCAGACGGCTGCGCACCGTAACGGTGCCGCCGTGAATGCGCGGCTCAAGCCCGTGTTTGATGCTGTTTTCGATGAGGGGCTGCAGCAGAATGCTGGGAACAAGGATCTCCAATGTGCGCGGATCAATCTCCTTTTCGACCCGCAGCTTGTCAGCGCCGAAGCGGACGACCTCGATATCGAGATAATCATCGGTAAAGCTCAATTCCTGGCTTAACGGCACGTAGGTGTCGTGGTCCTTCAGCAACGCGCGCAGAATATTGGCCAGCTTTACGGTCATCTCTCGGGCCAACTCGGGCTGGCTGCGCACCAGCGCGGCAATGGAGTTGAGCGTGTTGAAGAGGAAATGCGGATTGATTTGCCGCTGCAGCGCGTCGAGTCTCGCTTCGAGCACCAGCCGCTTCTGTTCTTCAAGCGACATCTCGATGCGCAGCGCGTTCCACACCTTCAGCGCAATGCCAACGACGATGGGCGCGCTGAGCCAGACCAGCGCCTGCAGCCAGATCTGGTCCGACAGAAGCGCGAAGAGGCGATGCGGGAAGAGATGCGCAATCCAGTCGCGCGCCATCTCCATCGCTGTGATCAGAACCAGCAGCAGAATCTGGCGGTCGATGCGCGGCTTGCGCAAGTTGCGCCGCACCCAGCGATACAGGCTGAGGTCAATGAACGGCGTGAAGGACCAGATCTCTTCCGGCTCTACAAAACGGCCGATGAAGCCCACGGCCACGCCAAGAGCCGCATTGAACGGCAATGCGAGATATTCATGGTGCAGAATGGCTGGAACGGAAAGCACCACGCCGCTCAGCGCGGCCCAGGACGGGCCAATGAGCAGCCCGAGCAAGACGATGGCTTCAAATGAGATGTCGGCTGCGTAGAAATTCGGCACCAGAATCCGGAACCAGACGCCGAGGGTAAGCGGCACCAGAAAAAACGCGAGCAGCGCTAAAGTCTGCCGCGGCCGCCGGCGTTCGGCAAACAGCAGCCGCCGGAAGGTGGTGGCGCGCGCCAGCACGCTGGCCAGCGAGGCAACCACCCCCAGCTTGACCAGCAACGTGATGAGAACCAGCCGATCCGTCACCCCACAAATGTATCGCGCGGCGCCGTCCCGTATCTAATTCGTAGAAGGACTCGAACTCCAATTCATTCCGCGGCCACTGCCGCGGCGGGAAGGTACTTGTGCCGGCACAATCGGATGCAACGTACAATGGAACCATGGGAATGGAAGGCGTGAAGAAGATCGCGGAGGCGGATTTTCCCACCCGCTGGGGACATTTTCGGATTCTTGGTTTCGAAGGCGAAACCGCGGCCGACAAAACCGGCTGCGGCCCGGGCTGCGAAAAAGAGGGCCTCGTAGCACTGGTGATGGGCGACATTCACGCGGCGCCGCCGATCGTGCGCATTCACTCGCAGTGCCTTACCGGAGACGTGTTTGGATCGCTCCGCTGCGACTGCCGACTGCAACTCGAGCTGGCGCTGAAGACGATCGCGGCGGCCGGCGCGGGCATTCTGCTGTACGAGCAGCAGGAGGGCCGCGGCATCGGCCTGATGGCCAAACTCCAGGCTTACGAGTTGCAGGACCATGGCCGTGACACGGTAGAAGCCAACGTGGAATTGGGCTTCGCGGCCGACTGCCGCGCCTACGAGTTGCCCGCCGCCGTGCTCAATCTGCTCGGCGTGCCGGCTGTGCGGCTCATCACCAACAATCCGGAAAAGGTGGCGGCGCTCGAATCGGCAGGCATTCAGGTTACGGAGCGGATTTCCGCCGAAGTTGAGCCCCACGAAAGCTTCGAGCGTTACCTGCGGACCAAGCAGGAAAAGATGGGGCACCTGCTGGAGATGGTCGTCAGCGAGGATCAGGCAGAGTAGGAGCAGTGCGGATACGAACCGCAGATGTTTCGACTCCGTCGCGAGCAAAGAACGCTCGCAACTCCGTTCAACATGTCAATGCTTGAATTCGTTGGTCCTCAACTGCAAGAGGATCGATGGGAGATGTAGCCTAGCCCCGCAGCGCTTTCAATACCTTGGCCGTCGTGACCACCTGGCCGACATGCCGCTGCGTGTGATCCGCAACATGAATCAGCGCGCCGCCGACTGAGGTCGGGAGCTGCTTGCGGCCCACGCCGCGGAAGGTATTCAGATCGGCAGAAGCCAGCGCGCGAATGCGGACGGCCGCGTTGCTGGTTGAGGACCGCACTGCGGCCAGAAGTTCGGCCAGCGATTCTTCCCCGCCCTGTTCCGTTTTGAGAACGGCCAGTTGGTCGGCCGAAAGCTGATTGCCTTCGGCGTAGGTAAGAATGCGGTCCGTCGAGCGGGCGATGTGACGCAGATGAAAGGCGATTGAGGTGAGGCCAAGCGGCTGCGAGTGAATCTCCGCGTCGCTCAGACCGTCGGTCCATTTGGTCAAGTCATCGAGCGCGAGGTCGAGCGCGTGCAATACAGCGCGGCCGGCAGCCGGAACCTCGTTATGCGTGCCACGCAGCCAGGGTTCAACGTAAACAGTGGGGGATGTGCTCATAAATTGACTTAGCCCGCGGCCTTTACCCTGACTACCGTGATCTTCGCGAATCCCTCTTCGAAGACCGGTGGCTTCAACTTCTCGGCCATCTTGCGCATCACATCTTCGCTTACAGAGCGGTCGCGCTGGCGATTGCGCTCGAGGCAGACTTCAAGCGGCACATCAAAAAACACCGCCTGCACCTCATAGCCAAAGCTCTTGGCCATCTTGATCCACTGGCGCCGCTCGTGCACAGACAGATTCGTCGCGTCCACATAGTTCCATGGCATGCGCGCGATGAGCCGTGCCCGCAAGAGCGAGCGCAACGTGGAAAAAACCAGCCCCTGATAGCGCTGCTCTTCCACGTCATCGAAGAGAATGTTGCGCAGCAGGTCGCTTGAAAGCGGTGTAACGCCGCGCCGGCCGAACCATGTGGTCTTGCCCGATCCCGGCAGGCCGATCGCCAGCACCACATAGCCCTTGGGAGCCTGCGGCGAGCGCTCGGTTGGGCCTGCTACGGGCGCGTGGGCTGGGGGCATATCGGGCTGGGTTTCGACTTCCAGCCGTCCCGCGGCAGCCGGCTCGTTCCAGTCCTGTTTTCCTGGCCAGTTCTGGCCGGCAGCGCGCGCCTTGGCCTCTGCACGCTGCTGCTGGCCGGCGCGCGGTCGCGATTGCGGGTCGTCGGGATAAAGCGGAACCAGCGGAGCCGGCTGATTCGATGGGATTTCCTGGCCGATTTTGCCTGTGGATTCCGAAAGATTGGGAGCGCGTCTGGAACGTCTTCTCATGCGGCCTTCAACTTTTTGCTGCAGGCCCGTTCGGTGGGCCTGTGCCTTAAAGCTCGTGTCTGCTTACCCGAATACCACACCACCCGAGTCCGCTGCAAACGGTGTGTATCGCATCACATACAGTTCCGTAACCGGATTGCCAACATGGATGTGGGAGAGTTGCCGGGCCGCGCAGTTCGGCGCAAACGTTTCCGTTTCACCCAGCCGGTCCGGGGTGTTACGATCAAGAGTTTGGTGGAATCGCCTTTCTGGTGTACTCCAAGCGCTGCGCACTCCAAGCTCAAATAACCACAACGCCACAGATTTACAAGGAGAATCACGCATGGCAGTGAAGGTTGGCATTAACGGCTTCGGCCGCATTGGCCGCAATGTTTTGCGGGCCGCGCTCGGCAATAAAGAGATCGATTTTGTCGCCGTCAACGACTTGACCAGCCCGGCAACGTTGGCGCATTTGCTCAAATATGACTCGATTCTCGGCAATCTCAAGCACGAGATCACTGCCGGCGATGACTTCATCTCCATCGACGGCAAAAAAATTAAGGTCTATGCCGAGCGCGATCCTGCCAAGTTGCCCTGGGCCGACAATGGCGCGGAGATTGTTATCGAGTCCACCGGGCACTTTACCGATGCAACCAAAGCCAAGGCTCACCTCGGCTCGACCGTCAAGAAGGTCATTATCTCGGCGCCGGCGACCAACGAAGACATCACAGTTGTGCTCGGTGTGAACCAGGAGAAGTACGATCCGGCAAAGCACAACGTGATCTCGAACGCCAGCTGCACCACCAACTGCCTCGCGCCGGTCGTCAAGGTGCTCATCCAGGAATTCGGCATCGTCAGCGGCATCATGACCACCATCCACAGCTACACCAACGACCAGGTCATCCTCGACTTTCCGCACAAGGACCTGCGCCGCGCCCGCGCTGCCGCGCTCAACATGATTCCCAGCTCGACCGGCGCAGCCAAGGCGCTCAAGCTGGTCATTCCGGAGACCGCCGGCAAGCTGGACGGTTTCGCCATCCGCGTCCCAACGCCGAACGTCTCGATCGTCGACCTGACCTTCATCAGCGAGAAGACTACCGATGCGAAGGCTGTGAACGCCGCGCTGAAGGCTGCGTCGGAAGGCGCGCTCAAGGGCATTCTCGGCTACGAGGAGCACGAACTGGTCAGCTCGGACTTCAAGGGCGACCGTCGCAGCTCGATCGTGGATGCGCCGCTGACCAAGGTGGTCGGCAACAGCGTGAAGGTGCTGAGCTGGTACGACAACGAGTGGGGCTACTCGAACCGCGTCGTCGACCTGATCGGCTTCCTGGCCTCGAAGGGCCTGTAACAGGAAAGCTAACAGTGGGCAGTGAACAGTGGTCAGTCAAAGCTGTTTGCCTTTCTGATCACTGTTCACTGATCACTGTTTCACTGGAGTGCCATGCGCCAGAACATCAGCGGCGGATCACCTTTCGAACCCACCATTGGCTTCTCGCGTGCCGTGCGGCTGGGCAATACCGTTCATCTCGCCGGAACCGGTCCTGTGGGCGCGGAAAACGAAGATGCCGAAGGCCAGACACGCCGCATCATCGCGATTGCAGAAAAAGCCCTAGCCGAAGCAGGCGCTTCCTTCAAAGACGTTGTGCGCACGCGCATGTATCTCACCCACGTAGAAGACTGGCAAGCCGTGGGCCGCGTGCATGGCGAGTTCTTTGCCGACGTTCGTCCGGCAGCCACTATGGTGGTTGTCGCCGCCCTGCTGAATCCGGCATGGCGCATTGAAATGGAGATGGACGCCGTTATTCCGATCACCGGAACCGCGCCGGGCTCCGATACGATCAAGATCTAATCACCCCATTCAAGGAAGGCAAAGCCCATGCCCAAGCTTTCGATTCGCGACGTCGAACTGGCCAACAAGCGTGTGTTCATTCGCGTCGACTTCAACGTGCCGCTGACAGAAGACGGCTCGACGATTACCGACGACACGCGCATTGTGGCCACGCTGCCCACGATCATGTATGCGCTGGAGCATCGCGCCAAGGTGATCTTGGCCTCGCACCTGGGGCGGCCCAAGGGCAAGCCCAACAATAAATACTCTCTGCGGCCGGTGGTGGACCGCCTGCGCGAGCTGCTAGACCAAAAGGAAAACGACTACTCCATTAACGTCGCGTTTGCGCCCGACTGTGTTGGCGACATCGCGCAGGAGCTCGCGCGCCAGCTCGAGTCCGGCCAGGTACTGCTGCTGGAGAATCTCCGCTTCCACGCCGAGGAGGAAGCCAACGATCCCGAGTTTGCCAAGGCCCTTGCCTCGCTGGCCGAGGTCTACGTCAACGACGCCTTCGGCGCTGCACACCGCGCCCACGCTTCCACCGAGGGCATCACGCATTACATCAAGCCCTCTGTCGCGGGCCTGCTGATGGAAAAGGAAATCAATTACCTTGGCAAGGCTCTCGAGTCACCGGAGAAGCCTTTCGTCGCGATCATTGGCGGCTCCAAAATCTCCGGCAAGATCGACGTGATCGAGAACCTGCTCGACAAGGTGGACACGCTGGTTATTGTGGGTGGCATGGCCTACACCTTCCAGCGCGCGCTGGGCATCGCGACCGGTAAATCGCTCGTGGAAGAAGACAAGATCGACATGGCGAAGGGCGCGCTGGAGAAAGCCCAGGCCAAGGGCGTCAACCTGCTGCTGCCGGTCGACAACATCCTGGCCGACAGCTTCGCGCCCGACGCCAAGACACAGCCGTGGGACACCTCGAAGGATTTCCCGGCTGACTGGCAGGGGCTCGATATCGGGCCTAAATCCATCGCTGCAATCGAGAAAATTGTCGCTGAAGCGCGGACTATCGTGTGGAACGGCCCTGCGGGCGTCTTCGAGTTTCCGCGCTTTGCCGTAGGCACCAACGCGATTGCCAAAGCCGTAGCCGCTAACAAGAACGCCATCTCGATCATCGGCGGCGGGGATTCGGTGAGTGCCATCAACCAGGCCGGGGTAGCCGACAAGATCACGCACATCTCGACCGGCGGCGGCGCGAGCCTTGAGTTCCTCGAAGGCAAGAAGCTGCCCGGTGTGGAAGCGCTGACGAATAAGTAATTGGGCCAGATCGAGCTCCGGGGCCGCTCTGAGCGGCCCCTGGTCATTGCTACGGCGTGACCACGGGGTTTCTGTTCGACCATGACGGCCATCACTTCCCTCCCCCTCGCAACGCGCTAATATTATTGGCCGAATGAGCGATCGGGATGCCAATGCAGCATCCGCAAGTGGCGATCCCGTGGGAGAAGCCATGAATCGTCATAGCGTGCAGATAGCCGCAGCCGCAGTTCTCGGCGTCGTGGCTTTCCTCGGATTCTGGTGGCTGATCGCAGACCTGCTTCTCAAGACAATGCCTCAGCTGCTGCATTCTTCCGGAGAAACCGCCCTTGGCGCATTTGCCATCCTCATGATGGCGATTGCCGCGCTCACGGGAGTGCTCGTTGCCATACAGGCCCATCACAGTGAGGTACCGCGCAGGCATCATGTCGGGCTGCTCCGTCCGCGCCTGCATCACTAGGGCGCTGGTTCGCGCACTTTTTAGCTGGCTTGCTGGAGGTGTACTTCTAATCTTGAGCCTTCAGGTTCGCCATTTCGCTTAGTGCGCCTTGCTGGTTGTTACAGGATTTTCGCTCGAAGATCTACTCCTGAAATCTGGATATCCACCTCCATTTTGTGCGCTTCATCACCTGTTGTTGTCGGCTCCATCCCATAGAATCAACATGAGGATACCTACATACCATGCCCCGTAAAGCTCTAATTGCTGCCAATTGGAAGATGTACAAAACGCCTGTGGAAGCCAAGGCCTTCGTCGACGCCTTTTTGCCTCTGGTCGCCGGTCACACGCGCGACGGGATCGCGCTGTTTCCCTCGCCTGTCCTGCTGCCCACCGTGATCGACGCAGCGAAAGGATCCAATGTCGCGGTAGGCGCGCAGAACATCCACTTCGCTGAAGAGGGTGCCTATACGGGCGAGACGTCCATTGGGCAGCTGAAGGCTGTGGGCGGAACGCACACGCTAATCGGCCACTCCGAGCGCCGGCAGTATTTTGCGGAAACCGATGAGATCGTCAACAAGAAGCTGCATACCGCGCTCAAGCACGGCATCATTCCGGTCGTATGCATTGGCGAGGTGCTGGAGGAGCGCGAGGGGGGCAAGACCGCCGGCGTGCTCAAGACGCAGGTTACGGGCGCCTTTGCCGGCATCACACCCGAGGCTGCAACGCCCATCGTGATCGCCTACGAGCCCGTGTGGGCCATCGGCACGGGCAAAACCGCCACGCCGGAGATCGCTGCGGATGCGCACGGCATCATCCGGGCGGAGGTCGAAAAGCTGCTCGGAAAGAATGTGGCCGCGGCGATGCGCATTCTCTACGGCGGCAGTGTGAAGCCAGACAATGCGACTGCGCTCATCGGCCAGGAAGAGATCGACGGAGCACTCGTCGGCGGCGCGAGCCTCAAGCCTGACTCTTTCGCCGCCATTGTGAAATATTGAGAATGGCAGCGAGTTAGCAGGTTAGCAGTGTGAAAGCCTTTCGGAGCGGAAGCTGCGGAAGGCTTTCTCGTTTGCAGGCGTTGCTTGATTTCAATAGAAGCTGGCGATCCAGTTCTGCAGCAGCGACGGAAAGCAGCCGAGCGCGATCACCGCGGCTGCGATCAACAGCAGCACCGTCATTGTGACCGGATGCGCAGCTATCGGCGTCTCCTCGGCCGCGGGCATCACGTAGACGCGCTTGAGCACCTGCAGATAGTAGTAGAGCGAGACGGCGCTCATCGCGATGGCAAGCGCTACCAATCCCAACGCCACGCCGGAATGCGAAACACCGAGTACTGCCGCAAACAGATTGAACTTGGCCCAGAAGCCGACCAGCGGGGGAATCCCGGCGAGGGAAAGAAACAGGAATAGCGTTACCGCCGCAAGCAGCGGATTGCGCTTCTGCAATCCAAGAAAGGCTTCCATACGGTCGCTGCCCGTGGCGCGCTCGACAACCGAGACCACGCCGAATGCACCAATTGTCGTCAAGCCATAGGTGAGGATGTAATAGAGAACCGCCTGCGCGCTCGCATTCGTCGAGGAAAAGAAGGCAAGCCCCAGCAGGATGTAGCCTGCATGCGCAACAGCCGAATAAGCCAGCAAACGGCGCACGCTTGACTGCGCTAGCGCAGCCAGGTTGCCCAGAAGCATTGAGGCAACCGAAAGCACCGTCAGCGTGAGCAGCCATGGCACCTGCATCCCGGCATACCTGGGCAGTGGCCCTGTGCTGCCAATCACTCTGACGATGTGCGCCCCATCGAACACATGCAGCACCGCGGCGCTGATCGAGATCAGCAGCGCAAAGCTCGCCACCTTCGAGACCGACGCGATGAACGCAGCCGCCGGGGCTGGCGCCCCTTCGTACGTATCCGGCGCCCAGAGATGGAAGGGAACCGCAGCGATCTTGAAGCCAAGGCCGGCCGCGACCATCACCAGCGCAATCCAAAGCAAAGGCGCCGCACCGGAAACACTCAGGAAAAAAGACTCCTGTACGACCGTATGCAGGCTGGTTGAACCGGAGATTCCATAGAGATAGCTGAAGCCGAACAGCAGAAACGCAGCCGACATGCCGCCGAAGAGGTAGTACTTCATCGAGGCTTCGGCGCTCTTGCCGGACTTCTTTGCAAATGCGGTCAGAACGTAGAGGCCGAGGCTCAGCAGCTCGAGCCCGATAAAGATCACCAGCAGGTCCTGCGCGGCGGCGATGATCAATCCTCCCGCTGCTGCCATCAGCACTACAGCCACATACTCGCCTACGTTTCGCGTGAAACCAGTGCCAACAAACAGTAGAAGCGTGAGCGCCGTCAGCACAAGGATTCCCACCTGCGCAGCGCCCGCTGTTCCGCCCGTTGCAAGCAGCAGATCGCCGCCCATACGCAAGCCGTTCGCGCCGGCGAGAGAAACGGTCCAGGCGCCGACAGCGCAGCCCAGGATGCCGAGCCATGCTGCAGCGGCGGTACGCGTCGAGAGTGCGGCCTTGCGCAGCGCGCCAAGATCCACAACCAGCACCAGAAGGGCAGCAACTTCCAGCACGGTCTCCGGCAGCGTTACGCGGAAGAGCTCTGCGTAGTTCATTGCACTCCTCCGGCAAGCAGCGCCTTCACGGCTGGCTCAATGGAATCGAGCAAAATGCGTGGATACAGTCCCACCACGATGGTGGAGATACCCAGCAGAGCGACGCCCGCAAGCTCCGGCCATGTGATGGCGCCAAGATCGGGCCAGCCGGTTTTCGGATGCTCGTCGGGCGTGGGCAGCCGGTCGCTGAAAAACGCCTTCTGCAATGCGCGCCAGGTGTAGGCCACGCCGACGATGATGCCGATACCTGCCGCAGCCGTCCACCAGGGATTGGCACGCCACGAGCCAACCAGAACCTGCAGCTCGGCGACAAACCCCGAGAAGCCCGGCAATCCCATGGAAGCAATGCCGGCCACTACAAAGGCCCACGCTGCGAATGGCAGACGTCGGGCAAGATGCATGGTTTCCAGTTCGGCGAACTGGCGGGTGTGCGTGCGATCGTAGACGAGGCGGCCCACAATCGCGAAGAGCAGCCCGGCAATCACGCCGTGCGAGAACATTTGCAGCACTGCACCGTCGAGGCCGATCTGGTTCAGCGTCATCAGCCCGAGCAGTACAAAGCCCATGTGGCTCACGCTGGAGTAGCCGATGACGAATTTGAAGTCCGACTGAGCCAAAGCTACCAGCGCGCCGTAGACAATGCCGATCACCGCGAGCACCGCAAACACATCGCGCCACGAGCCAAGCCCGAGGAACGAGAATCCCCACGGATCGAGGCCATGCGGAAAGACGCCCATCGCCACGCGCAGGCAGCCGTAGGCGCCTAGCTTCATGACGACACCGGCCAGCAGCATCGATGCGGCCGTTGGCGCGGCAACGTGGCCGGTCGGCGCCCAGGTGTGGAACGGCCACATGCCGGCGAGAATTCCGAAGCCGATGAAGACCAGCGGGAACAGCCACATCTGCATGTGTACGGGTAGCCCAGCATGCCCAAGATCGGCGAGTGTGGTGGAGTGGCTGCCCGATGCAGCGTATGCAGCCAGCAGCCCGATGAGCACCATCGCCGAGCCGACGAAGGAGTAGAGCGCAAGCTTCATGGCGCCGTATTCGCGCCGCGTCGATCCCCAGATGGCGATCAGGAAATACTTGGGCACGATGGCGATCTCATAAAAGACGAAGAGCAGAAAGAAATCGAAGCTGAGAAAGACGCCGTAGACGCCGCCGATCAGCGCGAGATAAAAGGCGAAGAACTGATTCGTGCGCAGCTCGACGTTCCAGCTGAAGAGAATGCCGGCCACCGAAGCCAACCCTGTGAGCAGCACCAGCACGCGGCTGATGCCGTCTGCGGCAAGCCGGTAGTGTATGCCCATCGAGGGAACCCACGCGGCATCGGTAATGACGGTGGTGCCCTGCCCCATGCCGGCCGCAAACCCCATGATGGCGATCGCAAGACCGGCTACGGCGATGGCGAGCGCCAGCCAGCGCGCGGCGCTGTTTCTGCCCTTGGGCAGTAGCGTCTCAAGAAGCGCGCCGGCAAATGAAAGATAGATCGTCCACGCGAGCATCTAAAATCTCCAATGCGCCAGCAGATTCACCACCGTCGGATTCACGGTGTCCACAATAAGCTGGGGCGCAAGGCCGAGCAGAAACATAAGGCCGATCACGGGTGCAAGCGCCATCCGCTCACTTGCATGCAAATCGGGGAATTGGGCCCAGCGCTCGGGCACAGGGCCGGTGAAGACTTTTTGAATCACCGTCAGAATGACAATTGCCGTCACGAGCAGACCAAGCACGGATACGGTTGCGCTAATCCAGGACAAGGGAAAGACGCCGCGGAAGATGAGGAATTCGCCGACGAAGCCGTTCAAGCCCGGCAAACCCAGCGAAGAAAAGAGCGCGATGCCCATGAGTCCTGCGAATACAGGAGCGGGCTTGCGGAGGCCGCCGAAATCGTCAATGCCGCGCAGGCCGCCGGAGCGCATCTGGATCATGGCGATAAACCAGAAGAGCGCCGCGGCCGTGATGCCGTGATTGAACATCTGCAGGATGACGCCGTTGAGCGCCGCAGCCTGGCTGGCCTGCGCTGCCGCTCCGCTCGCCGGGATAGCCAGCGCGAAGATGCCGAGCAGGCAATAGCCGAGGTGGTTCACTGACGAGTACGCGAAGACGCGCTTCAGGTCTTTCTGTGCCGCAGCGGCCCACGCACCCATCACCACGGTGGCGACCGCCAACACCAGCAGGGGTGTGCGCATTGCGGCAACCTGCGCGCCGAAGATGGGCAGCGCAATGCGCAGCAGGCCGTATACACCCATCTTCGACATCGCGCCGGTAAGCAGCATTGTCACGGGCGAGGGCGCTTCAGCGTACGCATTCGGCAGCCAGGTGTGGAACGGCATGAGCGGCACTTTGACGGCGAATCCCGCGAGCACGCCGATGGCGAGCCACGGCATCACCGCGCCCAGATGCGCCGCGACCATTTGCGCCAGCGTGCCGTTCGCGGCCATATCGGCAAGCTGCCCGAAGTCCATGCTGCCCGTGGCCAAAAATATCGCCAGGAACGAGAGCAGCAGCGCCACCGAGCCGGCCATGGTGTAGACGAAGAACTGCGTCGCCGCCGGGCCGCGCTTTGGTCCGCCCCACAGCTTGATGAGGAAGAAGGCCGGGATCAGGCTCAGTTCCCAGAACAAGAACCAGTGAAAGAAATTGAGCGCGGTGAACGAGCCGACAAGTCCAGATTGAAGCAGCAGCACCAGCGCATAATAGAGTCCCGGTTCGTGATGCACGCGATGCGCGGCGTCGACCGACATCAAGGTGACGATTGCAGAAAGCACCAGCATGAGCGCGCCCAGACCATCCACGCCGAGGTGATATTCGATGCCGATCGACGGAGCCCAGGGGTGCAGTTCGACCATGCCCATGGTTCCGTCGGCAGGCAGGTGCAGCCATACCACGAGCGAAAGCACAAGGCTTACAAGTGCCGTCAACAGCGCTACGCCGCGCGCCTTCTTGCCGGAGAACACCGCAATGGCCGCGCCAACGATGGGCAGCACGATGAGGAGCGTAAGTATCGGGAAGCCGGCCGACGATCCGGTCACGAGTCCGTTCATGGCCGGCTGCTCCAGAAGAGGATTGCGGCCAGAACAACTACGCCGACCGCGAGAATCCTGAGATAGATCTGCACGCGGCCATTCTGCGCGCGCGCCAACAGCCCGCCGCTCGTCGAGATCTCTTCGCAGGTCTTGTCGAATCCGCCATTCACAAAATACACATCGATCAACCGGTTCAAGTGCGCCCACAGGCCGAAGAGCCAGGTGATCAGCGCGACAATACCTCCCCAGATGCGGCGGTCAAACCAGTCGGCCACGCGAGCCCACCAATAGTAGAAGGCGATCACCGTCATGCCGTAGAACTCGTCCACATAAAGACGGTCACGCAAGCCGGCCCAGAGCCATGGGCTGGCTTTCTCCAGCACATCGGGGTCTTCAGCCTTCGGCGATTTATTGCCGTAGAGCCAGATTCCGAGCCCTATGCCGAGAAACACCACCAGAGACGAAGTGACCATGAGCAGCCCCAGCCCAGGCTCGGCGAATCCCTGCCAGCTGAAAGGAGCAGCGTGTCCTTCCAGAAATGCGCGGAACCACGGCCATGCCGGCGTTCCGATGGCGCCGAGGGCAATGGCGAAGAAGGCGAGAATCGCGAGCGGCACCGTCATGACGCGTGGACTCTCATGCGCTGGATGGTGGCCACGCCAGTAGCCAAAGAAGACATAGCTCACCTGGCGCGTCATGTAAAAGGCCGTAAGAAGAGCGCCAAAGACGAGCAGATAGTATGGGCCTTGGATCGCGCCTGAATGGGCCGCCTCCAGAATGCCGTCCTTGCTCCAGAAGCCGGAGAAGAGCGGGAATCCGCACAGCGCCAGCATGCCGATGGCATAGGTGGCGAACGTCAGCGGCATATCGGCCTTGAGACCGCCCATGTGACGGATGTCTTGTTCCTCGTGGCAGCCGTGAATCACCGAGCCTGCGCCCATGAACAGCAGCGCCTTGAAGAAGGCATGCGTGATCAGGTGGAACATGCCGACAGCGACGCCGCCCAGACCAAGGCCAGCCATCATGTAGCCGAGCTGCGAGACCGTCGAATAGGCGAGGATGCGCTTGATATCGTTCTGCGCGATGGCGATGAGCGCTGCGAAGACCGCAGTTGCTGCGCCGATCCAGGTGACCACGGTAAGAGCCGCGGTCGTGCCGGTTACCTCACCCGTCTTGATCAGCGGCATGCCAGCCGACATGAGCGGATAGACGCGTGCGACGAGGTAGACACCCGCGGCCACCATGGTGGCCGCGTGGATGAGAGCAGAGACGGGCGTGGGGCCTTCCATTGCATCGGGCAGCCAGACATGCAGCGGAAACTGGCCGCTCTTGCCTGCGGCGCCGGCAAAGATCAGCAGGCCGATGGCGCCGGCCGCCGTAAGGCCGAAGGCCGCATGATGCGCGAGCAGCCCAGCCAGCGCAAAGCCTTCCATCGAACCGAGGCCATGGTTATAGAACAGCAGCGTACCTGTGTCGTTGAAGAGCCACACGATGCCGAGCAGAAAGAAGATGTCGCCGACGCGCGTGGTCACAAAGGCTTTCTTGGCGGCAGCGGCGGCCGAAGGCTTCTGATACCAGAAGCCGATCAGAAGATACGACGTGAGGCCCACAAGTTCCCAGCACATGAACAGCAGCAGCAGGGAGTTGGCAATCACCACACCGAGCATCGCGCCTGCAAACAGCGCCAGGAAGCAGAAGAAGCGCGTGAAGTTTTCGTCGTGGGCCATGTAGCCGACGGAGTAGATGAAGATGAGCAGGCCCACAAAGCTGACCATCACCATCATCACGGCCGAGAGCGGATCGAGCACCCAACCAAGATCAACGGGTGTATTGCCAAACTGAATCCAGGTGAAGTTCACCGTCTCGCGCACGGCAACGTGGTTCGCCCAGCCGGCGACAACATGACCAAATGCAACCAGCGAGACTAAGAGGGAGAAGGCGAGTGAACCGATGGCCAGCGCAGCGGCAGGGGCGCGCCGCGGCTGCTTGAGCAGCGCGATGACGCCCGCGGCGACCATCGGCACGGCGGGAATGAGCCACAGAATCCCCGCAATGGGAGAAGCTGTGATCTGTGGAGTGAATGGAGCGGCTTGCTCGATCAAACTTTCACCCTTTCATCCTATTCATCTGGTCGAGATCTGTCGTGCGCGCGTGGCGATAGATGGAGATTACGAGTCCCAGGCCGACGGCCGCTTCCGCCGCGGCGACAGCGATGGAGAAGATGGCGAACATCATGCCGGTGAGCGCCTCCGGATGCGGGCCGTAGCGCCAGAAGGCAATGAAGTTTAGGTTGGCTGCATTCAGCATCAACTCAATACCAATCAGCACAAGGATGGCGTTGCGTCGCGTGAGCGCGCCCGCAAGGCCAATGGCAAACAGCAGTGCGGCAACCAGCAGATACGCCGCGAGCGGCGAAGCGACGACCATCACCGCGTCCTCTCTTTCTCGTGCAGCGCGACGATGACCGCGCCGATGGTGGCCGCTGTGAGGAGCAGCGCGACAATCTCCAGTGGCAGCACGTAGCGGCCCACTAGCACATTGCCGATATCCCGCACGGTCACGATGGGTGCAGCTGCCTGCCACGGCAGCGCGCGTGCACTGGCCAGGACCGCCCAGCCCAACACGGCAAATACTCCCGCCGCGATCACCAGCCCCACAAGCCAGCTTTTGCTGAAGACGCCTTCCTGCTCCGCCTCAGAACTGCGTGTAAGCAGGATCGCGAAAACAACCAGGATGGCAACCGCGCCAATGTAGACAAGGATCTGCGCGAAGCCCGCGAACTGCGCGTCGAGACCGAGAAACAGCAACGCCAGCCCGGCAAAGGCAACCGTAAGCGCCAGTGCGCAATGCACCGTGTTCCGGAGCAACACAGCCGCCAGCCCACCGGCGAGCGTAAGGGCCACGATCAGATAAAAGGCAAAACTCATCGGCGCTCCTTACTCGGCATACCGGTAACTCCGCGGCCCAAATTTTTTCCGATGCATGCCGGTGCGGCCCATCAGCACATACGCTAAAGCCAAAATCGCTGTGCATACTACCCAGCGCGCCCATCCTTCGCCCATGAAGCGCCACAGCGCCGTGACGACGAGATTAAGCAGCGTGAAAGGGAGCACAAACTTCCAGGCGAAGTTCATCAACTGATCTTGACGAAGACGCGGCAGCGTGCCACGCATCCAGATGAAGATGAAGATCGCCGCCATCACCTTGGAGAAAAACCATATCCACGATGGAATCACGTTGAGAAAGGAAAGGGGCGCAGACCATCCGCCGAGGAAAAGCGTCGCGCCAAGCCCGGAGATTGAGAACATGCCCAGGTATTCGCCGAGAAAGAAGAGCGCGAATTTGAATCCCGAATATTCGGTGAAGTAGCCGGCAACGAGTTCTGATTCGCCTTCGGGCAGATCGAAGGGCGAGCGATTCGTCTCCGCGGTTGCGGCGATGGAGAACATCAGAAAGGCCGCGAAACCCCATGGCGTGAATACATACCAGTGAGGGAAGATGCCGGTGTAGTGGTTCTGCGCCTCGACGATCTTGGTCAGCGAAAGCGAGCCGGCAATCATCACGACAGAGACGCTTGAGAGCAGCAGCGGCACCTCGTAGCTGATCATCTGGCCCACGGCGCGCATCGCGCCCAGAATCGAATACTTATTGCGGCTCGACCAGCCGGCCATGAAGACGCTGAGTTCGGTCGATGCGCCCATGGCGAAGAAGAACAAGAGGCCGGAGTCCATATCGACCAGAACCATGTTGCGTCCCATCGGCAACACGGCGAAGCCCATGAAGACGGCGACCACGAGCACCAGCGGCGCGATAAAGTGCACGACCGCATCGGCACGGAATGGAATCACGTCTTCCTTGGTGAGCGCCTTGATGCCGTCGGCGATGGGCTGAAAGAAACCGAACGGTCCCACGCGGTTCGGACCCAGCCGGTTCTGCATCCGGCCCAGTCCCTTGCGCTCGAAGACCGTGGTGAGCGCAAACAAGCCGGGAAACACGCAGGCAATCGCAATCACGCCCAGCACCACCGCCGCGAACGGCCGCACTGCTACCGGCAAAAAATGGTCAAGCCAGTCGCGGAACAGAATAAAAATCTGGTCAATCGTGACGGAAATCGGCGTCGCGGCCATGGGCTAGTGGCCTCCCGTAGCCGGCGTTTCCGCCTTCGCCGCAGCAGCCTTCGCTGCGGCGGCTTGGGCAGCTGCTTTGGCCTTCGCCTCAGCTGCAACCTTTTCCTGCGCCAGGCGCGCGTCCACTTCGGTTGCTTCGGTGGGATGAATCGAATGATAGTACTCGTTCGATTTCGCCAGCTGCTGGCGATCCATCAACAGGCCACCAAAGCGGTCATCGGTAGCCAGCTCGAACTGCGTGTCCATCTTGATGGCCTCGAACGGGCAGACCTCGACGCAGATTTGGCAGCTCATGCAGACGGAGATGTCGATGTCGAACTTCGCCGGATAAATCTGCGGCTTGCCTACGAAGTCCGGCTTCTTATCCTTGCTCTTCTCGATGTAGATGCACTTGGGCGGGCACTCTTTCTCGCAGATCTGGCAGGCCACGCAGCGCAATCCGGCTTGCCAGTCGGGACCGTCGTAGACGAGAAAGGGAAACACGCGGGCGTTCTCAGCCGTCGGTATCCGCTGCTCCGGGTACTCGACCGTCGTGAGCCGCTCTTCGGAGACAAAGCTGCCGGCAAAGTTCTTCGCCGTTTCCAGCATGCCCTTGATGATTCCCTCGCCTAGCAACGCATCCTCCTTGCGAGTTCACAGTTCAAAGTTCGTAGTTTTCAGTACGCCTGAGAATCTGTGAACTGTGAACTGCCCTATCTGTCCACTTCTCCCAGCACAATATCCACCGAGCCGAAGATCAGCACTACGTCCGCGACGTTGTGGCCCAGGCACATATCTTCCAAAACCGTCAGGTTGATCAGGCTCGGCGGCCGCACACGGTAGCGGTACGGATTCGGGCTGCCGTCGCTGATCAGATAAAAGCCGAGTTCGCCCTTCGGGGCTTCAATGCGACCATAGGCCTCGCCCGCCTTCGGCCGAAAGCCGCGAATCTTGGCCTTCGGGTCCATGATGGGACCAGCGGGAACTTCCTTCAGCGCCTGGTTCAAAATCTCGATCGACTCGCGCATCTCGAGCACCCGCACCATGTACCGGTCGTAGATGTCGCCGTGATCGCCGAGCGGCACGCGGAACTTGAAACGGTCGTAGATACCGTAATGGTCGATCTTGCGGATGTCGTAGTTCACGCCTGAGGCGCGCAGCATGGGCCCGCTGATGCTGGCATTCACCGCAAGTTCGGGCTTCAGGACGCCCACACCCTGGGTGCGCGCCATCAGAATCTCATTGCCGGTGAGCAGCGCCTCGAACTCGTCGACAAACGCCGGCAGGCCGGCAACCACCTTGCGCGTTGCATCGAGCCAAGGCGCAGAGACATCCACGCGGCACCCGCCGAAGCGCATGTAGTTGCACATCATGCGTGAGCCGGTGAGCGACTCGAAAAGATCGAGAATCTTTTCGCGCTCGCGGAAGGCGTACATCAGCGGCGTGCCGCTGGCGCCCATCTCCTGAAGAAGAAAACCGATCGTCGATGCGTGGTTCTGGATGCGTGTCAGCTCGGCGAGGATCACGCGAATGTACTGCGCGCGCTCCGGCACTTCCTGCCCGACGAGCTTTTCCACTGCCAGCGCATAGGCCCAGTTGTTCGAAAGCGAGCAGAAGTAGTCGAGCCGATCCGTGTACGGCATCGATGCCAGATAGCTTGCTCCTTCGGCGATCTTCTCGTGATTGCGGTGCAGATACCCGAAGACCGGCTTGAGTTTCATCACGCGCTCGCCGTCGAGCGTCACGTCCATGCGGAAGACGCCGTGCGTCGAAGGATGGTGCGGCCCCATGGCCACTTCGAGCAGCTCACCTTCGCCCTGCGGCTCGATGACCGGCGGCCGATTCCAACCCTCGCGCAGCTTCTCCTGTGCCATTTCAGTCGTCATTGCGCAGCGCCCGTCCCTTCATGCGCGGCCGCCGCGGCCTCGTGTGCCTTGGCGCGCTTCAGCACCTCGTCATGCGGGGTGGGTTCATACTCAAAATCGTCGGGCTCCACATAATCCTTGCGCATGGGATGATCTTTGAACTCATCCCACATCAGAATCCGCCGCAGATCCGGATGGCCAGTGAATATGATCCCGTAGAGATCGAAGACCTCGCGCTCCTGCAGCTCTGCGCCGCGCCAGATTGGCGTTAGTGATGGCGTCTCGACCTTATCGGTCCGGTTCGCCGTGCGCATCCGCATCACGAGCGGCCCGTGCTTCAAAGCGACGGAATAGAGGTGGTACACAGCTTCGAGATATCCAGGCTCGATGCGCTTCTTCGTCTCTTCGACCGTTTCGTCGACGGTCTGCTCCGCGCCGTCCACGGTCTTGGTGACCTGGCGCGTCACCTTCACTTTTTCGGTGATCTCTTTGTCCAACCAGTCGACGCCGGTCACGTTGGAAAGAAAGTCGAAGGCGAGTTCGGGAGTATCGCGCAGGAAGGTTGCCACCTCGATTGCATGATCATGCGGGACCAGCAGCGAGTGCTGCGCCGACGGGCTTGGATTCGGGACGACTTTTACTCCTGCGCCCGGTACAGCTGCCTCGATCGCCGTTTTGATCTCTTCGACCGTCTTCAATGCGCTTCCCTTCAATACCTGCGGGGGCTAAAGCCCACGATTCTACTGGCGCTCTTTGGCACGACTAAAGTCGTGCCCTGTTACAAACCCTAGCTCTTCGACGCGACTAAACTCGCGCCCTGCCACAAAGCCCAATCAGCGATTTGCCTTACCTTGTCGCTTATTCCCTGCCTCTTTCACCGAATCACCACCGGCACCGTCCACACGCCTGGGTTCGACGTCGGCTCCAGATCGTGTTCGCCGGGCTCGGGCACGGGAAACTCACTTTGCGCTTCTGCGTCCAGATGCCGCGGGCGATCCGCGCCCGTCAGCGACTGCCCGTCGATCTTCTTCTGCAGCGTCATGAAAGCCTGGATCAGCGCCTCGGGCCGGGGCGGGCAGCCGGGAATGTGCACATCCACCGGGATGTAGCGATCGATTCCCTTCAGAACGTTGTAGCCCTGCTTGAACGGTCCGCCCGAGATGGCGCAGGCGCCCATCGCAATCACATACTTCGGCTCGGCCATCTGGTTGTACAGCCGCACCACCTGCGGAGCCATCTTCTTGGTCACCGTGCCAGAGATAATCATCAGATCCGCCTGCCGCGGCGAGGGCCGGAAAACCTCGGCGCCAAACCGCGCCAGATCATAGCGGGCCATCGTCGTCGCGATCATCTCGATCGCGCAGCAGGCGAGACCAAACTGCATGGGCCAGACCGAGCTGCGCCGGCCCCAGTTATAGAGCTCCTCGATGGTCGTAACGAAGACGCCCTGCTTTCCCAGTTCGATCTTCAATTCGTTGTCTACAGCCATCGGTTGCTTCTCCAGTGAACAGTTCTCAGTGATCAGTTTTCAGTTGCCGGTTCCCGAATCGCCATTGCCAAGCAGCCAGGAACTCGGTTTTCTCCGCCAGGCTTCACAGCAGCACGAAACAACTGACCACTGTGCACTGACAACTGCTCTTTACGCCCAGGTCAGAATCCCCTTTGCCCAGGCCCACGCCAACCCTTCTACGAGCAGCAGCACAAACACCAGCATCGCCGCGCAGGCCGCCAGCCCCAGCCCGGTGAAGGCAACCGCAAAGGGCAGCAGGAAAACGGCTTCTACATCAAAGATGAGGAAGATGATGGCATACAGATAGTAGGCCGAACGAAACTGCACCCACGCATCGCCTTTCGACGCCAACCCGCACTCATAAATTGCGTTCTTCACCGCGTTCGGCTTAGCCGGTGAAAAAACCATCGCCCAAAGCCGCGCCAGGCCCAGCGGTGCGAGGCCGAATCCGAGCGCCACCACGAACAGAACTGCCAGAGAAAAATAAGGGTTAGAAGCCATCTCTGGGATGAAAATCCTTTTATTTAAAGCTAACAGCTTAGGGCCTGCGTTGGCGAAGAAGTTGTGCGTCGCATGCACCGCTCAGTCCCATTTTCTCACCGCTCATCCCATCTTGTGAACCGTTCGACGGGCGCGTGTCTCGCTTCGCGGCAAGCCCTTGTTCATCGTCGCAAAAACACACGTGCGCTGGTGTGATGTTGCGCACACATTGAGATTTGGGAACTCGTTTTCCGGCAAAACAAAGGCTTCCGGCGGAACTGCCGGAAGCCTTCAAAAGCCCGAGCGGCGACCCTAATCGTCGTCGTCCTTGCCGCTCTTCTTTGACTTGGCTTTCAACATGGCCGGGACCGGCGTACTGCCCATCGCATCTTTCCACAGGATGACGTTCAGCTTCTCGACCGGGGCCCGGTCCTCGTGCGTGAAGTCCATCTTCATGCTTGCTTTGGCGCCGATGGCTGTTTTCGTATTGGCCGTATAGATCAGCCCGTTGTCGCGGTTGGAATAGTCCGCGTTGAAGGCAGGCTGATCGCCCGGCCCGGTAAACAGGTCGCTCATCATGGAGCAGAACGCGTCGTTATTGTTCATCGGCGGCAGACCCAGCAGGGTCTCCATTGTGCGCACCTCGCTCACTGTCGAGTAGAAGTGGCTGTCGACAAAGGGCGCCTCATTCGCGCCGTGCGGCGCATATTTGCTCACGATCACGGCGATGCTGCGATGCGCATCCACGTGATCGGCGCCGTTCTGGGCGTCGTCCTCGAGGATGAAGAACGCCGTGTCGCCCCAGAAGGGCGAATGCGAGATGGCCTCCACCGCGCGACCGACCGCTAAGTCGTTATCGGCTACCGAGGCCTTCGGGGTAGGTCCGCCCGGCCGCGTGCCCGCCGTGTGATCGTTGCCCAGCCGCAGCAGGATGAAGTTCGGCATGGTGTCGTTACCCTGCTGCATATCGGCGATCCAGCCTTTCAGATGGCGCAAAAAGATATCTACGCGGATCTGGTCCGGCACGAAGAGATTGAAGTCCGGAGCTTCGGGCGCGAAATGGCCCACCAATTCCGGCTTGGTCGCAGTGTTGCCTGCCAGTACCGGGATGGACCACGGCCACTTATTAGTGCCGCCGCCCCAGTCGGCGGGCAGCGCATCGCCCGGTGCATAGGCCTTCTTTGCGCAGGCAGGCCCGTTCAGCATCGGGCCCAATTTTGGATCGGCCACCGCTTCCTGTCCGCAGAAGGTGGAAGAGATGAACTCGCCGAAGTGGTAGTAGGTCTTGCCGTGCGCGGCCATGTCACCCCACAGATAGCCGCTGGCCGGCTCATTCACGTCGGGAATCTTCTGCAGCAGCGGATAACCGTCGGCAACCACGCCTTCGAAGTCATACGGCCGTTCGCCGGAGCGGTAGTCTTGCTGCCATGTCTTTTCCAGATAATCCGAGCCGATGGCCGCTGTTGACCATACGTGCCCGTCACCGGAGACTTCGCCGGAATCAAAGAAGTTGTCCAATACGCCGAATTGCAGCGCCAGCTTGTGCAGATTCGGCGTGACGGCTTCACCGTACATCGCCAGTTTCGGATCGCCGTTGCCAACCTGTTTGCCCTCCTGGCTCAGGTCGCCGAAGATCTGGTCGTAGGTGCGGTTCTCCTTAATGATGTAGATCACGTGCTTGATGGGATCCTGCGCGCCGCCGGCAAACTTGATCTTCTCCTGCGCCGCGATCATGCGGTTCGAATCCAGCACCACCGGCGTCCACTGCGGAAGATCATTCTCGATCTCGCCCTCGTCGAGACCGGCAATCGACCCGTAGAGCAGCGTGCCGATATAGGCATTGCCCCGTTGATACATGAAGTTCTTGCTGACCGTCTCAACCGGGCGCTGCGGAAAGTTGTTGGGGCCTGTGCCTTTGCCCTTCGCGGTCGCCACAAACAGCTTGCCGCCCTGCGGCAATACGTCAAAGGCCATCGACATCGGCAGCCAGTCGGTAGGAATGAATCCGTCCGGCTCAACCATCCCCGTTTTCGCCACTTTGTCCGTCAGCTTCCGGGTATCGATCACCGCAACCGCATCGCTGGCCATGTTGGCGACATAGAGCCGCGCGCCATTGGTGTTTACCGCCAGCGCCACCGGTTCTGCCCCAAAATAGGTCTGATGCGGCAGCCGCGTGTCGAAGTATCCTTTGACGGCAAACTGCCCGCCTGCCAGGTTTACGGCAGCCACGGCATCCCGGTTGGCCAGCGCGACGTAGAGCGTTTTCTCGTCTGGCGAAAACGCAAACGCGCAGGGATGCGTGCCAGGAGCAACATCATTGGTTGGCTTCAGCAAAGGCAATTTGTGCAGCACGGTTGCGCCGGCAAGGTCGAGTTCGTCGATCTCCGATGCGTTCCAAAGCGCGACAAACGCACGCTTGCCGTCCTTGGTCACCGCCAAAGCGATCGGGTAAGTGGAGGGAACGGTGTCGCTTTCCGAAACGTCAATGCGCTTCTCGACCGCACCCGTGGTCACGTCGAGCATCACGACAAAATCGGAAAGATTGTCTGCAACCAGCAGCTTTTCTCTCCCGAACATCGTCAGCACTGCAATAGCAGCAGGATACGAGACACCCATGTGGCTCGGTTTGCCATCCGGCAACTGGGTGGTGCGTCCGGGCGCGAGTGATTCCATGGGCACGTGAATCAGTCGATCGGGCGTAATCTTGCCGTCCGCAAAGTTGTAGACCGCAATGCCGCTGCCCACGGCGTCAGGGCCCTCTCCTTCGGGCTTAGTCAAGGAAGCCATGCTCGCGTAGAGGCGGCTGCCGTCGCGGCTGAACGCCAGGCCGGAATAGAGCGTCTGCTTGGCGCGAATCCCGGTGCGCGCATCGGGAAAATCCGCCACCGTATCTGTCCGCGTATCCAGCACCGCCAGCGACTGGTCATAATGCGACTCGTAGGTCCCGTACCCGGCATTCACCGTCACCACATACCGACCATCCGGCGACACTGCCATCGACATCGGCAGGCCGTTGATCCGCTGCGGATTGCCGGGAATTTCGCCGATCAGCTGTTTGCTTGTGGGCAAGTTCACGATTTGCGCCGAAGACGCCACCGGCCACACGACAATCGCCGCGCACGCCAAGACCACCAACTTTACGTTCATGCCAAACCTCAAGATGCACCACAACATATTTTTGTGAAGATGTCGTAAAGGCGCTGGGTCCGCTTCGGGAAAGCGTCCAAGAGGGATTGTACATGCGCGCCAGCGATGCGCCTCACGGCTCAGCAATGCGCGAAGCAAGGCCGCGAATGCAGAATATCTACCGGTGGGCGGCGTGGCCGCCCTTTTCTTCGTTCCTTAACATGCGCGCCTGAGGCGGCCTGTCACGATGGACGAGCGCAAGAATTCCCCTCTCGCTCGAGTCCAGGCGTGCCGTACCCCAGCGGGAGGCTGTAGACTGCCAACACGGCGCACGGAATTGAAGACCATGCCCAGAGCTGCCCAAAAACCAAACCTATTCAACGGCCGGGACCACTCCTGGATGCAATTCAACCGGCGCGTACTGGAAGAGGCCGAAGACTCGGCCAATCCCTTGCTCGAACGCGTCAAGTTCCTGGCAATTACCGGCTCGAACCTCGACGAATACGTCGAGATTCGCCAGGCCGGTCTGCTGCAACGGATTGAAGACGGCTACCGAGAACAAGGGTTCGATGGACTGCGCCCCGCCGAATCGCTTGCCGGGCTTACGGCCGACATTCACGAATTTGTGGCCGCACAATATGAGTGCTGGAACAAGCAACTTCTGCCCGAGCTGCGCAAGCACGGCGTGCGGCTTCTCGAATGGGAGGAGTTGAACGAAGAGGCCCGCACCTTTGCGCGCAACTACTTTCAGCGCGAAGTGGACCCGCTGCTAACCCCCATCGCGATCGATCCGGCACACCCCTTTCCGCGCGTGCTCAATAAAGCGCTCTGTCTGGCGTTGCTGTTGCGCGCCAAGCGGAGGAGTTCAGGACCGCAGGTTCTCGGCGTGGTGACGGTACCGCGTGCGCTGCCCCGTTTCGTGCGGCTACCCTCCACCGACGGCAGCAACGATTACCTGCTGCTGCAGGACCTGATCGCCCAGCACCTGTCGGGCATGTACCGGGGCTATGAGGTGCTCGCCCATGCCTCGTTCCGCGTGACGCGCAACTCGAATTTGTACTTTGAAGAGGAAGAAGCGCGCTCGCTGCTGGAGACCATCCGCGTGGAGTTGCACAACCGCCGCAAGGGCGATGCCGTGCGGCTGGAGATCGAGACCGGCGCCGATCCTGAGATCGTCGAGCGGCTGCGCGTAAATTTCGAGCTCGAAGAGAACCAGGTGTTTCGCGGCGAGGGGCCGGTCAACCTGTCGCGCGTGATGTTTCTGTATGACGATGTGAAGCGGCCCGACCTGAAGTTTCAGCCGTTCACGCCGAAGCCGCTGGTATTAAGCCGCAAGTCGTCAGGCATCTTCGACGAGCTGCGCCACCGTGACATTCTGCTGCATCACCCGTACGACTCCTACGATTCGGTGGTCGAGTTCGTGCAGCAAGGCGCGCAGGACCCCGCAGTCGTGACGATGAAACAGACCCTCTACCGTACCAGCCACGATTCTCCGATGTTCCAGGCGCTGATTGAAGCCGGCGGGAACAAGGAGGCGACGGTGGTGGTGGAGCTGATGGCGCGCTTCGATGAGGCATCGAATATTCGCTGGGCGCGAAGCATGGAAGATGCGGGCGTGCAGGTCTTCCACGGCGTGGTGGGGCTGAAGACACACTGCAAGCTCTCCATGCTAGTGCGCCGCGACGAGGATGGGCAGACGCGCCGCTATTGCCACTTGGGCACCGGCAACTACAACCCGGTGACCGCGCGCTTCTACACGGACCTGAGCCTGCTGACCTGCGATCCGCAGATCACCGAGCGCGTGCACATGGTTTTCAATTACCTGACCGCGCACGCGGAGATTGATGACTACAACCCGCTACTGGTGGCGCCGCTGACCATGGCGGAGAGTTTTCTGCGCCTCATCCGCCGCGAAGCAGAGCACGCACGCGCCGGGCGCCCGGCGTACATCGTGGCAAAAATGAACGCGCTCCTCGAGCCTTCGGTCATCGAGGCGCTATACCAGGCTTCGCAGGCGGGTGTGGAGATTGATCTCATCATTCGCGGACTTTCCATTCTGCGGCCGGGGGTGAAGGGGCTGTCGGAACGGATTCGCGTCCGGTCGATCGTTGGGCGGTTCCTGGAGCACTCCCGGATCTTCCACTTCGGCAACGGTGGGGAGGACGAGATTTACCTGGGGTCGGCCGACTGGATGCCGCGCAACCTCTTCGAGCGGTGCGAAGTCGTGTTTCCGGTGCGCGATCCGGCGGCCATTGCGCGCATTCGGGAGGAGATTCTCCCCGCTTACCTGGCGGACACCACGAAGGCGCGGCTGCAGCAGCCGGATGGAAGTTATCTGCGGGCGAGCAAAGTCTTCAAAGAGGCCTCCGCGTTTTCAAGCCAGGAGTTTCTGATGCAACTGGCCGAAGGGAAGGTCGATCTGGAAGCCATTCCGGCGCTGGAGAAGACCAAGCTACACGCTAAGGTGGCGCACAAGAAGGCCACTGCCGCCGACTGAACCGGATCAGGAATAGATTGCAGGGGTTGACCGTCTCGAGGGCCGTTTTCCGCCTCGGCGAGGCGGCCGCCCAGATTCCTGATTTCGTTCCATGAATCCCCGGTCGAATCCCTGTCCGGCCCGAGCGCGTCATTTCCCGTAAAATTGATTCGTTGCCGCTGTCTGTCCCCAATCCGCCGGTGCGAAATGAAGTAGTCAGGCCCGTTGACGCTGCAAGGCAGTGGCCTTCCGCGGGACGCCTTGACGCACCGCGGCCGGTGGCTTTCTGGCACTTGGCAAGCTTTGACGCTCCGACGGTTGCAATCGTCTGGTCTGTCAGCTTTGGCTGGATGGCGGACGTGCATTTGCCGCTGTGGGTTCCTGTGCTGCTTGCATTGACGGTGTGGCCGGTGTATGTCGGCGATCGACTGCTGGATGCGCGGGTGGGGCTGCGCGATGCAGGCAGCACCGACTTGCAGGAGCGGCATTATTTTCACTGGCGCCATCGTCAGACCCTGCTGGCACTCGCCGTAGCCGCGACCTGCTGCGCTGCTTTGATCATCCTGTTTTTCATGCCGGTTGCGGCGCGTGAGCAGGATTTTGTGCTGGCGGCAGCCGCACTTGCCTACTTCGCCTGCGTGCACGCAGGCCGCAGAACTCACCCGTTCCTGGCGCCGCTGCTGACGAAGGAATTGCTGGTCGGCGTGCTGTTTACGCTGGGATGCGCAGAGCCCACGTTGCGGCGCATACCGGCTTTGTGGTCCGTCTCTTCGTTGCCGGTTTTGGGCGCGATGGTCTTCTTTGCTTCGCTTGCCTGGCTGAATTGCTCGGCAATTGATGCATGGGAGTCCTCTGCGCCGCGAAGCTCGAGATCGAACCTGAGTACACCCTTTTCCGCAGGCTGCCTGCTTGCCGGCGGAGGCGGTGTGCTTGCAATGGAATGCTTCGCCGCCAATTCGCACGCGGGCATCCTGCTGCTTGCCGGCGGGGCGAGCGCGGCTATGCTGGCGTGGCTGGACCATCAGCGAAGCCGACTGAGCCCTGTAGCCTTGCGCGCGTGCGCAGACCTGGTACTGCTGACGCCGGCACTGTTCATCCCGCTCAGGTCGATCATGCGGTGAGCATGGCTGCCACTTCCGTTCATCCCCCTCACCGAGACGTTCCCAACTTTAACGGCCTCGCGGCTCTTTACCGGTGGATGGAGTACGCAACCTTCGGTCCCTGGTTATGGTGGTGCCGGTGCACATTTCTGGCGGAGCTGAGACAAAGCCGCCGCGCACTGGTTCTGGGCGACGGCGACGGACGGTTCACGGCTCGACTGCTCGCCAACAATGCCATGGTGCGGGTGGACGCGGTGGATGGCAGCGCATCCATGCTGCGCTCGCTCCGGCGCCGCGCCGGGCCACACGCAAGCCGGGTTGCGGTCCATTGCACGGACGCCCGGCTTTGGCGACCTGCCTCCGGGCCCTACGACCTGGTCGTAACGCATTTTTTTCTGGACTGCCTCACCACGGCGGAGGTTCGTAGCCTCGCCGAAAGATTGCGCTGCTCGGTTGCGCCTGACGCGCTTTGGCTTATCTCGGAGTTCGCGGTGCCGCAAAGCCGGTTTGGGCGATGGATCGCCCGACCGATCATCGCTCTGCTCTATCGCGCATTCGGCGTGCTGACGGGGCTCAAGGTCCGCAACCTGCCGGATTATTTCAGTGCGTTGTGTGAGGCGGGCTTCACGCTCAACGCACGCCGCAGATGGCTCGGCGGGCTGCTGGTGAGCGAGCTTTGGTCTCGGATGGATCGAACGCCGGTAGAGGAACCACGGCGGGGGTTCCCGGGTCACTCAGATGAGAGACCCGGGACTGGCGATGGCGTTACTTCGGGTCCGACTCGGGATTCGTAGCGGAAGATAAGCTTGCTTCATTGACAGCGACATGCTGCAGCAGCCGGTACCCGTCGCGGGTGCGGATGTGATATTTCTGCATGTCTTTGCCGTTGAGTTGAACGCGAATGGTGCGCCAGCCGCGATTCGGGTTCGGTTGCGGGTAATAACTGAGCGTGTACAGATGGCCCAGGTCTTCGCGGATCGAGGTGAAGGCCTGGTGCTCTTCGCGCCAGTTGCCCGCGAAGTAGGCCTTGCCGCCGGTGGCTTTGCTCATGCGCTCGAAGGCCGCGGCAGAAACCGGCTCGTTCTGCGCCTGGCGGGTGCTGATGATATAGATGATGGTTCCTGTCGACTGGGCCAGCTCAGCAACATCCTCGGGCGGAACGGAGCTGGCATTGTCGGGGCCGTTCGAGAAGACGACGATCGCCTTGCGGCCTTTGAGCTGCGCGGCATCTTCCACCGTGAGCAACAGGCAGTTATAGAGCGCTGCGTCATCGCCGGCGACGGTGCTGCGCACGCCCTTCACCACGCGGAAGCGGTCGGAAGTGAGTGTCGCGGCCCGGGAGAGATTCCGGCTATAGGAGTAAAAGGCAATCTTGCTGGCGTCGTCCATGGAGCGCACAAACTGCGCAATCGCATCCTGCGCAAAGACGAAGCCGCGGTACATATAGTTGCTGGTGTCGAAGAGGATGAAGACGTTGGCTCCGGCCACGCGCGAGATCTGCACTCCGTGCGCATCAAGGTTGGGAGCTTCGTTTGCCTCCGTGACTGCGGTGCTGACCGAAGGCGAAGCACCGCCGCCGGAGTTTCCCACCTCAGTCATGGTTCCATTGCCTTCTTCGAAGGTATTGATCTTTTGCGGAATCTTGTCTTCCGTGATGGTGAAGTCCTCAGGACGAAGACCGGCGATGTAGTTCCCCTTGTGATCTGTTACGGCCACGTTGAGCTGAACGAGCACAACGTTCACCCGGAAGTTCGAAGACTCGTCCTGCGCCTTGGGTTGCGGCTCGCCACACATGAGTAAGAGCAGCCCCGAACAGACCCCGATATAAACCAACGATCTGTGCTTCATAATCATTCCGATCTGCGCTTCCCAGCACGTTTTTTCTATTGCCCGCGGACCCGGTCCGCAGCTTGTACGGCAATCCTGCCCTGCCGGAATTCGTCGCCCGTCTCTTTCATGGCGCGCAACAGCGCCGGCCAGTCATCAATATTGGTGGCAAAGATATTCACGATCATCTGGCGGGTCAACTCGGGCACCAACAGGTTGAGCATCACGGGAGAATAACCCATTTCGTCTGCGAGCCGCGCCCAATAGAGATTGGTGGACTCCCAGGATTCGCCGAAGAGCCGGCTGGTGTATCCGCCGGAAACCGGGAACAAACCCGTGTTGAGAAGCGTGCAGGCGTCGCTCTGCGCCATCGAGGGATGAGGCACTCCGAAATCGCGCGTCAGATGCTGCGGGCTGGTCTCGGAGGGATCGCGGCGCACGAGCGTGTCAAGATCCTTGCTGACCGGGCCCGCAAGAGCGGCCTGGTCAGGAAATCTTCTGCGATATTCCGCCGAAAGGTAGAAGGTGACGGAAGGCAGCATCTCCGAAGCGAGCGCGGCCGCGCTGTCGGGCTGCTGCAGGGCTGCTTCAGCCTGCTCCAGGCGGTCGGGCAACAAGCGGTCGGCCAAAATCGCCGTGACGCGCTGGCGAAGTTCCGGATTCGAGCCGGCCGAAGCCAGGAGCTCTTCTCCTGCGCGCTGGTAGAGATCCGCGGCACGCATCTCATCCGGGGTGACGGACCACCAACGGGGAACGATCGCGTCGACCAGGAGCTGGGGTACGGTTTCCTTCCAGATGAGAGCCTGGATGTTGTTCGGCGCAATGAAGTCCTGCTCCACCGACGCGAGAGCGTAGGGCAGGTCGGCGAGCGAGCCCATCAGATAAGCGCCGCCACCGGCCGTGACGCCGATGCCGATTAGCTCCGGCGCACCCCAGATCTGTTGCACGCCCTGCACAGAGACGGTGGAGAAGTCGTGCGAGCGGACAAACAGTGGATTGTTGTGCAGCACCTGCGCACCGGGCGGCTCATAGTAGGCGTAGTTCAATCCGACCAGCGTGTCGCGCAGAAACGGGGTAAGCTTGCCGCGCGCAGCCTCAAGCTGCGCGGCAGAGGGTGCGCGAATCACGCTCGTCAGATCGGTGCGCACCTGCAGCTCGGCATGGCGATTGGTGTAAATGACCGGCGACCACGATGTTTTTTCGCCCTGGGTGAAGATGGGCCGCGGCAGCTCAAACTCGCGCAGGTTTCCCGCCAGCTGCAACAGGCTGTCGCCTACCGGCGCTCCGTGGCCCAGCTGCTGCAGACCATCGTAGAGGCCGAAGAGAGTATCGAGAGAGACCAGCCGCTGGTCCTCGAGCACGGAGCTGATTCTGTGCGCCATTTCCTGGTGCACACGCCGGCCCTCGGTCGTATTCTGCGTGGGCCCGGCGAGCAGGTCGACGATCTGGTCCTGCGATAGAGTGGAGGTTCCGGCGACTCCCTGCAAGGTCGCCTGCAGCGAGCCACGCGTGGCGTCAAAGAGCTGTTCCGATGACGCGATAGCCGCGAACGGATGAACGGCACCCTGCCAGGAGGCATTCAGCTTGTCGGCCGGGATCTGCCCCTGGCGGGCAAAGATCTGCCACAGGCCGACATCGGCCTGAAATGAGCCCAGAGCGTTGGCGCGCAACGTCTGGTTGGAAATCTTGTCGATCCGGTCCGCGGTCTCTACGAAACTGGAGATCGAGGTGTCGTCCAGCGCGGGA
Source organism: Occallatibacter sp. (assembly GCA_035508375.1). Classification (GTDB taxonomy): domain Bacteria; phylum Acidobacteriota; class Terriglobia; order Terriglobales; family Acidobacteriaceae; genus Telmatobacter. Next base: position 152,780 of record DATJNF010000061.1, on the reverse strand, counting down.
AACTCGACAAAGATGGCATACCAGTTGTTGAACCGGATAAAGCTGTTAGCAAGGAGCCGCGCCGTGTCGTTGGAAAGCTGCTTGCCAAGCGGCCTTCCGCTGTTGATGGCGCTGAGCGTGAGATAAACCTGCACCGGGCCTACGTCGGTTTCGACATTCGAGGCAACTGCCAACCCTTCGAGCAGATGATCGGGAGTATCCAGGCTGCGCACGTGCTTCTCCCAGTCGCGCGATCCCACCGCTTTGCCTTGGCGGGCAAAAATGTCCTTCCAGAGGGCCGTGTCGCCTGGGACCTGCAGCTCACCGCTGTTGTCCCACTGAAGGCGAGTGAACAGGAGCAGAAGCTCTGCATTTTTCGGGAACACGCCGGCGGAGGCGTTTTGGTTCAAAACTGCCGACCGGTAGGACTCATAGAGCTGTTTCAGTCGCGGAGTTTCGGTGAGATGGGCCTGCTGGCCAGGACCGACGCGCGATAGCACATCGAAGTAAGCCGCCAGCCAGCCATGGTCCTTTTCGAGCAGACGGCTGACGAACTCTCCGGGCGAGTTAACACTCGCACCCGCCAGCTCCTGCCAGCCCCGCTCGGCGCTCGCGCCGCCGGGCACATCCACTTTGCCGGAGCGGATGCAAATCTGACTTCCATAGAAGTCCATCACAGACGCGACTGGAAGGAGCCTCTTCAATCCCGGCGATCGAGCCAGAGCGACCCGGGTCTCCGGATCGGTTCTTGCCATTGCGGCGTACAGGCGGTCGACTTCAGGATCGTGCAGCAATATATCGAGGAGATTGTCCCCTCCCCTCTTCTTCCCGAGGCTAATCGCCGACCACTCCTTTTCGGTAAACAGAACCGGCACGCGGGTACCGGGAAAATCGTAGGTGAAAGGAGTGTGCGTCTGCAGTGCCTCCTCCAGCGCAGTCAGAGGAAAGCCGGAATCGACTGTCAGGAACGCGCGTTCCGCGTTTTCCGTGGTCAGAGAGGCATCTTTGAGCCCGCAGCTTCGCTGGAACTGGTAACCGAGGATCTGGATCAGGCGGACCGCATCCCCGCAATCAGCGACGCGGATCACACCATCGGCCCCAGCCAGCCCCTGCAGTTCCCTGGCGAGCTGCACATACCGTGACAACAGCACCAGGAACTCCGTCTCTCTTCCGTTTTCGTGGCCCCAGAGCGTGACGTTGCGGGCCAGCATCGGCAGCACGTCCTGGGGAGCAACCTGCTGGCTGATGCCGGACATGCGGAGAAAGGAACGGAGTGGGCCCGGAATGAGCGTCGTCTCCGAAGATAACTGGGAATCGGCCCGCTGAACCGAGGAGATGTGGACCTGCGAGGATTGCGCGGCAGAAGCGGGAGCGGAATATCCAAGGCACAAAAGGCCGGTTACCAACGCGACGAGGAAACGAAGAGGAGGTTTCATCGAGAATGCCCCTTCAGATTCTGTTGTGGATCCGATTGGAATCGCGGCTGCAGCACCGAGCTCAGGTAGCGCCCTGACGGAACGGCGTGCATCCGTGCTGCCTTCCCTTTATCAGCAGACTGATAGTACGAGCTACAAGCTAATGCTGTTCGTTGCCGGTTGCGTCGGGTAAGTTGCCTTCCTGCCGGGGGTTCAGGGACGCATCAGAACAGGCGTGAAACCGGTGGGCCATTGTCGCAAATCCTCAAATCCTCGGCAAGTGCTTTTCGGGCTATACAGCTTAATTTCCCGGCTCAGACCGGGAGCGTGCTTCAAGCCGGAGACCGGTCGCCCTGCGCCATTTGCTTTTGGAAGTGGGGGCCCGTTGTGAAGGCTTCGGTCGACCGTAGCCATCTTACTCCCATTCTTCCGGGAGCGAGATGAGCCTGATGGCGGTCTGCGACCAAATGACATTTGCGAGACAATCCAGGCTGTTGAGGCTGCCGAAACCGCGCCCATCAGCCTGAATGGATCGGGAAGAACAACCAGCACAGGCGCCCATCGCCTGCCCATCATCGGGAGGGCCAGTGGTTTTACCAGATCTTCGACATCGCGGTGCCCGCTTGCGCCTGTCCTAGAGCCCGGCGGCAATTACCTCAGGCACTGCCGGCGCAGTCCCGATCGGTCAACACGCCTTGACAAGCAAGGGCAGCCTCTGGTGTGATCTTGTGCGGTTCGGAATGGATCGTGCATTTCTCTTTGTAACAATCGTTTGTCTTTGAACAGAGGGAAGCGCATGGTGCGATCCTGCGCGCGGCGGTTTTGGACCGCACATAGGGGTGTTATGACTTCGAGAACGATTGCGGCTGTCTGCTCGACGGCCTTGCTCTGCCTTTCGATCGCATCAGGGGCTCAAGAGACGCCGGATGCGCAGCTTTGGCTTACCACCGTGGATCGGTCCTCGCTGCTGGCGGTTCAGACGGTTCCGCTGCACTTTACCGAATCCGGCGAATCACTGCCGACGGTGACTGTCAACGATATGCAGCAGTTCCAGGCCATCGACGGCTTCGGCTTCGCGGTGACGGGCGGAAGCGCGCAGCTGTTGATGCGCATGACGCCGGAGCGCAGAACTGCTCTGTTAAAACAGATTTTCTCGAGGGAAGGTGATGGCATCGGCGCCAGCTATGTACGCGTGAGCATCGGCTCTTCCGACATGAACGACCATGTGTACTCCTATGATGACATGCCGGCGGGCCAGACCGATCCGCAGCTGACGCACTTCAGCCTCGCGGCCGATCGTGCCGACGTTATTCCAGTGATGAAGGAGATTCTGGCGATCGAGCCGACAATCAAAATCCTTGGTTCGCCCTGGTCTGCGCCTGCCTGGATGAAGACCAACGATGACGTAAGAGGCGGCGAACTGAAGCCGGAGTATTACGGCGCATACGCCCAGTATCTTGTAAAGTACATCGAAGGCATGAAGGCCGAGGGCATTCCCCTCACCGCCATCACAGTCGAGAACGAGCCGCTGAATCCGAAGAACACGCCGAGCATGGTGGTTTTCGCGCAGGAGGAGGATGAACTGATCGGAAAGTATCTGGGTCCGGCCATGGAAAAGGCGGGACTGAAGACCGAGATCCAGGTGTACGATCACAACCCCGATGTTCCGTCCTATCCGCTGTCGATTCTTGGCGACCCGGTGGCTGGCAGGTTCGTGGCAGGCACGGGCTTCCATCTCTACGGCGGTAGCAGCGACGTGTTGACCGATGTGCACAATCAATATCCGAACAAGGGTCTCTACCTGACGGAGCAATCGATCACGGAACGGCCTCATTCGAACGGGATCGCCATCGCGGAATCGGTCAGCCGGGTGCTGATTGGCGCGACGCGCAACTGGAGCCGCAACGTGCTGCTCTGGAACCTGGCGGCAGATCCGCATGCCGGTCCGCACACCAACAATGGCGGATGCACCAGCTGCTTTGGCGCCATCACGCTCGATGGCGACAACGCGACGCTCAATCTCGCGTACTATGCCCTCGGACATTTTTCAAAGTTTGTGCCGCCGGGCTCGGTGCGGATCGGATCGAATGAGCTGGAGCAGCTTTCCACCGTAGCCTTTCAAACACCGGAAGACAAGATCGTGCTGGTGGTCGCCAATACGGGCAACTTCCCGAAGAGCTTCGCGATTGCTTATCACGGAACGTTCCTGAAAACGATGATGCCGTCAGAGTCGGTGGGCACGTATGTCTGGTAGGCGCGGAAAGGGAATACTGTCTCTGGGTGGTAAGGCGGGCGTAAGGGACCAGCTGGCCCGCGTTGCGCGGGCAGGACGCGCACTCGCGTTCTGTGCAAGCATTTCGTTTCTCGCGACCACTGCAGGGGCGGCAACAAAACCTGACCTCGGGCCGCACGTGCTGATCTTCAACCCGGCGATGCCTGTGGCGGAGATCCAGGCGCAGATCGACAAGGTGTACGCGGTGGAACAGAAAGCCGAGTTCGACTCCGAGCGGTATGCGTTGCTGTTCTTGCCCGGCAAGTACCACGTTGATGTGCCCATCGGCTTTTATACGCAGGTGGCAGGGCTCGGTGCTTCGCCGGATGACGTCGAAATCGACGGCAATGTGCATGCCGACGCCAGCCTGCCGCGCAACAACGCGACCTGCACGTTCTGGCGGACTGCGGAGGGGTTCTCCGTAGTGCCAACCGACGGCACCATGCAGTGGGCGGTTTCGCAAGCCGCGCCCTTCCGCCGCATGCACGTGCGCGGCAGCATAGTGCTGCACCAAAACCGCGGCTGGGCCAGTGGTGGATGGATGTCGGATACGCTGGTCGATGGCAACGTGGATTCCGGTTCGCAGCAGCAGTGGATCTCGAGGAACAGCGAGTGGGGCAGCTGGACCGGCTCGAACTGGAACATGGTCTTCGTCGGCGTACCCAACCCGCCGCAGGGCGAGTGGCCTGCACCTCCCTATACGAAGATCGAGCGCACGCCCGTAGTCCGCGAAAAGCCGTTTCTCACGGTGAACGCGCAGGGAATCTGGAACGTCGTGATTCCAGCTCTGCGAACAGAAAGCCAGGGCATTACGTGGCGCGGCGGAGCGACGCCTGGGCAATCGATTCCCTTGAAAAATTTTTACATCGCCCACCCGGATCGCGACACGGCCGAGAGACTGAACGTGCAGTTGGCGAAAGGCAGGAATCTGCTCTTCACACCCGGCATTTATGAGTTGGATCAAGCGCTGCATATCAGCCGGCCCAACACGGTTGTGATCGGACTGGGCTTCGCCACACTCAAGCCGACGCATGGCACGGCGGCTATCGCGACGGCCGATCAAGACGGGATCGAGATTGCAGGGTTGCTCATCGACGCCGGGCCTGAGCCGTCGGCTGTGCTGCTCGAGATCGGACCTGCCGGCAGTACGGGGCGTCACGCAGTGAATCCGATTTGCCTGCACGATGTGTTCTTTCGGGTGGGCGGCGCCGGCGTTGGGCGCGCGGGGGTCAATCTGCGCATCAACAGCGCCGATACGATCATTGACCATACCTGGATCTGGCGCGCAGACCATGGCGCCGGCGTGGGATGGAACAGCAATACGAGCGCGACCGGGCTGGAGGTCAACGGCGACAATGTGACCGCGTACGGGCTCTTTGTCGAGCATCATCAGCAGTTCCAGGTGCTATGGAACGGCAACCATGGACGGACGTATTTCTACCAGTCGGAGATTCCCTACGATCCGCCGAATCAGGCGAGCTACACAAGTGGCAAAGACGTGAACGGATGGGCTTCCTACAAAGTGGCCGATCGCGTCACTAGCCATGAGGCGTGGGGACTCGGCATTTACAGCGTCTTTCGTCAACCTGGCGTTACGCTGAGCCGCGCCATCGAGGTTCCGCGCAATCCGAATGTACGATTCCACCACATGATCACCGTCGCGCTGGGCGACAAGGGCGAGATTTCAAACGTGATCGACGAGCAAGGCGGACCCACGAGCGTGCGGCCGCGGGTGACGCCGAAGGTTGCTGAGTTTCCATGAGGCGGGAAAAACGGCTACGGCACCGTCCGACATCCTGGCCCGCGCGGTTCCCTAGCCTAGCTCCACTGCAACGTCACGACGGAGTTCCGCGGAAGCTTCAGCGGTAGCGACTTGCCCTGGAACCGGCACTCCACCTCGCGCTCGTCGGCGGAGTTGGTCAGAACAAGAACATAGCTGCCGTCAGGGTTGGCAAATGCCACGTGTTCCGCGCAGGATTTCGGCGCCTGCGTTGCAATGACGCGCGCACCGCGGCGCACTGCCTTGGCATAGTGAGCGAAGGCCCAGTACTGACCGCTGCGGGCGAGCTTCTGCGTCTTTGAATCGACCGTGACCACGCCGCCGCATTGGAACGGGCCGATGTTGGGGCCGCCTTTTTCATCAAGAACCAGGTTCCACGCCACGATGCAGCGCGCCCAGTTTTTCAGAATTTGTGCATAGGTGGCGGACCACTTGGTCCAATCGGAGGCGTAGTCCGGCGCCGTGATGTCCGGACCGCCCTCGGTCCAGTAAGCGTTCTTCGTGGGAAAGCGATCGTGCACACGGGTCATCGCATCGGGCTGGCCCGCGTAGCCGTGCCAGGCGACTCCGTCCACAAACTGAAAGACCTCCGGGTCGCTTAACTCATCCATCGCGCGGCCCCATAGATCATAATTGTGGTCGAGGAGCCAGATCCGGGTGTCGAGCTTCGCGTTACGCAGAGCAGGCCCGAGGAACTCTTTGATGAAGCCGGTTTCGTATTCCTGTCCCCAGAGCGCGGCCGGCATTCTGCCGCCCTGGTCCGTGTCCACTTCATTCTGCGTCGTCACAGCACGAATATTGACGCCCTCAGCACGGTAATCTTCCAGAAAACGCACGAAGTATTGAGCATACGAGGGGAAATAGGGCTTGCGCATGGAGCCGCCGAGAAGAGATCCGCCAGTCTTCATCCAGCCGGGCGGGCTCCAGGGCGTCGAGAAGAGATACAGGTCCGGGTTTACGCGCAGGGCTTCGCGCAGGGTGGGCAAAATATAGGCGCGGTCGTGCTCGATGCTGAAGTTCTTGAGTTCGGGATCGGGCGAGGGCGAGTCATCAAAGCTGTACGCGGAGCAGGAATAGTCGCTCGAGCCGATGCAGGTACGGCCAACAGAGAGCCCCAGCCCGCCGGGTCCGAAAAATTCCTGTAGTAACTTAGCCCGCTGGCCCGCATCCATCTTGCTGAACAGATAGCAGGAAGCGTCTGTGAACGCGCCGCCGAAGCCGAGAATGCTCTGGAAGCTTCGCGACGAATCGATCTCCACTGCAGGTAAGTTTCCAGCTGAGGAACTCTGCCATGCCGGAACGGGAATCTCCCTGCATCGATCCTCATCAGAAGTCATCCAGGCGCGGAGGGGAGCCGCGAAGGAAGCTCGTCCCCAGACTGGCAAAGCGCCTGCACAAACCATTGTCGTGGCAGCGGTTGCGGCCTGTCGTAGGAACGCTCGCCGGGATATGTAATTCATCGAATAATTCCACTCTTTCGTATGGGCTCTGTTGGCAGGTTGGTCGGGCAAGCGTTTGCTTTGCCCCTCGAATCACCGCAAAAGCGCTGTTGCGTATAGGCCGAAATAAAGAAAACACATGCGCATGGCCGACGCACGGACGGATAGTAGCATTCATACAATCGTTTGTCTACAAACTGAAAAATGACTTGACAGTCATTCAAAAGGGGTGGTTTAATTCCAGCCGCGCATCAAACTTGAGGGAATTTACGTGAATACAACCGTTTGTCTTATGGGGTTCAAAGGGTTCACGCAAGATTATGCGCGTCTGGCTGACGCTGGACTTGATTCAAGCCGCGGAAACCAAAACCGTGGCGATCGTAAGTGGCTCAGGAGGCATTTCATGAGAAGCAGGACACAATGGATTCGGCCCTTCTTCCTGATCTGTGCGGTACTGGCAGGCGGGAGTGGGGTATGCCTTGCACAAAACACATCTTCAGGCGATCTGCGCGGCTCTGCAACCGACACGACAGGGGCGATTATTCCAGGGGTAACGGTGAGTGTGCTGGACGTCGACAAAGGCGTCACTCGCACCTACACGACCGACAGCGCAGGCCTCTACGATACCGGAGCGATTCCGGAGGACCATTACAAGCTCACCTTCACCAAAGATGGTTTCGAAACGCTCGTCCGCGGCCCGGTCACGGTCTCGCTCGGCATCCAGACCATTGATGCGCAGTTGCGCGTGGGCTCAGTCTCGCAGCAGATCGTAGTTACGACGGACGTTCCGATGCTGCAAACGGAGTCTGGGGCCAAGGAAGACACGCTTGAATCCTCCACAATGACGGAACTGCCGCAGATAGGCAGCCAGAACGGCGGCGGCGCCGACTGGGAGAATTTTGTTGTGTTGATGCCCGGAGCGGCCGGCGCGCCGGAGAACTCTTCAAACGCTCTCAATCCCGGCACAATCTCGTCGATCAACGGCAACCTGCCGTATGCGGACGTTCTGCAGGACGGCGCGACCACCACGTTGCCAATGAGCCAGAACACCGACGTCACGATCTTCGAAACCACTGCAGAAGTTAAGGTTAGCGCCACGGCTTTCTCGGCACAGTACGGTGTGGGCGACGTTATCTACAACCAGATCACGAAGAGCGGCACTGACCAGTTCCACGGCGCCGCCTACGAGTTCTTTGAGAACAACGCGCTGAATGCCGCGCCCTACCAATTCGGCTCCGGGAAGACGGTTCCGGTGCTGCACTTCAACAATTTTGGCGGCGCTGTGGGCGGTCCCGTCCTGCCTAGAAGAGTCTTCCACAAGATGTTCTTCTACTTCGACTATGACCGCACCATCAACCACGGCGGAGCCAGCACGGGGTTCTCCACCGAGCCCACCGCAGCGATGATGGCTGGTGATTTCTCGGCTCCGGGATTCCCAACGCTCTATGACCCCACGACGCAGGTCGTTAATCCGAATGGAGGTTGTGTTTACGACGATGGCGCGCCGACAGCCAAGGCGGGAGTTCCCTGCGTTATCCGCAAGAGCTTCGCGCAGGAATATGGGAACGGCAACAAGATTCCGGCCAGCATGCTCAATCCCGTAGCCAAGGCCTTCCAGCAGCTCTTCCCCAAGCCGAATGTTGCCGGAGTGGGTACCAGCAAGGGGTATAACCAGAACAACTTCTCGTATCAGGTGCCCAGCACCAACCCCTTCATCAAGTGGTTTGGCCGCCTGGATTATGATGTGACGCCGGCGAACCGCCTCACGTTGTCTGAGACGGAGAGCGATAACCCGGGCCAGAATGTGGGTGAAGGTGTCTGCCCGCTCAACTGCTACAGCGGCGACGTGAGCCGTGATAACGCACAGGTCTCTGATGTGTGGACGGTCAGCTCGCGTTTCATCAACGAAGCTCGCATGGGCTTCACCGACCAATTGAACTTTTTCGTCCCGCAATCCATCGGCCAGGGCTGGCCGGCTAAACTTGGCCTGCAGCTTGCCGTGGCGGATGCCGTTCCCCAGCTCACCGTGAGTGGCTTTGACGGAGTCATTCAGCCGGGCACGAACGCCGTTTACAAAGAATTCGTTTTCGACCCGTCCGACGTAGCCACGCTGATCCGCGGGCGGCACGTTCTGCACTTCGGTGGTGAGTTCCTGATCAATCGGGCCGATTCGACCGCATGGGGCAATCTTCAAGCCGCAGTTCTCACCTTCGGCGGCACGTACACCTCTGAGGGCGGCGCCAATACCACCACCTACGATGGCCTCTCCTACGCCGACTTCCTGCTCGGCCAGGAACAAAAGTGGGGCGCCAACAATACTCCGGAGTTCGGCGGCCGGTGGAAGACCCCCCAGTTGTTTGTTCAGGATGACTGGAAGTTCAGGCCCAATCTCACAATCAATCTTGGCCTGCGCTACGAGGTCATGACCGGCTGGTCGGAAACCAAAGGCAATGAGACCACCTTCGATCCGGGCGTAGCCAACCAAAACGTCTCATCCAGCGCCATCAACGGAATTCCTGCGGGCGGACTGGTGCAAGGGGGCATGTGGTACGGGTTTATCGGCCAGAACGGCCGCACCACTCTGCAGGCGCCCAAGTACGACATCGTGATGCCACGTGCCGGCTTCAGCTGGCAGGTGATGCCGAGTACGGTTCTTCGCGGCGGCATTGGCGTCTACACTTCCACATGGAGCGAGGACACTTACGGCGGTGGCATGGGAAGCGCATTTGGCAGCAGCGGCTCCCTCGATGACACCGCCACGACGAACGGAATCTGTCCGGTTGTGAATCTCAGTTCGACATTGAACACGCCCAATACACAGGATCCGGGTTGCGGTGGGACCGGCTTCAACCCCTCCACCGTCGCACAGGCATACGTGACGGCTCCCACGACACCGTGGGCCAAGAACGGCCAGAACGTGAGCTACAACCAGTACCACACCCCGGTGCCAACCAATTATCAATACTCGTTGACGTTGGAGCGGGAGTTCGCGACCAACTTCGTCGCCTCAGCCTCTTATGTTGGCAATCACGGCACGCACCTGAATACCGGCCCGCTGGATATTAACCAGGTTCCGGTAAGCAAGCTAGGACAGGGCCGCACTGCGTCTCCCTATCCAATCTTCGGCCAGATCACAGGCAGCACCAACAACGCCACCTCGAACTACAACGCGCTGCAGGCCGTGCTGACCAAGCGCATGAGCAATGGACTGCAGTTCAGCACCAACTATACCTGGTCTCACTTCCTCGATGATATGGATTCCTCGGGATGGGGCAGCCGCGAAGGGTACCAGGATTACCAAAACGCGTACAACATTTCTCAGAATTACAGCAACTCTAACTTCGACATCCGGCACATGTTCAAAGGGGAGGCGGTCTATCAGCTGCCGTTCGGCAAGGGCATGAAGTTCATGAACACCAATCTGGCCATGGACGAGATCTTTGGCGGATGGCAGCTCTCCGGTACCTGGGTGGCGCAGACCGGAAACCCGATGGGTGTAACTACAGGCAGCAATAACACCTCCGGGAATCTGAGTGGAAACAACAAGCAGGAAGGCATTCTCGTAGGTAACTACAAGAAGCCCTGGCAGAGCTATAACCTCAAGACAAAGCAATACAGCGGCGCCACGTATCAATACCACAGCCTCAACTCGTGGTTCAATGACAATGTGGAAGCCAGTGGCGATCAAATTGGTTCGCAGCCGTGGGAAAACCCGTCCGACTATACCAACCAATATGGAACCTTCCGCCGCAACCGGATCTATGGCCCAGATCTGACCAATATCAACTTCTCGCTCGGCAAGAGTTTTGATGTCTGGCCCGATCGCGGAATGCGGTTCCAGATCCGCGCTGAAGCCTCAAACGTCCTCAACCATCCCAGCTTCGGGCAACCTGGCAACAACGCCATCGGCAACAATGCTCCCGAGCAGATCACCGGCACAACAGTGGGCGGCAGAACGATGGAACTCGTAGGCCGTTTCTCGTTCTAAACCGAATACCGTTCCAACCGAAAGGGCGGCGAGCCAATCGCCGTCCTTTTTCATTTTGGATATGATGAGGTGATCATGTCTGCCAAAGCTTTTCTGCTTGCGTTCTGCCTGCTGCCAGGCTTTTCCCCTTCAGCGATCGGTCAGGAAACGGCAAGCAAACAGGATCAGATTGCCCAGCACTCGCGATTGGCGCAGGAGTATCTTCGCGAACGCAAACCGGAGCTGGCCATACCGGAGCTCCAAAAAGTTCTCGCACTCGATCCGAACAATGTCGACGCGGAGGCGAATCTCGGCGTTCTTCTATTTTTTCAAAGAAAGTATGCCGATGCCGTTCCGCACTTAAAGAAGGCCGTTCAACTTAATCCGCAGTTATGGAAGATTCAGGCGCTGCTGGGATTGGCGGAGACGCACACTGCGGCTTTCGTCGATGCGTGCGATGATCTGAAGGCCGCCTTTCCGCAGATCCAGGACAAGAAACTCAAGATTGAAGTGGGGCTGGAGCTGGTGGGACTCTATCAACAAAGCAGCGAATTAGATGATGCCGCACGGGTGGCCACTGCATTGCGTAAAGACTATCCCGAGAACCCTGAGGTTCTGTACGCCGCGTACCGCACATATGCCGATCTTTCCGGCGAGTCGATGCTGGAGCTTTCGCTGGCGGCGCCTGATTCGGCACAGATGCATCAGTTGCTGGCGCACGAAGAAACCAGGGAAGGCAATACCAATGCCGCCATTGCACAGTACAAGCAGGCGATCGCGATCGATCCGCACCTGCCCGAGGTGCACTTCGAGCTCGCCGAACTGCTGAACACGTCGCAAGATCCCATCATCAAGAAAGAAGCAGAACAGGAATATCGGAATGCACTGACGGAGAAACCGCAGGATGAGAAAGCGATCAGCAAACTCGGCGAGATTGCAGCGCGGCGAGGCGACGTGAAGCAGTCTTACGATGACTATGCGAAGGCTGTTGAATTGCAGCCGTCTGATGCCGATGCCAAGCTGGGACTGGCCAAAGCACTTCTCGAAATGGACAAGCCGGACAAGGCGCTGCCGCTGCTGGAGGCGTCCGTGCAACTGGAGCCGACCAATTCCAATGCGCATTATCGCCTGGCCACACTCTACAGGAAGATGGGCCGCACAGACGACGCCCGCCGCGAAGTGGAGCTCTACAAAAAATACAAAGACATGAAAGACAAACTTCGAGTGCTTTACAAAGATATGCTCATACAGCCGCAGGAAATTCGCGAAGATGACGCCAACGACAAATAGTCCTGCGGTGCGGCACTCGACCCGATCATCGCGGCGCATCCTCGCCATTGCCATCTACGTCTGGGTTGTACTGTGTGTCTTATTCCCCGCTGTGAGGATGATGGGGCAGATGGGAACGGCTACGCCACTCTCTCCAGAGGAGCGGGCCAAAGCGGAGGCGGAGCGGAACGCCACGGCTCCATTGCCGAACTATCCTGAGCTGGTGGATATTACCGATTCCACTGGCATCCACTTCGAGCACTTGTCGAGCCCCGAGGCGAAATTCATTGCGGAGTCGATGAGCGGCGGAGTGGCGTTGATTGACTACGACCGCGATGGCTTTCCCGACATCTACTTTACGAATGCCCAAAGCGTCGAGATGGCGCTGCATGGCGCGAAAGCACGCAGCGCGCTCTACCGCAACAACCACGATGGAACTTTCACCGATGTGACGGACAAGGCCGGAGTCGGTTATCCCTGTTGGGCGATGGGTGCGGCGGCGGGCGACTACAACAACGATGGATGGCCTGACCTGCTCGTCACGTGCCTCAACGGCGTGGTGCTTTATCGCAATAACGGCGACGGGACGTTTACCGACGTGACCAAGGCGAGCGGACTCGCGTCCGACTCGGGATGGGCAACGGGCGCGGCCTTCGGAGACTACGACCATGACGGATGGGCGGACCTGTTTGTCTCGCACTACGTCGACTTTCATCTCGATCAACTGCCTGATTTCGGCTCGGGCAAAGGATGCAAATACCTGGGTATTGACGTGCAATGCGGACCGCGTGGATTGAAGGGATTGCCGGACAATCTCTATCACAACAATCACGACGGTACGTTCACCGATGTGTCGACGAAGGCGGGTGTGGGTGATCCCGAAGGCCGCTATGGGCTTACATCGATCTGGACGGATTTCAATAATGATGGCAAGCTCGATTTGTTCGTGACCAATGACGGCGAAGCGAATTATCTCTATCAGGGGGACGGCGCCGGGAAGTTTGAAGATGTAGGACTGCTGGCAGGAGTCGCCGCCAACGAGGACGGGGTTGAACAAGCGAACATGGGTGTGGCCTACGGCGATTATCTGCACGCAGGACGCATGTCACTCGTGATCTCTCACTTCGATATCGAGTACGCGGCCCTCTATACAAACGATGGAGGCATGAATTTTACCGACAACTCCATCGCCTCCGGGATCGCGCGCGGCACACAAGGCTATGTTGGCTGGGGCGATGCATTTGTCGACTTCGCAAATAGCGGCTGGCAGGATTTCTTTCTCGTCGACGGGCACGTGTATCCCCAGGTGGACGGCACGCCGACCGGAACGCATTACCTCGAGCCGAAGCTGCTGTTTCTGAATCAGCACAACGGAAAGTTCCAGAACATCAGCCGGCGGGTAGGACGAGCACTGCAGATTCCGCAGGTCAGCCGCGGGCTGGCAGTCGGCGATCTGTTCAACGACGGCAAGATGGAAGCAGTGGTGGAGAATCTCGTTGGCCAACCGATGATCCTGCGGCCAGAAGGCGGGTCGCCGAATCACTGGATCAGTTTTCAACTGGAAGGAACAGAGTGTAACCGGCTGGCGCTGAATGCGCGCGTGCGCGCCAGCGCCGGAAACCTGGTTCAGCTTGGCGAGGTCGTGAGCGGGGGCAGTTATCTATCGCAGAATGATCTGCGCATTCATTTCGGTCTGGGCGATCACGATCATCTCGATCGCGCCGATATTCTGTGGCCGGATGGGAAACAGGAAAGCCTCGCTAATTTAGCGGCAGATCGATATTATGTGGTGCGTGAAGGCAAGGGCATCATCTCCGCGAGCCAGCCTCAGCACCTGGCGAAGAAACCATAGACTCCGTCCGCCAAGAACCGAGTTTGCCGCCGGTCCTTTCCATTGCGGCGAAATCGGCGCAAATTGAATGAGTATGCAAGATCGTTCTTTGAACAAGAAGCGCCCCACTACGCAGCCAACCAGCTCGATTGCCGTTCTCAGCGTGGGCTTCAGCTTGACAGGGGCCGGTACGGTGATGCTGGGCGTACTACTCCCCGCGCTTTCTCGAAGATGGGGCCTTCATGACGACACGGCCGGGCTGCTTCTCTTCCTGCAATTCTTCGGCTCCGCGCTTGGAGCCGTGTTCACAAGCCTCCACCGCATCCGTTCGCTTCTGTGCGGCTATGGTCTGCTGATTGCGTCCACCTGTGCGCTGTCGTTTGCCACGACTCGTGCGCCATTTGTTACTTTCTTTCTCTTCGGCCTTGGTCTGGGCATGACGATGACCTCAACCAGTCTGCTGTTCACAGATCGTTGGCGCAGCGACAGGGCCGCCAAGCTGGAGTGGCTGAACTTCACCTGGTCTGCCGGCGCAACCGCAGGTCCGGTGCTCTTTCTGCCGTTTCTCCGCAACTCCGACGTCCGCACATTGTTCCTGACGCTCTTTGGACTATTCAGCCTGCTCTTTGCATGGGTGGTCTTGCGCGAGCGTCAAGAACCCTGCCGCCCTGAGGTTGCACCATCGGAACCGGCCACAAGCTCTGCGATACGATTCTTTGTGCCGATCATCGTACTGGCAATGTGTGCGGTTGGCATGGAAGCCGCCTTGAGCGGATGGCTGACAACCTACTCGCATCGCTCGGGAATGCGCAGACTGGCGGGAGCGGCGCTGGCCACGTCTCTTTTCTGGCTGGGTGAAATGCTGAGCCGGCTGGCATTCTCTACGCGTCTGCTGGCGACGGTGGGACGACACACCACTCTGCAAATTGCAATGTGGGGGCTTGCCGCTTCGGTGGGAGTCCTGATTGTTGCGCCCTTTCCGTCAGCGATTCTGGCAGTGGCGGCAATCGCGGGAGTGTGCATGGGCCCGCTGTACCCGCTGCTGCTTTCGTTCCTGTTGGAACGCTCAGCCCGTGGATGGATCTTTGCGGTAGGCGGCTTTGGAGCGGCGTTCTTTCCCTGGCTCACGGGAGTGCTTTCAGCGCATTTTCAATCGCTGCGATATGGTCTGCTTGTTCCGTGGGGAGCCGGACTGCTGATGGTTGCGCTGCAGTCAATCACACTGCGTCCAACGCGCACAGCGAAGGAGGCCGCGCCGGTACCTTCATAGCCCCGGAATCTCGCCGCAAGGTTCAGCCTTTTACCGGGCCCGTCGATTCACGGATCACCAACTCCGGTTCGACGGTGATCTCATCGCGGGGTGCGACGGTGTTGTGAATCCGGTTCAGAAGAGCCTGGGTGGCGATTCTGCCGATCTCCTCGAGCGGCTGATTGATCGTAGTCAGGCGTGGGAGCGTAAACGCTGCTGCGTTGATGTCATCGAAACCGATGACGGAAATGTCGTCCGGTACGCGCAGGTTGACGTCCTGGAAGGCGCGGATGGCCCCGATCGCCGAAATATCGTTGAACGCCACCAGGGCCGTAAACGGCTGCCTGGCTGCGAGCAGTTGCTGCACCACCGGATAGCCCAGCTCAGGCGAGGATAAATCGCGCTCCAGGTTCACTACCAGTTCCGGCTTGATTTCGAGCCCCAGTTTTTCAGCAACGGCAACAAGGCTTTCCCAGCGATCGCGGGAGTCTGAGCTGAAGGGCTGGCCGCGCATGAAGGCGATATGGCGATGGCCGAGTGAATAGAGATGGTTCAGCGTTAGCTCCGCGGCGCGGACGTGATCGAGCAGGACGTTGGTTACACCGGCAATGTGACGATGGCCGGCTACGGCCACCACCGGAATACCGATCGCGTGCTCCAGCAGGGTATCGATGGCAATAATGCCCTGTGCACCGCGGCCGATCAACATCCGCGTGTATTCTTCGACCAGGTTCCGTTTATGCCGGTGGTGTGCCGTGAAGTAAAAATAGCCCGCCTTGATGAGCTGGTCGCCGATTCCGCTCATGACCTGCGTATGGTAGCCATCGCCAAGCTCCGGGACCAGAATGCCGATGGTCAATGTCCGCCGGCTGCGGAGCGAACGGGCCAGAAGGTTCGGCTGATAGTTCATCTGCTTGGCAGCAGCCTTGATGCGGTCGCGCGTCGCCTGGGGAATCGAACGTCCAGGGACTTCATTGAGGACGACCGAGACCGTCGCCGGATTCAGCCCAAGATACTCCGCCAATTGCTTTAAGCTCGTCGTCTGATGAGCCGGCGGCTGGCTGCCATCCCGCTGCTTTTTGTCTCCTGCAGACTCTTTCATAAAATATAGGTCTCGGATGAAAATTGCGGTGGATACGCAATCGATTTTACATGGGGAAATGAGTGGATTCCAATCGAAATGCCTGGATGAACTAGGGTTTCCTTGGTGAGAGCCGCGATGAGATGCCAGGGAGTTCCAGGTTCAATCTTCAGGAAAGCGCCCACATGAATGCGCGCGTCGGGTTGATCGGTACGCTCGCCTGCTCCCGGTGCACAGACTGATGTCTTTGCCGTTCTCTGCGCATCTCGTAGATTCCCGGCAGGCGATCTAATCGGACTCGAGCTGAGCCCTGGCTTCTTTGACCATGTTGAGAAATCTGCGCGCTAACTCGTGAATGCGATCCGCCTGGCGGTGCACCAGAGCCTCTTTCGGTAATAACTCGCTGCCCACGCCAATCGCGCTTGCACCGGCGAGTATATAGTCAAACGCCGTTAGTTGATTGACGCCGCCGGTCACGATAAGAGGAACTTGTGGGAGCGGAACTTTAAGAGCGCGCACGTAGTGCGTGCCGCCCACCATGGCCGCGGGAAAGATCTTCACAAAATCTGCACCGGCTTTCCATGCGCGAATCACCTCAGTCGCCGTAAGTGCTCCGGGAAAGACTACGACATTCGCCTTCCGGGAGCACTCGACTACCTCGGGGATAAATCCCGGACTGGTAATGAAACATGCTCCGGCAGCTATGCAACGGTGCGCCGACTCCTCATCGAGCACCGTTCCCGCGCCGATAATCATGTCGGGAAATTCCTTCACCAGACTCTCAATTAGTTCGGGGGCCTGAGGCAGCGTCATCGTCACTTCGAGAACCGGGATTTCAGCCGCATACAGAGTCTCGGCGGCAAATCGCGCATATTCGGCTACCTTTACCCGAGCGCATGGGATAATTCCAATTTGTTCAATGCGGTGTCGAACCTTTTTGCTATCCATCGATCCTCCGAATGTCTCGACTCCCCTTTTGGAGCGGTTCCCGCTCTATTCCTCGCAACCAGCGCATCTCATGCGATGTGCCGTCTGTCCCGCCAGTGCACGCGCCGATTGATTGTTACGCGCACCTGTCGTAAAGCGCAACCTTCACGGTTACTCCCGCGTTCTGCCTATTCGCTTGCGAATTCCGACTCCGGCGGTGGCAGCACATCGTCCTTTCCAGCGATCAACACATACAGCGTTGGAAGCAGGAAGACGCTCATCATGAGGGCGACAATCAGGCCGCCGACGATCACAATTGCAAAGGGCCGCTGCGAGTCGGAACCGATGGCGTGCGACACAGCCGCCGGAATCAGACCCAAAGTCGCGACAAGACTGGTAATCAGAATAGGACGCAAACGCAGCACGGCACCTTGTATGGCGGCATCTTTCACAGTGTAGCCGCGTGCGCGGTGCTGGTTTATAGCTTCGAGCATAATGACGCCGGTTTGCACTGAGACGCCAAACAGCGCGAGCATGCCGATGGCAGCTGAAACGCTGAAGTTGGTATGCGTGATGTAGAGCGCTAACAATCCACCCAACGGAGCAAGCAGTTCGTTCAGTATGATCAGGATTGCCCATTTGAATGAACGGAACATCACATAGAGGATCATGAAGATGATAAGCACCGTGATTGGCGTGATAATGGCAAGACGCGCATCAGCACGCTGCTTACTCTTGTACTCGCCGGCCCACTCTACGTGATACCCAGTAGGCAGTTGCACCTGCGCCTTCACTCTCTTGATCGCTTCTTCGACGGTAGATCCCAGATCGCGTCCGCGCACGCTGTACTTAATCGCGATGTAGCGTTGTTCTCCTTCACGATAGATCTCCTCCGCTCCATCATCCGTATTGACCTTGGTCAGCTGTGCCAGTGAAACCCGCTCACCGGAAGGAGCAAGCAGACGAATGTTCTCAATCGCCTCGCGTGTGTCGCGGTATTTCTGCTGATAGCGAAGCACGACATCGTATTGCGCCTCGCCCTGTAGCATCTCAGTGACCGTGTTGCCGCCTGCTGCGGTCTGAATCGCGTTCTGCACATCGGCGACATTGATACCGTAGCGGGCGCAGGCGTCACGATCGACAACGAACGTCAGGTTCGGCTGCCCGATGACGCGGAACAGTCCCAGATCGGCGACACCGGGAATCTGGCTCATCACGCTGACAATTTCATTGCCCTTGGCCTCGAGCGTGCGCAGATCGTCGCCGTAGATTTTCACGCTGAGCGCGCCTTTGACGCCGGACACGGCTTCTTCCATGTTGTCTTCGATCGGCTGAGAGAAGCCCCAGATCACGCCCGGCATCTTCTCCAGTTCCTTATCCATCGCGTCAATCAAGGCTACCTTGTTCCCATGAAAGACGGGACGCCACTGATCTTTGGGCTTCAGATCAACGAAATACTCCGTATTGAAGAAGCCGGTAGCGTCGGTGCCGTCATCTGGCCGGCCGATCTGGTCCACAACCTCAGTCACCTCAGGAAACGAGGCCAGGATGAGCCGAGCATGGTCGGCAATCCTGCGGCTTTCATCGGGACCGGTAGAGGGCGCCAGCGAGCCGCGAGCCCAAATAGCCCCCTCATCCAGATGAGGTAAGAACTCTGAACCAATGACGCCGCTGAAACCCATGAAAAGGGTTAACGCGAGAGCGCAGCCTGCCGCGACCATAGTTGCCGTGGAGTGTTCAATCGCCCAGGTAACGGCGGGCCGGTAGCGGCGCTTCAGCCATTCCATGAAGGGGTTATGCCATTCCTTGGCGCCCTTACGGAACATGATGCTAGCCAGCACGGGTGCAATCACGATCGAGAACAGCAACGCTCCGGCCAAGGCAAAACAGACTGTCTGAGCCATGGGCCGGAAGAGACGCCCTTCGACCGCCTGCAATGTAAAGATCGGCAGGTGTGCCGTAATGATGATGATGATCGCAAAGAAGACGGGACGCTGCACTTCGTGAGCGGCCCAGCCAATCTTTTCAAACGGAGTACTGCCGTCCCCCTCTTTTCCATTTTGGCGATGTCCGAGATGCCGGATGATGTTTTCGATCATCACGACTGCGCCCTCAACCACCATTCCAAAGTCGAGCGCGCCCAGCGACAGCAAGTTGGCCGGGATGTGGTTGAGACTAAGGCACGTGGCGGCAAACAGGAGCGAAAATGGAATCGTGCAGGCCACGATGAACGCGCCGCGCACGTTGCCCAGAAAGATAAAGAGCAGAATGACGACGAGGATTATGCCTTCGGTCAGGTTGTGCAGCACTGTGTGCGTGGTGAAGTGGATCAGATCTGAGCGGTCGAGGAACGGAACTACTTTTACACCTTTGGGCAAAATTTCATCGTTGAGTTCCTTGGTCTTCGCTTCGATGCCCTTGAGCGCGGGATCAGCATCGTCACCCTTCTGAAGCAACAATGTGCCTTCTACGACGTCCGGCTCGTCAATGATGCGGCCGGTCTTGTCGTCGCGCCATGCCTTGCTGACCTGCCCCAGCCGGATCTTCGGTCCCTCATCGACTTGAGCGATGTCCTTGATCCGGATGGGCGCGCCGTTCACTTCGGTGACCACCGTGTCTTCGATGTCCTGCACGGTGCGAAACAATCCCTGCGCCTGCACGTTAATTTGCTGCGGCCCAGCCTGGATGAAACTGCCACCCGCGTTCGCGTTGTTCTGTGCCAGTTGCTGTTCGACCTGCGAGATGTTCAGGCCATATTCGATCAGCTTGTTCGGATCGAGGCGGACCTGGTACTCCTTTGTGAGCCCGCCAAAAGTTGCCTGATCGACGACATGCGGCACGCTCTTGTATTGCTTGCTCAACGTCCAGTCAGCGATGGATTTGAGCTCCATCACATCGTAGGCAGGATTCTTGCTCTCCAGCGTGTACCAGTAGATCTGCCCAACCGGGCTCCAGTCAGTCTGCAACTGAGGCACCAGGCCGGCAGGCAGCGTTACCATGGTCAAGCGTTCCAGAACCCGCTCGCGATTCCAGTTATCGTCTGAAGAATCGTCGAAGTTCATCATGATGCTGGAAATACCAGCCAGCGTAAACGAGCGCAAATTGTCCAAGTGCGGCAAACCGGCCATCTGAATCTCGGTTGGAACCGTGACCTGCTTCTCCATGTCCTCAGCCGAGTGCCCGGGCCATTGCGTAATCACATTAACGTAGTTGTTCGCTACGTCCGGATAGGCATCGATCGGGAGATTTTTGAACGCAATGGCTCCCCAGAGCAACAAGAAGACGCCCAGTCCTATAACCAGCAGTCGATTTTTGAGCGCCGCATCGACCAGAGCCTTGATCATTGCGCCTCCAGCGTAGCTTCAAGCTGCAGCACGTTGGAGACGACTTTTTGTCCGATGGGGAAAGGAACTTCCTTGGCGTTGTCGATTTCGGCGAGGATCTCCTGCTTGTCACCGACCATGTTGCCCGTCTTCACCTCAACACGGTGGAACCTATTGCCGTCCGCAGGCACAAAGACCCAGTCGCGATCGTGCAAGTGCAGAACCGCGGGCGCAGGAACCAGTGCGAAGTTCTGCTTCTTCAGGCTCTGGAAGGTCGCCGTCACAAACATGCCCAGTTTGAGAATGCCGGGATTGGGCACCTCGACGCGCACCTTGGCGGTGCGAATTGAAGGATCGAGCACCGGCCCGATGTCGGAGATATGCCCAGTGATGACTCTGTCGGGATACGCGTCGATTTTGATTTTGGCTTCCTGTCCCAGAGCCAGCTTCGGGATATCATTCTGATACACGTCACAGATCACCCATACGCTGCTGATGTCGGCAACAGTAAAGGCAGTGGCAGAGCCGGAAAACGTGACGCCGGCTGCGGCAGCCTGCGTTACATTCTGCTGCACAATGACGCCCGAGATCGGGGAGAATACCGACACCACCGGCGAGGGATGATCCTTGTCAACGCCCAGCGTTTCAAGCTGCTCTTCGGCCGATTTCAAATCAGCCTGCGAGTCATTCTCCGCGTCTTCGGCCTGCTCCAGCATGCCCTGCGAAATGGCGCCGTGTGCGTACAGATCCTTGGCGCGTAGATAGGCCTTGTTGTTCATGATCTCGTCGTTGCGCGCCTTCAAATACGTATCGAATGCGTTGGAACTGTCCGGGCTCTGGACCTTGAGCAGCAACTGCCCTTTCTTGACGTAGTCATCGAGCCGCGCCTTGATGTCGACGACGCGTCCACTCGCGAGGGAAATCACAGGAATTTCACGCGCAATGTCAGGAGTTATTGTGCCGGTCACGTCCAGCGTCGCCGGCGCGTTGTATGACTCGGCCGAGACCAGCGGAAACTGATTGGGTTTATCGACCGACACCAGGCTCATATCGCCTGCCTGCACCACGGGTAGATGCTCGGGGCCGGTGTCGCCGGATGCCTCTTTTTTGCAGGCTGCCAGAGTGAAACTTGCAGCCAGCAACGCGGCCAGTCCGATCTTCGATATATGGTTCCGAACCCTAATTCCGATCATTGGATTACCTCGCGTCCAACGGCAAGATTCAGTTGGCCGGCGGCCGTCAAATAAGCCCCAAGCAGTTGTGCGTAAGCCAGTTGCACCTGGCGGTAGTCGTTTTGCGCATTCAGGAAGTCCATCAGAGAGGCGCCATTGTGCAGATACGCATAGCTCACGGTGTCGCGCACCCGCAACGCTTCGTCGTTGTACTTTTCCTTATAGGGCTTCAGCAGAGCGACGTTGCTGCGCACCAGTTCATAGGCCGTGTCGACATCGCTGAACACCTGCGCCCGTGTAGCCTCGCTGGCCTGCTGGCTACGATCGATATCGATAAGCGTGCGCTGCTTTTCGCCCTGGTTACGGTCGAAGATGCGCAACGGCACGCTCACGCTGACACCCAGTGTCTGCGTTCCGTTAGGGTTGTTGTTCGAAGAATTGTAGGTGTACCAGGCGCCAAAGGTCGGATCGGTCGATCCGTCCGCAATCGCCAGCTTGTGGTTGGTTTGTGACTGCTGAATTGTTTGCAGCGCCGCCTGCAGATCGGGCCGCGCCGCCAGTGCGGCATCCCGATACGTCTCCAGGGGCTGCAGGTTCTCGCTGAAGTCGAAGGGGCCTGTCACGTCGAACTGATCTATGGGCGTCTGATCATTGAGCATCTGCAAAAGCTGAATCTTGGCCGTGCGCAGGTTCACCATTGCCGTTTGCATCTCTGCCTCGTACTGCACGCGCTGCAACTCAATGCGATCGAAGTCGACCTGCGCAATGTCGCCTGCGTGAAGACGATCGCGGCTGATATTGATGATGTGGTCGTAGTAGTCCAGATCCGCCTTCGCAAGATCCAGAACAAACTTGGCCTGCAAAGTTCCGACAAATGCCGAACGCAAAGCGAATACCATGGTGCGCTCCAAATCTTCATGCTCCGAGGCAGTGATGCGTGTGCCCTCCTTGGCGCTTTCCAGGCGCAACTCGCGCTTGTGATCGCGCTCGTGCAAATAGCTGACGTTGGGCTGCTCGTAGGTGCCGCGAAAGGGCGTCCACGTGCCGTCGTGTGGCGCGATCTGCGTTCCGTCTGCGAGAACTGTGAGTTGCGGATTCGGACGAAGATATGCGGTAACCTCTTCCGCCTTCATCTCATCCACGTTGTCTGCATCGGCCTTTAACGCGGGATTATTCGCCTCAAATTTCGCCTTCACCTGATCCCACGTAAGGCCCGACTGCGCCATCGCGGGCACTGCTCCTGCCAGCAAGACTGCAGCGAGAGCAGGCGCAAAGGCCGCTCTCAGGTGAACTTTTAGATTGTGCATTGAAGATCTCCGGTTAGGCTCATGCATCAGTCGAACGAATCCAGGTGACGGAGATGCAAAAGAAAGAGGTAAAATCATACGCTCGACTTGAGGATAGAAGAGAAGCCGTAGCGGAATCGCCTATCTTTCAGCTGCAGTTGGCTATCGTCAGGACAATCATAGGCTATCTTTCAGCCAACGCGGAGATGGGCTTATATCTCACTGAGAATATATATATGTTTTCTATATGAACCCTATATGCTGACTTTATCAGCATGATGTAACCGGCCTTTAAAATTGGGAGAGAAGACAGGCGACGACTCCGGGATCAAAAAATTGTGCAGATGAACCCAAATACGGTGTTGTTTCAGGGCAGCAAGCGCGCCATCCTGCTCAGATCGGCCATTCTCATCTCCGTCATAGGGTTTGTGGACTGGCGAGTTATCGGAGAGGTCGCGCTCGGTTTCCTCTATTTGATTCCGATGCTGATGATTGGGAGTGTCGCTTCGCCCAGTACGATTGCGGTTGCCGCCAGTGTGTGCACCTATCTGGCCGAACGCTTTGGCGATCTTCCCTGGAATCTGCGTACCGGGGCCTCGCGCGTAGTACTCCACTTTGCGGCATTCGTCGGCGCTGGCCTCTTCATCCGGGAGATTAACAAAAGCCGCCGCGCTGCAGCGGAAAACCTTCATGAGATTGAACGCGAGCGAGACGCGCGCCGAGACGCAGAAGAACAACTGAAGATCTTATTTGAGAGCAGCCCAGTCGCCATTATCACCGCTGATTCCAGTGGAACCGTGCTGATGGCCAATGAAGCTGCCCATCGCATGCTTGAGCTTCCACAAGGAGAGTTGGTTGGAAGGCTCATTCATCGCTATCTTCCTGCCCTGACCAACATCACGATGCACGATACTTCGCTGCAACTGTTGCGGGCAGTAATGCAGGCTCGCGGGCAACGCGAAGATGGCGAGACATTCCTGGCTGATATCTGTTTTTCCACCTACCGCACGAATGCCGGCGTGCGGCTAGCGGCCATGGTGCTGGACGCGTCAGAAGACCTGCGTGCGCATGAAGTAGCCGGTATGCATCAGCTTCTGGAAGGGTCGCGGATTGCCGTCAGCGCTCTATCCCATGAGATTCGCAATGTCTGCGGCGCCATCGCGGTGGTGCATCAAAACCTGAAGCATGCCGGCGCGCTGGTGGGTAATAAGGATTTTGAAGCGCTGGGCAGCCTGGTCGTAGCCCTCGAACACATCTCGAGTGTGAACCTGCGTCACTCGGCGAGCCAGGCGACCGAAGTGGATCTCACTGTTCTGCTGGATGAATTGAAAATTGTGGTCGCTCCCACTCTCGAGGAAGAAGGCATCGAATCGTCGTGGTCGATCGAATCCGGCCTGCCCTTGGTATGGGCTGACAGATCAAGTCTTATGCAGGTATTTCTGAACCTGATCTCCAATAGCACGAGAGCGCTCTCGAAGAAAGAGCAGCGTACGCTCTCGCTTTCGGCGAAAAGCGAAGAAAACCGTGTCTATGTCGAGGTGGTAGATAACGGCGGCGGGGTTGTACAGCCGGAACATCTCTTTCGTCCATTCCAAGCAGGGGCTGAGGCAACCGGCCTCGGACTCTACATGTCGCGCTCATTCCTGCGCTCCTTCGGCGGCGAGCTGCGCTACGCAGCCCGAACAGACGGAGCCTGCTTTATAGTGGAGCTGCAGCAGGCAAGCGGTGCATCCCAGGAAACCCAATGCATGAAATTCGCATATTGATGGTGGACGATCACAGCCTGTTCCGGGAGAGTCTCAGCAGGCTTTTGCAAACCTCGTCAGGTTTCGAGGTGGTTGGAGAGTGCACAAGCGTTGCAGAAGCTCTCGCAACGCTGGCCCGCACAGAGGTGGACGTGGTTCTGCTCGACTACGATCTTGGCGCAGAACAAGGAACGGGGCTGCTGACTGAAATGAAGCAGCAGCGCCAGATAACCGCCAAGGTCCTGCTGGTCACTGCGGGAATGTCGGACACAGCGACGCGGATGGTTCTCGAGAATGGGGCATCCGGAATCTTTCTTAAGCACAGCAGCCTCGACCAGCTCTTGTCAGCAATTCAACGCGTAGCACATGGGGAGATCTGGCTGGACGCGAAGGTCATGCGCACTCTCTTTCCTGCGAGAAACGGCGTTGCTGAAAGCCATATCGACGGTATGGAACGAGCGCGCCCTCTCACTGCTCGGCAAGGTGAGGTGATGCGCGGTGTTCTGGATGGTCTTACGAACAAGGAGATCGCGCTGAATCTCAAAGTCTCGGAAAGCTCCGTCAAGGCGGTGATCCAGGAGCTGTTCCAAAAAGCGGGCGTCAGAACCCGGAGCCAATTGGTGCGCATCGCGATTGAAAAGCATTCTTCCGATTGGCTCAGGCAGTAAGCACTAAGGCAAACTCCAGGCAATGCCAGCAGCGAGGAACTGACCTGCGAGCTCGATGCGAGTATCTGGGAGCTCCTCTACCAGCCCTACGAGCGCAACGGCTAGAACCTTCAGTAAAGTAGTCTCGTAGGGAGATCTTGCCATGGCGAGCCACGAGACAGCAGCCGGCTCCTTCCGTGTGGAAGAAGACGTCTTAGGAGAAGTACGGGTTCCGTCGGATCATCTGTGGGGTGCGCAGACACAGCGTTCGCATCTTAACTTCACCATAGGCGTGGAACGCTTTCGCTGGGGAAGCCGCGTGGTCCGCGCACTGGGCATTCTGAAAAAATGCGCGGCGCTTGCCAATGAAGAGCTGGGCGAATTGCCTGGAGAGAAGGTGCGACTGATTGTGCGCGCCGCGCAAGAAGTGATTGACGGGAAGTGGGACACTGAGTTTCCGCTGGTGGTGTTTCAGACAGGCTCCGGCACGCAAACCAACATGAACGCCAACGAAGTGATCGCCAATCGTGCGATCCAGCTTGCGGGCGGCATTCTCGGTTCAAAGAAACCCATTCACCCCAACGATGATGTGAACCACAGTCAATCGTCGAACGATGCCTTTCCCACCGTGATGCACATTGCCACAGTAGAAGAGATTGAAGATTCGCTTCTGCCTGCGGTTACAGAACTTCGCGATGTGCTGCGGGAGAAGGCGGATGCCTATCGAGATATCGTGATGATCGGCCGCACGCACCTGCAGGACGCAACGCCCCTGACGGTAGGCCAGATGATTTCCGGCTGGGTCGCGCAACTTGATGAGGCCATTGCAGGCATTCGCCAGTCTCTGCCCGCCGTATACGCGCTGGCGATTGGAGGCACCGCGGTTGGAACGGGGTTGAATGCCGATGCGCGTTTTGGCGACGTGGCAGCACGGAAAATTGCCGAGGAAACTGGCAGGCCCTTCACTTCGGCGGCGAACAAGTTTGCAGCACTCTCGGCGCACGACGGTATGGTCGCGGTGAGCGCGACGTTGCGCACGCTTGCAGGCGTATTGATGAAGATCGCCAATGATGTGCGCTGGTACGCTTCAGGCCCACGGGCGGCCATTGGCGAGCTCAGGATTCCGGAGAACGAACCGGGCTCCTCCATCATGCCGGGAAAGGTCAATCCCACCCAATGCGAAGCGCTGACGATGGTCGCGGTGCAGGTCTTCGGGAACGATCACGCGGTTGCTTTTGCCGGATCCCAGGGAAATTTCCAGTTGAACGTGTACAAGCCTGTGATCCTGCACAATGTGCTTACATCCGTCGAGCTTCTCGCCAATGGCTGCTGTTCGTTTACCGAACATTGCGCCCGTGGCATTGAGCCTGACGAGAAACGAATCAAGGAACATCTTGATCACTCCCTGATGTTGGTAACGGCTCTCAATCCGCACATCGGCTATGAGAAGGCGGCGAAAATCTCCCTGACTGCCTATCGCGAAGACATCAGCCTGCGTGAGGCCGCGCTCAAGCTCGGATTTCTCAGTACAGAAGATTTCGACCGCTGGGTGCGCCCTGAGATGATGACTCACCCGCGGGAAAAGGATAAAGGCGTAGCATGAGAGCTGCGGCGACCGTGCCAGTCACCGGCAAAGAAGAGGCCCATGCTCAAAGTATTCTGCTCTCCTTCCCGTTACACACAGGGACCACATGCCACGGAACAACTAGGCGCCGAGATTCGCAATCTCGGACTTGGTGGGCCGGCGCTGATTGTTGCTGGAAACAGCGCCATTCACCTGCTCTCGAAAACATGGGAGAAGACATTCGCAGATGCCGAGATCCACCATGAAGTCTTCCGGTTCGCTGGCGAATGCACAACCGCAGAGATCCGGCGCGGGTGCCAGGCTGCGCGAGACGCAGCTGCACAGGTGGTGATTGGGGCGGGCGGAGGCAAGGTCCTGGACACGGCCCGTGCAGTCGCCGCTGATCTGATGCTTCCCGTCGTCAACTGTCCCACGATCGCTTCCAGTGACGCTCCGTGCAGCGCGCTCTCGGTGATCTACACGGAAGAGGGGACAGTAGAGCAGTACCGCATTTACCGCCGCAATCCGGACCTGGTTCTGGTAGACACAACTGTCATTGCGAAGAGTCCCATACGCCCTCTCGTGGCCGGCATGGGCGATGCCCTTGCCACCTGGTTCGAGGCCAAAGTGTGCGCCGACGGAGGCGTAAAGAACATGCGCGGAGGAGCGTCTACGCGAAGCGCTCTGGCATTAGCTGAGCTTTGCTACAAGACGCTGTTGGCTGATGGCGTAGCCTCAATCGAAGCTCTGCGTCACCAGGAACCCAACGATGCGCTCGAGCGCCTGGTGGAAGCGAACACTCTGCTTTCCGGCCTGGGGTTTGAGTCGTCCGGGCTTGCCGCGGCTCACGCCATCCATAACGGACTTACCACTGCGTCCGGTACGCACAGTTCTATGCATGGCGAGAAGGTGGCGTTTGGCCTTCTTGCGCAGCTAATGCTGGAGTCGCAGCCAGCAACGGTCGTGGAGGAGGTTCTGGCATTCTCCACGAGCGTGGGTCTGCCAACGAGCTTTGCCGACGTGGGAATCGCTAACCCCAGCCAGGAGTTGCTGGAGAAAATCGCTGCGCGTGCCACCGCTCCCGATGAAACGATCCACAATGAATCGATTCCCGTAACGGCGAAGATGGTAGTGGAAGCCATGCGGACAGCCGATGCCGCCGGGACTGCGTTTCGCAGCGCCAGGCAGATCCGGCCACAGCGAGAGGCGAACCCACGCCCTCACTAGCGATGAAGAGAAACACACAGTCTGCTTCCGCGGTTAAGGATTTGCGCTGAACATCAAGGGCGTTGAGCCGGGTTCTCAATGTGCGTCTGCCGCAGCAGAATTGCTCGATACTGCTGAAGCGTGCGGAAGCACCCACGCGAACATTACGCCGCCGCTGCCGGCAACAACATACTGCCGGCCGTCCAGTTCATATGTGATGGGAGAGGTCTGCATCGGGTCTCCGGTTCCTGCGTGCCAGAGCGTTTTACCGTTACTCGTATCCAGAGCCAAGATGTTTCCTTCGGCATCTCCGGTGAAGATCAAGCCGGAATCCGTGGTGAGTACGCCTGCTCCGGCACCACCCGGACCCAGCTCATGGTTCCAGCGGATCTTACCGGTCTGGTAGTCGATGGCCTCAAGGACTCCTTTGCCCCACAGGCCGTAGTCCGCGCCCGCCCAGCCATAGCCACCGTCAGCCGGCTTGGTGAAATAGAGGCTGTAGCTCGGATGCGCATCGACGATGAAAAGGCCTGTCTTTGGATCAAAGCTGGGAGAGCGATAGTTCGTCATTCCGCCTTCATCAGGGGCAATCAGCCGGCCATCCGGTTTAGGCTCCTTATCGGGATTCGGAATCGGGCGGCCTTCCTTATCGATTCCCAGCGACCAGTTCGTTGGACCGAACGGAGTTGTCAGCAGGCTCTTCCCATTGGTACGGTCGAGCACGAAGAAATAGCCGTTGCGCGAACTCTGCATCAGCATCTTTCTCGGCTCGCCGTGAAACATGCCATCCACAAGCACTGGCGTCTCCACGGCATCCCAGTCATGCGTGTCGTGCGGTGACACCGAATAGCCCCAGACAAGCTTGCCGGTATCCGGATTGAGCGCCACGATGCTGCACGTCCACTGGTCGTCTCCCGGCCGCGGTGCGCCATTCAGCACCGGCGTGGGATTGCCCGTGCCCCAATAGACGAGGTTCAGTTCGGGATCGTAGGTGCCGGTCACCCATGTCATTCCGCCGGTTGTCGTGTTTGGCGTTCCTGCGGGAGGGGTCGAATCCCACTCCCATTGCACATCGCCGGTTTCCGGATCGAAGGAACGCAGCATACCGGGCAGATTGTCCATATCGCCGCCCACTCCAACGATCACGTGGTCACGCACCACCAGCGGCGCCACGGTGGCCCAATATCCCTTCTTAACGTCGGCGATGATCTTGTCCCAGCGCACCGAGCCATCTTTGGCATTCAGAGAAATCAAGTGCGCATTGGGCGTGACGAAATAGAGCCAGCCCTTGTACATGGCGACACCGCGATGACCGATGTGATCGCCATCGGTGGTGGGATGATTGAAGTGCCAGATCATGTGCCCGGAGCGGGCATCAACGGCCCAGATATTGTCGGGCACGGTGAAATAAAGGATTCCATCCACCAGCAGAGGAGAGGACTTGATCTGTGCAGGCTGGTTGGTCTGGAAGGCCCAGGCCAGACTGAGATTCCCCACGTTTCCAGGATTGATCTGAGTCAGCGCGCTATGCCGCCTGCCGGAATAGTCACCGTGATAGAGCGGCCAGCTGTCCGCCGAGGGATGCAGCAGTTGCGAGGATTCCAGATCCTGTGCAGTGGCCGGACGAGGCCCCGCAAATCCCAAAAGGAGCGCAGTTACAGCAAGCGCAATATTCGTCCTTATCAGTCTCATCGGCGGGTAATTTCTCCAGATCATGCAAGTCGCGGCTGCGAAGACCTCAGCGCAGGGTCTGTATATAGGCCATCAAATTGTGAATATCGTCGTCAGTGTAGCGGCTGAACATTTCAACATGCGCATTTACCGGACTATCGATGCTGTACTTCACACTGCCCGTCGGCCAGGACTTGTAGGTACCTGTGTGGTCAGTCAGCGCGATTGTGAACTCATCGTGATAGGCCAACGTGCCGGTGATCTTCTGCCCGTCTGACAATGTCACAGTGACAGTGCTCTTGGCGCCCCTCGGATACAGCATCCGTTCTTCCAGTTGCAATCCTTCGTAGCGCGAAGCCACTCCCGCAAGATCTCCAGTGGGCGAGTGGCATTTCGCGCATCCTCCGGCGCCATAGAAATACTGTTTACCTTGTTCTGCGTTTCCTGTCTGCAGATCGCTCACATCCACGCCGCGGCGGCCGCCCTTCATCGCGTCGGCCGCGACTACCCGCGCACGGATAAACGCGACCAGCGCCTGAATCTGAGAAGAAGAGAACTGAAACGCCGGCATCTTCTTGTCGCCGCTCGTTCGTCCTTCGCTCACAACCTGCGCAATCTTTGAACCATCGGAATCCGTCAAAACCAGCTTTGACCTGGTTAGATC
The DNA here is from genome assembly GCA_035508375.1 of Occallatibacter sp. Classification (GTDB taxonomy): domain Bacteria; phylum Acidobacteriota; class Terriglobia; order Terriglobales; family Acidobacteriaceae; genus Telmatobacter. The sequence goes on along the minus strand of DATJNF010000061.1, from coordinate 122,293 downwards.
TGGACCGGTCTCGCCTCCCATGGCATCGCGGCCATGACAGAAGGCGCAATTCTGCTGGAACAGCGCTCCGCCAGCCGCCGCCTCAGGTGAAATCTGAATGCCTTTGCGCGCCAACATGGAGGAATGTGGAGCCGGCTGGGCAGCTCCATTCGGTGAAGTTCCCAGAAATTCGAGCAGTCCGGCGACTTCATTTTGTGGCAGCGCAGGAAACGGCGGCATGCCGCCCTTTCCATTGTGGATCAACGTGGCAATCTGCTCGTCGGACAGTTGGTGCTTGATGCCGGCCAGGGATGGATATGTCGGCGGATTGCCTTCCCGATTCTTTCCGTGACACATCGAGCAATGCTCTGCATAGACCTGGGCTCCGGCATGTGCGGCGGAATCTTCAGGCGAAGCAGCTGAAGTTGCCTGAGCGCCGCTTTCCTGTCCGGCAGTGGCCGCGTGCACAATATCCATTGGAGACCGCGCGGCGAGATTGGCGCCTAACCACGCCGCCGCGGCCAGTATGACCGTGCTGAGAGATTTATTCGTATTGAGCAACAGTTTCATCCCCGGTGTGCCAATTGCGGCTCACTCTGATCAGAAATGACTTCAGAGGTGCAGCATGCTTCGTGTCGAACAATTGTTCTCTTCTGTACCGCACGCGCGCCATCCTATTTAGATGTTGATTCATTGTGTGGCGGCCGGCCGCGGATGCGACTCCGTGCTGCCCTCGGTCATGCCCAGTGCCCACCGTATCGCTTCGAAATACATTTTGCGAATATCCGGGTCTTGCCACGCTTCTTCGGTGTGCCCCAGCGTGGAGTAAAAGACACGCCCCTTGCCGTACATTTTGCTCCAGGCCACGGGAAAATCATGATCGGTGCGATGGATGCGCGGATTGTTCGAGTAGTCCAGCTTGCTGGGATCGAGGCTGAGAAGAACATTCACCTTGTCGCGGGACCACGCCTTCGGTTGATAGATCTCGTCGTACTTTACGAATGCCTTGGGAAAGTGGCGCACTGCAGGAAAATCAGGGGACTCATTGATGATGGGAGCGTTGAATGTCCCCCAGGGATGCTGGTCAAACCACCCGCCGATCATCTCGCCGTACTCGGGCCAGGTGTAATTTGTGTCGAGCGCCGCGTGAATGCCCACAAATCCCTTGCCATCGTCGTGAACGAACGACAGGATATCGGCCTTCTGGCTGGCATCCAGATCGAGTTCCCCAGTTGTGCTGGCAAAGATCAGAAGGTCAAAGTAATCCAGGTTCTTCGCATTTCTGCCCAGACTCTTCTTGGTCAAAAGCTCGGTGTCCGTGCGCATCTCCGTGTCCCACAGGCCGCTCTCCTGACCCAGGTTGTAGACCGCGGCCATGGCGTCTGAAACCGAGTCGTGTTCGAAGCCCTTGGTTTGGCCAATCACCAGAATATGCTTGAGATGAATCTGCTTTGCGTGCGGAGCAGGCGGCAGAGCTGCGCTCCCCGACGACTGAGTCTGTGCGCCAGCCGTACAACCCATGAAGACCAATGCAGCGAAGAGCGGAAAACAACAGGATTTTCGAAGTGGCAACGAGAATCTCCTTCCATGCGCGGAACAGACGACCCGCTCATCCGAGGCAGTAGCTTTTGCTGTGCTTACATAGCGGGATACGGCTATGCTCCGGCATTCTGGAAACGATTCCAGCCGCGCGCCCACTCCCTTTTTCTGTTCGGGGAAAAGTCTACTGTCCCAAGCGCTGTCCGCGCAAGCGCAATGTGCCACAGTAAATCGTTTGATAGAGATAGGGTCTGCAGGATGTGCAGACTACGTGGGACAATAAGAATTGGGGTCGCGAAGATTGCTCAAGGCTGGGGCGTAGGTGAAGGTTCCGTTGCCGTTGCCCAGCATGACTACAAAAGTACCTTCTTCCTCGCTGGAAATCGCCAGATCGGAGACTCCGTCTCCATTGAAGTCGGCTGCGGCGAGATAGTACCTGGTTCCGCGCCTGGGCAAAGCGAAAGACCATCCCACCTGAAACGAGCCATTGGCTGAGCCAAGCAGAATCGTTACAGCATTCGCGCGATAGTCGGAGACCGCAACGTCGGGAATGCCGTCGCGGTTGAAATCACCCACGGCGATCGATACGGCCGAGCCAACGTGAGCGATTTCCCCTGCGAACTTGAGATTACCCTTACCATCTCCGAGCAACTCCGTGACTGCCCCGTTCCCGTCCCCAATCAGAAGGTCGGGGTTGCCGTCGCCATTGAAGTCGCCGCTCGCGATCGCGCGCGGATCGCCCGCCAGCGTCATAGGATCTGGTCCGGGTGTGAAGCCTCCATCCCTTCGCCCGAACAGGAGCTGAAGCCTGATTGGCCCGCCGCGATCTCCCGCCGGCCGCACGATCTCTGCGACGTCGGCGACCCCATCGCGATTGAAATCCGCCGTTGCGATCAGCATGGAGCCTGCATCGTCGACATCCTCACCGCTCGCGCCGGCAATCACACTGACGCCGCCGTTCACCGCTGCCGCGCATTGATGCGCTGTTGCAGCCAGGGAAATCGCAAACAAGAGAACAATTCCGGGCAGGCCGGAGAGGCTGTGAGTCATACGGGGCGTTCTCGCGGCGGAGAGTGTGGCGATTTGCGAAATATCTCTGGAGCGGATCACAGCGGAATTCAACAAACTACGTTGTCAAAAAGCTTATCCTACTCCGACGATCAGCGCGCGGCAACGGCCGCGCGCCACTATGAACGGTGGTGCACGGCAGTCGTTTCCTGCCCGGTTTCCTTTTGGGTTATTCAGTAGACATCGCGATGATAGCGATGGCTCTCTTTCAATGCGCCCACATATTCTTCCGCGGCGTGGGCCGGCATTGCGCCCTGCTCTTCCACTACGCGGCAGAGGGCCGCGTGCACATCCTTCGCCATGCGCGACGCGTCGCCACAGACGTATACGCTGGCGCCATCCTGCAGCCACTTCCAAAGCTGCGCGGCGTGCTCCAGCATTCTGTCCTGCACATAGACCTTCCGTCCATGGTCGCGGGAAAACGCGGTATCAAGGCGCGTCAGGTGCCCGTCTGCATGCATGGCTTCGAGCTCTTCGCGATAGAGGTAGTCCGTGGCAACGCTGCGCTCGCCAAAGAACAGCCAGTTGCGCCCCTTGTGCCCTAATGCCCTGCGCTCGTGCAAGAAGCCGCGAAACGGTGCGATCCCAGTCCCAGGGCCGATCATGATCATAGGCTGATCAGGATTCGAGGGCAGCTTGAATTTCTTATTCGGCTGGATGTAGATGGGCAGACGGTCATCGATCGATGTGCGATCGGCAAAGAGCGTTGAGCACACTCCGCCGCGATCGCGATCGTGCGATGTGAACCGCACTACTGCAACAGTAGTGTGAATCTGTCCGGCGTGCGCCGCCGGGCTGGACGAGATGGAATAGAGCCGCGGCGTGAGCTTCGGCAGAAGCGCCACCAACTCGGCAGGATCGTAGATCACCCCAGGGTATTCAAGAAGGAGATCAATCAATCCGCGGCCATAAACGTAATTCTCAAGCGCCTTCTGGTGCTCCGGTTGCAGCAGATGGAGAAGTGGAGCGCAGTTGCCCCGCACGGCGTAGGCCTGCACGATCTTGCGATTCAGACGCGTGATCTGCAACTGGTGCAGGAGCGCGTCGTGGAGCGTTGTATTTCCTGTTTTCGTGCTGGGAACCTGCTCGTTGCCGTTGAAGCGCAGTTTCCGCAGAATCTCCGCGACGAGATCAGGATCATTCCTGGGGATCACACCGCACGCGTCGCCCACCTCGTACGAGATGCCGGTGCCTTCAATCGAAAATGCCAGGTGCAACGTGGATTTGGTTGAGTCAGCGTGGGTCAGGCTTCTCTTTTCGACCAGTGGTGCGAGCAGCGGACTTTCGCGTGTGAAGGAGTTCGCGGCTTGGGTTTGCGAATCCGAGGCAGGCGGCGCGGTCTGCGAAGGCATTGGCTGCGATGCTTCGCTTTCCTTGCGGGCCTGAAAGAGCGAATCTTCTTTCAGCCGCGGCAACAGTTCGTTCTTCCACTGGGCGAACGCCTCGTCGACGTCTACATCGCAGTCCAAGCGGTTGGCCAGTCGGTTTGCGCCGAGTGAGGCGAGCTTGGCATCGAGGTCGCGGCCAAATTTGCAAAAGTGCTCGTAATGCTTGTCACCAAGCGCCAACACCGCATAGAAGAGCTTCTCCATGCGCGGGAAGTGTTCAAGGCAAAGCTGCTCGTAAAACGGCTGCACACCATCGGGAGCATCGCCATCGCCGTAGGTGCTGGCCAAAATCAGGGCGCATGTTTCTGCCGCGAGCGCCGCCGGTGTATAGCCAACCAGAGTGGAAACTGCGGGCGCGTGCCCCTGCGCCTTCAGTTCCTTTGCCAGTTTGCGAGCGAGCCCTTCAGCGGTACCAGACTGCGATGCATAGAGAACCGCGATCCGCCGTGGCCGCTTCAGCTCAGTCGCCGACTCGGGCGCGCTGGAGAACATTCCCGCCAGCAAACCATTGAGCCATGCCCGCTGCTCGGCGGTGAAAGGAGCGTTTTCGGGAATATAGGGAACGGCTACGTTCATATTATGCAGGCTCCTTTACGGCCAGAAATGATTGCAACTCGTCGATGCTGTGCCTGCGGCTGAATTCGAGAAACGATTCGCCCGGACGACGTCGCTTCGTGTAAGCCGCGAACAGGCTTTCAAGTGCCGGCGGAAGATCGGTATATGCAATGGAAGGAATCAGTTCGCGTGCCAGCCCACGCTCGAGATCCGATCCGCCGCCGATAACCACCTGGTAGCCTTCCGCACCGCCGACCTTGACGCCCATCAGGCCGATGTCACCCACATAGTGTTGCGCGCACGAATGTGGGCAGCCCGTCACGTGCAGGTTTACAGGCTGCTCGATCTTGAAACGCGCATCGAGAAGATTGGCAAGCTCCACAGCGTGCGTCTTCGTGTCGGTAGCCGCATAGCGGCAGCCGCGGTTGCCGGTGCAGGCTACTGTGCCGCGCAAAACTGCGCCTGCCGAGCAATCCAGCCCTGCTGCGCGCAGGCATTCTACGGCAATTTCGACACTGTCGGCGGGAATGTTGGGGATGAGCAGATTCTGCCACACCGTGAGTCGCAGTTCGCCGCTACCGAACTGATCGGCAATGTCAGCGACCGCGCGCATCTGGCTCACGGGCAACCGTCCCACGGGCACGGACACGCCGATGTAGTGCAACCCCGGTTGGATCTGCGGATGCACGCCAATGTGTCCTGCGCGATCGATCTGCCTCCGAGGCTCGCACTCCTCCGGCGCTACGCGCAGCAGCGAAAAGGCAAGCCGCTTTTCCGTCTCGGCGACAAACTTCTCCATGCCCCATTGGTCAACCAGATATTTCAGCCGCGCCCTTTTGCGATCGGTGCGGTCGCCGTGATCGCTGAAGACGCGGATCATGGCCGCCGCCACGCCTACTGCCTGGTCGGGCCGCAGCAGCAAGCCGCAGTCGGAGGCGAACTGCCTGTGTCCGGTGATGCCGCACAACAATACGCGGAAGTACACACCCGCGGGAATGCTTCGTCCTTCGCCGACGCGCACGGCTACAAAGCCAATGTCGTTGGTATCGGCAACCACGCTGATGGAGCCGCCACTATCGAAGGCCACGTTGAACTTGCGCGGCAGCTCATAGAGGTCGCGTGAGTTGAGGATGTAATGGTGAAGCGCACGGGCGAATGGCGATACATCGATGAGCTCCGTCGGATCCAGGCCAGTCACCGGAGATGCTGTGATGTTGCGGATGTTGTCCGCGCCGGAGCCGCGCGCCGTGAGACCAAGTTCCTGCACTCTGTTCAAGACGCGCACGATGTCTTTGGGCTGGAATTCACGGATCTGCAAGTTGGCGCGCGTCGTGAGGTCAGCCCGGCCCGATCCCCACTCTTCGGCCATCGCGGCCAGTCCACACATTTGGTGCGCGGTGAGAATGCCGCCGGGAACGCGCAGCCGCAGCATGAATGAGTCCTGCGCGGGCGCAACGTAGAACAGTCCGTGAAATTTGAATCGGAAGATATCCTCGGCTGCCGGTGCGCGGTTCTCGTCTGCGTGTGCCACGAGCTTGTCCCAAATATCGAGCGGGTTCTGTTCGCACTTCCACAGCTCTTCGCGACAGAGGTCAGATACCGGAGTGCCGTGGCATGTCTCTTCTTGCGGTCCGGCCTGATTTGCAGCACCGGACGATGAATCGTCGGTCAGCAGCCCATTTGCTGTATGACCCACGAACGGCCGCGTCGAACGAAGCATCATGCCCGCAAAGAAGGCAGACAGATACTCCTTCTGCTCCGGGCTGAATGCCAACGAATTGTGGGATGCGGGAGATTCCATGCCGAATACCCCTTTTGCAGCTGAGACGAGAGCTATTCAATGCGCGATCCCTCCGCAAATGCGACGGCATGCAGCGATGCTGCATGAATGCAGAACGCGCGAAATCAAATTTGCACTTGGAAGACCCTGACACGGCATGGTGCAGGGCGAAAAGAGAACGGGAGACAGCCGAGTCTCACCTTTTAATCTATCCTACGCGAAATCGCAGTTGCGCACAAGAGCCTTTCATTCCCTTGTTCGCTTCAAGCCTCCGCGGAACGATCGCTTCCCTCTGCCGGACCCACCACAGACCAGCGGCTCTTCCGCAGGTCATCATTCAACAAAATGGCGTCGGCAATTTCCCGCATCGATTTGCGGCGCTGCCGGCTCTCTCGTTGCATGGCACGATACGCCGATTCCTCGTCGAGTCCGAAGTCGCGCTGCAGAACGCCCTTGGCGCGCTCGACGAGCTTGCGCGACTCCAATCGGTCGGAAAGCTGCAGGTTTTCGGTTTCGAGCCGGGCTCGCTCCAATTCCGCGCCCACCAGATAGCCTGCGGCAGTAAGCAGGCGCACTTCATGCTCGCTGTAATAGTAAGGCTTTCGGTGTTGCAGGTTGATGACCCCGATCAGTTTGCCGCGGCAGAGAATCGGTACGGAAAGGAACGCTTCGAATGTGTCTTCGGGTAGATTCTTAAACCGCTGAAAGCGAGGATCCTTGAGCGCCTTCTCTGGAATGGCAACAGGTTCGCGGTGCCATCCGACCCATCCCGTAATCCCCTGCCCCAGCCAGATACCGAGATGGTCCACGAGATCGGAGTGAGGATTTTTCGATGCGCGAAGCACCAGCTGATCGTCTTCGAGCACGTACACGAAGCAGGAATCGCACTGGATGAGCGAACAGGCAAAATCGACAATGCGATTCAACACCGTGTGCAGCGGATCAGAGGCCGCCATACGGCTGCCGATCTCGTGCAGGAAGTCAACACCAGAAAGTTCTGACTTAACTGCATGCGCGGCAGAATCACCGGTGAGCAGCGGACTAACGGACCTGGCCGCACTGCTCGCAATATGCAGCGAGGCCGCTGCCCGCTTCCGTTTGAGCAATCCCTCTGCATTCTCTGCGATTTCTTTGATGAGAAATCCCATCTTGGACTGCGAAGGCTCGAAGTCGGGCACGACCCGGTACATTGAGAGGCCTTCCGTAGTGCTGGGTCCGATCGAGCCGATCACCGTGGAGCGGAAGCCCTCGTAGAGCGCATCAGTATAGCCCATACGTTCGGCGATGAGGAACAGATGCGCTACCTGGCCCGCATTCATGAACAGCACGACATCGACATGGCCGTGCGCGAGCGCGATGACGGCTTCACGCAGTGGTTGCGTATCTTCCGGCAGCGCCCACTGATAAACGAGAAGCCGAGTGATTGAAACGCTCTTTTCCGCGAGCGCGGTCAGCAACTCGGGATTCGACGTTCCATACTCCTGCACCGCGATGTTCATCCCGGTGAGAGCGCCGCCAAACTTTTCCTCCATGGCCTGAACCAGCACACGCCAGGTGAACGGCTCCGGCGCGATGACTGCGATGGGAATTCCAAATTCGCGCAGCGCGCTGGAAGATTTGGGCCCTCGCGCCGCAATCTTCACCGTGCGCAACGCAGCGAGAAACTGCTCGCGGTCCATGTGCTCCGACACGGTTTTGATGAGCGACCGGACACCCACACCGGTGGTAAAGATCACGAGATCGAATGCGCCGGCAATCAGCGCTTCAGCGAACTCGATCACCGGCCCGTCGCCGGACATGGGAATTTCTCGCATTGCGGGAGCTGTAAGCGGTTCGCCGCCGTACGTGCGAATCAGTTTCGCGGCTTCCACGGCACGGCGCGACTCGAGGCTGAGAACACGAATGCCCTGGAAGTTTGCCGCTGCCATCCACGTTTCTCCGCGATTTGACGTAGGTCAGGTGGCCGAAGACGCTGCATCTAACTTGAGTCTGTGCAAGTTCGGCAGGCGCGCTGCGCCGAACAATCAGCCAATTTGAGGCTATCTTAGCATCCAGCAAATAAGGACTCCGTGAGGAAGTCCCGCATCATTCATTTCTATTCGCACTTGCGCGGCACGCAATTTCCGTTTATGCTCTAACCCAATCACCCCGAGCGGGGCGGTTACTTCAGACCGCATCGCTCTTGACGCCGGCTGTGCATGCCGGCCTTTCCCAAACTGGGGTGAGCACAGTTGGCTCCGCGAAGAGCCCGGCGCAGCAGCCGCATTTCCATAAGCACTGCAGAACAGCAAATTGTGCCGCGCACATCGCTTGCGCTGCGCAAGCAGGTGTTCGTGTCCCTTGTCTCTTCGCAAACTATCTCTATTCCGCGAATCGTGCCCTTTTCGCGAATAAGGAGCCACACTTGGAATTGCCCCTGCTCACTCGAGCCCAGGAAGGCGACAGCACCTTCCACCTGACCACTGCGGCCGACGGCGCAGCTGTCGTATCGGAGGGATCGTTCTGCGGAACCGGCTCGCCCGGCCGCCTGCCACGAGTTCCGGATGCTGGAGAGCAGTATCGATTTCACTTCGACATGACGAAGTGCATTGGCTGCAAGTGTTGTGTCGTCGCCTGCAACGAACAGAACGGCAACCCCGCGGATATTTTGTGGCGGCGGGTGGGGGAAATCGAGGGCGGCGCATATCCGTACACTCACCGCCACTACCTCTCGATGGGCTGCAATCACTGCCTTGAGCCGACCTGCATGACGGGCTGCCCGGTGGACGCTTACAGCAAGGATGGTCTCACTGGCATCGTCCGCCACAGCGCCGAAGCCTGCATTGGCTGCCAGTACTGCACCTGGAACTGCTCTTACGGAGTGCCGCAGTACAACGCGGAGCGCGGCGTAGTGGGCAAGTGCGACATGTGCTACGGCCGCCTCACGCGGGGGCAGGAGCCGGCCTGTGGGGCCGCGTGTCCTGAAGGGGCTATACGTATCGAGGTGGTGAAAGTGGACGAGTGGCGCGAAGAATATCGCGCAGCGGCCAACTCGCCCGGCATGCCTTCGGCAGATGCCAGCATCTCCACGACTCGCATTACGCTGCCGCAAAGGCTTCCTGGCGATGTCCGCAAAGTGGACCTTACTTACCTTCGCGCAGAGGACGCGCACTGGCCCCTGGTTGCCATGACGGTGCTCACACAGCTCTCAGCCGGCGCATTCACGGCAATCTGGCTGCTGCAGGCATTTGGCGCTCAGTCCCATCGCTCTGCGGCTCTGGTCACGCTGGTCATCGCCGCGGTCGCGCTTTGTGCTTCCACACTGCACCTGGGCCGGCCCATCTATGCGTTTCGAGCATTGAAGATGTGGCGCCGGTCCTGGCTCAGCCGCGAGGTGTTGCTGTTTACGCTGTTTGCTTTTGCTGCTGCCGCCTATTCAGCGGCGCTCTGGGTCATCCCGCGTAGCGCGGCCGTACTCGGAGCCCTCACATCCATCCTGGGAATCTGCGGCGTGAGCGCCAGCGCGCGGCTATATCGTGCGCCGGGACGCCCGGCCTGGAACTCCCCGCTCACGATTGCCGAGTTCTTGGGTTCCATGGCGCTGCTCGGGGCCTGCGGCGGCAATGTACTCACCCGCGGCACGGTGGGCGCACGATACGCTGTCCTCTGCGCCTTCTGTCTGACTGTGGCGATTGCCGCAGCCAAGCTTGTATGGCTTGCATGCTCGCGTGTTCATGAACTGCATGGCAGCTGGCAGTTGCTCACCAACGTCTTCCAAAACCACCTCACTGTGCGATTCATCCTGCCACTGGCCGGCATCGCGCTGCTTCCTATCACGCAGCGCGAGCCGGTCAGCGTCGCCGTCTTGCTGCTCGTGCTGGCCGGAGAGTTCACGAGCCGCTATTTGTTTTTCGTCACTGTCGTGCCGACCAACATGGCGAAGGAGTATCTGGCCCAGGAGGCGGCATGAAGCTGCTCCGCTGGATGGCGCGTAGAAGCGGCCTCGACACTCGCGCGTCTAACTACCGCTATAGCACGGATCCCGTGCTTGGCTTCACTTCGGCGCGTAAACATGCCGAACGCTGGGTCAACAGCACCTGCGGCTATTGCTCGGTTGGTTGCGGTATGCAGCTCGGTGTAAAAGACGGCCGCGTGGTCAGCGTACGCGGCAACCCAGATCATCCGGTAAACCTGGGCAAGCTTTGTCCCAAGGGCCTGGCTGAGCACTACGCCATTGAGGCTGAGGGCCGCGCGCGCTATCCCCAGCTGCGCAAGGAGGGCCAGCTCACGCGCGTCAGTTGGGATGAAGCGCTGGACGTGATGGTGAGTCGCTTTCGTGCTGTGCAGCGGAAATTTGGGCCCGAGTCCTTGGGGGTTATTAGTACGGGCCAGCTGGTTACGGAAGAGTTCTATGCGTTGGGAAAGCTGGTGCAGCTTGGCCTGGGAACACGCAACTTTGACGGCAATACTACGCTGTGCATGTCCACGGCGGTGGCAGGCTACAAGCGTTCTTTCGGCAGCGATGGCCCGCCGGGCGCGTACGAAGATCTCAAGCATGCGGATGTGATCTTCCTCATCGGCGCCAATGTTGCGGAGAACCATCCCATCCTCTGTACTCGAATCGAGGAGAACAGGGCGAAGACGCTGATCGTCGCGGATCCCCGTGTGACCAAAACGGCGATGATGGCTGACATCTATCTACCGGTCAAGCCGCGCTCCGATCTCGCGCTCATCAATGCCATGCTGCGCATCGTGATCGACGAGGAGCTTTACGACAAGGATTACGTTGCCGCGCACACCACCGGATTTGAGGAACTGCGCGTTTCGCTGGATCCGTATACGCTGGATTACGCGGCGCGCATCACTGGACTGGACGCGGCGCTGATCCGCAAGACGGCGCTGCTCTGCGCCCATGCGAAGTCGGCTTTCATCGGCTGGACGATGGGCGTGAACCACAGCACCAAGGGCACGGAGACCGTAAACGCGATCAACAACCTCGCCCTGCTGACGCGTAACATCGGGCGCCCTGGCGCAGCGCCATTCTCGATTACCGGTCAGTGCAACGCCATGGGTACGCGGGAGTCGGGCTTCACTTCAGCCATTCCCGGATATCGTCAATTCGAGAGCGAGAGCGATCGCGAAGAGATTGCCCGACTGTGGAACGTACCGGTTGAGCGCATTCCGACACAGCGCGGGCTCGCTTATCCCGACATCATTGAGGGCGCGGTCGCCGGCAAAATTCGTGCGCTCTGGATTCTCGGCACCAATCCGCTGGTTTCGTTCCCCAACATAGACGTGCTGAAGCATGCGCTCGGCAATCTCGAATTTCTCGTCGTGCAGGATGGATTCCACCCCACTCCGACAACCGAACTTGCCGATCTCGTATTGCCCGCGACGATATGGGGCGAAAAGGAAGGCACCTTCACCAACTCCGAGCGCCGCGTGAGCAAGGTGAATGCGGCCGTCGCGCCGCCAGGCGAAGCTCGAAGCGACTTTGACATCTTTCTTCGTATCGCCGAGCGGTTGGGTTGCAAAGACGAGCTCTTTCCGGGTTGGCGCGAACCGCGCGACGCATTCGAAGAATGGCGCCGCGTCTCCGCGGGCCGCCTGTGCGATTACTCCGGCATGAGTTATGCCGAAATTGAAGCTTGCGGGGGCATTCAATGGCCCTTTCCGCAAGGTGGCTCTCCCGAAGCCTCCACTACTCGCAGACTCTATGGCGACGGCAATTTTCAAACCGCAGATGGACGTGCGCGTTTACTTCCCACGCAGTGGACGCCCTTTCCTGAACAGCCCAATGCGGAGTTCCCGCTGATTCTGAACACCGGCCGCACCGTGGAGCACTGGCATACGCGCACCAAGACCGGCGGCATCTCCATTTTGCAGCGCATGTCTCCCCGGGCCTGGCTTGAGATGAATCCCAAGGACGCCGAGCAGCTTCATCTGCAGGCACACGATCGCGTTGAGGTAATCTCCGCGCGGGGGCGGGTAAGCAGAGTCGAGCTGCGCGTCACCGAGATCATCGCTCCGGGCCAGGTGTTTCTTCCCTTTCACTTCGCTGAGACTAACGCGAATCAGATTACGCAGAGTGCATTCGATCCCATCTCGCGCGAACCCAACTACAAGCAGTGCGCCGTGCGCGTCGAGAAGTCTCCCACCGCTTCGGCGCCGCTACACTCCGATCCATCTCGAACTCGCGTTACCAAAGGAGAAAGATCTTGAGCCAGGTTGTCACCGAATCGACTCTTTACGAACGCATCGGCGGTGAGGCCGCCGTACCCGCCGCCGTGGACCGCTTTTATGAGCGCGCGCTTGCCGATCCGGAACTGCAAGGATTCTTTACCGCCGTCAGTATGCCGCGGCTGAAGTCGCACCAGTTTGCGTTTCTCTCGCAGGCCCTGGGAGGTCCCAAACAGTACAACGGCGCTTCGATGCGCGATGCGCATAGCCGACTAGCCATTCAGCACGCCATTTCGACGGTGTCGCCGTTCATCTTGTAGAGACGCCGCGCGAACTTGGCGTCTCAGAGGAGATCATCGCAGCCGTCGCAGTTGCGCTTACGCCTTTATCTGAGCAGATCGTAAACACGCCCGCTCCACAGAACGCAGCTTGATCATTCGCCCCGGTTGTTGGGTGTCTGTGACCTTCTTCATCGCCAGCAAGATCAAAGGAGCTCTTCTCTCATGAATAAGAAATCGTTTCTTGCCAGCGGCCATTTGCCTACGCTAATCTCCGCCTTTCTCTATTTCGATACCAGCTTCATGGTGTGGGTACTCTTTGGCCCGGTGACTCCATTCATCGCCGACCAGATGCATCTTTCGGCAACGCAGAAGGGTCTGCTCACCGCGATTCCTCTTCTGGGCGGCTCGTTCTTTCGGCCCATTCTCGGGCTGCTGGCAGACCGCATCGGTGGCCGGCGCGCCGGATTGATAGGTATGACGCTCACGCTGATTCCACTCATCCTGGGCTGGCGTTATGCAACCGCGCTGTGGCAGTTCTATCTCATCGGATTTCTGCTGGGTGTAGCAGGCGCCAGTTTCGCCGTAGCGCTACCGCTGGCCGGCCGCTGGTACTCGTCGGAGCACCAGGGGTTGGCGATGGGCATTGCAGGAGCGGGCAACTCCGGCACCCTGATCGCCACATTCTTCGCGCCACGCCTGGCGCTGCATTTCGGCTGGCATATTGTCTTCGCGCTTGCGCTTATTCCGATCACCGCCGTGTTAGCGATCTTCTTTCTTTGGGCGAGGAACAGCCCGGCGAAGAGCTCTCCCAAGCCGTGGTCACAATATGCGCAGCTGCTGGCGCAGCTTGACACATGGCGTCTCTGCTTTCTCTACAGCATGACCTTCGGCGGGTTCGTGGGGCTGGCCAGTTTTCTCTCCGTCTTCTTCCACGACCAATACCACCTCACCAAGGTTCAGGCGGGCGACTGCGCCACCATCGTCATTCTGGCAGGCAGCTTTCTTCGGCCGGTAGGAGGATGGATCTCCGATAAGATCGGAGGCTACCGTTTCCTGTTGTGGTTGTTTGTGGGCGTCGCCATCTGCCTGATGGTCGTCAGCAGCCTGCCGCCCATTGCGCTCGTCGTACCCATGCTCTTTCTGGCGATGGGGATGCTCGGCATGGGCAACGGCGCTGTGTTTCAGATCGCGCCGCAACGCTTCCCCGCCGACATTGAGCTCACCACCGGCATCGTGGGTGCGGCCGGCGGGCTGGGCGGCTTCTTTCTACCTTCTGCCATTGGCGCTCTCAAAGACATCTTCGGCAACTACGGAGTTGGCGTCCTGTGTTTTGCGCTCGTCGTGCTCGGCGGCGCTGTTCTGCTGCTCGAGTTCGGCGTCCGGTGGAGCTTCACCTGGACTCCGGCCGCGCTGCGCCGCACCATGGTCTTCAGCTATAGAACTCCGCGTCTGCGTGCCGATCAGGACAAGGCGCGTCCGGGTGAACTCCAGCCGGCGGAAGATTGATGTCGCCAGGCGACTGGCATTGCGTGAAGTGTCGAAGAATTCGCGTGAGCTCCGCTTCCCGTGGTTGCGGCAATTCGCGTGGCGTTGTAGGCAGGGCGACTGATATAAAGTAGTCCTGCCTATCCCGATGAGCATCACGTTGCCCAAATTGATCGAGGTCACACAGAGCTATCCCCCCTCTGTGCGGCTTGATTTTTCCAAGCTCCTGGCCGAGCAGTTCGAGCAGGCCGGGCTGAACGAGAGAATACAGCCTGGTATGCGGATCGCGGTAGGCGTGGGCAGCCGCGGCATCGCGAATCTCAAAGAGATCGTGAGAGCTACGCTGAGCCAGCTGATCGCAGCAGGCGCGCAGCCTTTCGTGATACCAGCAATGGGCAGTCACGGAGGAGCCACTCCGGATGGCCAGAAGAAGGTGCTGGCTGAGTACGGAATTACGGAAGAGAGCCTCGGAGTCCCCATTGAAGCCGCTATGGATGTCGAAACGATCGGCGCGGCTCTCGACGGGCGGGATGTAGTCTTCAGTGCCGCCGCACTGCGGGCGGATGGCGTTGTGGTCATCAATCGCATTAAGCCACATACTGATTTTCGCGGAACCCTGGGCAGCGGCATTCAAAAGATGCTGACGATTGGTTTCGGCAAGCAAACTGGCGCTGCCAACGCTCATCGCGCCGCGGCCCACGTTGGCCACGAAACTGTGATTCGCGAGTTTGCAGCGGTCATTCTCGAAAAAGTTCGCGTTCTTTGCGGTATTGCCATACTTGAAGACCAACATCACCAGACTGCTAAGCTCAAAGTGCTTCGGCCGGAAGCAATCGTCAGCGAGGAACAGGTTCTTTTCGAGCGAGCCCGGTCGTTGATGCCGCGCCTGCCGCTGGATGAAATCGACTTGCTGATCGTGGACCAGATCGGCAAGGAGATCAGCGGTACCGGAATGGATACGAACATCATCGGCCGCGATATTGCAGGCTATTCCACATCTCTTCACAACTCGAGTGCTGTAACGCCGCACATCGCGCGCATCTTCGTTCGCGATTTGTCGCGTGCAACGAACGGTAACGGCATCGGCATCGGCCTGGCCGACTTTACCACCGATCGCGCCGTCAAGGCGCTCGACCTGCGCTATATGTATATCAATGCGACGACAGCCATCGGGCTGCACCCGGCCAAAATACCCATTCACTTCGAGACTGACCGCGAGGCGATCCAGCCGGCCCTGGCAACGCTGGCGTTGGAACATCCTGAGCAGGCTCGTGTCATACGCATCGCGAATACTCTCAGCCTGGAGCGGATGCTCGTCTCAGAAGCCTGCATCGGGATGCTCGAAAAACTTCCTGAAGTGAGCATCACCGGACAAGCGCAGACAATGCACTTCGATCCTGCAGGAAATTTACTGCCATTCTAGACTCATGCAGAGCTTAAGCGGGGCGCTCGCCTGAGATCTGCCGCAGGCTTTCCCACGCGCTCGAATTAGAGCAAACTGACTATCGCCGAACGACGTGTTTATTGCGCTCCTTCTCTTTCGAGCGTGAAAAATGCCGCCTGGAAGTCGCCGCGCAGCGCGACACCGATTCCATGGTGCATCCAATAATCGCCGCTCGCTCTCTCAACCGTACCGTCAGTGAGCTTTCCTTCCTGCGCATGAAGGCTGTACACGGCGTCCGGATCAAGCCCGCGCAAATAGAACTGCGGATAAGGCTGGCCCTTCTGGCTTGAATGCAAGAAGGCGAAGACCGCTGCCTCATGGCCATCCCGCGCTACCGACTCAGTTACCGAATACTCGCTGCCCCCACTTGGCGAAATCAACCGATATAGGGCGCCATCCTGGACGGTCGCGCGAACCGCCTTGTATTCGGCAACGAGTCTCTTTGCCGCCGCAAAATCTTCAGGAGTCCACTTATTCAGGTTTGCTCCGATGCCCAGGCTGCCTTGCATCGAGGAAAGGAAGCGATACTCAAGGGATGTAGAACGGCGATTCATCCAATTGGGAGAATCGGTCACCCATGCCATCATCAGCCCCGGGGAATAAGCGTAGGTGAAGCCGTCCTGAATGCTCAGGCGGTCAAAAGGATCGGTATTGTCGGAGGGCCAGACCTCATCGGTGAAGTGCAGGATTCCAAGATCCACGCGCCCGCCGCCGCCAGAGCAGGACTCAATCTCAACGTGCGGATGCTTCTCGCGTAGCTCAGCAAGAATGCTGTAGAGATTCTGCACATACTTCACATAGACTTCCTTCTGCTCTTCAATCGGCGCAGCAGGCCATCCCGGCTCAGACCAGTTGCGGTTGTAGTCCCACTTCAGAAAGGCGATGTCGTTTTCGCTGAGCAGCTTGTCGAGGAATCCGTACACATAAGTTCTGACATCATCGCGCGCGAGGTTCAGAACCAGTTGATTGCGCCCCTCGGTCCGCGGACGATCGGTAAAGTTCAGCACCCAGTCCGGATGCTTCCGATAAAGATCGCTGTTCGGATTTACCATCTCCGGCTCGACCCACAGCCCAAAGTCCATGCCCAGCGCATGCACCTTATCGATCAGGGGCTTTAAGCCGTGCGGAAACTTCTGCGGATTGACATACCAGTCGCCGAGTCCCGCGTGATCATCTTTCCGCTGGCCGAACCACCCATCATCCATCACGAAGCGTTCGACGCCGATGCTTGCTGCCTTCTCCGCAAGGGCTTCTTGCCCTGCTTCGTTGACGTCGAATTCCGTTGCCTCCCAGGAGTTGTATAGCACCGGCCGCAGATGACGATGCGGAGCTTCGGGGGCAATGGAATCAAGCTCGAACCGATGCAAGAGCCGCGATGCGCCGCCGATTCCCTCGTCCGAATATCCACCGTAGAACTTGGGTGTCTCCAGGGTCTGGCCTGGCGCGAGTACGTAGGCAAAATCGAAGGGCGTATAGCCGCCCGTCACGCGCACCCGGTTCTGCCAGTCCGTTTCGACATTGATCTGCCAGGATCCGCTCCAGGCGAGCGCACCGAACCAGACATCGCCGACATCCTGATCCGGCTGGCTCGCGCGTTCAATGGCGAACCATGGGTTCGCCTCGTCCCCGGTCGAGCCGCGACGGCTCTCGAGGACTACTTTTCCGGGGTGCAGCGTTGTCTGCTGCAAGTTCCATTCTCCCGCCCAACGTCCGGTAAGGTAGCGCAGTTGGTAATCGCTGCTTGCGCCCAGGTTCCACGTCGCTGCAAATGCCTGTTCGATCGTGAAGGGCTGGCTGCTTCGATTTTCAACGCGAGCCGAGCGCGCCAGTACACCGGTCTGTGGATCCATCTGGTAAACCAGGTTGACCATCACATCCCGGCTGATGTCTTTGAGCGTAACTGTCAGAGTGTCGTTCTGAATGCTGTGCGATACGTAGCGCAGCACCAAATCGCGATTCCCATCTGGGAAGGAAATCTTCAGGTCCGGCACAACGACCAGGCCGCCGCCCCACCCGATGAACTCCTGTGGAGTGGCATTCACCGGAAGATCAAAACCAGAAGTGCCTCGTTCGGCGCGCGCCGGCAGAACGGGATCAGTGGGCTGCAAGCGCTTTCCCCAATAGAGGGCCTGCAACTCTCCATTCTGATTCACACCAAAGATGTAGGAAACGCCGCCGCCATCCATCCGGAACGTATGGGTCGCCTCGTCGTACTGAATCCGCTCCGGCGCGGCCGCAGCGGACTGAGCCAAGCCAGGGCGCATGGCTCCGATCAAAGAAGCACAGAGCACAATTGCCAGGAATATGCCAGAGAGGCGCCGCTCTGGAGCTCCGGCATGGCTACACGCTGTCGAGGTTGGTTCGCACATTTGCATCCTCATGGATGACTGCTATCAATCATCCGATTGCAGTGACCGTATACGTTTACAACTAACCCAAATTACAGACCCATTTCGGTATCTGTCAAAATCCGCAACCATCATATGCATTGGCAACTTCGGGCTCAAGGTGATTTATACAAGAAACCCCACTCACGCTGTGACAGACAATTGCGCAGCGAGAGTGGGGTCCATGGGATTCCCGGAAGCGGATGAGTCTACTTCGCTGCCAATTGCCGGAGCACATACTGCAGAATGCCGCCGTGCTCGTAGTACTCGATCTCCTGCGGTGTATCGATACGGACGGTGGCCTTGAATTTCTTCTTGGCTCCGTCTGCAGCCGCAGCGCTGACTTCCAGAGTACGGCCGCTGGCGAGGCGGTTTTTGAGCAGCGCCGTGAGGCCAGCGAAGTCGTAGATCTCCTCGCCTGTCAGTCCCAGCGATTCGACATTCTGGCCCTCAGCAAATTGCAGCGGCAGAATGCCCATGCCGACGAGATTCGATCGGTGAATGCGCTCGAAGCTTTCGGCGATGACCGCCTTCACGCCCAGCAGGTTCGGACCCTTGGCTGCCCAGTCGCGCGAAGAACCGGAGCCGTACTCCTTGCCAGCGAGGATCACCAGGGGCACTTTGCGCTCGGCGTATTTCACGCTGGCGTCGAAGATCGACATCTGCTCGCCTTCGGGGAGCAGCCGCGTCACGCCGCCCTCGGTGCCGGGCGCAAGCTTGTTGCGCAGGCGCACGTTGGCAAAGGTGCCGCGGACCATCACCTCATGATTGCCACGTCGCGAGCCGTAGGAGTTGAAGTCTGCCGGCTTCACGCCACGCTCGGCGAGATACTTCCCTGCCGGGCCGTTGGCCTTGATCGAACCGGCCGGCGAGATGTGGTCTGTCGTCACAGAGTCGCCCAGAACGGCCAGCACGCGCGCACCGAGAATATCGGTGACGGGCGCCGGCGTCTTCGGCATGCCATCGAAGTACGGAGCCTGGCGGATGTAGGTTGAGTCCGGCTCCCACTTGTAGACGTCGCCAGTGGGAAAGCTCAGTCCTTGCCAGTTCGCATCGCCCTCGCTCACAGTGGCGTATTCCCTGCGGAAGCTCTCGCTGTTCACCGCCTTCTCGATCGCTTCCGAGACCTCCTTCTGCGTGGGCCAGATGTCTCTTAGATACACTGGATTCCCGTTCGAATCATTGCCCAACGCAGTCGTATCGAAGTTGTGACCGATCCGGCCGGCGAGCGCGTAGGCAACGACGAGCGGCGGGCTCATCAAGTAGTTGGCGCGCACATCCACGTTCACGCGGCCTTCGAAGTTGCGGTTGCCGCTGAGGACGCTCACGGCAACCAGACCGTGCTCATCGATGCTCTTCGAAACGTCGGCCGGCAGCGGGCCGGAGTTGCCGATACACGTGGTGCAGCCGTAGCCGACCACGTTGAAGCGCAGCTTTTCGAGATAGGGCAACAGGCCGGCCTTGGTGTAGTAGTCGGTGACGACGCGCGAGCCGGGCGCGAGCGAAGTCTTGACCCACGGCGGAACGCTCAAGCCTTTTTCCACGGCCTTCTTGGCGAGAATGCCTGCCGCTACCATGACCGATGGGTTCGAAGTATTGGTGCAGCTGGTAATCGCGGCGATGACCACCGAGCCGTGATCGAGATACGGATCGGGATCGACGTTAAAACGCTCCTTTACGGTGGTCGTGACATGGAGCGGCGCACCCGCAGGCGCAGGTGCGGACGATGTCGCCGGACCTTCATTCTCTTCGGCGGCGACCGCGGCATCCGTCATCGCCGTGGTTCTCTGCCAGGTGACCGCTGTGCGCGTGCCAAGTGGCTTCGCCGTTGGAGCAAGCAGGCTGGGCAGTTGCTGCGCAAAGCTCGATGCCGCGTCTTTCAGCAGCACGCGGTCCTGCGGGCGCTTGGGCCCCGCCACACTTGGCTCTACGGCGCTCAGGTCGAGTTCGAGGGTCTGCGAGTACTCGGCTTCGGACGAGCTCGCCGTGTGGAACAATCCCTGCTCTTTGTAGTAGGCCTCGACCAGCGCGATCTGTTCTTCGCTGCGGCCGGTCAGCTTGAGATAGCGCAGCGTCTCCGCATCAACGGGGAAGATGCCGCAGGTCGCGCCGTACTCGGGCGCCATGTTGGCGATGGTGGCGCGATCGGCCAGGGGCAGTTCGGCGATGCCCGGCCCGTAGAACTCAACGAACTTGCCGACGACACCGAGCTTGCGGAGCGCCTGCGTCACGGTGAGAACGAGGTCAGTAGCCGTAGCGCCCTCGCGCAGCTTGCCGGTGAACTTGTAACCAACCACCTGCGGAACCAGCATGGAGACGGGCTGGCCGAGCATAGCCGCCTCGGCTTCGATGCCGCCGACGCCCCAGCCCAGCACGCCGAGACCATTGATCATGGTGGTGTGCGAGTCCGTGCCGACGAGCGTGTCAGGATAGGCAACAGCTCCGCTGTCTAACTCTTTGGTGAAGACCACGCGCGCCAGATATTCAAGATTCACCTGGTGGCAGATGCCCATGCCGGGAGGCACGGCGGAGAAATTGCGGAATGCCGTCTGCCCCCATTTCAGGAATGCGTAGCGCTCGCGGTTGCGCTGGAATTCAAGCAGCGAGTTCGCGTTGTAGGCGCCGTCGGTTCCATACTGGTCCACCTGCACCGAGTGATCGATCACCAGTTCCGCAGGCACGAGCGGATTCACGCGCTCGGGATCGCCGCCCAGCATCTTGATGGCGTCGCGCATCGCGGCAAGATCCACGACGGCCGGCACGCCGGTGAAGTCCTGCATCAGGACACGGGCGGGCATGTAGGCGATCTCGCGGCTCGGTTCGGCCTTTGCGTCCCAGTTGGCGAGGAACTCGATGTCAGCGGCGGTGACGTTCACGCCATCTTCGCGGCGCAGCAGGTTTTCCAGAAGAATCTTCAGGCTGAAGGGCAGCCGGCTCAGGTTGAAGCCGCGCGCGGCGAGCGCGGGCAGGCGAAAGATCGTGTAGCTCTTATTGCCGGATTCAAGCACGGCACGGCTCGAAAAGCTATTCATCTCAGGATTCCCTTTCTATCCGCGTTCAAGAGCGGATGTTTTCTTGGCGATGCGGACTGTCTCCCACGTTAGGCGCAAGAACAACAATGCGCCAAAGGTGGGGCACCCATTCGAGATGGTGTCGCGCCCGCGTCAGGAAAATAGCATCGGAAACAGATTACTCAGCAGGAAAGGCAGCGTCCACGGTCATGGCGTCCGCGGCGAAACCGCTTGAGCGGGGGTGGAGCGAAGATGGCAATGCGGCGTTGCATCGACTTCGGAAAAGATTTTACAGCGGACGCCGTGCCATGGGAAAGCACCCTATTGGGCGCGCATTTCGGATTCGTTCACTCGCCGCCAAAGTCGCGGTACCGCTCGAGCACATCGCGCTGCGTGATGACGCCTTCGAGCTCGCGCAGATTGGCGCGGTTGACCACGGGCACCAGCGGCCAGCGATCGACGTAACGCAGAGCTATGTCGAGGGGTTGGTCGGGATGCAGGTACGGGATCTGGCTACTGCCGGCCAGAATGGATTCCAGGGTCTGACTGCCTTTGCCATCTTCGACGAAGCCCTTTAGTTCGTCTCGGTCCATGCTGCCCCAACCGGAGGGAGAGAAACGGACCAGCAAGACATCATTGCCCTCCCGCTGGGAGGCGAGTTTCCATGCCTTATCGAGTGTGTCCTTTGCTTCGAGAAGCACCTCGGTGGGCGGCTGCATGGCATCTTCGACGCGCAGGATACTTTCTTCGCGCTGCTCTTCCATGGACGGCAGTTCCAGGCCGTCCTGACGGCTGAGTGCATCGAAGATCGGCACCGGCTGCAGAGTGCGCGAGATCACGTAGGCAAAGGTGTTGGCGACAATTACCGGAACAATGATGGAGTAGTTGCCGCTGACCTCGAGAACCATGAAGACTGACGTCATCGGAGCGCGCAGAAACCCGGCGAAGAGGACCCCCATGCCCACAAGCGCATAGGTGCCAGGAGACCAACTCAGATGCGGCAGGAGCGCGTGCTCCGCGCCCCCCACCGCCGCGCCGAACATGGCGCCGATAAAGAGCGTGGGCGCAAACATGCCGCCTGGCGTTCCGCTGACGAAAGACAACAGAGTGGCCACGATCTTAAGCAGAGCGAGAATGGCCATGAACTGCCACGTGAACTGGCCGTGCATGGCCTCGTCCATGTACTGGTAGCCTGCGCCCATCACCTGCGGCGCGCCCAGCACAGCGATGCAGCCAACGAGCAGTCCGGCGAGAGCGGGCTGAAGATACTGGGTCCATGGGCGCAGGCTTTTGCACAACGGGCGCAGGGTGGAGATGCCGGAGGCGAAGACGACGGAGGCAAGGCCGCCGACGATGCCGAGCACTGCATAGGCGATCAGCTCGGAGGGCCTCAATAGCTCGACAGGAGGAATGCGGAAGAGTGGCTCCGAGCCGAGAAACCACCGCATTACCACCACGCTCGAGACGGCGGAGAGCACAACAGATCCCAAGATGCCCGCGGTCCAGCGGCCGATGACCTCCTCGATCACGAAGAGCACCGCAGAGATGGGCGCGTTGAATGCCGCGGCGAGACCGGCGGCCGCGCCCACGGGCGCAATCAGGCGCATGTGGTCGCGCGAGAGGCGCAGCTTGCGCCCAAGCGCCGAAGCCAAGCACGCGCCGATTTGCAGCGATGGGTCTTCCGGGCCGAGTGAGTGACCGGAGCCGATGGCGAGCGCCGATGTGATGAACTTGCCGACCGCGGTCTTGAGCGGAATGTAGCCGTTGTAGATGTAGAGCGCGGCCTTGGTCTGGTTTACCCCGCTGCCCCGTGCGAGCGGAAAGACGTGAATCACAAGGACCGCGATGATGAGACCGGCAAGCGTAGGTGCAAGCAAAAGACGGATGGGCGACTGCACCGCTCCCGAGCCGAGGAAATAGATGCGGCACCAGTCGATGGCGAAACGAAAGCAGACGACCGCGAGTCCGGAAAAGATACCGATGAAGACCGAGAGGATGAGGAAGAACCGGTCTTCCCGAAAGAAGGATTGAAAGATGGATATGGATGCGGGGCCGGGTGTACGGCCGACGGCGGTGTCTTGCACAATCTCAGGTGTGGGCGGGCCGGAACGACCTTCCTCGACAGAGATTCTCGCTTGCGAATGAAACAACGGAGTCAGGTCAGTTCTCCTCGTGAAGGTTGGCGATGAATAGTAGGGCCTTGTCGGCAGGGCCACCAGGTCCGCACGTACTCGTAGCCTGGTGTTCGATCTGGAAGGACAGGTTCATGGCTGTGTTGAGCAGGTCGGGATTCTGACGCAGGCCGCGTGGCGTCATCTGCGGTTTGAGCTTTTGCCACTGCTGCGCCAAGCCGCCGGCTTCAGCGATCGATGGGGCGGCAGGCTTGGGTGCAGGCGGCGCTCCCGCGCCCGCCGCGGATGGACAAGCCTTCAGGCGGTCACCTGCGGCGTTGAACGCGTTAATCGCGATCTGGTTGCGTTCCACATCGGAGATCTGCGGACGAAACGGGTCCATCTTCAGAACCGATTCCGTCGTCGCGAGGAGCGCGCTGCTGGCCGTATCGCCGGACGAAGCTGCAACCGCTTCGCGCAGGTAGCGCTGCGCGGCCGCATACTGCCCCATCTCGAAGGTGGCGATACCGGCACCCGCGTTGGCCCGCGGATTGCCGCGGTCCAGCTTCAGAGCAGCGCGGAAGGCGGAGAGCGCGCGATTATAGTCCTGCACGCGCACAAACAGCTCGCCGAGGCGCGTTTGCTGGCTGGGATCCTCGCCAATGTCGGTCTCGAGCGCGATGAGTTCTGACTCAGCCTGGGTACGGGCGTTGATCTGGAGCAGATAGTTGATCAGTTCGAGCCGGGTCTTGCGGCGCTCGGTTTCCTGGCCACCCGGCCAGATGGCGTAGATTGCGTTGTGATAGAAGCGGAGCGCTCGCTCGGTCTGGTTCTTTTTGGCTGCGATGCGCGCCAGTTCCAGGTTCACCACACCGTTCTCTGGTTGGCGCGCCCAGAGGTTTACCAGATAGGCGTCAGCTTCGTCGGTCCGATTCAAACCCATGAGCGCCTGGGCCAGACTGAGCTGGTAGGCACCATTGTCGCGGTCGTAGAGCAACGCTGTGCGGAATTCGGTAATTGCGATCTGATAGCGCTGCGCGTTCAGGTCGTTGACGCCGCGAGCCGACCACCGTTCGGCAAGAGACGCCTGCTGGGCAGAGTAAAGGCGGGACAAGCCGGTGACCGTCAGAAAAGAGGCGATGGCCAATCCTGTGAGCACAGCCAGAATGACCGGTTCACGCGTTAGATAGGGTGAAAGATCGAGCCGTCTTGGCTCCTTCGCCATGTTTTCTCCTGGGGACTAGGCGTGCAGATGAGCTCACTTCAATGATAAATCGCACGCACTCTCACGGATGCGGCAATCTCGCCATCCTGGTGATGAGATGCGGCTGTTTGGGCGAAGTTATCGGGATGGCGGAGTTAGGGGCGTTAGATAGAAGCAGAACTTCCAGAACTAGCGGTTGATGAAAGGGTTACCAGGCGTCAGGACTCTGCTATGCCCGCTCACCCCGCTGATTTATTGCGGCTGCATGTTATAGAAGAAAAAGGCCCGCAGCTCCAGATACGGTCCGTGGAATTCGCGCGGCAGCGGCTGATAGCTGGAGCCGGTGATGGCTCCCCAGGCCGCGCGATCGAGCGCCGTGTCGCCGGAGCGACCCTCCAGGACCATATCGGTGACCTGGCCGTTGGGCAGGACCTTGAACCGGACGGCCACGACACCGGACTTGAGTATCGGCGGATTCACCTCGTCCGGAATCAGCGGGTCCCAGGTTCTTTCGGTCACATAGTGCCAACGCGCCAGCCACTCGCTGAAGTCGACCCCCTGGGTATCCGACAGGACCTGCACGCCGCCGGTGCCGGCGCCGGGGTGCATCGGCATGATATTCGGTGTCTGGCCGCCATAGGTGTCTCCCGTGCGGTTACGCATCGCGTTCCGCATTGCCTCTTTCAACTGGTCGGCGGGATTCTGCGAGCCCATCGCAAAGTTCGGCCGCGCCGGCACGGCGGATGGGCGTGGCGCCTCCACCTGCGCCTGCTGCGAGGGTGGAATGGGCTGCGTCGGTTGCGGCTTGGGCTCGACCGGCGCCTGCGGCTCCTGCTGTGCGGGCGGCGGCGGTGGTGCGGGCGTGGGGGGCTGCTCTCGCTTCAGGTCTTCAAGAGTCTTCTTGTCGACCTGCGGTTTCTGGCGGAGCGGTTTCGGCGCAGGCTGACGTTGAATCTGGCGCAGGGCATCGGGCGGCAAATCCAGATATGTGAGATCCTTCCGCTGCTTGATGGCGTCGAAGGGATCCACCACGGGCGGAACCTTGAAGACGTATTTCGGGATCCAGGTGATCGCGGAGAGCAGGAGGAAGTGAACCAGAATGGCGATCCAGATTCCCTCGCGCAGCCTGGCCCAGCGGCGCTCATCTTCGAGCTCGCTGATCATCTCCAGAAGTTCGTGGGTATCGTAGTCAACCCAGCGCGAGCCTCGCACCACCATGGGCTCCGGCTCCGACGCCGCGGCAGCGTGCCCGTTCTGGGACGCAGAAGCCTCCTCTACCGCGACCGCACGTCCGTTCGTGTTGGGATCGCTCGCGGTACGGTCTTCCGGCTCTTTCACATCGGCTGGGGCTTCGCGGGGTGCCATTCGCTCCTGAGGAGCCTTTCGGGACGCAGTCGCGCCGGCTCCGCCTGTCCGTTCTTAGTGTTTATTCTCTCATCCCTTTCGATCGCGTGTTGCATCAATCTAGGGCGCGCGACCGGACTCGTACAATCTAATTGAACAGACGGATCAGAAGATCGAAAGGGATTCATTTTGAAGCACTTTTTTCTGCGGATGATGGCTTATTGGAAGCTGGTGCTTCTACCCGCGCTCATCAAAATGGGAATTTGGGGGGCCGGCGCGGTCGCGATCCTCGACTCCTCCTCGATTCCTGTTCCCATGGATGCTTTTCTGGCCGTGGCCATCTGGAACCATAAGGCGCAGTTCTGGCTCTATTGCCTGCTCGCCGCGGCCGGATCGGCGATCGGTGGGCTGGTACCTTATCTTCTGGGCCGGGCGGGCGGCGAGCTCTTCCTGCTAAAGCGGATCGATCGGGTTCGGTTCGAGGAGATTCGCACGCGCTTCGAGCGGCAGGAGTTTCTGGCGGTGATGATTCCCTCGATGCTGCCGCCGCCGGCGCCCTGGAAGGTGTTCATCTTCGCCTCGGGCGTCTTCGAGATGCGGATCGTCGATTTTTTGCTGGCGGTGTTTACCGGCAGAATGATCCGCTGGCTCATCCTTTCCCTGCTGGTAGTCGAGCTGGGGCCCGGCGCGGCCGACCTGGTGGCCCACCATGCGATGGCAACGATTCTCATCGTCGGCGGCGCAGCAATCCTGGGATTTGCCTGGTGGTGGATGAGAAAACGGCGTGCGGGAAAGCTGCTTTAGACCGGATCTTAGCCGATCTCGGCTCAGTCGAGCAGTTTCTGGATGCCGGCGAGGTCGAAGCGGCAGGAACTGCCAGCAAGATCAAATGGCTCGGGTGGCAGCGGCTCGAGAGCGCCACCGCGATAATGAAGATGACGGCCGCTTTTCGGGTCAATCACCAGGATCGTGGGAATGCCCATTTGCTCGTAATCGGCAAGCTTTTCGAGCAGGCGGTTGACTGTGTCTTCCGGGGAGAGGATTTCAAACACGGCCAGTGGCGGATGGGTAATGATCTCTTCGACTGGCAGATTTCGATCCAGGACAGTGACATCCGGTACTCGAAAGCTATGCTTCGCCACCTGGACTCTTAACTCCGCGGCAGCTCTGATCTTCCACTCGATTCGGCGGGTTCTGAAGTATTCAAGGATTGCTGCCTGCCAGTCGGCATGACTCCACTCACCCGTGGGCCTTTCCTCGATCACTCCATTCACGTATTCCGCGTCAGGCTCGTAGGACGTGCTCAGGTAGACCTCAAGAGGAACGTGCGTGGTTTGCACTGTAGCCGCCATCGCTCCTCCTGTTCCGACCTGGGAAGGTTCCTACTTCCCTGCCAAGACCGCCTGCGCGTGCCCCATATTCATGCGCCGCACAAGCGCGGGAAGTCCGAAGGCAGCCGCGAGAAGGAGGCTGGTCGAGGCCAGATCATTCCGATAGAACGGGATCGCTGCGAGGTAGCAGGCCTGGAAACCGGCCCACGTGTGCGGATACATTCCGGCTTTCGCCCACACGGCATAGTTCGAAACCAGGAAAAACGAGGTGGGCCCGAGCAGACTTGCGGTGGCTACGCGCCAGAAGCCCGTCCTGGCGCTGAGCAGAAGCTGGCCGAGGACGATTGCGGCAACGTACCAGATCCATGTGGGAACGTAGGCTTCCCAGTGGAAGGGGTAATGGTAGGCGTACGTGGTGAGGCAGTAGTCAGTTGCCACCAGGATGGCCAGCGGTGTGAGCATCTCCCGCCATGGCCGGCGCGCGCCAAAATACAGCAGCGCCGCCCCGACGGCGGTAAAGTTGAGCCACGCCACATGAGACAGAACCAGAAAACGGCTCAAAACGGCAACCAACAAGAACAGATAAGCGACCATCGTCGATCCTCGCCCGCGTCAATTTTCCCCAGCAACCTATCCTTCCATTCTGCGGTGCGGCTGCGCCGGGGTCAACCGCTATTTCACGCGACCAACATTCTTTCCAATGCAAAGAAAATCATCAGCGCTGCACGCGCCCGTCCAGGACCTCGCCCGCGTCCTCCCGGCCATCGACGATGTAGACCCAGCCGCTCAACGGAGCGGGGCTCGCACCGGCGCGCGTGGCGAGAAACGAATAGCGGAAGCGCAAATCGGAGAACTCGACGGTCGTCCAATGCCGGTTCGGGGGCAGCGAGGGAGGGTCCAAACCAGGGACCGGCTCGGGACCCAGATCGCGTATCACAGCCCATGTGCCCCAATCCAGATAGACCTGTCCCAGCGGGGTTCGCTTGGCGGCTTCGACGGCGGGTGTGTCGGCGGGTTTGTAGATCACGTCGCGCTGCGAATCGGTGACGATCGCATCGGGTGATCCCGCCTTCCAGGTATTCACCTCGGCGGTCTGATAGAAATCCTTCGTCTCGAGGATCGCGTGCCATCGGTATGGATTGACCGGATAGGGCTCGACCTCAACGCGCGTTATTGGCTCGGAAGCTAGCTGGGTATTGCGGAGCATCGCCAGCGCCTGTGCGTGCTCGCCCCAGCGCCAGCACCACAATGCAACCATACCGGCAAGGGCGAAGATGGCCCAGCCCCGTCCTCGAAACGGCTTGCGCCGTGCGCCGATTTCGCGATCAGCCAATCCCAGCAGCCAAGGCACGATCAGCGCGAGCAACAAGAGAGCCCACAGCACCGGCTCAGCAATGAAAACGATACTGCCCTCGTACCATCGCGGATTGAAAGGAAAGAACGGACGGAGGCCATAGTTGTTCGTCCAGTCCAGCAGCAGATGGCTGAGCGCCGCGATAAGCGCGGTGAAGTAAAGCCATCCCCACCGCAGCGGCGCCGAGGCGGGCGCTGCGTTCTTGCGGAATCGATACAACAGCCAGATTGCGCCGACGACGACACCCGCAACAACGGGCGCCGCAATGAAGGTGTGCGTAATGCCGCGATGGTGCTTCAGCCCTTCCACTGGTCCGGCGAATTCCCAGACAATGTCGAGGTCTGCAGCCTCGGCGGCCAGCACGCCGACCAGAGTTGCGTAAGCTGTCTTGCGATTGAATCCGGCGCGCCCGATGCACGCGCCGGTGAGGAAGTGAGTGACGGGCTCCATGGGTGAGCGTTTGTCCTCCTTAGAGGATGCCACACCCGCACCGGGTCTTCGATCAACGCACGCAAAAAGATCAAGGCGAGCAGCCGCTGCGCAGGTTCGCGCACGTGGTCCGCTCGCCAGATTCGCCGCTCTGAATCAGCGGCCGACTTCGCTGAAGATGGTTACCTTGTTCATGTTGTCATCGACGGCTGCCAGGCGCGTGATCACGCCCGCGCGCTGGGTCGCGATGCCGAAGGCGCCGCCGTTGTTCGCGTCGACCGAAAACTGCGCAACAAAGGTGCCGCCTGCGGTGTATTCGACGATCTCACTGGGCTGATTCGGATCGGCGTTGCTGCCGTCACTGTTGGCGACCAACAGATGGCCGTCCGGCGCGAAGGCGAGATCGATTGGACCGTGCAGATGCGTAAGGTCCTGGATGAAGAGCGTCGGGACCGCTTCATCGGCGCCGACTGTAGACGCATGCTCGATCTTGTAGATCGCGTTGTCACTCGACGAAGCGAAATAGAGCGTATCGTTCCAGGGCGAATAGAGCAGTCCGGAAGGCCCCAGTTCCAACGCGGCCGGATCAGGGCGGTGGTTCAGATCGGTGGCAATCACGGTTGCCCTTTCGAGCCGCAGACCGGATGCGTTGTGCTCTAAGAGCAGACGGGCGATTGTGCCGTTCAGTACATTTGAGATGTATGCCTCGACGGTGCGGTCGCCCTCGTTGATAGCCATGCCCCATGGTCCGTCAATTGCAGAATTCGCAATTACATTGAGCAGCTGGCCTGTGTTGCTGACGATCTGCAAGGCACCTGCGGTTGCGGTGTTGGACGTGCCATCGGTCGTTTTTAGATTGCCTACAAGCACCGTGCCGTCATTAAGGACGCCGAGAGCCGCAGACAGACCTGCGTACTGAACCGATCCCTGGAAAAATAAGGATTGATTTCCGTGCGCATCGACGCGCACGATGGTGGTGCCTGTACCCTGCAGATTCAGTGCGTTGTTGAAATTAGAGACCAGCAGATCACCGGGCTGGAGAACAGAGTTCTGCAGCGAATCGCGATCATCGCGATCCTGTGAGGAGAGGGCGGCAAAAGCCGTGCCGTAGGGGTTGACATCGCCATTTACGGGCACAGTGGAGACCGCAGCTGCCGGGGGCGGCAGAAAGGGCTTGTCTGCGGCGCGGCTCGCCAGGGGCAACGCGAGTGTGAGCATGGCTGCAGCGTGGATAAGGAATCGTAAGCCTTGCGACGGAATTGCGTGAGTGGTTGAACGGGAAGCGACGCGGTACATGGAACTACTCCTTTTTTAAAATGGGCCGGCTCCACCAGGAGCGGCCGTCACTTTGGATAGCGACAGAAAAGTGGAAAGTCCCTCACGGGCTGGGCTTTTTTTGAAAGGCGCCGGCGGGCTCCGCAATTTCGAGTGCAGGGCGGGCGCTCTCATACAATCAGGAGGGGAGACGCGCGCTATGAACGATCGAGAGAAGTTGAGGAAGTTTATGCAGATTTTTGCGGTTCTTGCTCTCGCCGTGCCGGCTTTGGCACGCGCACAGAACACCGAGGCAGCCTTCGGTCAGAACAACCCTTTTTATGCGGCCAGCACGCTGCCCTTCCAGGCTCCTCCGTTCGACAAGATCAAGGACAGCGACTACCAGCCTGCGATCGACGCGGGCATGGCGCAGCAGATCCAGGAGATCGATGCAATAGCCAACGATTCCCTGTCCCCGACCTTCGAGAACACGATTGTGGCCATGGAAAAATCCGGCCAGTTGCTGAACCGCGTGATGGAGGTGTTCAACTGCGTAACCGCAGCGAACACAGATGACGATCTGCAGAAGGTGCAGGAGTACGAGGCGCCGCGGCTCTCCGAACATCAGGATGCGATCTATCTCAACACCAAACTGTTCGCGCGGATCAAGGCAATCTACGACGAGCGCGCCTCGCTGCACCTCGATCCGGAATCACTGCGGCTGGTCGAGTACGACTACCAGCAGTTCGTGAAGGCGGGCGCCAACCTTTCGGATGCAGACAAGGACAAGCTGAAAAAGATCAACTCAGAAGATGCAAAGCTCGAGAACGACTTCATGACCAAGCTGCTGGCCGCGGCCAAGGCGGGCGCGTACGCAACCAATGACGCCGCTTCGCTTGCAGGATTGAGCGAGGCACAACTGGCCGCAGCCAAACAGGCGGCAGAGGGGCGCAAGCAACAGGGCTGGCTCGTTCCTTTGCAGAACACGACGCAGCAACCGGATCTGACTTTCCTAACGAATCGGGCTACGCGGCAGGAGTTGTTTGAGCATTCGTGGAACCGGGCGGAACGCGGCGATGCCAACGATACGCGTTCGACGATTGCCCGCCTTGCGCGGCTTCGCGCGCAAAAGGCGGCGCTGCTGGGTTATCCGAATTATGCGGCGTGGAACCTGACCGACCAGATGGCGAAGACACCTGAGGCTGCGCTGCACTTTGTGGACGGGCTGGTACCGGCGGCCACGGCAAAGGCAGCGAGCGAGGCCAAGGATATCCAGGCGCTGATTGATTCACAGCACGGTGGCTTTACGCTCGAGCCATGGGACTGGGAGTTCTACTCCGAGCAGGTACGCAAGGCGAAGTACGATCTGGACGAGTCGCAGGTAAAGCCGTACTTCGAGTTGAACAATGTTCTCGAGAACGGCGTGTTCTACGCGGCGCATCAGCTCTACGGGCTCACGTTCAAGGAGCGGCATGACCTTCCGGTATACCAGCCGGATGTGCGTATATTCGACGTTTACGATGCCGACGGTAAGCCCCTGGCGCTGTTCTATTGCGATTACTTCAAGCGCGATAACAAGAACGGCGGGGCGTGGATGGATGTATTCACGACACAGTCGAAACTGTTGGGCGTGCAGCCGGTGGTGTACAACGTGGCGAATTTCGAGAAGCCCGCGCCTGGGCAACCGGCGCTGCTGAGCTTCGACGACGTAACGACCATGTTCCACGAGTTCGGCCACGCGCTGCACGGCATGTTTGCTGATACCGAGTACCCCAGCCTTTCGGGCACGCAGGTAGCACGCGACTACGTGGAGTTCCCTTCACAGTTCAATGAACATTGGGCCAGCTATCCGGAGGTGTTTGATCACTACGCGCGCCATTACAAGACCAACGAGCCCATGCCTGCGGAGCTGGCGGCCAAGATCAAGAAGGCGCGGACCTTCAACCAGGGCTACATGCTCACCGAGATTCTCGCCGCCGCCGAGCTGGACTTGCAGTGGCACACGCTGCCGGTGACCGCGCCACTCGAGAACCCCGACGTGTTCGAGAAAGACGCGCTCGAGAAGACGCATCTGTGGATCAAGTATGTCCCGCCCCGTTATCGCTCGAGCTACTTCCTGCACATCTGGGCCAACGGCTACCAGGCGGGCTACTACGCGTATCTGTGGACGGAGATGTTGGACGATGATGCTTTCCAGTGGTTCGAGAATCACGGCGGCCTGACGCGCGCCAACGGCGACCGCTTCCGCCAGATGGTGCTTTCGCGCGGCAACACCGAGGACCTGGCGAAGATGTACTCCAACTGGCTCGGCGCGCAGCCAAGCATCGAGCCGATGCTGAAGTTCCGCGGGCTGAAAGATGACGGCGACGCGAAATAGATGACGGGTCGGAGGCATTGCGCGTAACCCGGGGCCTTGCGTATCCTTTCTGGAAACTCAGGGCCCATTCTTTATGCGCAGATCCCGGGAAGTACGCCTCGTCCTTCTTGCCTCTATTGCTCTGTCCATGACCGCGTGCCGCGATGAGCGTCAGGATTGCGTTGACGCGCAGAATCATCTTCTGCCACCGTCCGCATGCCAAACCGGTGGCACGACCGGCGCACATTACATCTATGGTGGCTCCAGCGGTGGACACGTCGGCGATGCCGTGGTTGGCGGCAGCGTCACCCGTGGTGGGTTTGGCTCGTTCGGCGGATTCGGCGATGGAGGCGAATAGATGCGGCGTATGACGATGAATCCGCGCGCCGACTGGCAGAAGCGTGTCGAAAAGTTGGGCCTCACCTATCACACGCTCGACGATGGCTCTCCCTATTGGAATGAGAGTGCGTATTGGCAATTCACCTCCCAGGAGATCGACCGGCTTGAGGCTGCCACGGCGGAGTTGCAGAAGCTGGCGCTTGCAGCCGGAGACGCGATTCTCGATCAGGACCGGCTCGCACAAATGCGCATTCCCAGAGAGGTCGTACCGGCCATCCGCGCCGCGTGGAATAGCGAGCCGCCCGCAATCTATGGCCGCTTCGATCTTGCTTATGACGGGAGCTCCATCAAGCTGCTCGAATACAACGCTGATACGCCGACGGGCCTGCTTGAGGCCGCGGTGGTGCAGTGGTATTGGATGCAGGAGTGTTTCCCCGACCGGGATCAGTTCAATTCAATGCACGAAAAACTCATTGCGAAATGGAAAGACCTGAAGGACTACACCGCTAGTCCCGTCTACTTTGCTTCGGGCGGCAGCACCGAAGACAGCATGACAGTGAGCTATCTGCGCGATACGGCTGAACAGGCCGGGATGCGCACGCAGTACATCCGAATGCACGAGATAGGTTGGGACTCGAAGCACTGCCGGTTTGTGGACCTCAAAAACAAGCCTATCGGAACGCTTTTCAAACTCTATCCCTGGGAGTGGCTGCTCAATGAGCCCTTCGGACCACAGGCGCTCTCGACGCTGCCACCTTCTTCATCCTTGCAGGAATACGGTCCGCGCAAGGATCGCCGCCAGTGGGGCTCGATGCTCTGGATCGAGCCTATTTGGAAGATGATGTGGTCGAACAAAGCCCTATTGGCAATCCTCTGGGAGCTGAACCCTGGCCACGAGCTGCTTCTGCCCGCCTACCTCAGCGGCCCCCGTGAGCTCAGTAGCTATGTGCGCAAACCGCTGCTCGGACGCGAAGGTGGGGGCATTGCCGTGGTACGAGATGGAAAAGTGATTGCAGGCTCACTTGACGGCGACAATGCACAGGGGTATGTCTACCAGGCGCTCGCACCCATGGCGCAATCCGCTGGCAAAACGGCCGTGCTCGGCTCGTGGGTCATCGACGGCGAACCGGCGGGCATGGGCATCCGCGAATCTCCTGACCTGGTCACCAATAACACGAGCTGCTTCGTACCGCATCTCTTCTATTAAACCGCACGCGAATTCCCGGCCCTTTTCTATAATTCCTACCTATGACCGATGCTGCCGCGCACAAGATCGAAAAACTGCGGACTGAGATCCGCCACCACGAGCACCTTTACTACGTTCTCGATGCGCCGGAGATCAGCGACGCGCAGTATGACGCGCTGGTGAACGAGCTCAGGCGGCTGGAAGCAGCGCATCCGGAGCTGATCACGCCGGATTCACCGACGCAACGCGTAGGGGGCAAGCCGGCGGAAGGATTCAAGAAGGTGCCGCACTCGCGGCCGATGCTCTCGCTCGACAACGCGTACAACGCCGACGAGCTTACCGACTGGGACCTGCGTGTGCATGAGCTGGCCGGTAATTTGCCGGTGGAGTATACGGCCGAGCTGAAACTGGACGGGTTGAGCGTGGCGCTACGGTATGAGGCTGCATCGGATGGCGGCGCGCGACTCGCGCTGGGACTTACGCGCGGCGATGGGCAGATCGGCGAAGAGGTCACTTCGAATATCCGGACAATTCGCAGCGTGCCTCTCTCGATCACCTCAGAACGGCTCCAAAAAGCCCGCCTCCCGCAGGGACAGGCATTCGAGGTGCGCGGCGAGTGTGTCATGCCGCAGGCGGCGTTTTTGCGCACTAATGAAGAACGGGAGCGCGAAGGGTTACCGGCGTTCGTCAATCCGCGCAACTCGGCCGCGGGAACGGTGCGCACGCTCGATCCGGGCATCGTGGCCACGCGCGGGTTGGTCTTCTTTGCCTACTTCCTGCTGGTCAATGGAGAATATTTCGCTGCCGGCCAGACGGCGACGCTGGATGCTTTGACTGCGCTCGGTTTTCGCGTGAATCCACATCGCGGCCGCGTGGACTCTGTTGCCGACATGGTGAAGTTCATTGACGACGCGGAGAAGAAGCGGGCCACGCTCGGCTACGAGATTGATGGCGTGGTATTGAAGGTGGATGCGCACAGCACGCAGCAGCGGCTCGGTTACACGGGCCGCGCACCGCGGTGGGCTATCGCGTACAAATTCACCGCCGAGTCGGCCGTCACACAACTCGAAGACATCATGATCACGGTGGGCCGCAGCGGAAAGCTAACGCCGACGGCGATGCTGAAGCCGGTGTTTGTGGGCGGCGTGACGGTGAGCCGCGCAACGCTGCACAATGCGGATTTCATCGAGCGAATGGGGCTGCTGGTTGGCGACTGGGTAAAGGTGGAGCGCGGCGGCGATGTGATTCCAAAGGTCGTTGAAGTCGTCGAAGACAAAGAACACCCGCGTGGGAACCGCAGATTTTCATTTCCTGCAAAGTGTCCAGAATGCGGAAACGCCGTTGTCCGCGAAGAGGGCGAGGCAGACTGGCGGTGCGTGAATGCGGACTGCCCGGCCAAACTGCGCGAATCGCTGCTGCACTTCGGCAGCCGCAGCGTGATGAACATCGAAGGGCTGGGCGATGCGGCCGTGCAGCAGCTGCTCGATCGGGGAATGGTGAAGAGCGTCGCGGATCTGTATTCACTCACCGAGGAGCAGCTCGTCGAGCTGGAGCGGTTTGCGGAAAAATCGGCACGGACATTGCTTGCCGAGATTCAGCGATCGAAGAATGCCGGCCTTGCGCGTGTGCTGATGGGGCTGGGGATCCGCTTCGTGGGCGAGCGCACGGCGGAGCTGCTGGCGCAAGAGTTCGGCTCGATCGATGCGGTGATGGCGGCAAGCGCGGAAGAACTGGAGCGCGTGGAGGAGGTGGGCCCACGCATCTCCGAGGCGATCCTTGACTTCTTTTCGCGTCCCTCGAACCAGGAGCTTGTCCGAAAACTAAAAGACGCCGGCGTGCTGATGACGGCGGAGAAGAAGCAGCGCTCCACGCAGCTTGCCGGGTTGACCTTTGTGCTTACCGGCACGCTTCCCGCGCTCACCCGCGACGAGGCAAAGCAAAAGATCGAAGCTGCGGGGGGCAAGGTGGCTGGCTCTGTCAGCAAGAAGACAAGCTACGTTGTAGCCGGAGAAGAGGCTGGATCCAAACTGGACAAGGCGCGCGAGCTCAAGATTCCGGTGATCGACGAGCCGGGTTTGCTGGCGCTGCTCGATTCTCGGCAGACGCAGGGCTGAGCGTTCCGTTGCGCATCCGCGCTGTCTTGAACTTCGCTCCGCATTCCGCCATCCACGGCAGCAGAGCCATGGTGAGCAGGAAGAGATCCATCCACACAGCAGCCTCCATGCTCAATGGTGTTCCGGAGGCCGCGAGCGTTTCGCGAACCTTCTTGTGCGTGACGCGCAGGTAGAGCCTTGCGCTCGTCACAGGCCACGGCGGCCGGCGACCTCGCTTTTCTGGCCGCGCTCCCGCTCGCGTTCCCATGCCTCAGAACGCCAGGCGCGCGAGGCGTAGCGCGGGGGCTCATCCAGTGGAGCGGGCGGCTCCGCGGCTTCAAATCGAAGCGGCTCCGGTGAGCGAAGGATGGGCGGCGGCGCGGCGGGTGGGAGCAGGCGAATGGATGACCCTGTCTCCCCGTAGGCTGCGTTGGAGGTCAGGCTGGTGTCGGCGATTGCGACAGCGGGCGGCGCGGGTTCGGCATCCGGGATCGAAGGGCGCACAGCGATCGATCGGGCCATGAAATCATCGACCAGTTTGTGCAGACAGGTTTGCCCGCACAGGTGCTTCGAACCGGGGCGGGTGCGACGCCGCGAGGTCCATCCGCTGACGCGCAACTCTCCCGATTGCTCGTAGGCCACAAACCAGTGGTTGGTCTGCCGCTTCTCCGCTCCGCAGATGTCGCACGAGATCGCCTGCCGGATCAACGCAGCCCCCAGTGTCAGTCTTTATTTCCCGCACTTCTTCTATTTCATCGGACCCCGACGCGAATCGATGAGAGCGCCGCGTGAGGAATCTGTGGAGCGGATCAATTCCGGACAAAGAAGCCGGCAGAGTGTGCTAAAACGGGACAAAAAAGAACGCGGCATGATGCCGCGTTCCGATTCAAGCTCAATTTTTTCGCATCGTTTACGGCCCGGCTGTGGCGAAGTAGCCTTTTTTCGCGTGCACCTTGTACCGGCGGTCGTAACAGTAGAGATAGATAGTTCGGAAGGCTCCGTTGTACTGGAAATCTGCAGGCGTGTAGTTCAAGGCGTACTGGCTGCGCAGTTCGGTCTCGATGGACTGGAAGCTGGTGGCCATATCCTCAACGTTTGGCGGCCAGAAGGCCTCGCCGCCCGTCTCCGTGGCCAATTCGTCAAGCACTTTATCGCCCGGCCCGCGGCTCGGCGTCCAGTTGGTGCTGATGGCGTAGATGATGGTTTCGGCGCGTTCGCACTCCTTGATGGCTTCGCTCAGGTAGACGCGGCTCTGGTTGTCGTCGCCGTCCGAGATGAGGATCATGGCCTTGCGCACCGGCTCAGGACCGCGTTCGGTGAGCATCTTATCGCGGCACGCCGTGTAGACCGCGTCAAAGAGTGCGGTGCCGCCACCGGGGCGCAGCTTGTTAATCCCCTGCTCCAGCGCATCCATATCGTCGGTCCAGTTCTGCGTGACGGTCGGCGTCACGTCGAAGCCCATCACGAACGCGCGGTCAGACCGGGACTTGAGCGCCTGCAGCAGGAATTCGATGGCCGATTGCTGTTCGAACTGGAAGCGCGAGTGAATCGACGTGCTGGCGTCGATGACCAGGCCCACCCGCAAAGGCAGGTTGATCTGCTGATGGAAAGAGTTCACCCTGGCCGGCGCCTTCTGGTCGTCGAGCAGCGCGAAATCATTTTGGGTGAGATTCGGAATATAGTGGCCGTGGCTGTCGGTCACGGTGAAGATCAGGCTGACTTCGTTGG
The DNA here is from genome assembly GCA_035508375.1 of Occallatibacter sp. Classification (GTDB taxonomy): domain Bacteria; phylum Acidobacteriota; class Terriglobia; order Terriglobales; family Acidobacteriaceae; genus Telmatobacter. The sequence goes on along the minus strand of DATJNF010000061.1, from coordinate 84,488 downwards.
CGCCGATCTTGAAAACCCTGGAATTGGCGTTGTCATCTGCCTGGCCCGGCTGATTTGGCTGCCCCTGCGAGGATTGTGGCGGTTGCGTCGTGGAGTTTTGTGCCGGTGGCGTCTGGTTCTGTGCGGGTTGCGCCGGAGCACTGGGCGAGGTTTGCTGCGAGGGCGCCGCGGCAGTTGCGAAACAAGCCGCAAGCGCAAGGCACAAGAGATTTCTGATCATCACTTCCTCATTTTAACAATGGGGCACGCGTCCCCGCGGCTGCGACACATCTCGAAACGCATCTGGGCGGTAACCTCAACTGGGCACAGTGGCCTGTAGCTGGCTCAGAAAGGCCTCAAGCTCCTGCGGCAGAGGGGCTTCCAGTGTGACCAGCTTGCCGCTCAGCGGATGCGCAAACTCGAGCCGCGCCGCATGCAGAAAGTTGCGGCCGAGGCGCAGCCGCTCCGGTCCGGCATTGCGCCGCGCAGCTCGCGAGGTCGCTGCTTTGAGCGCCTCCTGGTCCGTGAGTTGGCCCGCGCCGCCGTAGAGCGTATCGCCCACCACTGGGTGCCCGATCGACGTCATGTGCACGCGGATCTGGTGCGTGCGCCCGGTCTCGATGCGCACCTGCACCAGCGTAAACTTGCCGAACCGCGTAGCCATGCGCCGGATCACTTCAAAGTGAGAGACGGCGGAACGGGCATTTTCGTTAGGCTGTGTGGTCATGCGCGTGCGCCGTACCGGATCGCGGCTGACGGCCGCCGTGATAGTGCCTTTGTCACGCTTCACTTCGCCCTCAACGAGCGCAATATACGTCTTTTTGACGCGGCGGCCGGAAAACATCTCGCTCAGCGCGGCGTGGGCGCGATCATTCTTGGCCACGACGATCAGGCCGCTGGTCCCCTTATCGAGCCGGTGCACAATGCCGGGGCGCAGGTCGCCGCCCGTGGAGGAAAGCGAGCGAAAGCGGTGGAGCAGCGCGTTCACCAGCGTTCCCTTGCTGCGGGCACTTTCGGTCTGGCCCGAGCCGGCGTGCACCATCATGCCTGCGGGTTTATTGACAACGGCGAGGTCCTTGTCTTCATACACGACGTCGAGCGGAATGGCCTCCGGAGTTGCCTGCAGCGGCGCGGGGCGCGGTTGGCCGGTGATGGTGAGGCTCTCGCCGCCGCGCAGTTTGAACGAGGCTTTTTCCGGCGCGCCATTCACCTGCACGTCGCCCTGGTCGATGAGAAGCTGGATGCGCGACCGGCTCACAGCTTCGGAATGTTCGGCGAAGAATTGGACGAGGAACTGATCGAGCCGCTGGCCTCGCGCCTCGGCGGGGACATCGATGGTGCTCAGGTCACTCATGCACCGCTTCTCCCTGACCCGCCTCTGCGGCTTCGTGCTGTTGCGATGGTAAGAGACTACGCCCTTCGCGCTCCCACAGTACGAGCCCGCCGGCAAGCACCATCAGCACAGCGGCAATCTGCGGGCTATCGAGCGCACCGCCGAGCACAACGCCACGCCCTTCGGGATCGCGCCAGAGCTCCGTCACATAGATTGCGATGCCCGCACCCAGCAGCCAGAGCCCGGCCACGTCGCCTTGCTGACGCCGCCTGGGCAGCCACGCGAAGAGGAGGGCCGCGAGGATCAGAAATGCGAGCGCCGCATAGGCTTGCACCGGGTGCAACCGGACATCCAGCGGCGTTCCGCTCCAGAGCGCAGCATAGGGGCTGGTGTAAGTAACAGCCCACGCAGCGGTGGACATCGTGCCGTAGCCGGAGCCGGCAAGCAGCGCCCCCACCTGCTCCAACGCCAGGCCCAGCGCAAGCGGCGGAGCGAGCGCATCGGCAGTGGCGAAAAGGGGCATTCGATGGGAGTAACCATACAGAATCCCGAATCCCAGCGCGGCGAACACCGCAACACCCGCTAACAGCGGGTGATGAATCATTGCCAGGCCAAACATCCACGCGGGATGCAGACGCAGAGCACTCCAGTTGACGGCAACTAGCAGCAGCCGCTGCGCGGCAAGGGCCGCGCACAATGCCACCACGCAGAGGTTCCACATGTGCAACGGGTTGACGCCGGCTACGCGGGCCGTGCGCTGCGCGACGGCGAGCCCCAGCAGCACGCCGAGCGCCGCCATGGCGCCATACGATGGAACAAAGACTGGTCCGATGTGAAAGAGGACTGGGTGCACCTGATGAGAAGAATACGCGATGCGCGGGAGCGACGCTCCGAAGCCGTCAGGCGAAGAAGTAGAAAGCCGACCCACTGGGCCGTGAGCAATGCGCTGGTGAACCCGTCCTAAGACGGTGGAGCTCCCCGCGGTTCATTAGGCATTCCGGACTGGCGGACACGGCACACAGAACCGATGGTCGAGTCGAGCTCCTGTTCAATGAATGTAGGTTCAACCAGCGTTGATCACCCACCTGCTTTGCAGGCCGGTTTTCTATTGCGGATACTATGGGTATCGCGCGCAAATTGCAAGTCTTGTCGAAAGCGGTCGCAATGTGCTACGTTCTCCGGCCGGCTGTATTCGCCGGCCGGGAACAGCAATGACTTCGAATTGCGCATCGCCCTGAAAGCGAATACAGCAGCTAAAACGCGTAAAAGACGCCGCCCATGGGCTCCATGGAGTGCGTGTACTGGCCGGTCGCGGGATAGATCAGGGAAAGATTCGGAGCCCTGTACATGTTGTCACGGAACTGTCCGCGAATACCGAAGTGCTGCGAAAGGGCATACTCGAGGCCGCCGCCGTAGATGAATACGGGCCTGACGACAGTCTGGGTCCCTGTGTCAGTCAGGTGGCCAGGAGTCGCGCTGATAAAGAATCCGAGGCCGCCCACGGCAAAGGGCCTGAGATTGCCAAACCTCTTCGAGGCTACGTAGTCAAAACCGATCTCGCTGCTCTTTGAGCCAAGTTCGAGGGGCTTGTTCGCGCAGGTAAGTGCACAGGCGCCGGGCGCGGGAGAGTAAGTCTCACTGCCGGAGTAGAAGGAATACGTCATTTCGAAGCCGACGTATGGCCTGAGGAGGTAGCGTGCTTCTACCATCCCACCGGCGGTGTTCTTGGGGGCCTGGTACGTGCCCAGACCAGTGGAGGATTCGTTCAAGACTTCAAAACCGCTTACGCCAAGATCGAACTGCGACTCGCTTGCAGCCTGCTGCCGCGTCTGCCTGGCGGAATTGGGCTGCGCCGGCGCGGTTGCGCTGCTCTGATCCTGGGCCGCCGCGCCGCTCCATGCGGCGATTGCCATTAACGCAACGACGGCCTGCATCCACTTCATCTGCATTCTTCTCTCCGTTTCAAGGTTTGCACTGCTTTGGTCGTTCTGACCCCGGAAAACGTAACGGACCAAGGTTTCGCGAATCGCGCGTGCGAACCGGCCCCTTCCGCATAATACATTCCCGCATTTCCGCACTGGCCTTACCGACGGCGCCAGATGTCCTGGTGGTCGCACCTAATCCTGCCGCTTCTGGTTCCACACTCGTGTTCCCAGTCTATGCTGGGGCTGAGGAGATGCGAAAAACTGGATCTTTTCTTTCGACGCAGCAGCAGGCTATGTGGCACATGGGCACAGGCCTCGCCGGTGCCATGGCAGTAATCGGTGCGCGACCTCGACGGGAGACTTGACGAAGCGGAGGGGAGACGCAGGCCTATCAGCTTCACGGAGAAAGGCGAGAAATAATCTGGGCGGTCGAGGGGCGTTCTATATCACATTACGGTACTTCGGAAGAATCAAATCCATGAGCTTGGCAACCACTCAAGTGTGGATCGCTTCTAACTGCGTGTTGCCCTTCCCCGTCACCGGGTGGGTGCAAGGTTGTCCTTGTGCCCCGGTGGCGCCAATGCCACAGAGCTGCCGCCCATATTTTCCGCCTCTTGCTTCCGCGTGCACACACTGGCCCATTCCACCGCCGCATCGCCATCTTAAGATGAGAGAATGAAGATGCCGGTCTAGAGCAGTTTAGAGAGTTGACGCTTAAGATACTGAGTGCGCCAGATTGCCGCTTCCTGCACGTCGCAAGGCGATCCAAGCGTCAGACCTTTGCGTGAATTTCCTAAGCGGCAGGAGCCGGATTCGAGAAACTCCCAACCATGCAGCGCGTCCTTTCTACGCACCTTTTCCTGAATCATCGGTTGCACCCCGGGCTGCTGGAGATTGCCAGCCGGTCGGGGGCGCAGGGGGTGGAAGTTTTTGCCGCCCGCCAGCACTTTGACTACACCAGCCGCGAAGACGTCCTTGAGCTGGCCGAATGGTTCCGCTCCGAGCCGGTCGCGCCCTTCTCGATGCACGCCCCGCTGTTTCCGGATCGCGAGATGGGCCGCGCCGGCGCACCCGCTGTGAATGTCCTGCATCCTGAAAAATCGCGCCGTATCGACGCGATGGACGAGGTGAAACGCGCCCTCGAAGCGGCCGAACATATTCCTTTCAAGCACATGGTGGTGCATCTGGGCGAGCGGATGGACGGTTGGTCGCCGCGGACCATCGAGTATGCGCACACGGCGCTCGAGCACCTGGGGGCCTTTGCGCGGCCGCTGGGTGTAAAGCTGCTGGTGGAGAACCTGCTGAGCGAAGCCACCACGCCCGAGCACCTGATGCTGATTCTCGAGATGGGCCACCTGGACAATATCGGGATCTGCCTGGACCTGGGCCATGCGCACGCCAGCGTAGGCGTCGCCGAAGCCATTGCCACGCTCGGCAAACGCATCGTCTCCGTCCACGTGCACGATAATCACGGGCAGAAAGATGAACATCTGTGGCCGGGCGACGGCACTATCGACTGGGACGCTGCAGCAAAGGCTCTAAAGGCGCTGGCTGCGCCTCCCGCGACCGTGCTCGAGATTCACTACAACCTCCATGACGATCCGCACGCGCTGGCTGGGAAGATCGAGCAGGGGTTTGCGCGGTTTGAGTGAATTCGGCAGGATCGTAGTTAGTCCGCAATCAACTCGCCGGGCAGAATAGGCCGGGTGCGCGGCAGGATGCCTCGTGACGAGGCGATGCCCATGGCCGCAAGGACGCCCACGAAGATGACGAGCTTGACTAGGCTGCCAGTACGCGTCTCCGGCAATGCTTTCCAGAGAATCAACAGGACCGTCTGCGCGATGGTGACAGACCAGACGGAGCCGTAGAAATAGCGGCGCTCGATGCCCTCGCGTTTGGTGGAGCGGCCCACGCGCGGCAGCTTGCCTGCGGCGCCGAGAAGCAGAATTACGGCGCAGAGCGGGAAGTACGCGTACTGGTAGATCTGCTTGAGATACCAGGTGCCGGTGACGACGGCGATGACCAGGCCGGATAGATTCAGCAGAGCGAAGTTGATGACGCAATTCCACGCGAAGGTGTAGCAGACCTTGCGGTAGAGCGGATTGGGCCGGTCCTCATCGAAGCGCAGAATGTAGGGGCGCGGTTCAACGCCGGGCAGCTGCGCGCAAAGGCCCGCAATGCCGGTGCCGAGCAGCACCAAGCCGAGCCAGATTGAATTGCCGCGGCTGAAGCCGTGCGCAAACAGGCTGAAGGTGAGCGGCCCGGGCGTAAGAAAAAAAACCCATATCCAGATGGGCCAGTGCGCCAGACGGTAGAGGCGCGTATTTCGCTGCCTGATCTTGCGCTCGTGGGCGTATTCAACCTTGCCGCTGTATTGCATCAAGGTGAGTCTCGCAAAGGGGGCGCGAGCCCGTCAAACCAAGCTCGGACGCGTTCGGACAACCGCGCATCGAAAAAATTCAGGATGAAACGTCTGGGCGACATTCGCATCGGGATCTCCGGCTGGCGCTACAAGGGCTGGCGCGGAACGTTCTATCCGCAGAAGCTGGCGCAGCACCGCGAACTTGAGTTCGCCTCGCAGCACTTCGACACGATTGAATTGAATGGCTCGTTCTATAGCCTGCAGCGGCCGGCGAGCTACAAGCGATGGTATGCGGAGACACCGAAAGACTTTGTCTTCGCCGTGAAAGGCTCGCGATTTATTACGCATATGCGACGATTGCGCGAGCCGGAGCAGCCGTTGGGGAATTTTCTCGCGCAGGGATTGCTGGCATTGGGCGAGAAGCTCGGGCCGATTCTCTGGCAGTTCCCACCGAATATGAGATTCGACGCGGCGCTCTTCGATGCGTTCTTCGGCATACTGCCGCGCACGCATGCCGAAGCCGCCGAGTTTGCCCGGAAGCACAGCAACCGGCCCAAAGCAACGACATGGTTCGAGGTTGAGCGGGATCGGCCTCTGCGGCATGCTGCCGAAATTCGCCACGCGAGCTTTCTCTGCGAGGAATTTATCGCCCTTTTGCGCCGGCACAGGATTGCGCTCGTGGTCGCGGACTCTGTTGAGTGGCCGCTCCTGATGGATGCGACAGCGGATTTTGTCTACTGTCGGCTGCACGGCAGCGAGCAACTTTATGCCAGCGGCTATGACCCAGCGGCAATCGAGACCTGGGCACAGCGCGTGGTGCGCTGGGCGGGCGGAGAAGAAGTGCGCGACGGAGACCGGGCCAGTGCCAAAGATGCGCGCAAACGGGCGACACGTGATGTTTTCGTGTACTTCGACAACGACGCGAAGGTGCGTGCACCGGCGGACGCGCAGTCGCTGCGGGAACGCGTCCAGCAACTGAGACCAGCAACTGAGAATCGACGAGCTGAGCCATGATAGACTCCCCCTGCATTCGAAATAAGCGTGCAAAGGGAGCTATTGATGTTGAAACGCTGGATAAGTGTGAGTGCAAGTCTTGTTTTCCTGATCGCCGCAACTGGAGCAGCTAACGGGCAACCCACGGAGAAACTGGAATGGGTTGGCACATGGGCGGCTTCGCCGATGCTGGCCCTCGGCGGATTCAATGTGCGTCCATTTGCAGCCACCACGCTGCGTGAGATCGTCCATGTCTCTAATGGCGGCGACCAGATCCGCATCCGGTTTACGAATGAGCTCGGCAGCGATCCGCTGACGATCAGCGACGCGCACGCGGCGCTCAGCGCGGGCGGCGCCGCCATCAAAGATGGAACGGATCACGCTGTCACCTTCGGTGGCGCGACGAGTGTGCGCATTGCTCCGGGCGCTGCAGTCTTTTCCGATCCGGTGCCTCTGGCTGTGCCGGCGCTCTCTGATGTCGCAATCAGCTTCTATCTGCCCAACCAGATCATGCGCGCGGAAACCTACCACGCCTTCGCCGACCAGGACAATTTCTTTGCTGATGGCGATGTAGCGGGCGCGAGTTCCCTGCCTCAGCCCACCACGGTCACTTCGTGGTACTTCGTCGATGGCGTCGACGTGCCCGCGGCGAACGGCGCGCGCGCGATCGTGACGCTCGGCGATTCGATCACAGACGGCGCGCACTCTACGCTGAATGCGAATCTGCGCTGGCCGAATGTGCTGGCCAATCGCTTGAAGCAGGAGCACGGCATGGAAAACGTCTCGGTACTGGATGAGGGCATTGGCGGAAATCGCGTACTGAACGAAACGGCGGGACCGAGCGCACTCACACGGCTGGATCGCGATGTGCTCGCGCAGGATGGCGTAAAGTATGTGATCGTGCTCGAGAGCATCAACGACATCGGACGGCTGGCACACCTGACCGCGCCCGAGGACGACATCAATGCGCAACAGCTGGAATTCGCGCTGAAGCAGATTGCCGATGCCGCACACGAGCACGGCATCAAGGCGATCGGCGCAACCCTTACGCCGTACGGCGGCGCGAATTATTACTCCGAGAAGGGTGAACAGGTGCGCGAAGCAGTGAATGACTGGATTCGAACCAGCGGAACCTTCGACGGCGTAGTCGACTTCGACCAGATTACGCGCGATCCGCAGAAGCCCACCTGGTTCAATCCCGCATACGACTCGGGCGATCATCTGCATCCCGGCGACGAGGGATACAAGGCCATGGGTGCGGGAATTGATCTGAAGCTGTTTGGAAAGTAGCTTCAACTATTGACGGAGAGGCGAGTGATCGGACGTCATTGTCCTTAGCTCGCCTCTTTCACTGCAACCCTATCGACCACGTCGCGCGCGGCAGTCTGACGCCCGGCATACCGGAGCTTCAACACCTCATACACGATCGTTGTGGTAAAGGTTACCGAGATCCATACGGCAACCGCTTCGATCGGCAACCCGGCCCATGCACCAATGAACAGACCGAGCATCTCGTTCTGCTGATAACCCCACCACTTGTACGGAACGGCCAGCGTGGCCTCCCAAAACATGCTGATGAGCAGGATCATGAACAGTGTGAGGCTGAAGGCGCGCCAGTTGATGAACCGCCGCGCGGTCGCGAAGAGGCCGATGGAAGGAACGGTGCTGCCGGCGACCAGCGCGATGAAGTAGGCCGGCCATCCTTCAGGAAAAGGAGAGAGCAGCTTCTTATAGGCGATCGCTGCCGCGATCAGAACAAGCCCCGCAATGAGCGACGTGGGATGAAAGCCGAGCATCCGGCGTATGCTTCGCGAAGCACCCTCGTAGTCCTGAACGTTGTACGCCGCGAGCCAGTACTCGCCCGACCAGACGTAGAGCAGAAGAACCGCGAGAAACCCGGTGAAGTAAAAGAAGTACTCCTCGATGGGAATCGCGCCGCCGAGCGCGGGAGCGCCGATACCCAGCGTCGCGCCGGCATTCGGATATGTAAAGAAGCGATTCGCGAAGAAAAAATCCAGCCCAAAGCCCACGGGCACGAGAAACAGCAGCGTCTGCCAGAAGGCACGCTTGGGGATGCGCACACCTTCGCTGGGCACGAACCAGCCGCCGATGACCGCGATGGGCACAATAAAGAGCAGCAGGCTCCAGCTATAGCCATGCGGTGTGGGATTGGCGCTGGCGATTTGCACGGTTGCGGGGACGCGCACTGTGTGCAGCGTAACACCCGCCGGAACCGCGATGATGGCGAACATGGCCGCCACGAGCCATGCGCTGAGACGCGCGCTTGGACGATCTTCACGCATGGGTCGAACCTCAAGGTCACACGCGATTGCGACGATTGTACCGCTATTGTTGCCACGCCTATGCGAAACATTCTTCGATTTCCAAACCTATTCTCCGGCGGCGCCAACGAAAAACTAATTGACAAGCAAATCACGGCAATTCCATAATTTCCCACCAGCTTCATAGCGGAAAACCGGTCATCTCCGAATCATTTCGGCAAGGAGCCTCGCGAAATGGCTTACGATGTACCAGGCTTGCTGCAGATGTCGTCTGCAGACCTCGATTCCCTCTTTTCGTCGAGCCCGGCGGGAGATATTCCCAACGGGCAGGCGAAGGGCACGGCCATCGTCGCATCAGGCACCGTGTTCAGTCCTGAGATTGCGGAGTTCATCACTCTATTTGTCTGGCAAGGCAAGACGTTTGACGGGGCGCATGGCGTACTCCGCAATCGCATTCTCCCCTTCGGTCTCAGCGCAATCGTCGCGGAAGTGTACAAGGCTCCGAGCCTGCTGGACAACAAAGAATGCATCGTCCTCGACTACTCGAAGACCTCTGAGGTCGCGCAGTGGATCCGCGATGAGATCCGGCTGATTGGACCGGACTTTTATCTTGGGCGCGTGTACTGGAGCGGAAAGCCCCTGATTCATTTTTGCCTGCAATTCGGAGCTGCAGCCCAGTCTTAGACCAATCTGCGTATACACGAAACGGAAGCCGTCAATGGCTCACTAACACAAAAAGATATCGGCCTGCGCAGCGGAACCGGAACAGCAGAAACCTGCTGGCTGCGTCGCCCCCATGAGGCAAACCGGATGGGCATACGAACGAAGCGCGTCCCATGATGCCGCAGTCCAATGTGCTGGTGAACGTCCCGCTCCGGCCGGAGCGGGAGGCCGAGTTGCGCGGTCTGCTGGCGTCGATGAACTTCGTTCCGGGGCGCGTGAATCCAGCCAACGCGCTGGTTCCATTCGAGCAGTTCTCGCAGATTCACGTGGCCCGCTTCGTAATTCTGGATGACCAGACGACCGGTGACCTGCAAGTGGCTTATGGAATCCCTGCGCCGAAGTATCCGCTGAGCCTTGCCTTTCTGGCCGATTTCGACGGGCCGGCCGATGCCTTCCGTGCCGATCTGGCCAGGCGCGCCGGCAAGGGGTTGGAGCACATCTTTTCCTGCTGCGAAGGTTTTACCCCGGGCATGGACATTGCGCAATGGATGAAGGAGCGCGAGATTGCTTCGGCAACAGATTATGTGAACTGGCTCGGGCGTAGCGTCGGGCAGATTCGCGAAGAAGATGCGTTGCGCGAGGCGCTTGACACCCATCTTCAACAACGGCCGGCAGCGTTTGCGCAAAAAAGCCCGCGGGAAGTTCATGCGGCTCTACGCGCATTCCTGCAGGAGGAGATTCGTGCAGGCCGTCTCGCGCTGACGCCACCGCCTGCCACGCCGCTCGGTTGGTGGTTACGGAACGCGGCGCATCTGATTGCCGTGCCGCTCGTGCTACTGATCTTTTCGCCATTGCTGCTTCTCTATCTGCCGTTCTTCGCGTTTCAGCTGCGCAGCCGCGAGAAGAGCGATCCCGAAATCGCGCCGCGTGTCGACCCTTGCCAGGAAAAGCGGCTCGCCACGATTGAGGACTACGACGTGACCAACCAATTCACGGCGATGGGCAGTCTGAAGCCGGGGCTCTTCCGGCGCTGGACACTCGTTTTTCTGCTGTGGCTGCTCAACTGGACGACCCGGCATATCTACACGCGGGGGCAGCTCGCGCGGGTGGGCACGATTCACTTTGCGCGCTGGGTGTTTATCAACGAGCGCGGGCGGCTGCTGTTCGCCAGCAACTACGACGGAAGCCTCGAAACCTACATGGACGACTTCATCAACAAAGTCGGCTGGGGATTGAACCTGGTGTTCAGCAACGGCGTGGGGTATCCGTCGTCGCGATGGCTCGTGCTCGACGGTGCGAAGAACGAGCAGAAGTTCAAGTACTTTCTTCGCCGGCACGAGCTGCCGACGGACGTTTGGTACAAGGCGTATCCAGGATTGACGGCCTTCGATCTGAAGAGAAACACCCTCATTCGCGAAGGAATTGAAAAAGCCAGTCTGTCGGAAGCAGAGCTCCGGCAGTGGGTGGCGCTTTTTTGAAGGAGCAAGGGATGTTCGCGGCGGTGGACTACACAGACGTGCAGGGGCTGGTGCGGTTCGGCTTCGGCAATATGGCCGAAGCTGTGTATCTGCTGCTCAACGTCCGTGACCCGCAGGCCGCGCGTACATGGCTTGCCCAGGCGCCGGTGACCACCGCGCTCGAGAGGAGTCCTGTGCCGTCCACCTCGCTGCAGATTGCGTTTACGTGGCAGGGATTGGAGGCACTCGAGGTTCCGGATCATGTCGTGACTGGATTTTCCGCTGAGTTTCTCTCCGGCATGGCGGGCGACGCAAACCGCTCGCGCCGTTTGGGCGATACGGGAGCGAACGCTCCCTCCACGTGGGCATGGGGCGGCAACGGCAGAATTCCGCACCTTCTGGCGATGGTGTTTGCGGAACCCGGCCAATTGGATGGATGGCTGCGGTCGATACAGGGCTCGTGGTATCAGGAAGGCTTCAACGAGATTGGCCGGCTGACGACTTCGGATCTGGGCGGGCGCGAGCATTTCGGCTTCATCGACGGCATCAGCCAGCCGCAGATCGACTGGACCCGGACTCGCACGGTCTCGGCGAACGGCAATCAGCTCGCGTACGGAAATATCACATGCCTGGGCGAATTTTTGCTCGGCTATCCCAACGAGTACAGCCGTTACACCGATCGACCGCTGCTTGATCCGCAGGAGGCAAACGCCAGCGATCTGCCGGATGCCGAGGATCAGCCGGGGAAAAAGGACTTGGGCAAGAACGGAACGTATGTCGTGTTCCGGCAGCTCCGGCAGGATGTGCGCGGCTTCTGGCAATTCGTCGACGAGGCGACGCGCGACGCGCACGAGACCGGCTACGGCGTGGCCGAAGCGATGGTGGGGCGCAGGCTGGAAGATGGTGCACCGCTCGCACCACTCGTCCAGACGCAGATTGCCGGCGTAGGCACGACGGGAAACGACGCGAAACGGCGGCAGGATGCACGGCTGAACCAGTTCAACTATGCGGATGATGCCGACGGCATGCACTGCCCGTTTGGAGCGCATGTGCGGCGCGGGAATCCACGAACGCCCGATCTGCCTGGGAATCCATCGGGAATCTTCTCACAGTTGGCGCACATGCTCGGCTTCGGGGAGACCAGTCTTCATGAGGACCTTGCCGCGGCGGTGCGCTTTCACCGCGTGTTGCGGCGTGGGCGCGAGTACGGGCCAGGCCTTTCGCCGGGTGAGGCGCTGCAACCCGCGCCGACCAGCGATCCCGAACGCGGCCTGCATTTCATCGCGCTCAACGCGAACATCGAGCGGCAGTTCGAGTTTGTGCAGAACGCGTGGATGGCGCGGACAAAGTTTGACGGGCTGACCGAAGAAAGTGATCCTCTGCTGGGCAATCGCGAGCCGGTGCAAGGCTGCCCGTTTACGAACACATTCTCCATTCCGCAGGCAGGCCATGTGCGGAAACGCCTGATGGAGATGCCGCAGTTTGTTACGGTGCGGGGCGGAGCGTATTTCTTTCTGCCTGGCATCCGGGCCCTTCGATACTTTTCAAAAGCAGGTGGTACCGCAGCGCGGAGGTAAATTTCAGTGACGGATAAACGGAGTCCTTGGCTCACGGCCCTACTCAGCATTGTTGTGATCGTGGTTGCGTTCGTTGGCGCGGCATTCTTGAGTTGGTGGCTCAGCCAGCCCCGGCCAGGGCACGTGAAAGACGAACCCCTGCGAGCGGGCCGCGATGCCTCCACGTTTGTGGCCGCGGATGAGGATTACTTCCACGATATGGATGGCGGCATCGATCTGACCGCAGCCGCGCCTGCGGCCGACAAGACCGCGCTCATCAAGGGCCGCAACACGTGGCTTGTGTGGTCCGGCGGCAACGACAAATTATGGGACACGCTCATCTTCCGCAGCGCCGGTGCACTGGATTTTCTGAAGGTGCTCTCCGATCATCCGGCGCTGTTGAAAATCGATCCGAATTTCAGCCGCGATCATCGCTGGGAGTATCTGGGACTGGTCAACGATCCGTGCTTTGAGAAAGCCACCGGACCCGACCCCGACCGGTGGGGGCTGTGGCTCGATAAGCGCCGCGCGGATTGCCAACCCGACCCGTTCGAGAATGCGCAGAAATATCCGGGCGTGAAGATCGGCTCGCGCGGCACCACGGTGGACGGCAAGGATTTTCCGGTGGGCTCGTTCTATGGATACGAAACGGGTATTGTGGGGCTGCGGCTGTTTCCGAATCCCGACTTTAACGAAGCAGCGGCGAAGCACTGGGATCCGGTCCGCTATTATACCGATCCCTCATACTACAACGACAAAAACCTTGTGCGCCCCTATCGCGTAGGCATGTCGTGCGGCTTCTGTCATGTGGGGCCAAATCCGGTAAAGCCGCCGGCAGACCCGGACAATCCCAAGTGGGAGAATCTCAGCTCCGAAGTGGGCGCACAGTATTTCTGGATCGACCGGATCTTCTATTGGGAAGCCGATAAGTCGAACTTCATCTGGCAGCTCTTTCACTGTTCGAGACCCGGCTCGCTCGACACATCATTTGTATCCACAGACAACATCAACAATCCACGCACCATGAATGCGGTCTATCTGCTGCAGGAGCGGTTGGATCACTCGCTTCGTTGGGGCAAGGAGACGCTTGAAGGTCCGCAGAAGAACAACAAGCAGCTCAATGATTATGTGAGCAGCGGACCTCTCACCAAATACTTCCAGCCGCCGAACACCGTCTTCACGCCGCGCGTGCTCAAAGATGGCTCTGATTCGGTGGGCGTGCTTGGCGCTTTGAACCGCGTGTTTCTCAACATCGGGACGTTCAGCGAAGAGTGGCTGCTGCACTTCAATGCGCTGGTAGGCGGCAAGATCGTCACGCCGATTCCCATCGCCATCGCGCGCCAGAACTCAGCGTACTTTGCGGCGACGGAAAATCAGACGCCGGATATGGCGCTGTTTCTGGTGGCTGCCAGTGGCGCGCATCATCTGGCGGATGCTCCCGGAGGCGCGGTAGAGCTGAAGAAAGATGAGGCGCTTGTGCCGCGCGGCAAGCAAGTGTTTGCGGAGAACTGCGCACGCTGCCACTCGAGCAAAATCCCAACTCCGCCGCCGGACGTGGCGGCCATTGCAATCGACCAGGGCGGAGGTTGCGCGGGGAAGAACTATCTCGACTGCTGGAACAAGTATTGGGCGTGGACCAATACAGATGATTTCAAGAAGAAGATGACCCAGATGGTGCAAGCGCCCGATTTCCTCGATCACAACTATCTTTCAACGGAGTTGCGCATTCCCGTGACGCTGACGCAAACTAATGCGTGCAGTCCGCTGGCGACGAATGCGATCGCCGGCAACATCTGGGATAACTTCTCTTCGCAGTCGTATAAGGATCTGCCGTCGGTGGGGACCATCACCTGGTACCAGCCCTATACCGGCGAGCCGAAGAGCTACCAGATGCCCGCGGGTGGGCGGGGCTACACGCGTCCGCCATCGCTGGTCAGCCTTTGGTCTACGGCGCCGTATCTGCTGAACAACAGTGTCGGCCAGTTCAATCCTGATCCTTCCGTGCAGGGACGGCTGCAGTCGTTTCAGAACTCGATCGAGCAGATGCTGTGGCCCGACAAGCGCGACAAAGACGAACTGCTCGGCGACAAGATTCCGGGCAAGATCGACCGCACCACACAGGACACCTATCTGCGCATCTCCTACGGCTACCTGCCAGATGCGCTGCAGAGCCTGCGTGGCATCGGCCGATTTTTTCCCTGGCTACTAGACGACAAAGACAAGATGATCCAGATCGGACCGATTCCGAAGGGCACGCCCGTCGGCCTGCTGACCAACATCAACCCGCTGAGTGACAGCGACGATCCAACGGTAAAGCTCGAGCACGACAAGCAGTTGCTGGAGCTGGTGGTGCAGATCGACTCCGATCTGAAGAAGCTGGGCCCGAATGCAACCGATGAACAGGCTCGCCAGGTATTTGCCAATCTGGTGGACAGGATGCTCAACCTGAGCAAGTGTCCGGACCTGATCGTGAATCGTGGCCATTATTTCGGCACAGACTTGTCACCCGATGGCAACCACCTAAGCGATGCGGACAAGCGCGCGCTGATTGCGTTTTTGAAGAGGTTGTAGTTTCAACTGAGATCGATCGCGGTTGAGGGGAAAGGGAGGGCAAGATCCGGCAGCTTGCCGAGCCCTTTTCCTTTGCGTGGCCATCTTGCCGCCGCGCGGTGAGCTTGACAGTCTAAACCTGCGCTCAGAAATAATCACTCCATGCGACGGACGGTGTTGTTGGTTGCGGTGCTGTGTGCGGCAGGTGGGTGGGCGCAAGAGGCGGTGCAGTTGCCGTCTCCGCAAACCGCAGGCGGTGAGGTTACGCAGAGTTTCCAGTTCGTTTCAGATGGCCCTGCCGGGCCGGGCTGGTCACGACCGGATGAGATAGCGCGCGTATACTTTCACGACAATCTGAGTGCCCTCTTTGAGCGCACAATTACGCTGAACGGCGAACTGCCCGCGCGCACCACGCTGCGCTGGATCTTCACCGGGCCACATGCGGGGCTCACGGTGGAGCTGAGCGCCAGCAAGGTCCGCCTATCGGAACGGTATTACGATTCGATGGGCCTTTATCAGGGCCAGGGCAATTATCCCGAAAAGACAGTGCTCGACCTCGATCGGCAATATACGGGCGAGGCCCGCACACTCACCGTAATTGCGGACGCACATCTGGCCGTGCGCGTGCTCGTCAACGGCGCCGAACTGCTCAACGCGCCTCTGCTCTTTGATCTGGATCGTCACCAACTGATGTACGCGGCCCCGCGTACCGCTCACGACGTAGTAGAGGGTGCTCTGCTCCGGCCTGAGATCCGGACGGTGGTCGTCTCCATCCGCCCAGATCAGGTCCACCAGACCATACTCGGTTTCGGCGGCAGCCCAAGCATTCCGGCCTACCTGGAGATGAGCGATGAAGGCAAGCGCGCCTATTGGCAGATGCTCAAACGCTATAACCTGCTGCTATCGCGCGAGTACCCAATGGGCACACAGCTCAAGCCGGATTTGAGCAATCTGGACGACCTGCGCGACGCGACTCCGCACTACTACGGCGACAACTTCCCCAACAGCGAAATGTCGAGTTTCGACTACAACAAGCATGTAGTCGAGCTTGGCGGTGACGTGATCTACGAACTGTGGGCGCTGCCCGCGTGGGCAACCGAAACCTACAACGGATCGACGGTCGTGGACACATGGAACCGGCAGGTCCGGCGCGTTGCGAATCCGCAGGAATACGCGCGCATCGTGGTCGAGTACTGCAAGAAAGAACAGGCTGCTACAGGAATGGCGCCGCTGATTGTCGGACTCGAGAACGAGGTCGACCAGCCGCCGGATGTCTTCAACACCATGGCGGTGACGCTGCGCCGCGAATTGGACAAAGCCGGTTTTACGCACACTCGCATTCATATGGCAGATGCCAGCTTCATGTTCAAAGGCATCGCGCGAATGAAGGAGTTGCGTAAAGACCCGCAGGCGTGGCGGGTGATCGACTACGCGGCTACGCACGAGTACGACTTTCAGGAATTCATGTCAAATCCCGACCTATATGACCGTGCGATGCAGGCGATGCACGCGGCCGGCGAGGGCAAGGAATTTCTGGCGACCGAGATCTGCTTCAATGATCCGCACTATCAGGAACTTTCCTACCGCATTGCGCTTCAGGCGGCGCAGCTCTATCACAAGAATCTGACGGAGCTGGACGCCGTCGGCCTGATGTATTGCTGGCTGCTGCTCGACGTCGAGCAACCCAGCTTTGCCGGTTCGCGGTCACTGATGGAACCGGAGCGGACGAAGGGGTGGGCCCCTGTGGCGAGCAGCTTCGAACTGCGCGTGCTGGGCGCTTACAGCCGCCACATTCGGAAAGGCATGAAGCGCATTGGAGCGGAGAGCAGCGATCCCGACCTCCTGACGACGGCGTTCACGAATGGGCAAGACGAGACGCTGGTGATCGTGAACCGCGCCGCAACCGCCCGCCGGCTCACAATAGGTGGTGCCGCTCATCCCTGGGCTGAGATGGAACGCACAGGATTGGAAGAAGACAATGCGGTCACGGCTGTTCCTGAAGAGATCGTCATACAGCCGGGCGAGATTGTGACGCTTTCGACGATCAAAGCAGAACAGTAACCTTCAGCTTCACTCTGTGCGTTGAGGTGTTTTGTGAATTGGAAGCGGGCAGGTTGTGTGTGCATCGGCGCGTTCGCTTTTGCCGGTCAGGTTTTGTCCCAGGTGACGATTGACCATCATTGGTCGAATACCGATGCACAAAGCCTGATTGGCTTGCCGATGGGCAGCCACAAGACCATCGTTGACAAACAGGGCAATCTGAAGTGGTCGCAATGGAGCCTGAAGCGCAGGCCGCTCGATGCACCCATTGGCTTCAGCAGCCAGATGGATGGCGAACTGGCCATTGAAACATTTGCCGGCTCGGAGCCGCTGAAGGTGACGCGGCAGGTGCTCTATCGCGGGCGTTATCCGTTTATTGAGTCGAGCGGGCGGGCCGCGGACTTGACGCTCGACGAGCTTGCCTTCGCGGTAGACCCGGACGCAAAGCCGGGAGAGCTGCCGGATCGCAACTCCGGTGCGAGAGGGATGGATATGGTGCGGCTCAGCCTCCGCAATGAGGGAGCGGCAGCAGCGGATGTGGCCATTAAGCTTAGTGGGAGGGAGCGCAATCTGCCGGGACACGTTGCAGGAAAATCGCTTGTCACTCTCGGCGGCGAGGACGTCGCTCTGGTGACCGAAACGGATGGCATGGCCGCGTCTCAAGAGAGCGATGGCATCATGCTCGTTCTGCACGACCGCATTCCTGCGCATGGCACGAAGACCGTATGGATTGAGCTGCCGTATGAGTGGCCGGCGGCGCGCAACGCGGAGCTGTCGCAGGAAGGTGGCGAATCGTTACTCAACAAAGCCGTCGCGCAATGGGAGGGCCTCTGGGCACTCGGAACAAAGATAGACTTTCCAGAAAAACAGTTGAACGATTTCTACTACTCGTCGATTGCCTACGTGCTCATCCTCACCGAATATGACGCCCGCGGCGATCTTTGGACTCTGGACGGTCCAGCGGTGTACCGGCAGTATTGGGGCCGCGGCGAGTATTTCCAGGCGCGCGCATTGGAGGTCGCGAACTACATGCGTCCCGCGCGCGAGAGCGTGGAACATGCGCTGCACATTCTGAACGACGATGGCGAGTGGGATGGACCACCGGTCAGCGGCTGGCCCGCATGGGACAACGCGGGCGGTAATGCGGGCGCGGTGTGGGAATATTATCTCTTCTCGCGGGACAGGCAGTGGCTCGCTCAAGCGTTCCCGGCCCTGGTGCGATCGGCTGAATGGATTCGAGACCATCGCGAGGAATCGAGGTTGGAAGGCATCGCTGACGTTCCCTCCGGAGCAGAGCCAATCAGAAGAATGATCTCTTCCAAATGCCGTCCCGAACCACAGCCGGAACTGAAGCCAGGCGAGAAGACCTACTGGTATGGGCTGCTGCCGTGGAGCTACGGCGATTCGGGATTGCCCGAAGGCCATTCCTACTCGCACAACTATCTGGCAGCTTATGCCCAGCGAGTAACACGCGACGCTGCAAAATTGTTAGGTGATGAGAAGGACGCCGCCTGGCTTGATCGCGAGTATGGGGCGTACACGGCCGATATCCGCGAGAGCGTGCGAAGGGCCGTAACGCTCGAGAAAACGCAGCCACCCTATCTGCCGGCCATGCCCACCAACCCCGAGGGTGCGTACTCGCAGAGCTTTCTGGCCGTGTACCCCACGCAGCTCTATGCGCCTGACGACCCTCTGATCAGTGGATTGATTGCCCGCATGGAGCGGGAAGAAAAGCAGGGCCTCCCGACCAACGTGGCATGGGCCGGAGCTGCGGGCGTTTGGGCCGGCGAGGCGATGAACATAGCCGAAACGTATCTACTGCGCGGTGAGAAAGAGAAGGCCGCAGCGCTGCTCGAGGCGGCGCTGAATCACAGCTACACGACCAACGTATGGAAGGAAGAGATTCTGGTGGACGTGGATCTGCTGCGCGCCTGCGATACGCCGCACAGCAAACGCAGCAACATGGAAGGCACTGGCGACATGCCCGAGGCCTGGGCCAATGCCAACCTCGTGCTGCTACTGCGCGATATGCTGCTGAACGAACGCGACGGCAAGATCCATCTGCTTCCCGGACTGCTTGCCGGCTGGGTGCCCGAAGGCAAGTCTCTCGCCCTGGACGACGCACCCGTCACGACCGGAGGCACGGTGAGCCTGCGCGTGGAGCACGCCAGCGCGAAGATCTGGCGCATCACGGTCGATCCGCATGGGGTCGCACGCGACTTCATCGTTCATCTTCCCTTCGAACCCGGCACTCTGTACCGCATTGAGAGCCGCGCACCAAGCCGTGCAGCAGAACTCCCCCTTTCGACCGCCAAACGTATCACGATAGAGCTGGAGCTCGACTGACCTTATCCGCACGGTTTCAGAAGAAGATGTGAACGCCTCCCTGCAGAGCGCGATTCGTATTCAGCTGGCCCGTCACGTCAGCAAAGGATGCGGACGTCGGGCTGACATTCGCTGACGACATCTGTGCGTGGTTCAGAGCGTTGAATGCATCCACGCGGGGCTGCACCATCACCCGCTCCCAGATCGTGAAGTTTTTCATGATCGAGAAGTCGAAGTTGTTTGTGGGATCGGAGCGCAGCAGAAACTCCGGAAACGTTCTGAAATTCCATGATCCGGGCTGATCATTTGAATTTGTGTCGAACCCGGACGTGCTGAACGAAGGCCCGTTTGTATTGTGCGGATGATTGCTGAATCCGCTAAAGTTGCCGGAGTAATTCGCGTTGGTGGACCACTGGATCGGTGTGCCGGAGAGATATTGATAGATCGAGGTGAGCTGCCATCCCCCTATCAGCTCATCGAGCAGAGTGGAATTGTTCAGGAGCATCCTGCCCTTGCCGAATGGGAACTGATAGATCGCGGTTACGGAAGCGTGATTCGGGAAGTCCGACGTTGTCTCTCCATACCACAATGGGCCGCCCGGATTCAGCTGGGCCACAGTCGTTCCTAGCTGCCGCGAGTATTCGTAATTGAAATCGAACTCCAGCCCGTGGGACATACGCTTGTATAGCCGGAACATCAGCGCATTGAAATTTGCAGACGCGCCGGGAACCAGAGACTCCGTGACGCCGCTGTATTCCGGGTACGCCTGAACCAATTGGCTGACCGTGACCTGCGAGTTCGTATTGAGAGCCGTCGTGTTCGGCACAGTTGCACCCGATGAGCTCGTATACGAGGGCATTAGCCCAACGAATGGATTGGTTACTTTGACCGCCATCGCATTGGATACCGCAAGTGCTGTGGGGCTGTTCTTCGACTGCGTATGGTCGAGGTAAGGCAGGTACGGAATGGAGCTCACAGGATTGTTGTAGCTGTTGTGGACCTGAAGTACGTGAATGCCGCCGATCTCAACGAGCCAGTTCTTCACGAACTGCTTCTGCATATCGAGGCTGACCTTTTCGGCATAGGGCACGTGCACCGGTGAAGTCCAGCCGATGCTGTTGCCCAGATTTGTGCTAGCGCCGAAGTAGGAGCCCAGCGGCGGCTGGATCGGGTTGAAGTTTACATTTCCTGAAGTTGTCGGGAACGGATTCGACAACGTCGTAATCGGTGTGTAGCCTCCATTGACCGAGCTGTTGGAAGTGGTCATAAAGGAAAGCTGCGAAAACCCGTAGTTACTGCCCGCCGTGTAGTCGTTGAACGGGCTCACGTAGATGCCGAAGCCGCCGCGAAGAGCCAGAGTGCCATGGAAAGAATCGGGGGAATACGAGAATCCGAAACGCGGGCTTAGATAGGCCACTGCCGTGCTGTAGGCGCTGCGATTGCCAGAGCTCGTGTACACGATGCCGCCGTTAGGAGCAAAATTGGCTGTGCTGGGCAGGTAGTTGTTGTAGCCGGCCTTGTTGATCGCGGCAACATCAGCCGAGTACTCGCTCGAGTAGTTCGCACCGCCAGGACTCGTGGTCGCGTTCGTCAGATTCGGGTACCAGTTCTGCACCATCTTGTTGTTGCTCTCGACCAGCGGCGTCTCATGCTCCACGCGCAGACCCACGCTAATGGTCAGGTTGTGCAGGACCTTCCAGTCATCCTGCGCAAAAAATGCGGAATACCAATTGTCGTACTGATATTTCTGATTGATGGCATAGCAGCCGTCACTCGAGGAGCACGAGGGAAGACCGAGTTCGAAGAGCGCGAGTGCGCCGCCAAAGGGCTGCTTGGTATTGAGCTTTGCATAGTTGGGAGACTGCGTAACGAAATCTCCATTCGCCGCGTTGAATTGGAATTCGCCATCGGCTGCGCCCGGAGAAAGCGCCGAGTTTTTGTTGGAGCGGATATCTGCTCCGAACTTCAGTGAGTGCTTTCCCCACGTCTTATTCAGGCTGGCGAACAATTGAATGTCGTCGAAGTATTCGCTGTTGCTTGGTTTGCCGCTCAGGCTGGGAAGAATGTTCGACGCCTCGCCGCTGAAGGTGATGTAGGGCAACGCCAGCGCCGTGGAGTTGCCGGCAAGATATCCGGCGAAGCCCAGCGAAGTCGGGCTCTGCCCCAGGCTGTTTGGCCCGCCGAAGCTCTCGTAACGACTGAAACCGAGCCGCGTTTCGAAGTTGAGCGAGGGTGAGAACGTCTTGACGTTGTCGATCTGTCCGCCCCATAGAATCGTCGTGGAATTGCTTCCCGTAAGAGCGTTGTTGAAGATGTTCGCCGAGCTTTGGTCGTACTGGCTGCGATGTCCCTCCACGAAGAGCTTGTCGGAATCGCTCACGTTGTAATCGAAGCGCCCCTGATTCGATTTGTAGTTATTGCTGGTCGGATCGTAAGCGTAGTAGTTATTCTCCCCGTCGGGCTTGGTCGACGCGCCGTTGTAGTTCGGCATCGGAATCAGCTTCATGTAGGCCACGGCGGCCGGATCAAGAGTGAGCCCGGCGTTAGACGAGGCGCAATTGCTCGACGCGCCGGTGAGACAGTTATTCGGAATCGCCGGGCGAATCCATCCCTCGCCTGCTACATTCGAACCCTGGTACGGATTGTAGAGTTGATCCTGCGAGGTGTACGCCAGTAGGGCGGAGAAGTCGCCTTGCCGCTCCGCTGCCGTTGGGACGCTGGTGATGGTGGTTGCCGGCGAATTGCCGATATATCCTTCAAAGGCATAAAAGAAGAAGAGCTTGTTGCGCCCGTGAAGGATGTGCGGGATGTAAACGGGCCCGCCGATAGTGCCCGCGAACTGATTGAAGTGCGTCGAGGTGATCTTCGTGCCGGGGCTCGTGAAATAGGGCCTGGCTTCAAACGGCCGCGACCCGTTGTAGAACTCCGACGCCGTGCCATGCAGTTGGTTCGTGCCGCCTTTGGTGGTGATGTTCACGAAACCGCCCGACGTATCGCCCAACGCGGCATTCGCGGAGAACTCATCTACGTGCACTGCGTCCACGGCATCCAGTTCCGGGCTGAAGCCTGCAGTGCGGCTTGAGTCCTGCATATTCGGAACGCCATTCAGCAGCAGTTCGTTCGAGGAGGACGCGCCGCCGCCCAGGGAGAAATCATCCGCGGTCGAATTGCCGAATGGAGTCACCTGCGACATGGAATGCTTGCCCTTCGCTACCGCGCCGTACTCGAGGTGCGCATAGCCCAAAGGCGAGCGGCCATTGCTGGGCAGATCCTCGACCTCTTCAGCTGTAAGCGTCTGGCCCGTGGATGCATCGGCTGTGTCCACCAGCGGCGTTTCCACTGTGACGGATACCGTCTGACTCACATTGCCCAGCGCCAACGTGATGTTCTCCGTTACCGTCTGTTCGGTCTGCAGCACCAGGCCCGAGTGCACGAAGGTCTTGAATCCCACGACCGATACACTAACGTCGTAATTGCCGGGAGTGAGAAAGGGCGCCGTGTAATCGCCGGCCGCGTTCGTTCTCACGATCGTCTTAGCTCCCGTGTCGCTGTTGGTCACGATGATGGGAGCGTTGGGAACGACAGCTCCCGTCGGGTCGGTCACTCGGCCGGTAAGGGTAGCCCGGGTCTCCTGAGCAGCCGCGAAGGCGGTCAGCAGAAGCACAACGGTAAAAATGCTCAGAATTCGACGTGTCATGCGTTTGGCTTCCTTTCAAAGGTGGTGCGAGTGATTGACCGTTTCTTGCGACGCTGCCTTTGCCGCTTCGGGAGATAGGAAGTTGCCCGGATCATCGAGAGCCGCCGCGGTGCCGACAACTTTTCTCATGACCAGGAACCTCCGGAACGGATTGCAGTGAGCCCCTTGGCGTCGCGCTCATCGAGCTCGCGCAGCTGCCGGCGAAAGCTGGGAAAGTCTTTGTCGAGTCTGCCCCACCGGCGGTTGAAACTTGGGAAGCGATCGTGCAACCTTCCGAATCGGGGAAAACGTCGCAGGAGGCAGCTTTTCGAATCTGGAAAAGATTAGAGAGACTCTTATGCGAGAGTCAACAGATTTTTAGAAAATAAATCGCCGTTTCTAAAAATTATGGTCGCTTTTTCTCTAATTTATGAAGGTTCAATGAATTACAGTCTGCACCTCTGAAAGGACGGATATGCCAACATCCGGCGCATTCCCATAGGCGGTGTTCTATAGAAACGGGGAATTTGGGGAATCTAGTGGCTTTCCTTTGCGACAAGCGCTACTCGGGCCGCAGCCTCCAGCACCGCTGCACGGGTCCGCTCTTCCCGTTCGGGCGTCATCCGGATTACTGGCGTGGACAGACTGAGCGCGGCCATCACCGGCTTCCCGGAAGAACGAATCGCTGCCCCGAAACATATGCCGCCGAGGACAGACTCCTCCCGATCGCAGGCGATCCCCGTTTTGCGGATCTGGTCGAACTCCTGAAAGAGACGGCCGCGATCTGTGATCGTGTGCTCAGTGCGGCGGAAGAGGCCATACACTTCGACAATCCGATCGGCCAGCTCACGATCTTGGAAAGCGGTGATCGCCTTGCCCATCGCGCTGCAATGGGGTGGGAGGACGCGTCCGATGCGATTGGACATGCGGATCTCGTGAAAGCTCTCGATGGAGTCGAGCACATGAATCCGATCGTCATAGAGGTAGGCAAGACTTGCCGTTTCATTGAACTCGTGCGCCAGGCGCTCCAGTTCGTGGCGCGCTTTCTCTCGTAGTTGATTGCCCCACTCGATGAGCCAGCCAAAGCGCAGCTTGGGAGCAAGCTGATACGTGCCGTCGACTGCTTGCACGAGGTATCCGTGCTTCTCCAAGGTCAGCAGCACGCGGAAGAGCGTGGACTCCGGCATACCGGTTCCGGCAGTGATGTCCTTGAGTGCCAGTGCAGCTTTCCCGTCGAAGCAGTCCAGAACATCCAGAGCGCGGCCAATGCTGCGTAGGTAATACTGCTCATTGGCAACCGCGTTGGGCGAAGACTGGAGAGCCCACTTGGGAATGCGGCGGCGAGTCGATTTCTTCGCTACGGAGCGGGACTCGGTCTTCCCTGGCATGCGATGGCCCACCTTTTTGATCCCGAAATTGAGCGCGGGAAAGAACCTTTATACCATTGGAAGCGACCCGTTGCTGGAATAATTTTCATTTTTGAGCATTAGTTTGACTTGTGCTCGCAAACTGTGTAGAACGGTTCTCGCCTCGACCCCCGGTGTTGATCTAATACTGACGCCGGCTATCTGAGTGCCCAACGGATGAATCGAAGAGAGTTAATCAAACTTGGAGCGGGAGTGGTCGCCTCGGGACTTGCGGCTTCGGACGCAGACGCTTCTGTGGCGGACGCGAAGAGCAATTGTGTCGAGCAATGGGGCATCTTTGAATTTGAAACGCAAGGACCTGCAAGCGGAAATCCTTTCGTCGATGTAACGTTTGGTGCGCGCTTTGCCTTGGAACATCGTAACGTCGAAGTAGCGGGTTTTTACGATGGGAACGGCGTGTACAGGGTGCGCTTCTCACCCGATACGGTTGGGAACTGGAGTTTTGTTACCACCGGGAGCGCGCGCGAGCTTGCCGGCCACAGCGGCAGCTTCGATTGCGTTGCTGCCTCTGTGGGCAATCGCGGTCCTGTGGGCACAGCGCATCAGTTTCATTTTCAATACGCAGACGGCACGCCGTATTTTCCCTTCGGCACAACCTGCTATTCCTACGGATTTATCGGCGAACCACTCCACCGGACCACGCTCGAGAATCTCCAACAAGCCGGCTTCAACAAAGTCCGCATGTGCCTGTTGCCCAAACCGCTGGGGCAGCAGAAGCCAGTGGCGATGCCCTTTGAGCGCATCGGTCCCGCGCAACAGGAGAATCTGGCGGACAACGGTGAGAGCGGGGAGAAGTTCGATCTAACGCGCTTCAACCCCGCCTATTTTCAGCACGTGGAGCAACGCATTCAGGACTTGATGGCGGCGAACATCGAAGCCGACGTAATTCTTTTTCATCCGTACGATGCATGGGGTTTTAAGTCCATGGGCGAAGAGGCCGATGACCGCTATTTGCGTTACGCGGTAGCTCGGCTCTCAGCGTATCGAAATGTCTGGTGGTCCATCGCCAACGAATACGATCTGGTGAAGTCGAAGAGCATGACGGATTGGGACCGCTTCTTTCGCATCGTGCAGCAGTGCGATCCTTATAGCCGCCTTCGCTCAATTCATCACAGCCGCGTCGTCTACGACCACTCCAAGCCGTGGTGCACGCATGCCAGCCTGCAGGAATATGACTTCGACAAATCCGCCGAACGGCTGGCGGCCTGGAACAAGCCGATCATCTATGACGAGATTCAGTACGAAGGGAACATTGCGCGCCGCTGGGGCAATCTCTCTGCGGAAGAGATGACGCATCGTTTCTGGCGCGCGATCGTAAACGGCGTTTATGCGACGCACGGCGAGACCTTCATGACGACAAACGGAGAACCGGTGTGGTCTGATGCAGGCACACTGCATGGCACGAGCCCGGCGCGCATCACGTTTTTGCGCAAGCTGCTTGAGGGAACGGGCACAAGCGGCTTGTTTGCCGCAGAGTCGCCGTATTACCCGAATGCGGGCAATCCCGGCGAACGATCCCTCTATTACTTTGACTATCACTGCGTGGGCGAGTACGAATTTCCGCTGCCCGCAACAGCGCAGTTCAAAGCAACGATGATCGATCCATGGGCGATGACCACTTCGCCGATGCCGGGAACCTTCAGCGGAAAGTCGAAGATGACTCTCAGCGGCAAGCCCTATATGGCTGTGCTCTTTGAGAAGGCCTGAATTGAAGATGGCCACCGAACCCAAAATCACTTCCGGCAGAGGGGCCGGATTGTTGACCTGCCTGCTCTTGCTGGCGTTTTGCAGTGTCGCGGATGCGCTCTCGATACCGGTCATCACACAGAAATCCGCTACGCCGCGCGAGCTGTATGGAGCGGAAAAGCTCCGCGCCGCGGTTACGGAACTGAGAGATGCGCCGGCTGGCGCGCGAATTCTTGCTGCAGTCCGGACAGCGCCCGAGCTCCACCGATTCGATCTGCCCGAGTTCCAGCCGCAGGCCGCAGAGGCATTCCTCATCCAGCAAGTCGGCGAGACCTGGATCGTGACAGGCAGCGATGCGTCCGGCGTTCTCTATGGTGAGTTGGAACTCGCCGACCGCATCCGCGCAATGCATGCACTCCCTGTGGGCATTGACGACCTGGAACATCCCGCGATGAAGCTGCGCGGGACCTGCATCGGCATGCAGAAGCCTGAGATCACCTACGAGGGCGCCGAGTACGATTACCCCTACACGCCGCAGAATTTTCCCTTCTTCTACGACAAGGCTGCGTGGATCAAGTATCTCGACATGCTCGCCGAGGAGCGCTACAACACGCTCTATTTGTGGAATGGACATCCCTTCACCAGCCTGCTCAAGCTGCCGAGATATCCTGAGGCGCAAGAGCTGCCCACAGCGCAGCTGGACCAGAACATTGCAATGTTCAAATGGCTCACTGACGAGGCGGACAAGCGCGGCATCTGGATTCTGCAAGGCTTCTACAACATTCATCTCTCGCATGCATTTGCACGCGCTCATCATCTGCCTTACCATCTGTCCGCCCCGGATCCGCTGGCCGCGGCTTATACACGTTACGCAATCTCGGAGTTCGTACGCGAATATCCCCACGCGGGCCTCATGATGACTCTGGGCGAGGCGCTTTCGCCGCCCTACGGCGCAGAGTGGATCGCACAGACCATCATTCCCGGCGTGAAAGACGGCCTGAAAGAGCTCGGCATCACAACCGAGCCGCCGATTGTTGTGCGCGCGCATGCAACGGACATAGATGCGGTGATGAAAGCCGCCCTGCCTCTCTACTCGAACATTGACACCATGTTCAAGTGGAATGGCGAATCGCTAACGTGGACCAACGTCCGCGGGCCGGTGCTCGATCGATTCAAGATGCTCGCCGGGAATTCCAACGTCGCCATTGCGAATATTCATCTGCTTTCGAACCTCGAGCCGTTCCGCTGGGGCGATCCCGATTTCATCCGTGAGACGCTCACCAACTTTCAGCGCATCGGCATCGCCGGCCTACACGTGTATCCACTGCGCTACTGGGATTGGCCGTGGGCGGGCGACAATACTTCGCCGCTGCTGGAGCAGACCGACCGCGACTGGATCTGGTTTGAGGCATGGGGCCGCTATGCCTGGAATCCGAATCGCGATCCGGAGAAGGAGCACGCTTACTGGGTGAGCCGCTTTGCAGAAAAGTTTGGCTCAACCGCAGCCGGCGAGAAGCTGTTGCAGGCGTACACGTTCGCTGGCCCTTGCCAACCGCGACTCCTGCCGCGTATCGGGATTACGGAAGGCAACCGGCAGGCGCTCACGTTAGGCATGACGATGCCACAACTGATCGACGCTGCGCGCTTCAATCCTGCGGTCACTCTCTGGACCGGGGACGCGCCCGACGGCGAGCGCCTCAACGAGTACGTTGAAGAGGAAGTAAAGCACGAGCCGCATCACGGCGAAACGCCTATCGGCGTGAGCAACGAAACTGTCGAGGCTTCGGGCCACGCCCTTGAAGCTGCGCAGGCCGCTGCGTCATTTGTCACGCGAGACAAAGCCGAGTACGAGCGCATTGTCAACGACGTGCGCGCCATTCACCAGCTCATGCTCTTCTACAACGCGAAAGCCAAAGCTGCGGAACAAGTGCTCCTTTACGGCCACGACCGCGACGCTGCGCACCTGCATCGCGCCGAGGGATTGCTGGCGGAAAGCGTCGATCGCTTCAAGGAGCTGACGAGCCTCGCAGGTCCCGCGTATCGGACGGCGACCAGCATGGAGACCACGCAGCGTCAGATTCCCTTCCGCGGAGGCATGAATCAGTTTCCGAACTGGCAGCAGTGCCTTCCCATGTATGAGAAAGAGCTTGACACATTCCGCGCGCGGATCGCGCAGCTAAGCTCCGGCGCGCCGATTGGCCAAAGCAAAGCGATTGCCACGCTGCCGCAGGTTCCGTTCACGCTCAAAGCAGGCGCGGGCGAAACGTTCACAGTGGAGAAAGGCGCCCATCTGTTCGCGGATTCGACGAGCACCATCACGGATCTGGCTCCTGAGCTCGCCGGGATGAAAGGTATCCGCATCTCACCCGCGACGGGTGGAACTCTCCACTTCAATCTCGTACAGGACGCGCAGATTCTCGTCGGGTTTGTCCGCAACGCGTCGAAGAAAAACTCCGTCCTCGATCCAGAGACCGAGCAATGGAATCTCCTGCTCCTGAACGCAGTCGATGCTCCGAAGATTCCGGCGATGGCTGTCTGGGCCAAGCCGCTGCCTGCGGGCGCAAACGAGCTCGATCTCGGCAAAGGTCAATACGTCGTCCTGGGCTTCATACCCGCCGATCTGCACGTGGCGCCACACGTCCATTTCACGCAGTCCAGCGACACGGGCAATCCTCCCAATCTCGACTGGTTGTTCGAATAGCGGGCCATCTCACGCTGTACGGATGGGGTGAGCGCGGATCGCGGCATGAATGCACCGGCAGCGCGAGCTGGGGCTTCAAAGTTTGTGTTCAGCAGCGTCTTGCCGCGCCAATGCGACTCCGACGTCAGCTGGCCTGTGGCATCAAAGTTGCGCCAGGTCCAGGTCCCGTCGTTGCCGTAGGTCTTCTCCCAAAGTTTGGATCCATCTACACGATAAAGCACTTCCTCGCCAACTTTTTTGCCCAGATGGAAGTTTGCTGTCCACTGCCGTTGTCCGTTCTGGTAATAAAACGTCTGCAGGCCGTCGAGCAGAATGCGGCCATCGTTCGCACGGCCCGTGGACCATCTTGCTCTGAGCTTTCCGTCAGGCCTGTTCTCGTGGCGTTCTCGAACATTTGCTATTTGGTTCGGTTCAGGGGTTGCGGCTTCGGAATCAGAAAGCATCCAGGCCTCGTTCAACTCAATCTCATAGTTGACTGCGTTCTTCGATGTCGCGATATGGATCACTCCATTCGGGCCCTGCGTGGCAGTGACGTAGCCGACGGTCAAGATGTCAGACGGCAGCCGCTTCTGTTTCCAGGTTTTGCCGTCATCGTCAGAAAGCGCGACATAGGCGCCATCCTTGTGAATATGCTTCTGGTGGTTGGGATTGTAGTCGGCGACGAAGAACAGCCGCCCTGAGGCCAGGCGGATCACGCTGGGCCTTTCGCCACTCTCGAGCGGATCGAATGGTGTCTTAGACTTCACCCACGTCTTGCCACCGTCTGCACTCGTCGCAAGGGGCATGCGTCCGTCGATGGCGGAGTTCTTTCCGCCGAAGCCCAGTATGTCTCCATTGCGGGCGATCACAATCGTGGTGTGGCGTCCTGCAGTGCGGCCGCCTGTGTCGTACCAGGTTTTGCCGTCATCGTGCGTCGCCCATACCGCCGAGATGGAGCCATTGCCATCGGCGTCGCGTCCGGTCGAGTCGGTCGGAATATAAATGGTTCCGTCTTTTGCGCGCACAACCGAATTGATGGGCTGCGAAACGTAACGCCCGATCGGCGCGGTGAAGTGGGGAAAGTTGATCTGCGCCCAGGTTGCGCCATTGTCATCGGAAGTGGTGTAGGCGAAAGGCGGCGCACCGATCAAACGGGGAAAACCGAAGAACAGCCAAAGATGCCCACGATCGTTCCAGAAGACCGGAGCGGCACACGCAGCATCAGCAAGGTAGGGCCATGGCTCGGGCATGTCCCAGTCTTCCGCGCCGGCGCGGCGGCGCATGACGAGGATGGTCTGGTCGGGATCGTCTTCCTTGTTCGGTGCGTTGTAGTAGGCCGCAACCACATCCCCATTCGACAGCACCTGGATCGCCGAGTTGTGATAATTCACGCCGAGTCCCGGCGCAAGTCCTGCACGCCAGCCCACCTCCGGCATCGACTTGCCGTTCAAGTTTGGAAATAGCTCATGCACGTGATAGAACGGCTTGGCGGAATCAGGGCCCTCGCTCACATCGACCGGCGTCTGCTTTACGTCCGTCATGAAGAAGTGGTGCGCATCGGGCGAAGGATGCGGCGCTGGCATCGGCGCCTGTACCACGCGAAAGCCGATGTTCCCTTCTTTCGGCGCATAGCTGGGAGCCATGCTGGCGCGGTTCGCCGAACGCATGAAATAGGGCGCCATCGCCGGATAGATCTCGCCCGGCGTCGACTTTCTAAAATCGAGCCCGCCGCCACGCACGACGCGAAAATATCCATGCAGCGGCCCGGTTGGATCAACCTGCGGACCTGCAGCGTAAGGCGCATACCAGTCCGTCACCCACTCGGGTGTTCCCTCGCCGATCACCACGCCCCAAGCATTTGCCTCACCGGGCGCCGGGGGCGTGTCACCGGTAAAGAATGGTGTCTGATGGCCGGCACGCGCGGTGTACTCCCACTCGGCTTCGGTCGGCAACCGATACGGCTTTCCAGTCCTCTTCGTAAGCCACGCGCAAAATTCCAGTGCCTGCTGATAACTGATCCCTGCCGCGTAGTTGGGATACGCGGCTACGCCCTTGTACGACGGATCGAATTGCTGAAACTCCTGCACAGTGACCAAGTGCGTCGCAATTGCAAACCTGTGCGTGATCGTCACCGTGTGCGCAGGATACTCGTCGAAATCGCCATGCACCGGCCGGTCGGAGTTCACGCCGAAGCCGCTCACGACTGCGCTTGAAAGCGCCTGCGCATCAGCGCCCATGATGAATGAGCCGGCCGGAATCTGGGCCAGTTCGATCCCGCCGGTTGATTGCGCCGCCACGGACGCAGTGATCGTGCAAAGTGCCAGTGCGGTTATCGTTTTGATCATCATCCTGATCTGAAACACGCGATGCAGTTCCTCAATGCGTGGCTCGACGGTCTATCGGACGCGGCAGCTCGGCTTCCATCGGGCCCAGCGTCGCGCGGCTCACAATCTTCTTGCCGTCGATGAAAACCGTGAGCCCGCGGCCCCGGTTGTAGTGCTTGCCCGACTCGTCGTAGACGATGGCAAGCATGTGGCCGTGATATGGCAACCCATCCACAGCGAAATAGCTCCATGCGCCCGTGGGCAGCAGCGGATCGAGCACAAGCTTTTCATCCGCACGCGGGCGTAAACCGATAAGGCCGGTGATGAGCGGATCGGCAAAACCAGAGTGGTTGTAGTAATTGCCACGGCCCACCTGCTTGTGTTTCGCAATCAGGATATCCTTGGCGATCCACTCGTCCGTATCCGCATCCAGGTCTTCGTCGATCCAGTCGATCACGCGCCCGCTCGGCAGTTTGATGTGCTGCGATCGAACGTAATTGGAGAAGAGCTGATAATACTGCCGCTTTCCGATGTACGGTTGCGCAGGGCCGTCGAGAAGATTCGCCAGCGCGAGCAACGTCTGCGTTGTGGCATAAGGCCACGACGGTCCATTCCACGTGCACTGATCGTCGGAAGCGAAGCGGAACCGCGGGCTGCGGCGCTCCGCCGTGGTGGGGCCGTATCTTCCGGCAAATCCCTCCGGATCGAAGAGCCGCTTCCACGCGACATCATGATCGGGTGTGGGTGCGTAGTACTCCCACGGAATGTAGCCGATCAGTTCCCTCACTTCGGAATACTTCAGCACTGTACCGGGATCTTTGAATTTCTTCTGCGTGCGAATGCCGGAGTCCGTTGCAGGCGAGAGGTCTTCATAGAACTGGTCTGTCGGATTCCACAACCTGGTATCAATCAGCTGTTCGAGATTGTCCGCCTTCGTGGCGTATTCATCGGCAATCGCCGGCTCGCCCGCTGACCGCGCGAATGTGGCGATCGCCCCTGCATCGGCCGCCATATAGGTATTGAGCGGCGTCCTGTATCCGTCGCCACCGATCGATTTTTCCATTGCGTCGCGCGTATCGATCTGCCAGAACATTCCCACGGCGCGATCGAGGTTGCTCGCTTCCCACGCCTTGTAGTTCTCGATCAAAGCAGGCAGCAGCGCAATTCCCAGCTTCGCATCTCCCGTCGCCAGTGTTACGCCGCGCACGCTCGCGGCCCAGGGAAAGCTGTACTTCCGCGGACCAGCACCAGGTTCGCTCCACATGCGTGCGTAGTCTTCGGCAATACGCGGATTCCGCAGCCAGCGCGCGTCGCCCAAGTGAAACGGCGCCGCATCCGGAAGCGCTCCATAGAAGCCATCCGGCTGCTCCGGCTTCGGCAGCCATTCTGTAATGACGAAACCGTGCGGAGTATCCACGAGATGCTTTTGCCAGGCATACCACCGGAAGTAGTACGTCTCTTCGAATTGTTTGTCCGCTGAATCGAAGAGCGGGATGTTCGCCTGCATCCATGGCCATGCGTCTGCGGGCTGTTTGCCGGTGGCTTCGCGTTCATCGGCGGCAAACTGAGAAACATAGTGCCGGTAATCAGCGGGGTGAAGCACGGTGAAATCTTCGGCTTTCGTCCGGCCCTGCGCGGTGCAGAAAACAACCGGCAGGAGCGCCGCAGCGCACGCACCCACAAGACGAACCCGCATTGACATAGCGAGGAGCAGTTTACGTGTTCCAGGCTGCGGGGATCAAGCGCATTTCGAAAATAAACTACATATTCTGAAAATAGAATTGTCTCGCTTCGCTGCTCTCATTCGCCAGAAGGCAGCGCCGAACCCGGTAGCCGACGGCGGTTATTCCAATAAAGATCCGTTCGACTCTGCGAGGGTACGAGAACTCGGAGCGGATCTCCGTTCGAGGATCGACCGCGCCTCATTGAGGGAATCGCCCGCCGCCTGCTTCAGGCACGAGATGTCGTTTGTGCAGAAAAGCAGGTCAATTTGCAGATTGAGCCAAAACTCGTAGTCGCTTGGCGAGCAGGCCGTGGCCACACATTTGCCGTGAGCGCGTGCCGCTTTCACGATATCCCGCGCCGCCGCCTGCACCGAGGGGTGGCCCGTCTGCGAAGGCACACCGAGACTGGCAGCCAGATCGGCGGGGCCGATGAACAGGTCGACATCCGGAACAGCGGCCAATTCATCCAGGTGGCTCAATGCCGTATCGGTCTCGATCTGCGCCATCAGACAGAGATCGGCGTTCAGGCCCTGCTGTTTGGCGACGATGCCGCCGGCAACGCCGTAATTTACAGCGCGGGAGACAGAAAAAATGCCGCGGTTACCCTCCGGTGCAAAGCGCGCGAACCTGCGCAGTTCCTGCATCTGCTCGGGCCGCTCAATCATGGGAACATCCAGAATATCGGGGCCGCACTCCGCAGCTTTCAGAACATTGGCGCGCTGTACGTCCGGAATGCGAATCATCGTCAACATCCCGGAACCAGCTGCCATTCGGCACAGGTCAGCCGCTTCAGCGAAGGTGATGTGTCCGTGCTCCATCTCGATCCAAATGGCCTGATAGCCAAGATGCGAGCAAATTTCGAGAAAGACGGGATCGTAAAAATAGACAGCCGCGCCGAGAAGAGTCTTGCCCCCGTTGTTGCGGACAGCCTGCTGGAGCCGATTCATAAACTTCTCCTAGTGGGTGGCGTGGACTTAAGACGCGCGCGGCCGCTTACGAGCCCAGGCAAATGCGCGCTCATAAAAAGATCAGTCAAGTCCGCTGGTTCCGTACTACCCATCGGCCCTCTCATTCCGGCGACCGCGGAGTACGTTACATCGAAGGCGTGCTCTCCTCTGAAGCGTTGCCACGATGGAACGATCTCCTTTTATTTTCGAGAGTATACATTTATTTTCGTTTCGGTGCTCGCCGGACTAAACCAACGGAAGCCTCCTTGCCGGTTCGCCACTCCGCCAGAACCAACCGCGTCGTAGTGAATGGCAGCGAACGCGAAGACGGAACTTCGCATCACTGCAGAAGCGTGGGTTAGTGCGAACTCCTATCATGCGAGAGGAGAAACTCGAACTGCGCGCGGTTGATGTCGCGAGATGTGGAGATTGGACTATCGATGTGAATCAATTCTTTCTCCCGGTCGTAGCGTGGCCAGGATGGAAGACCTTCTCCGTTGGGGTCGCCAGTGCGCGCGAAGTTCGTCCAATAGCTCACTAACTCCTCGCTCAACTTGCGATCCTCCGGTTGCCATGTCGCTCCGTGCCGCACATCAAGCGTCCCGAATACATACTCGAGCTCATCGGAGTGGAAGGCATATATGCCCTGAGGATGGTTTTCTTCGGACGGCGCCGGGCGATCAAAGCGATAGCGGTAGACCGCCGATTGGCCCGTCTTCACCTGGGCTTCTGCCCATCTCCACGCGCCCAGGGCGATGAAACTCGCGGTGGTGTACTCGTCGGCTGATCGTATGGCCTGCTCGTCGGTGTTTGCGGGAAATGCTGCGAGGAAGTCGCCTGCCTGAGCTCCGTAATGCTCCTCGGCGAACGCCCTCCATTTTGCCGCCGTCATATCTTTGGAAAGGGTGCCAGCTCGCTCATCTCGGTTCCAGCCAATGATCGCGGGGACATGAGCCTGCCGGCCCGCAGCATAGGTCTCGGGGACCGGCTCCTTCAGAAACAGTCCATCGACCACTGGACTGAAATAGATGCCCGATGCTTTTTGCGCTGCGTCCAGCAGCTTATCGGCAGGCATGGCTCGCAGCTCCGCTAGGTTCTTCACTCCAAGCGATTCAACCCAGGTCTGATCGCGATGAACCCGCTCGGTGAGAGAAGTCATGGAAATCGCGCCGCCGAAAAAGGCTCCGCTCTCGCCGATAGCCTTTTGGAAGAGCCCCTGGGCCTCGGGAGCAGCGGTGAGCGCATTCACTGCGAATGATCCGGCGCTTTCGCCGAAGATTGTCACGTTGCCGGGATCGCCGCCGAAGGCAATGATGTTGGCCTTCACCCAACGCAATGCTGCAGCCATATCCATCAGGCCATAATTGCCGGCATGGCCATCGGCCTCCCTGGCGAGATCTTCGCTGGCCAGGAAGCCGAAGACGCCGAGCCGATAATTCATAGTGACCAGGACGACGCCTTTCGTTACTAACGCCGAGTTCGTGTAGCGAGGTTCGGAGCCAGCGCCGGCAATAAATCCGCCCCCATGAATCCAGACCATGACAGGAAGCTTGCTTGCGCGGTCCGCGGAGGCGGGCATATAGACGTTCAGGTACAAGCAATCTTCCGTTGGACCGGAGTCGAGAAAGATGTAGTCGTTCCAGACGTGCCACTGTTCGCAGCGGCCGGCAAACTTTGTCGCGTCGCGCACGCCCTTCCACCTGAACGGAGGCTGCGGAGGCGTCCAGCGCAGATCTCCCACAGGAGGCGCAGCGTACGGAAGACCGAGGAAGGCTTTCTGCGTGCCGTTCAGGATCCACTTGCCGGCAGCTTTGCCTTGCACCGTTTTCACCATCGGTTGTGGCGGTGCTGCGAACAACATGGGGTCGTGCGCCAGCAGGCAAACAGCGATCGCCATTCGAAAGCAACCACCCAGCTTTCCCATCCAGAAAGATCTCCTCGATTGAGCCGACATCCACGATAACACCAGGGCTGCGCCGGTGAGTGAACGAAGGCGCTGCGTGAATATGGCCACATTCGCGCAGACGCTGAGGAATCGCAGATCTGGATAGTAGCCGCATGTTCGCGAAGAACCGTTGCTGTCACCCAAGCCGGCTCGTCGCCCCCACAGCACCATCATCGTGAGAAACGACAGCGCGGACTATTCTACCGTGACTGATTTGGCGAGGTTGCGCGGCTGGTCTACGTCGCAGCCTCGGCGCACAGCGATGTAGTATGCGAGCAGCTGCAGCGGAACGATTTCGATGAGCGGCGCCAGCAGTTCGGGTGCGGGCGGAATGTGGATGACATGCTCCACCAGTGTCCCGATGAGCGAATCGCCTTCTGTCGCCACGGCGATCACGCGTCCTGAACGCGCCGTGACTTCCTGAATATTCGAAAGCGTCTTCTCGTAGCGGAGCTTCGAGGCAGGATCGGCTTCATCGCGAGTGGCCAGCACCACAACCGGCAGTGTTTCATCGATGAGCGCGTTGGGGCCGTGCTTCATCTCGCCTGCGGGGTAACCCTCGGCATGTATGTAGGAGATCTCCTTGAGTTTGAGAGCCCCTTCCAGCGCGATGGGGAAATGGATGCCGCGGCCGAGATAGAGAAAGTCGCGGGCAGTGGAAAATTCTTTGGCCAACTCCTCGCATTGGCCGGAACTCGAGCGCAATACTTCTTCGATTTTGGCGGGGATGCGGCTCAACTCTTCGATGAGCTCGACCGATCGCGCCTTGTCGAGATGACCGCGCAACTGTCCGAGCTTGAGAGCGAGAAGGAAGAGAGCCGTAAGCTGCGAGGTGAAGGCCTTGGTTGAGGCAACGCCGATCTCAGGACCAGCGTGCGTGTAGATGGCTCCGTGCGCCTCGCGCGCCACCATGGCCCCCACCACGTTGCAGATGGCGACGGTCTTTGAGCCAAGCCCGATCATTTCGCGCTGCGCTGCAAGCGTATCAGCGGTTTCGCCGGATTGGGTGATGAGCAGGCCGAGTGTGTCTTTGCCGGTGATGGGGTCGCGATAGCGGTACTCGCTCGCGTAGTCCACATCGACGGGCAAACGCGCCAGGCGCTCGATCATATATTTGCCGGTAAGCGCGGCATGCCAGCTGGTGCCGCAGGCGGCGATGTTGATTCTCGCAGCGCGGCCCAGCTCCTCATCGGAGATATCCATCTCGCCGAGAAAGATCTTGCCTGAATCGAGAGAGACGCGGCCCAGCGAAGTGTCGGTAATGGCGCGCGGCTGCTCCCAGATTTCCTTGAGCATGAAGTGCTTGAAGCCGCCCTTCTCCGCCTGGATGGGGTCCCATTGAATGCGCGTGAGCGGACGGTCGATGGGCTTGCCGTCGAAGTCGGTCAGCTGGACGCCGGAGCGGGTGAGAATCGCCATGTCGCCATCGGCGAGGAAATAGATGTTGCGCGTGTGGTGCAGGATGCCGGGAACGTCCGAGGCGACGAAGTACTCGCCCTCGCCCACGCCGATGACGACCGGAGGGCCGAAGCGCGCGGCAATAATCTTGTCAGGTTCTGCGGCGGAAAGCACGCCCAGTGCAAATGCTCCGGTGAGGCGGCGGGCCGCGCGGCGCACGGCGTCTTCGAGCGCGACGGGCTCGCCGGATGCTGCCGCGTCCTTTTGCACCTGCTCGATCAAGTGCGCAATGATTTCGGTGTCAGTCTCGGTAACGAACTTATGACCCTGGGCGATGAGCTCGCGCTTGAGGTCGAGATAATTCTCGACGATGCCGTTGTGAACTACGACGATGCGGCCGGTGCAGTCGCGATGGGGGTGGGCATTCTCTTCCGTGGGTCGCCCGTGGGTGGCCCAGCGCGTGTGGCCGATGCCGAAGGTGCCATCGA
The DNA here is from genome assembly GCA_035508375.1 of Occallatibacter sp. GTDB lineage: Bacteria > Acidobacteriota > Terriglobia > Terriglobales > Acidobacteriaceae > Telmatobacter. The sequence goes on along the minus strand of DATJNF010000061.1, from coordinate 46,728 downwards.
GTGGGTGGTCGCGCAGGATCTCTTCCAGGTTGCTCAGCTTGCCGGGAGCGCGGCAAACCTGAAGCAGCGCTGCGGAAGGACTGCCGACGGCAATTCCCGCCGAATCGTAGCCACGGTATTCGAGGCGCCTCAGCCCCTCGACGATTACAGGAAGGACTTTTTTCGTACCGACGTACCCAACGATCCCGCACATGCATCGATTGTATGCGACGGGTACAAGCCCCATGACATGCGGGTCCCGTTACCGAGGGAAGTAACGGTAGTGTCAAAAATTAAGCAAGCCGGACTAGCGGGGTTATTCCTCGATGCGGTACGTGAACTCTTCGATCACCGGGTTGGTGAGCACGTCGCGGGCGACCTTTTCCACATGGGCAGTCGCGGTTTCCAGGCTGAGCCCTTCGGCCAGCGAAAGGATAAAGTACTTTCCCTGGCGCACCGCGGTCACGTCCGCGAATCCAATCTTGTGTAACGCGTTCTGAATAGTCTGGCCCTGCGGATCGAGGACCGATGTTTTGAGCGTGACATAGACATGCGCCTTCATTATCCGTAATTATAGTAGTTCCGGCAGGTGAGGCGCCGGCTGGGCGGGACCTGCATCAACTCTCCGCACGTTGGCGGATTCGGACATGGGGTTTCCAATCCCCATCCGAAGAAAAGGAATAACACGATGGCTAACTATCTCGAGCTGCCCGTCGGCGACCGCGCACCAGAGGTTTTTCGGGCGGTGATCGAAATTCCCAAAGACGGAACTCAGAAATTTGAGTACGACAAGCAGCTGCACGTCTTCAAGTTGGACCGCAACCTGCACTCCCCAGTGCACTACCCCGGCGACTACGGCTTTATTCCTTCTACGTTGAGCGATGACGGCGATCCGTTGGATGTGCTGGTGCTGGTGCCGGATCCCAGCTTTCCGGGCTGCGTTCAGGAGGTGCGCCCGATCGGCTTGCTGGAGATGCTGGACCAGGGAGTGCTCGATGAAAAAGTACTCGCTGTGGGCAAGAACAATCCGCGCTACACAAATGTGTGGAACTACACCGATATGTATCCTCACCTGCTCAAGGAGATCACGCACTTCTTCTCGATTTACAAGGACCTGGAGGGCAAGCGTGTGGAAGTGAAGGGCTGGCATGACGCCGGTTACGCGCGCGATCGCGTGGCCCGCGCCATCAAGATGTTTCAGGACCTGAAAGCCAAGAAATCTGAGCCGCAAACAGAGCCGGCCGTATAGAACCCGGACGTCGTTGCTTTTCAGTCCGGTGAGATGTCAATCGGTGGCCGGAGCCTCCGCAGGGCGCCGCGCCGGCAGAACGGCGGTGCACCAATAGAACAACAGCCCGCACAGGCCTACCGCGCCTGCAAACGCAAGCGCGGAGACTGATCCGATCAGCTTCTCGCCCCGCGAAACATACAGGGCGTAGCCAATCAGCGCGGCGGGGCCAACGCCCAGAAGGCAGGCGAAGGCGAAGTTACCGGCCCGGAACGGCCGCTCCAGTTCCGGCTCGCGCAGGCGCAGCACTACCAGCGCCACAAATTCCAGCAGCAGGCTCGATCCATAAAGAACCAGGTCGATCGAAATGAGCCGCTCAAAGGGCAGGTTGAGCGCCAGTCCCCACGCGACCCCGCAGAAGAGCACACTTACCCAGGGCACGTCGCGTCTGTTGCGGCGGGCAAGGACGCGCGGCAACATGCCGTCCTCGGCCATGGCCATGGGCAGTCGCGTGTAACTCATCACCAGCGCGTTGAACATGCCGATACCCGTAATGCAGCCCCCAATCACCACGGCCGTTCCCAGCCACGGGCCGCCGAGGTCCCGCGCTGCGGCGGCCCAGTCTCCGGTGGAGAAGCTAGAGGAAGAAAGGCCGGCGAGCGCCATCGCGGCCAGCGGCAGAACATACGTGGCTACGGTCAGTGCGGTTGCTGCGAACATCGCGCGCGGATAGGTGCGCCGCGGGTTCTCCACCTCCTGCGCCACGGTTGAGGCATTGTCCCAGCCCATGTAGTTCCACATGGCCACCAGCAGCGCCGTCGACAAGCCCGCCTGCGATGCGGGACCGCTCCACGCGGCCGCAGGGTGGACTGTAACCGCGCGCCAAATACCCAAAGCTACAAAGACCGCAAACGGTGCCAGGAGCAATATGCCGAGACCCACGGAGTCTTCGCCCACCTGCGGTGCACCGCGGAGATTCCAGGCGCAGCAAACCGCAACTACAGCTGCCGAACAGAGATAGCTCTTCCAGCCCGCCACCAGATGCGGGCTGAGCTGGCCCAGGTAAAGAACGAAGATCGATGGATAGAGCGCCATATCGAAAATGCTGGCCGACAACGACAGCCAACTCTCCTGGTAGCCCCAGAAGGGCCCGAGCGCCCGCCGGACCCAGATATAGAATCCGCCTTCGGCCGGAATGGCGCTGGCCAACTCACCGATCATCAGCGCGGTCGGCAGGCTCCAGACCAGCGGCAACACCAGCAGAATCGCAATCGCACGCGCAAAGCCCGCGCCACCCAGAATATCCTCAATGCCGTAAGGCCCGCCTGACACCATGAAGTAGGTGGCGGCAATCAGCGGCAGCATCCGCATCTTCCGCCGGACGGGTTGGGACTGCGGAGGCATCACTGTGAATCTAACAATGCTTGGGCCAGACAAAAAGCGAAAAAGAACGTGCCCGCAGGAACGAAGGACGCGGCGAGGCGCCCGGCAACAATCGCACACCCAAAATCGAGCACCCGCTGATTCAATGCGGGAAACGACCGCGATCGCGACTCCGAGCAATTATTTCTGCAGTCCGAGAGCTGTGCGAATCATTGCAGCCGCCTGATCACCCTGCAGATTCGCTCCCGTGGGGTTGAAGTGAACCGAATCCTGGTGCAGGTCCTGGTGCTGCTGCATCAGAGCGAATTGATCGTCGACGGGAATGTCCGCAGGCTGCACAAAGCCCAGCGCGATGCGATTGCGATCTTCTACTCTGGGGTTCGTCGCACCGCTCGTGACGTCGGAGCGGACTGGGGTGGTCGAAGCCCAGATCAGCTTTCCTGATTTGTCTGTCAGCGATCGCACCGCATGCAGGTAAGCAGGAAATGCTGCCCTGTACTGTTCCTCGGTATAGGCCCAACCATGCATGCCGTTGTTGAAGTGCACAACCTGGAAATGAACTTTCTCCATCACCGCGAATTCATGAATCTCCCGTTCGATCCGCGGGTCGCCCACCGCAATGGACGAGGCCATCAGGTAGACATTCGCAGCGCCAGCCAGATCCTTTCTTACCTCAGGGAAGTAATTGCGCGTGATCGAGTCGCCGAGCAGCAAGACATTGGGCAATTGAGGATCTGGATGCGGCGGCCGCACCTCCCACGTCCATTCGATCTCTTCGGGAATACTCACAGGCTTTGCTGCGATCAATGGCAGAGCTGCCATACTTCCCAGCACAAGAGTCGCCAGTCTTCGCAGTATTCGTCCTTGGTATATGTCGGGCATTTATTCTATCTCCAGATATCAGATTAACTTCTTCCGTCACCCTCCTGTCCTGCAGCCCTCACGCTCTTCCACGGTCGCATAGTTTTCAAGCCATCGGCAGCCGAGGCACTGAAGCGCAGTCAGCGCTTCAGGCCTTTGCGGCATGCTCTTGAGCCACCAGGCTGGGATTATTGAACAGTTCCAGCCGCGATTTGACGACTTCCTTTACGGACTCAACCACGGGAGGAAGAATCTTGTAGGGAACTACCTCGTCCCGCTTGCTCGCAAGGCTGCGCTCCAGGCTGCTCCGCCATGCAACCCGCAGTTCCGTGTTGATGTGGATAATGCTGATGCCGGCGGTAATGGCCTTGCGAAAATCGTCATCGTCGGTGCCCGAACCGCCGTGGAGCGTCAAAGGCACGCCGGCAGCCTTTCGGATTGCTGCAATCCGCTCGATGTCGAGATGCTGCTTCGATTCTCCGCGCACCATGCTCCTCGACATGCCGTGCATGCTGCCCACGGATGGAGCAAGAATGTCGATGCCCGTGTCCTGGACAAACTGGCGGGCCTCATCGGGAGTCGTCAGCTTCCTGGCCCCAGACGACATGGTTTCATGAATTTCAGAGCCACTGCCGATATCGCCGATCTCCCCCTCCACCAGCATGGATGGATGAATTGCTTTGAGGGCGGCGACAGCTTCTCGTGTCTGGCGGACATTTTCTTCAAGCGGCAAGGCCGAGAGGTCGAAGACGATGGAGTCAAACCCGGCTCGCGCCACCTCCTCGGCGCTGGCGCGGGAGTGCGTGTGGTCGGCATTGAGATAGATCGGGAAGTCAGACTCCTCGCGCAGGCTCTTGACCAGAGCAGCGACCTGCCGCACTCCCATAAAACTCCGCTCGCCCTCGGATGCGCCGATAATCACCGGCACGTTCAGCTCTTTGGCGGCGGTGAAGACTGCTTTAACCACAACCAGGTCGGAGACATTGAAATGCCCGACGGCGACACCCCGTTTTCCAGCCTGATCAAGAATTTCCCGCAGCGTATGCATGAAAGCACCTCAGTCATCGGAATCTGCTCATCCGGGCGAACCCGGAACAATTTGCGCATTTCCTATAAGGATTCATCCCGCTGGGGGTTGGTTTTGGTCCACCCGTAAAAATTCATCTCCAAGAACTGAAATCTCTCATCCGTGAAGGCTGTTCGTAGCGGCGACCTGACCGTACCGGAGACCGGAGTGCTTGATCGCGCGCTTCCGATCGCGTAAATCAACATAGGTCAGCCCATAGCGCTTTCGGCATCGGAACAGATCGAATGATGAGCCGAACGGGGTCGAGCCTCGCGGTGGCCGTGATACAAACATGAGACCCGCGCTTGACTTACTCCATTCGCAACGCTAAAGATGGTTGCGGCCGATTGCTGGCCTTCGGCGGCACACTCCACTTCAGGAAGAATCTGCATGAATGTTCCGATCCTGCGTCGTTTGCTTCCACTCAGCGCAGTGCTGACCCTCTGCCTCCTCTCAGCAGGCTGCAAGAACTCAGCTCCACCTCCCGCGCCGGCAGCCGGCAATCCGGCGAACGATATTGTCGCCGTTCCGCTCAAAGTCGATCGCCTCGATCCCGCGCTCGACAGTATTCTGCCCGCCGACACCAAGCTCGAGCGTGTCGCCACGGGGTTCAAATGGACGGAGGGCCCGGTGTGGGTGGGCGACAGCCTCTATTTCGCGGAGATTCCTTCGAACAGCATCCGCAAGTGGACGCCGGGTCAGGGAGTGAGCATCTGGCTGCAGCCGAGCGGCTACAAGGGCTCCGCGCCGTACGGCGGTCCGGAGCCGGGCACAAACGGCATGACGCTCGACGTGCAGGGCCGGCTCACCGTTGCCGGCCACGCGCAGCGCGACGTGCTCCGCTTCGAATCGCTCGACCCGACGCAAGCGCCCACCGTTCTGGCCGATTCCTACCAGGGCAAGCGTTTCAGCAGCCCCAACGATTTGGTGTACCGCTCCGATGGCTCGCTTTACTTCACGGACCCACCATATGGATTGCCGACGCAGCACGACGACGATCCGCTCAAGCAGCTCAAGATCAACGGTGTTTATCGTCTGCCGCATGCGTTGGACCACAAGCCCGGCGCACCGGCGGTGAATGGCGATGTGCAACTGCTGGTGAAAGATCTCACGCGGCCAAACGGCATCGCCTTCTCGCCCGGAGAGAAATATCTCTACGTCGATAACTCCGAGCCGAAGAAGATCTGGATGCGCTACACCGTGAAGCCCGACGGCACGTTGACCGCTCCCAAGCTCCTCTACGATGCGACTTCCGACACGCGGCCGGGCGCTCCCGACGGCATGAAGGTCGACACGGCCGGCAATATCTACAGCGCGGGCCCCGGTGGCGTGTGGATCTTTTCGCCGGAGGGCAAGCCGCTTGGAACGATCGTGATGCCCGAGCGCACAGGGAACCTGACCTTCGGCGGCCCCGACCGTAAGACACTCTATATCGCAGCGAGCAGCAGCATCTATCGGATCAACGTGAACATAGCGGGTGAGCCGCTGGTGCAGGCGAAGTAAGCGGAGTTGGCAGGGTTAGCCGAGAGTCGCAGGGTTGAAGCGAACACCGCTAGCTCCGCGAACCGCGCGCAGCGCGGCTAACTTCGCTTCTCTCACGTCACCGGTCCAGGATTGAACAGCACAAATTCATTGTGCAGGCCCCAGTAATCCGCCCAGGTTTTCTTCCTTCCACTGGCCACGTCCAGGATCAGAGAAAAGATTTCCCAGCCCACTTCTTCCACCGTGGCATCGGCGGTAGCGATGCGGCCCGCATCCACGTCGATCAGATCACTCCAGCGTTGGGCTAGCCCGCAATTTGTCGAGACTTTGATCACCGGCGCAACGGCCAAGCCATAGGGCGTGCCGCGGCCTGTAGTAAATACGTGCACATTCATGCCCGCGGCGAGTTGCAGCGTTCCGCAGATAAAGTCACTGGCAGGCGTCGCGGCAAAGACAAGGCCTTTCTGCGTCACGCGCTCACCTGGAGGCGTGACCGCCATGAGCGCAGAACTACCCGATTTGGCGATGGAGCCCATCGCCTTTTCGACGATGTTGGCAAGACCGCCTTTCTTGTTGCCGGGTGTTGTATTGGCTGCGCGATCGGCGCCGCCGAGGCGAAGATAGTCGTCGTACCAGGCCATCTCGCGGATGAAGTCCTGCGCCACATGCGGTGTGGCCGCGCGCGCCGTGAGCAAGTGCGCCGCATCGCGCACCTCGGTGACTTCAGAGAACATCACCGTTGCCCCGGCGCGCACCAGCAGATCGGCCGCGAAGCCCACTGCCGGATTGGCCGTCACACCGGAGAGCGCGTCTGACCCGCCGCATTGCAGGCCAACGACGAGATCCGATGCGGGACAAGCGAGGCGATGCCGTCCATTGAGCTTTTTCAGCTTCCGCTCGGCCAGTTCCACGATGTTGGAGACGATCTCGCCGAAACCGTGCTGCGCCTCCTGCATGATGGCAACTGACGGCTCGTCTTCGAGGACCGGTAATGCGCTAGCAGGCATCAACCGCACCGGCTGCAGCTTTTCGCAGCCAAGGCTGACGACCAGAATCTCGCCGCCGAAGTTGGGGTTCAGACTAAGATTGCGCAGTGTGCGAATGGGAATCGCCGCGCCGGGAGCATCGATGGCCACACCACACCCGTAGGGATGAGTAATCGCGACGATGTCGTCAACGTTGGAGTAGCGCGGCAGCACCTCAGCCTTGAGACGCTTCACCGCGTAATCGACTGTCGCCGCCACGCACTGCACGGTCGTGCTGATGCCAAGAATGTTTTTCGTGCCCACCGTGCCATCGGCATTACGAAAGCCTTCAAAGGTGTAGCCTTCGAGCTTGGATAGCGGCGCGGGGACAGCAGTGCACAGTGGGCAGGCCGAAAGCTCAGGCGGGTCAGGCATGCGCATCACGCCTTCGTGGACCCAACTGCCGCGCGTAATCGCGCGATTCGCGTAGCCGATCACCACGCCGTAGCGCACAATCGCATCGCCTTCGGCGAGATCGGTGAGCGCGACTTTGTGCGCCTCGGGAATTGCCTCGACGAGAGCGAGTCCGGAAGCAAAGCGGCTACCCGCAGGCAGCCCGCCAGGATTTACAACCACCGCCACGTTGTCGCTCTCGTGAACGCGGATGTAGCGAGGCTGGGTTGTCTGCGTCGCTTCTGTGGAGTTGCCCGTCATCTTCACCGCACCAGACTAGGCCGTTTGGGATCGAACTTCCAGCCAGGAATCAGCGACTGCATGGCGATGGTGTCGTCGCGTGCGCCAAGGCCTTTCATCTTGCAGAGCTCGTGAGCCCGCTCGATCGCATCGAGATCAAGATCGATACCGAGTCCCGGCCGCTCCGGCACGCGGATCATACCGCCTTCAATCTTGAAGGCATTGCGCGTGAGATGCTGGCCGTCCTGCCAAATCCAGTGCGTGTCGATCGCGGTGATCTGGCCCGTAGCGGCAGCGGCCACGTGCGTCACCATTGCCAGCGAGATATCGAAGTGGTTGTTTGAGTGCGATCCCCAGGTGAGGCCGTTGTCGCGGCAGGTCTGCGCGACGCGTACCGAGCCCTGCATCGTCCAAAAGTGGGGATCGGCGAGCGGAATATCGACGGCGCGCAACTGGATCGCGTGCCGCAACTGCCGCCAGTCCGTCGCGATCATGTTTGTCGCCGTGGGCAGGTTCGTTGCCTGGCGGAATTCGGCCATGATCTCGCGGCCGGAAAATCCCTGTTCGGCACTGCATGGATCTTCGGCATAGGCGAGTACATCCTGCTTGCCCTTGCACAGCGCAATCGCTTCGGCGAGCGACCAGGCGCCGTTGGGATCGAGCGTGATGCGCGCTTGCGGGAACCGCGTCGCGAGCGCTTCGACGGCCTTCATTTCTTCAGCGCCTGCGAGCACGCCACCCTTGAGCTTGAAGTCGTTGAATCCGTACTGCGTGTGCGCCGCTTCGGCGAGGCGCACAATCGCCTCGGGCGTGAGCGCCTCTTCATCGCGCAGACGGAACCATCCGCTTGCGGCATCGCCCGCGCGCCTGTAGGCGAGACCCGTTTTGCGGCTGTCGCCCACGAAAAACAGATAACCCAGCACCGGCACGCTTGCACGCTGCTGCCCTTCGCCGAGCAATGATGCCACCGGTACTCCCAGAAACTGGCCGAGAAGATCGAGCAGCGCGGATTCGATGGCCGTGACCGCGTGAATGGCCACGCGCAGATCGAAGGTCTGCTGGCCGCGGCCCTGCATGTCCCAGCTCGCGAAACGCTGCCGTACCGCATTGAGGATCGCATTCCACGAAGCGAGCTCGCGGCCCACGACCAGATCTCGCGCGGCTTCGAGCACTTCGCGAATCTTTTCTCCCCCCGGCACCTCGCCCACGCCAGTGTTGCCGGCTTCATCCGCCAGGATTGCGAGATTCCGGGTGAAATAGGGTCCGTGCGCGCCGCTCAGATTCAGCAGCATGCTATCTTCCCCGGCCACAGGCACTACGCGCATTGCGGTAATGCGCGGCGATCCTGCTCCGGCATGCGGTCGTTCGCTCCTCGATTGCCTCTCAGCGATCGTTTCCATCTTCATCTGCCGCACATCATAGCACCAGAACAGCTGCTGATTTCTACCCGTCGTCAGGGACTCTACTTGGCGCTTTACAAAGGCGCATCGGCTCGCATACAAGGTTTATGTCGAACTTCGAGCAAATTCTGCTAACCGGGTACAAAGACCGCTCTTCAAGGAAAAACCATGGATCGCCGACAGTTCATCGCTTCCGGCGGCGCTGCAGGTCTGGCAGCCGCGAATCTCGCATCGTCCAAACCGGCCATGGCGGCTTCCAGCAATGCAAAGCCGGTGCTGATGAAACTGGGAGACCAGACCAAGCCCACCGACGATACGCATCTCGCGTATCTGGCCCGCTACGGCGTCCGCAACATCTGCGGATACCCTGAGATCGACGGCGACCGGCTCTATGCCACTGTAGACGAACTGAAGCGCATGATGGATATGGCCAGCAAGTATGGCATCAGCATCGACTGTGTTGCGCCGCCCTTTCTTGAGTCCAGCTACATCGATAACGAGAAGCACCCGGCCATCATGCTGGCGCAGAGCCCGGAGCGCGATCGCGACATCGAACAGCTGCAAACCTTCATCCGCAATTGTGCGCAGGCGGGCATTCCGTCGATCAAGTACAACATGAGCATCCTGGGCGTGTTGCGCACCGGCCGCGTACAGGGCCGCGGCGACGCGCTCTATCACCAGTGGAAACTCTCCGAAGCCAAGCCGAAGACACCACTCACCCGCGCCGGTGAGGTAAACGCCGACCAGTTCTGGGAGCGCATCACGTACTTCCTCAATCGCGTGATTCCCGTCGCGAACGAAAACAAGATCCGCATGGCCTGCCATCCGCAGGATCCCGGCGTTCCGCCCGAGGGCTACCAGGGCGTGAACCGCGTGCTGGGCACAATCGACGGCCTGAAGAAATTCATCACCATTCAGGAGAGCCCGTATCACGGCCTGAACTTCTGCCAGGGAACGATCTCGGAAGACCTCGAAAACCCGGGCGTTGAGATCTTCGACGTGATCCGCTACTTCGGAACGCGGAAGAAGATTTTTAACGTGCACTTCCGCAATATCCGCGGGCATCGTAACGACTTTGTCGAGGTGTATCCCGACGAGGGCGACGTGGATTTTGTGAAAGCCATCAAGGTGTATCGCGAGGTGGGCTATGAATACATGCTCATGCCCGATCATGTGCCGCTGGCGCACAATGATCCCGACTCGCTGCAGTCGTTTGCGTTTTGTTACGGCTATATCCGCGGGCTGATCCAGTCGCTCAGCGAAACGGCGTAACGCGGCTTCCCCGGCGTGCTACGGTGGAAACGAATCGCTACCAGAGCAGCAACACCTGCGCAGAATGGATCACCGCACCTTGGCTGAAGCCCGGCAAACCCGCATCCGGTACCTCATCATCTTCATTCTCTTCGTTGTAAGCTGCTTCAGCTTTGCCGACCGTTCGGTACTCTCGCAGGCTCTCTCCTCAATGCCGAAAGACATGCACCTGACGGCGGCGCGGCTGAGCTATCTGCTGTTTGCCTTCGGGTGGGCTTACGCGCTGGGACAACTCCCCTCCGGCGGACTGCTCGATCGATTCGGATCGAAGCGCGTCTATGGAATCGCCATCATCAGCTGGTCGGCGTGCGCGTTCATCACCGCGTTCGCCGGCTATCTTGCGGCCAGCGCGGCGTTCACGGCCATCTTCATCCTCAGAATTCTTTCCGGCCTGGCGCAATCGCCTGTCTTTCCCGGCAACGGCCGCATCGTGGCGGCGTGGTTCCCGACCTCGGAGCGCGGGCGCGCCTCGGCCATCTTCAACAGCTCGCAGTATTTCGCGCTGCCGATCTTCGCGCCCATCTTCGGATGGCTCATTCACACTGCGGGATGGCAAAGCTGCTTCTGGTTCATGGGCGCGCTCGGCGCTGTGCTGACCGTCATCTGGTTCACCAATATCTACGGGCCGAAGGACCATCCGCGCATCGCTCCGTCCGAGATTGAATTGATCGAAAGGGGCGGCGGGCTGGTCAATACCGACACGCAGGCCAGCGCGAAGAAGAACACGCTCACCTGGGCGACGGTCAAGATGCTGCTGAGCTACCGGATGCTGGTGGGCGTCTACATCGGCCAATACTGCATCACCACCCTCACGTGGTTTTTTCTTACCTGGTTTCCGCTCTATCTGGCGCAGGCGCGGCACATGTCGGTGCTAAAGGTCGGCTTCGCTGCCGCGGTGCCTGGGCTTTGTGGGGGTATCGGTGGCATCCTCGGCGGAGTGATCTCCGACCGGCTGCTGCACAGCGGCTGCTCGCTCAGCTTTGCGCGCAAGTTGCCCATCATGGCCGGCATGGGACTTTCCATGACCATCATTGCCTGCAACTACGCCCATTCGCAAAGCCTGATGCTGTTCTTCATGTCCCTTTCTTTCTTCGGTAAAGGCATCGGCGCGCTTGGCTGGACGGTGATCTCCGATACCTCACCCAAGGGGATGGTAGGGATGAACGGCGCGCTCTTCAATCTCTTCGGCAACACGGCCGGCATTACGACGCCGCTGATCATCGGCTACATCGTGGAAAAAACGCATTCGTACAATGGCGCGCTGGTCTTCGTCGGCCTCATCGCCTTCTGCGCTATCGTCAGTTACGGGCCGATCGTGGGCGAGATCAAGCGCATCGAGCTCAATCCCGCACAAACCGCGTGAACCGCACTGTGGGAAACACTTGGCGGGTGCATGCTGAAAATCAAAGATGAGGAGATCGTTCATGGCCGAGTGGCCGGGAAACATTCCCCGCAACGCCTTCAAGCAGGCCCTAGCGCAAGGCGAGCGCCAGGTCGGGCTGTGGTCCGGGCTGGCGAGTCCCATCGCAGCCGACATTATCGCCGGCGCGGGCTTCGACTGGATCGTGATTGACGGTGAGCATGCGCCCAACGATATCTCCACCTTGCTGCCTCAACTTCAGGCCATGCGCGGCGGCAGTGCGGAGCCGGTGTTTCGCGTTCCGTGGAACGAGCCGGTAATCATCAAGCGCGCGCTCGATGTCGGCGCGCGCACGCTGCTTATTCCCTTCGTGCAGAATGCGGAAGAAGCGAAGCGCGCCGTTGCGGCTACGCGCTATCCGCCGCTAGGCATTCGCGGTGTAGCCGTCGGGCCGCGGGCCATCGACTATGGCCGTACGCAGAATTATCATCGCAACGCCCACCTCGATACGTGCGTCCTTGTGCAGATCGAAACGCGCGCCGCGCTCAAAGAGATCGAGGCAGTCGCAGCCATCGAAGGCATCGACGGCATCTTCATCGGCCCGAGCGACCTGGCCGCGGACTTTGGCCACCTCGGCAACCCCAAGCACCCCGACGTGCAGGCTGCCATCAAAGACGCGGCCGAGCGCATTCGCGCAGCAGGCAAATCCGCCGGAACGCTCGCCGGGAATGTCGATGACGTCGAATTTCTTTTCGGGCTTGGCTTCAACTTCACCGCAACGGGCAGCGACGTGGGCATCCTCGCGCGTGGCGCGGAGAATATTGCGGCCCGCTTCAAGAAACACTGAGACGATCTAAAGGAGAATCACCATGGCAACTGTAGGATTTGTCGGCCTCGGCATCATGGGCCGCCCCATGCTTAAGAATCTTTTGAAAGCCGGCCACACGGTCATCGCCTACGGCCGCACTGCGGAAAAGCTAGATGCCTGCGTAAAAGACGGCGCCCAGCGTGGCGCATCGAACAGCGACGTGGGCGCACGGGCGGAGATCATCATTACCATGCTTCCCGACGGCCCTGAAGTGGAAGAGGTGGTGCTCGGCGCGAACGGCATTCTCTCCGGCGCTAAATCCGGTTCGCTCATCATCGACATGAGCTCGATCAATCCGCTGGTCTCGCAGAAGATCGGCGCGGCCTGCGCCGCCAAGGGCGTGGAGTTTCTCGACGCTCCAGTGAGCGGCGGCGAACCCAAGGCCATCGAGGGCACGCTGGCCATCATGGTCGGCGGCAAAGAAGAAGTCTTCGCAAAGGCTGAGCCGATTCTCAAATGCATGGGCTCGAGCGTTACGCTGACCGGGCCGATCGGCGCCGGCAACACAACCAAGCTGGCGAATCAGATCATGGTCGCATGCAACATCGCCGCGATGGGTGAGGCGCTCACGCTGGCCACGCGCTGCGGGCTCAACCCAGAAGTCGTTGTAAACGCCATCAAGGGCGGACTGGCGGGCAGCGCCGTGCTGAACGCGAAGGGGCCGATGCTGATTGCGCGCAACTTCAAGCCCGGATTCCGGATCAATCTGCACCAGAAGGACCTGCGCAACGCGTTGCAGACGGCCGAATCGAACCATGTCTGCCTTCCCATTACGTCGCTGGTGCAGCAAATGCTTTCGTCGTTGATCGCGGACGGTAAAGGCGATCTGGATCATTCGGCGATTGCGACATTTGTGGAGCAGGCGTCGCATGTTGAGGTGAAACCGCCGACCGCGTGAAGCAGTCGAAGTTCACCGCGTAGCGTGCGGCTTAGCTTAAGAACTCCGCAATGGCTCCAACCACCGTCTCCTGCTCATCTTCGCGGAGTTCCGGGAAGATCGGCAGGGCGAGCACCTCGCGGGCGGCGCGCTCGGCCTCAGGGAAGTCGCCCTCTTTGTAGCCGAGCTCTTTGAGCGCCTGCTGCAGGTGCAGCGGCACGGGATAGTAAATCTCCGTGCCGATCCGCCGTTCCGTGAGAAATGCGCGCAGGGCATCGCGGCGCGGAGCGCGGATCACATACTGATGCCACACATGGCGGTTGCCCGGCATCTCCCGGGGCAAGACTACTCCGCGCGTGGGATACGGGCCGGCTTCTGTTAACCCGGCCCTCGTGAAGAGCTCATGATAGCGGGCAGCGACGGCTCGCCGCGCCTCGTTCCAGCTCTCGATGTACTTGAGCTTCACGCTTAGAACGGCGCCCTGAAACCCGTCCATGCGCGCGTTCCAGCCCAGCTCGTCGTGGTGGTAGCGCCGGCGCATTCCGTGCTGGCGCAGCATCCGCAGCCGCTCGGCCAGCTCGGCCGAGTTGGTTGTCACCATGCCGGCGTCGCCTGCAGCGCTCAGGTTCTTGGTGGGATAGAAGCTGAAGGCGGCCGCATCGCCCAATCTGCCGGCCTTGACGCCGTTTCGTTCCGCACCCCAGGCCTGGGCAGCGTCTTCAATGACGGCCAACCTATGCTCTCGTCCAAAGTCAGGAGAAAATTCGGCGCATTGGCCGTAGAGATGTACCGGGAGTATGGCCCGTACTTCCCTGCCGCGCGGTCCATCCAGAAGCGCTTCCACCGCAGCCGGCGAGAGGTTAAAGCTCGCAGGATCAATGTCGGCCAGTAACGGTATGGCCTCAGCTCGCACTATGGCACTGACGGAGGCGAAAAAACTGAAGGGGGTCGTCACGACGGCGCATGCGGGACCGATGCCCGCGGCGGCCAAAGCCAGCCAGAGCGCGTCTGTGCCGGAGGAGCAGCCGATCGCGTGCGACACCCCCAGCTGACCGGCCGATGCCAGCTCGAAGGCGGCTACATGCTCGCCAAGAATGAACTGCTGCGTCTTTAGCACATGCTCAAGGGCGGCTAGCAATTCCGCGTGCAGCGGCTTGTACTGCCGCTCGAGGTCGAGCATGGGAACCGGCTGGGAGATGAAGGAAGGCGTGCGGAGCGGACCGACGGCGTCTTGCACGCATCTATTGTAGCAGCGCGCTTGCGCGACGCCGCCGGAGCTCTTTTGCCGGCGGCCGGGCGTTTTTTCTGGCTTCCGGCGTTGGTGGGCTGCGGCCTGCACATGGGAGCTAAACCATAGTAAGCAGGATAAAAGGCCGAACCCGGCATGGAGTTTGCGGGATGGCGGAGTTGAAATGGAACGCAAACCTCTATATCTTGGTCACATTGCGGGGCCTCAAGCGGCCGGGGGTTCCGGCAGCTCCCCCGCTGCATTGACTTTTCACCGAAGCGCAGTTGCACTCAAAACTTCAAAGAAAGCAGGAGATCGGCACATGGAGAACAAGCCGGCACAAAATATTCAGGACACCTTTCTGAACACGGTTCGTAAGGACAAGACCCCCATTACGATCTACCTGGTCAGCGGCGTGAAGCTCACAGGAAAGATTCGGTCCTTCGACAAGTATTCCGTGCTGCTCGAAAACAACAGCCAGGAGCAGTTGATTTTCAAACACGCCATTTCCACAGTGGTGAGCAACCGGAGCGTGATTCACAGCGAGCACCGTCCGGCTGCCGTGACCACCGGCATGGGACCAACTCCCGTGGCAATACCCTCCGTACCGCAAACTGCGGAGCAGCGATAGAACGGAGAGTCCTCGTTGGCAAGCGAGGCGCGCAGAGGCGGATCTTCCCCCGTCGCCACGAACGGCGGGGAACGGGCCGTTCTGGTGGGAGTGGATTTTGGCCGCAGCACCGCACTCACAGCGGATGGGCGGCCTGATCAGTTGTGCCCCGATTCCGACATACCTCCGCATGCCGATACTCTGACCACAGCAGGAGTTCAAGGAGCGCACCGCGGTGTGCGCCGGCGCTCCAATGCAGTTGTGCGCCGGCGCTCCACGTTCGACTCCCAAGAGTCTCTCGCCGAGTTTCGAGAACTGGTGCTGAGCGCCGGGGGGCAGGTGACTGCCGAACTCCTGCAGCGGCGTCCGCGCCCCGATCCGGCTACGCTCATCGGCTCTGGAAAGGTCGAGGAGATTGCCGGGGTCGCCGCGTCCACCGAGGCTGACCTGGTTCTCTTCGACCATGACCTCTCCCCCACACAATTGCGCAACCTTGAGTCGGCGCTTCCCTGCCGGGTTCTCGACCGCACGCAGCTGATCCTCGATATCTTCGCCCGGCACGCGCGCACTCGCGAAGGCCAGCTCCAGGTGGAGCTGGCCCAGCTTGAGTATCTGTTGCCGCGACTGGCTGGCCGGGGCAAGACGATGTCCCAGCTCGGCGGCGGCATCGGCACCCGGGGACCCGGTGAAACCCAGCTTGAAACCGACCGTCGGCGGATACAGCGGCGCATCGACCAGCTCAAGCTCGACCTCGAGGCTGTCCGCCGCGTTCGCAAACAGCAGCGGCAGCGCCGCGAAGCTGTTCCTGTGCCCACCGTCGCCCTGGTGGGGTACACCAACGCCGGCAAAAGCACGCTCTTCAACACGCTCACCGGTGCGCAGGTGCTGTCCTCGTCGCGGATGTTCGCGACGCTCGACCCCAAGCTACGCGCGATCGAGCTTCCCAGCCGCCGCAAGGTCCTAATGTCCGACACTGTCGGCTTCATCCGCAACCTGCCCCACACGCTCGTCACCAGCTTTCGGGCCACGCTGGAAGAGGTTGCCCAGGCCGAAGTGTTGCTTCATGTACGAGACGCCGTCTCGAGCTACGGCGAGGAGCAGAAGGCGCAAGTCGAAAAGGTGCTCGGCGAGCTGGACTCCCTGGATAAGCCTCGCATCGAGGTGCTCAACAAGATTGACCTGCTCGACGAGGCAGACCGCGAGCAGCTCGGCAAGTACGCCTCCGCGCGCGGCCAGGTCGCCGTCTCCGCCATGACGGGGGAGGGTATGGACGGACTGCTGGCGGCCATCGACGACGCGCTGCACTCGGACCCGGTCGTCGAGGCCGATCTTCGCGTGCCCCAGCACGAAGGCGCAGCGCTGGCCGCGATCGAGGCTGGAATGGTAGTCCACAAACGCGAGTACGAGGGCAATCTTGTCCACCTCAGTGTAAGTGGCCCGGCATCGCTGGTGGGGCGTATGCGCCGGTTCCGGCTGCGCCATTCGTAGGCGCCGTAGCGGGCGGGCTTTGGCGTTACCAGGCTAATCCCTGCACTCGCATTCATCGTGCTTTCTTCAAAGGCCGGGTATCCTGAAATGTACCCGCCGCGGCACCTTCGCAGCAGGAGGCCCCATGCACCCCGTCCAGTCCCCTGGCCGTACCATTACCACCCTCTCCAGCCGCGAGGTCTACCGCAACCGCTGGATGCGTCTGCGCGAGGACGAGATCCTGCGCTCCAACGGGGAAAAAGGCATTTATGGCGTGGTCGAAAAGGACGACGCAGCCATCATCGTGCCCCTCGACCATGGCCGGGTTTGGCTGGTCGAGCAGTACCGCTACACGATCGAAGAGCGGGCGCTCGAGCTACCCCAAGGCGGCTGGGAGATGGAGATCGATCACCCGGAGGAGCTGGCCCGCGGCGAGCTTCGCGAAGAGATCGGCATGGATGCCGCCGAGATGGTCCACCTTGGCACCGTGTGGATCGCCTACGGGTTCACACGCCAGAAGCAGCACGTGTTTCTGGCCACCGGGCTCACGCCTACGGAGAAAGACCCCGACGCCGAAGAGCATGACCTCACAGTGCATTCGGTCACGGTGGAAGAATTTGAGCACATGATGCTCGACGGCACGATCCGCGACAACTGCACCACGTCGGCATGGGGGCTCTATCTGATGTGGAAGGCGCGGCAGAATTCGATCTGAGCGCCTTTCCTAAGCTGGTCAGTAGTGGGAATTACGCCCGCTTCTCCACCGCAACCCACGGCGTGGGATAAGCCGGCCCGATGTACTCGGCGCGTGGCCGGATGAGCCGGTTATCGTCGAGCTGCTCGATCACGTGCGCAGCCCAGCCCGCGATGCGGCTCACCGCGAAGATCGGCGTAAACAGATCGATATCGATGCCCAGCGTGGTGTAAGTCGAGGCCGAATAGAAGTCCACGTTCGCATTCAGCTTCTTTTCTTTATTCACGTAGAGCTCAATGGCGCGCGACATCTCGTACCACTTGGGATGGCCTGCATCCTTGCCCAGTTTCTCGCTCATGCGGCGCAGGTGCGTGGCGCGCGGGTCTTCGGTTTTGTAGACGCGATGGCCGAAGCCGGAGACCTTCTGCTTGTTGGCAAGCATTCCCTTCACGTACTCCACCGGATCGGCTCCGGCCTTATCGATGGCCAGCAGCAGCCGCATCACTGCCTCATTGGCGCCGCCGTGGAGCGGTCCTTTGAGCGCGCCGATTGCCCCCGTAACTGCAGAGTGAATGTCGGAGAGAGTCGCGGCGATGACGCGGGCAGCAAAGGTGGAAGCGTTCAGCTCGTGGTCGGCGTGAAGGATGAGAGCGACGTCGAGCGTGCGGGTTGCGGTTTCGGAAGGCTTTTCGCCGTTGAGCATCCAGAGGAAGTTCCCGGCGTGGGAGAGAGAGCGGTCGGCAGGAATGACTTCTTTACCCTTGCGGAGGCGGTCATAAATGGCCACGATCATGGCGATCTGCGAAGTCAGGTGGAAAGCTTTGCGGACATTCGCGTCATGGCCGTTGTCCTTTTCGTCGGCGTCATAAAAGCTCAACGCCGACACACAAGTTCGCAGCACTTCCATCGGTGTGGCCGTCTTGGGAAAGCCGCGCATCAGGTCGATCACACGCGGGTCCAGATTCCTGGCCTGTGCCAGCTTCGACTCAAACTCGCGCAATGCGGTCTGATTGGGCAGAAACCCGTTCCACAGCAGGAACATAGTCTCTTCGAAGGTCGAGTGCTCAGCTAACTCATGGATATCGATTCCCCGGTACGACAGAACCCCGGCTTCTCCATCAATCCAGCAAATTCCCGAGTTGGCAGCAACGATTCCTTCCAGGCCCTTTCCAACGACGACGGTCGCCATACCTTTACATCTCCCTGATTCTTCTGATGGTTCTTTGAATGCTCGTGGTGGTCCGGGTCTGAAAAGGGTTCCAGGACCGAAAAAAGCGTAGACATGATGTTTATAACTGAGCCATTCGACGGTTGTCACGGAAAGCGAGACGCGGCGAAGACCCGGCTTGCCGAAACCGGAAAATCGCAATTCTGTGCACAACCTGCGAGTACTTCGGCTATCCTGCTTACGTCCCCAGACGGGCTCGGCATTCACGTTCCAAAGCCCCCAAAAAGGCAGTACCGGAGCGGAGCAAATCTCCGCCCGCAATCAGAGTGGTCGGTCAGGAGAATTTCCCAGCAAAACGGCGTCTAATTAAAAAACTCCGTCATTCCAGGTGCAGCTTTCCCCAAAGGCTCGCCGTAGGACGAAAGGCAAGCGATGAGCGAAGTTGATGACACTCCCAGGACTTACTCCGGCGCGCTATTGGCGGTGCTGGCTGTTTCATTGCTGGCTGCGGTTGGCGGCCTGATCTGGTGCGCTACGCTGGGCAGCCGCATAACCGCCCAGCAGGCGGAGCTGGCCGAGGCCAGGCAGGAAAACCTGAAACTTGCCGCGGATCTTCGCGAAACCGATGCCCGGTTGCGCGTAACTGCCGATGAGCTGGGCCGGTCCCTTGGCCTTACGCAAAAACAGCTTGACGCGCGCGCGCAGGAGATCATCCGCCGCGAGCAGGCAGACAATGCGCGGCTGCAGTCGGCCCAGCAGCAGACGGCGCAGCAGGTCAGTGCTGTATCAAGCGACCTGTCCACCGTGAAGACGGATGTGGGCGGGGTGCGGACCGACCTGGGCAAGGCTCAGACCGATGTTGCCACCGCTCTGAGCCAGCTCGAGAGCGTCCGCGGCGACCTGACCAACACGAACAGCGTCATCGCACGCAATCACGATGAACTGGTCCAGCTGGAGCACAAGGGCGACCGCAACTACTACGAGTTCACGCTGACGAAGGGCCAGAAGAAGCCGGTCGGCACAGTAAGCCTGGAGCTGCGCAAGACCGACCAGAAGAAGAGCAAGTTCACCCTCAACATCTACGCCGATGACAAGACGTACGAGAAGAAGGACCGCAACGTGAACGAGCCGCTGCAGTTCTACAGCGGCAAAGATCCCTCGCTCTTCGAAATCGTAGTGAACAGCATCAACGGCAAGAACCAGATCTCCGGGTATTTGTCTTCGCCCAAGAATGCGCCGGTTCCGCCCACAGCCTCGCCTTCCGGCCAATAGCGGCTTTCCGCTACCGGCCCACGACTGGTCTGGGGCTACCGGTCGACCACGGCGACACGCGGCGTGAGCACCACGCTGGGCTGGTAGCGGAAAGCAAAGGTATAGTTCAGGTCCTTGCGGGCGTCCCAATTCTGCTTGGCCAACTTGAACGCCGACACGACCGTGCCCTCAACGGTCTGTCCCGAATCGATGGTCGTATCCAGGGGAAGAGCCTTGTCATGCGTCACCGGCATGTCGGGATAGGCAAGAAAGATCCGGTCATAGTCGCTCGCGGACGCGGCATAACTCGAGTGAACCCCATCCGCCAGGCTGGCGTTGGTAAGAATGCTCGACAGAAACACCGGACCCGGACTCTGGTTGTGCAGCCTTACCCGGGTAAAGACGTAAACCTGGTCGAAGCTCTCCTGCGGTATGGGTGCGCCGTTCGCATCCGTGCCCGCGCTTTCGGTGTGCATGGCATGAGCCGTCACCCCGAGGATCTCGCCGGTGACCACGGGGGGCTTTTCCCCGAGAATGACATAGGCGGCAATCGCCAGCGAAACGAGAATCGTGGCAACGACAGACGCCACGACCACGTGACTTGTGCCTTTGGTAAACGACTCGCCGCGCGCGGCGTCGTCCAGTTCCGCATCTTCCTTCTGCAGCAGACTCATCGCGCCCCTATCTTAGCGCCAACTGCACAAGAGTAGCTACGGATTCTGTGAACCGACGCAAGACTCAGAGATTACGGCCGGGGCCGCAACCCGGCCAAAAACTCCCCCGCACCGCGGGTATTCAGCACATCCTCTGGCGTGAGCCAGGCGCGGCGCAGCTGCCGCACGCCGTACTCCATCTTGCCCAGGTTCCGGCAATCGTGCGAGTCGGAGTTGATCACGATCCTGCAGCCCAGTTCTTTGGCCAGCCGCAGGTCGCGGTCGTTCAGGTCCAGCCGCTCCGGCGCGGCATTGTGCTCCATGGCCACGCCAAGCTCCGCGGCCCGGCGCAGCACCGCACCCATGTCGAGCGCGAAGGGCTCGCGGCGCAGCAGCAATCGGCCCGTGGGGTGCCCCAGAATCCGCACGTATGGATTTTCGATAGCCCGCAGCACACGCGCTGTGATCTCATCCCGGCTCTGCTCAAAACGCGTGTGCACGCTGGCGATGACGACATCCATCTGCGCGAGCACTTCATCATCGAGGTCCAGCGCTCCGTCGGCCAGGATATCCACTTCGATCCCGGCAAAGACGCGAATCCGCCCCTCCATGGCACGATCCACCTCGCGAATCCGCTCAATCTGCTCCAGGGCCCGTTTTTCGTCGAGGCCGTTGGTCATCGCCAGATTTTTGGAGTGATCCGTGATCGCGATGTATTGGTAACCGCACGCCAGCGCGGCCTCTGCCATCTCACGGATCGAACTCCGGCCGTCGCTGGCCGTCGTGTGCATGTGCACGTCGCCGCGGAGATCGGTCTCTGTAATCAGCCGCGGCAGGTTCCCATTGACCGCCGCTTCGATTTCACCGAGGTTCTCGCGCATCTCCGGCGGCATCCACTGCATGCCCAAGGCGGCATAAATCTCCTCTTCAGTAGCAGCGGCCACAGGCGTTCCATCGTCCAGCCGAGCCAGCGCCCACTCGCTCAGCGTGTAGCCCATCTTCAAAGCGCGCTGCCGCAGCGAGACATTGTGCGCCTTCGAGCCGGTGAAATACTGCAGCGCGGCGCCGTAAGATGCCGTAGGCAGCAAACGTACATCCACCTGCAGACCCTGCTGCACGTGAAAGCTTACCTTGTTCTCGCCCTTGGCAATCATGTCGTGAATACCCGGATATGCTGCCACGTATTCAACCGCGCCGGCAGTCTGCTCGGGCGCACAGGCAGGCCCTGTCGCCAGCAGATCCAGATCGCCCGCAGTCTCGCGTCCGCGGCGCAGAGAGCCGGCCGGTGTAACCTGCTCGATACCGGGAAAATTGAGGATGTACGCGCTGATGCGCTGCGCTTCGAGGTCCACGATGTCGATGCGGTATCGACCCGAGGAGCGGCGATAGTCCTCGATTCCTTTGCGCAGTTTTTCAAGCTGCTTTGCGCCCATGCGGGGCAGGCTGGCGAGGCGGCCGGCTTCGATTGCTTCGGCAAGCTGGTCGACGGAGGCGATCTTCGCGGCATCCCAGAACAACGCGACCGTCTTCGGCCCCATGCCCGGCAGCTTCAGCAATTCCAGCACGCCCGCACCGTATTTCGCCAACAACTCATCGCGCTGCGGCAGAGTTCCTGTGGCGGCAATTGCCTGCAGTTTGCCCGCCATGCTCTTACCGATCCCGTCGATCTCCAGCAGGCGTGCGGTATCCCCCGACACAGCCATCAGGTCGACAGTGGTCTGCTCGGCAGCTTCGGCCGCGCGGCGGTAGCTGCGCACACGAAAACTGTCGGCCCCATCGATCTCCATCAGATCGGCGGTCTCTTCCAACAGACGGGCGAATGTGCGGTTGTCCATCTGACCGGCTCCCACCGCAGTATCGAACATCTGCGTCAGGGACGCCAATCGGCAGGCGACACACAGATCGCCGCTCAATCCACTGGCCGGTGTCTACAGCCCCAAATTGTGATGACTGGGGAAAGAATCTCGAAGCACAAATCGCCTTGCGCTACGGTCGCATCGCCTCGCCGGGCGCCACACTCTTATGCTGCAGTGTGAGCGCTGTCCCGGAAGCGGACTACGGCATCCGCCTGGGGACCCTTCTGGCCTTCGACAATATCGAACTCGACCTCATCACCCTCTTTGAGGGTTTTGTACCCGTCCAGTTGAATGGCGGAGTAATGAACGAATACATCTGGCCCGTCTTCGCGTCCGATGAATCCGTAGCCCTTGGCGTTGTTGAACCACTTGACCTTTCCCTTGTACTGAGCCACAGGTTCCTGCCTTCCTTTGGGGTCTTTGCAGAATCTTGGTGATAGAGGGGGGGGAATCCCACACCGATACTTTCTAAGACGTCCAAATTCGGGGAAAGGTTGATTGACTATTTCCGTCAAAATATTCACAAAATGAATAAAGCTGAAGGAGAACAGCGCCGCATAACGCGCATTCGCCCAGCCATTTCCTGTGAATTTCGTTCGCGTTGGCTATTTCTTTTTCGATTTGCTTTTTTTTCGCGCGTAAAGCAGTACGCTAGTAACCGTCTTACCGTCGAGAATCGCTCCTTTGTCGATCATCTTCAGAAGATCGGAAAGCCTCACCAGACGGAATTCGATCTCCTCATCCTCTTCCGGCCTCGCCTCGCCGGCCTCAAGGCCTTCGGCGAGAAACACCTTCATTGATTCGCCGAGAAATCCTGGACTGGGATAGTACTCTACGAGCGGCCGCCACTTTTTGGCCCGGTAACCGGTCTCTTCGGCCAGTTCGCGCTGCGCGCCGGCGAGCGGCTCTTCGCCTGCGTCGAGTTTGCCGGCCGGAAGTTCCCATAAATACTGTTTGGCGGCGTGGCGATATTGCCGTTCAATTACGATCCAGGGATTCTTCTTGCTCTTTGAGCTGTCGATGGCCAGAATCACCACGCTGCCATTGTGGCGGATCACGTCCCGTTCATTCCGGCGGCCGCCCGGCTCGATCAGCTTGTCATGATGCACGCGGAAGAGCGGCCCGGTGAAAACGACCTCTGAGCTGATGAGCTTTTCTGTCGCCATGACCGCATTCTCTGACCGCTTGCCGGCCTTCTTCTGCTTTCCTTGGCGCGTGGCTTTCTTTTTGCCGGCCGCAGCCCGTTCCGCACGGCCAGCCTTCCCCAATCCGGATCTCGTCCCGGATTTCGCCGCTTTCCCTTTTCCTTTCTTGGCCATCTTTACCTCGCCCTCTCCAAGCGCAGTAGCGCGCTCAATTCAAAATGAGTATACGCAAAGGCATCTGCCGCTATCGTTTCGTGACGCAGTTCTGCATCGAATGGCCCAGGCATGGCATCCTTAACTGGAGCCGAATTCCCGAAGTCCCCCAAGAAGGCAGATGGGTCGAAGTGAACGAATTGCAGACCGCAGAGTGTTATCCCGTGACCGTGGCGCCCGGCCAGAGCCGGCTGTTTGTGGATTTTTGCGAGAGCAATCCTGCCCTGCAGCCGTTCTATTCTGCCCTGCCCTCGAATAGCTCCTGGCAGCGCCGTCCGTCCGTTCCTGAACACTGGCCTGCACTCATCCAGCTTCTCGCCGCGCAGAACACGTCCCCCTCCGCTGCATTCTCGCTGGCGGCACTGGCCCAGGGAGCCGGCACGGTTGTCACCGGGCAACAGGTAGCGCTTTTGGGCGGGCCACTCTTCACACCCTTCAAAGCCGCCACGGCGATTGCCCGCGCGCGGCAGGCGACGGCCTCCGGACATCCCCACGTTCCCATTTTCTGGCTGGCCAGCGAGGACCACGACTTCGCCGAAGTCAATAACGTTACGTTTCCCACCGGCCGACAGCTGCGCAAGCTTGTCTATGAGTCCGCGCCCGACGCAGCTCGGCCCGCCGGCGGAATCACCTTCGACGAATCGATTACGCCACTTGTGGAACAGACCAGGGATCTACTCGGCGCAGACGACGCGATCGCCGCGCTCTTCGATGGCTACCAGCCCGGGCGCACCTTTGCGGAAGCCTTTGCGCTCTTCTACTCACGCGCCTTCGCAGCACAGGGGCTGCTCGTTGTGGACGCCAGCGGGCGCGAGTTTCACCGCCTCGGCTCGCCGGTGCTCCGCGCAGCCATCGAGCGCGCCGATGAGTTGCACGCCGCGTTGCTCGAGCGCAATCAAGCTCTTGAAGCCGCCGGCTATCATGCGCAGGTTGCCGTTGCGCCGCAGTCGAGCCTTCTGTTCCTCATCGATGACAAGACGGGCGCGCGCGTAGCGCTCAAGCGCACTGCCCCGACAGCCGCGGAGCCCGATGGTCTCTGGCAGGCGGGACACGAACGCTACTCGACGGCGGAGCTGATGGGGATTCTCGACGCCGCACCGGAGCGTATTTCCCCTTCTGCGCTGCTCCGCCCCATCTTCCAGGATTTTCTGCTCTCCTCTTCATCGATCATTGGCGGTCCTGCCGAGATTGCTTATTTCGCGCAATCGGGCGTGCTCTACGATCGCATCCTCGGACGCCAGACTCCCGCCGCGTCACGCTTTTCGGCAACCCTGATCGAGCCTTCGATCGCCGAACTGCTCCGCCGGCACGAGTTGCCGCTCGATCGCATTTTTGCCGAAGACGCGTCGTCGCTCGCCAGGCTGCTGGCTGCCCGTTCTATGCCGATCGAGACAAAAAGAAAGCTCGCGGCCGCGGGCAATGCCCTCGATGCCGAGTTGAACGCGCTCGTCGACTGGATGCGTGAGCAGGACAAGGGCCTAGGCCAATCGGCGGACACAGCGGCCAGCAAGATGCGCTACCAGATGGACCGCCTGCGCACGCTCGCAGCCAACTTCCAGCTACAGCGGGAAAACACGCTCACGCGCCACGCCGAAAGCATTGTCCAGTCTCTCTTCCCGGGCGGGGTACTGCAGGAGCGCGTGCATGGAGCCGCATACTACTTCGCCCGTTATGGCCTTGAGCTGGCCGAGACACTCTGTACGCAGGCGGCGGATACCTGTCCCGGGCACAAGGCGATCTGGCTATAAAAAGCAAACAGTAGAGTGCAGGTCCTGCTTTTATAATCCTTCGCGAACACCGCGAGGTTTCAAATGAAGCTTTTCTTTTCTCTTATCGCTGCGGGAGCGCTGTGCGTTCCCGCGGCTCACGCGCAACTTTCGCCCTGCGCCGTTGCCGGCACGAACAACCCTTTTCTCGGCGTGCAGACGATTCGCCTCTGGCCCGGTCCGGCGCCACAGGCCAAAGGCGACACCTGCGACGATATCCCCACGCTGACCATTTTTGATCCGCATCCGGGAACCGGCAATGGCTCTGCGGTGGTCATCTTTCCAGGGGGCGCGTACCAGCATCTCGCGGGCAATCTCGAAGGCCGGCAGGTGGCCGACTGGTTCACCGCACGCGGCTTCACAGCATTCATCCTCAGCTACCGGCTTTCGTCGCATGGATATCTGCTGCCCGTTCCGCTGCTCGATGCCCGCCGCGCCATTCAGACCGTCCGCGCCCGCGCGCTTGACTATCACATCGCGCCTGATCGTATCGTCGTCATCGGCTTCTCGGCCGGCGGCCACCTGGCCGCGTTGTCCGGCACACAGCCTGTTCCCGGCAATCCCGAGGCCGAAGATCCTGTCGACCGCGTTTCCAGCCTGCCGAATTATCTTGTGCTCGGTTACCCCTGGATCGGCGCCATCAGCACCGACACTTCGCATCTGAGCTACTGCAAGCTCTTTAACGTGATGGACCAATGCGATGCTCTGCGCGCGGCGTATTCTCCGGACCTGTTTGTGACCAAAGACACGCCACCCACGTTCATCTATCACACCTTTACTGACCACACCGTGCCGGTGGAGCAGGCGTTGCGCTTCTACGACGCGCTCGTGAAAGCGGGTGTGGACTCCGAGTTGCACATCTTCGCCAATGGCCCGCACGGAACGGGACTGGGCAAAGGCGATCCGGCGCTCGATCAGTGGCCGAGCCTGCTTGAAAATTGGTTGCGCGCGAAAGGGTTGTTGGCTACGCCGCATCCGTAGATCCGCCAAGAAAAATCATCCCAAAATTAAGAAGCGGGCCTCCGGAATCGGGAGTGGAAGGAGTTCCCGAAACCGGCTGCCCGCTGGACCCTGGACCGGGTCTAGGTGGTATGTTTAGTGTAGGCTTGTTTTCGGCAAAAGCAAGCCCTTTTTTGGAGAAATCTTCTCGCCCGTGACCGCAGTCACAGTTCGCGGGACGGTCGTTTTGTCGCCGCGTTGACTTCCGTATTTCGCCCCTGATACAAACAGTGTGTTCCATCTGCGACACACCTTATTTGAAGCCGGAGCGACTCCCCACGCATCATGCAAGACATCATCCTACAAGTCGGGGCACTTCTGGTCGGAGCCATACCCACCGCCGTCCTGTTCATCGTGCTGGTGCTGGCCTATCAGTTTCTGGTGCAGGGACCCTTGGCCGAAACCCTGAAGAAGCGCCGCGCGCTTACGGTGGGCGCCATGGAAGATGCGCGAAAGGCCATAGAAAAGGCTGAGTCCCGCACTGCTGAATACGCAGAGAAACTGCGGCACGCGCGCGCCGAGGCATACAAGCTGCGCGAACAGCGCATGAAGCAGTGGAATGCCGAGCGCGACGCCGCGCTCGATGCAGCCCGCAAGGCAGCCGGCGCCAAGGCAAGCAAGGCCAAGGCGGAAGTGGACGCGGAAGCGGCCGCAGCCCGCCAGGTGATCCAGAGCGCAGCCGCCGATCTGGCCAGCCAGGCCGTCCGCGCCGTGCTGCCCGTGGCCGTCGGGGGTTCCCATTGAGAGATTGCCCGATGCCGCACCGCCGTTTTCGTCACACTCTCTGGTTCGTCCTCTTCGCGCTTTTGGTTTCGGGCTTAGTGTCGGTGGCGCCTCGCGCCGCCGCGCAGGAATCCTCAACAGCGTCGGCCTCCAGCCATCATAAGCAGCCCTTTACGGAAGATTCCCCTACGACGTCCAACGACGAGCAAAAGGAGTTGGACCTCTTCCGGCACGCACCTGTCGTCGCGAAGATCGGGCAGAAGATGGGCATGGACGTTGAGACCACAGCCAAGGTCTTCGAAGGCATTAACTTCGTCATCATTCTGCTGGCCATCGTGATTCCGGTCGTCCGCATCGTTCCGCGCACGCTGCACCATCGCTCCAAGGCTCTCAGCCGCGATATTCAAACTGCACGCGAAGCCACAGCGGACGCGAACGCGCGCCTGAGCGCGGTAGAGGCCAAGCTCGCGGGACTTGGCGCCGAGATTGAGAAGTTCCGCGCTCAAGTGGAGCAGGAGAGCCGCGACGACGAGAAGCGCATCAAATCCACCATCGAAGAAGAAACCGCGCGCATTGTGGCCACGGCCGAACAGGAGATTACGCAGGCGGCTGCACAGGCGCGGCGCGGGTTGCGCAGCTTCGCCGCCGATCTGGCCATTGAGCAGGCGGAGAAACAGCTCGTGCTCACTCCGGAAACCGATCGCGCACTCATCGCGGAGTTCATCAGCGACGTGGCCACCAATGGCAAAGGAGGAAAGAACTGATGCCTGCCTTTGTTGCCCGCTACGCGACGGCCTTTGCAGATGTGGTGACCGCGGCGAAGCTCGATACCGCCGCGATCGACCGCCAGCTCTCCGATTTTCTGGCCACCTGGGACGGCAGCCGCGAGCTGCGCGAGTTTTTCGTGAACCCTGCGGTTCCCTCTGCGCAGAAGATCGAGATTCTGGACAAATTGAATGCGAAGCTCGGCCTCGCCAAGGAGCTGCGCAACCTGATTGCGGTGCTCATTCACAACGACCGCATCGCCCATGTGAGCGAAGTGGCTACAGGCTATCGCAAAATTCTGCAGGAGCAGATGGGCATTCGCTCCGCGGAAATCACCACAGCGCGCGAATTGGGTAAAGAGGAGCGCGACCAGCTTGTGACTGAAGTAGCTAAGCTGGCCGGTGCCCGCATCGATGCCAGCTTCAAGCTCGATAAATCCATCCTCGGCGGCACGGTAGTCCGCATCGGATCCACGGTATATGACGGATCCGTCCGCGGCCGCTTGGAGCGGCTGAGAGAATCTTTGATCGCCGAGTAGACGGCACAGATCAGCAACGACAAGAACAGGAAGAGCAACGATGGCTCAGATCAAAGCAGACGAGATTACACAGTTACTTCGCGAACAAATCGCGAACTATGACTCGAAGGTCCAGGTCGACGAAGTGGGCACCATCACCTCGCTTGGTGATGGCATTGCACGCCTGTACGGCCTCGACAAAGTGATGGCCGGCGAACTGCTCAGCTTCCCGCACGGCGTCGCCGGACTCGCGCTGTCGCTCGAGGAAGACCAGGTCGGCGCCGTAGTCCTGGGCGATTTCACCGAGATTCGCGAAGGCGACGAGGTAAAGCGCACTGGCAAGATTCTCTCCGTGCCGGTGGGTGAAGCCATGATCGGGCGCGTCGTGAACGCGCTGGGCATGCCCATCGATGACAAGGGTCCGATCGCCACCACGCAGACACTGCCTGTGGAGCGGCTTGCTCCGGGCATTATCGACCGCCAGCCCGTGCGCGAGCCGATGGCCACCGGCCTTAAAGCGATCGACGCCATGATTCCGATTGGACGCGGCCAGCGCGAGCTTGTCATCGGCGACCGCCAGACCGGCAAAACGGCCGTCCTGCTTGACACGATCATCAACAACGCGAAGAACGACCTGATCTGCATCTACTGCGCCATCGGCCAGAAGCGCTCGTCGATCGCGCAGGTTGTGCAGACCCTCACCGAGCACGGCGCCATGGGCCACACCATCATCGTGGCTGCGTCCGCATCGGAGCCCGCGCCGATGCTCTACCTCGCGCCCTACGCGGCCTGTGCCCTGGGTGAGTACTTCCGCGACAACGGCAAGCACGCGCTGGTGATGTACGACGATCTTTCCAAGCACGCCATGGCCTACCGCGAAATCTCGCTGCTGCTGCGCCGTCCTCCGGGCCGCGAAGCGTATCCGGGCGACGTCTTCTATCTCCACTCGCGGCTGCTCGAGCGCGCTTCGAAGCTCAGCAATGAAAGAGGCGGCGGCTCGCTCACCGCGCTGCCGGTGATCGAAACCCAGGCCGGCGACGTCTCGGCTTACATTCCGACCAACGTGATTTCGATTACCGACGGTCAGATCTTTTTGGAAACCGATCTGTTCAACTCCGGCGTACGCCCGGCGGTGAACGTCGGACTCTCGGTTTCGCGCGTGGGCTTCT
Organism: Occallatibacter sp.; assembly: GCA_035508375.1. GTDB lineage: Bacteria > Acidobacteriota > Terriglobia > Terriglobales > Acidobacteriaceae > Telmatobacter. The sequence goes on along the minus strand of DATJNF010000061.1, from coordinate 17,031 downwards.
CGGCAGCCATCAAGGCAGTCAAGCAGGTGGGCTCCACGCTCAAGCTCGACCTGGCGCAGTATCGCGAGCTGGCGGCCTTTGCGCAGTTCGGCTCTGATCTTGACCCCCTCACGCAGAAGCAGCTCAACCGCGGCCAGCGCCTGACGGAGCTGCTGAAGCAACCGCAGTTCCAGCCGCTCACCTGGCAGCAGCAGGCAATTGTTCTATTCGCCGGCACGCAGGGCTACCTGGACGACCTGCGGGTAAGCGACATTCGCGCGTTCGAGGATGGCCTGCACAAATACTTTGCTACTGCGCAGTCGGCGCTGATGGACGACCTGAGCAAGAAGAAGCAGCTCGACGACGATATCAAAAACCGTCTGCACGCGGCGATGAAGGAGTACAAACAGAACTTTGTTGCGGAACACCAGGCGGCAGCTGTCAGCTCCTAGCTGCTAGCTCGACTGGAGTTCAACGCTCCGAGTCGCCAGAATGAAGATCGGCGGCAAGGCAAGTGATCATGGACGCAAGAACAGCTAGAGGCTGAAAGCTAGAAGCTAGGAGCTGGCGAACTAAAGCGATGGCGAATGTACTAGACCTCCGACGCCGCATCCGCAGCGTCAAAAACACGCGGCAGATCACCAAGGCCATGAAGATGGTCTCTGCGGCCAAGCTGCGCCGCGCGCAGGAGCGCGCGCTGGCGGCGCGGCCTTATGCCCGCATGATCACAAGCGTGCTGCAGTCGCTCATTGGCCGCATCGAGATCTATGATCCGGTGACCGGCAACCTGCGTCATCCGCTGTTCATTACGCGGCCCGAGAAGCGTATTCTGCTCGTCATTGTCAGTGGTGACAAAGGCTTCGCCGGCGCCTTCAATGCGAACATTCTCAAAGTTGCGAACCAGTTCATTGCGGGCAATCCGGACAAGGAGATCGATGTGGAGGCCGTCGGCCGCAAAGCGCGCGATCTGATGCGCCGCCGTCATCCCTCGGCCACCTACACCGAAACGACCGACGAACATGGTATTCGACACCGGGTACGGGACCCGCGCAAGAATCATGTGGAAATTACCGGCGATCACCCCGGCATGCTGATCAACCTCGAGACCTCGCGTGTGATGGAGCTGGCCCACAATATCATCGACCGCTACGTGCGCGAAGAGATCGACGGAGCCTACATCGTCTACAACGAGTTCAAGTCTGTCATCCAACAGCGGCTGGTCGTCGAAAAACTGCTGCCGCTGCTCGAGATCGGCAGCCCGCAGATCGCGGGTGCTGTAGAGCCAACGGCCGAAGAGCGCGAGCGCGCCGGCCACGCCGCTCTCTCGGCCGGCATTCAACTGGAAGAACCGGATACCCACGAGGCGGAAGAGGAGGCCAGAAAGTTCGGCACCGCCAACGTGGACTACATCTACGAGCAGCCCGCCGAGGAACTCTTCGCCGGCCTGCTGCCGCAGTACATCTTTTCCATGCTGTACCACGCCATGACGGAGTCGGTCGCCGCCGAGCACGCGGCCCGCATGACGGCAATGGATTCAGCCACCAACAACGCCTCGGAGATGATCGACTCGCTGACGCTGTACATGAACCGCGTGCGCCAGGCGGCCATCACCAAGGAGATTATCGAGATCGTCAGCGGGGCGGCTGCTTTGTAGGAATTGAGGGTAGCGCTGGTCTTCAGACCGGCTGTACTCGCGGCCTCTATACCGCGAGTTGACGCGGGCCACAGGCCCACGCGACAGCCGGCCGGAGGCCGGTGCTACAAAGGTTCGACGAGTTTTACGCGAGAAGGAACAATGGCAGAGAACATCGGCAAAGTGATTCAGGTCTCCGGCCCGGCCGTAGACGTCCAATTTGAAGAAGCGACCATGCCGCCCATCTATCAGGCGCTGCGCGTGGTGAGCGACGGCTTTACGGTCCCGGTCCCTATCAACGTCATCCTCGAGGTGCAGCAGCACCTGGGCGAGGGCCGCGTGCGTACGGTGGCCATGGAAGCGACCGACGGCATGGTCCGCGGCATGAAGGCCATCGACCTCGGCGGCCCGATCCGCGTGCCGGTGGGCAAGGAGACGCTGGGCCGCGTCATCAACGTGATCGGCGAGCCGGTCGACGAGCTTGGCCCCGTGGGCGAAAAGGAGCGCAACCCGATCCACCGCCCCGCGCCGCTCTTCGACGAGCAGTCAACTTCGGAAGAGATGTTCGAGACCGGCATCAAGGTCATCGATCTCATCCAGCCCTTTTTGAAGGGCGGCAAGATCGGCCTCTTCGGCGGCGCCGGCGTGGGCAAGACCGTCGTCATCATGGAGCTCATCAACAACGTGGCCAAGAATCACGGCGGCTACTCGGTGTTCGCCGGCGTGGGCGAGCGCACCCGCGAGGGCAATGACCTGTGGCTTGAGATGACCGAGTCCGGCGTTATCAAGCCCGGCAAGTGGCAGGACTCGAAGTGCGCCCTTGTCTACGGCCAGATGACCGAGCCGCCCGGCGCGCGCCTGCGCGTAGCGCTGACCGGTCTGACCGTGGCCGAGTACTTCCGCGACCAGGAAGGGGCCGACACGCTGCTCTTCATCGACAACATCTTCCGGTTCACGCAGGCGGGCTCCGAGGTGTCGACGCTGCTGGGCCGCATGCCTTCTGCCGTGGGCTACCAGCCTAACCTGGCAACCGAGATGGGCGAACTGCAGGAGCGCATCACCTCGACGAGCAAAGGCTCCGTCACCTCGGTGCAGGCCGTCTACGTGCCCGCCGACGACTTGACCGATCCCGCGCCGGCCACCACCTTTGCGCACCTCGATGCAACCACCGTGCTCAGCCGTCCGCTGTCGGAGCTGGGCATCTACCCGGCAGTCGATCCGCTGGCTTCCACTTCGCGCATTCTCACGGCGCGCGTGGTCGGGCAGGAGCACTACGACGTGGCACAGGGAGTGAAACGCATCCTGCAGCGCTACAAGGATCTCCAGGACATCATCGCCATCCTAGGCATCGACGAGCTCTCGGAAGAGGACAAGCTCACCGTGGCGCGCGCACGCAAGGTGCAGAAATTCCTCTCGCAGCCCTTCCATGTTGCCGAGCAGTTCACCGGCATCCAGGGCCGTTATGTGAAGATCGCCGACACCGTGCGCAGCTTCAAGGAGATCATCGAAGGCAAGCACGACAGCGTTCCCGAACAGGCCTTCTATATGAAGGGCGGCATCGAGGAAGTGCTGGAGACGGCCGAGAAGCTGAAGGCGAGCGTGTAAAACGGAAGTTCGCAGTTCTTAGTTCATAGTTCGCAGAGACAAAGAACGACGAACGGCGGACCACGAACTGAGAACTACGAACTGAGAACTGTTTATGGCTGAAGACACAAACCAACTTCGCGTCCGGCTGGTCACTCCCGAACGCATCCTCTTCGAGCAAAGCGCTACGGCGGTCGAGCTGCCTTCGAAAACCGGCTACTTCGAGGTGCTCTACGGCCATGCGCCACTGCTCGCCGAACTGGGCGCCGGCGATGTGACCATTCACAGCGGCACGGGCATCGAGCACGCAAGCCCCGACTCGACGCGCTACAACGTGAGCTGGGGATTCGTCGAAGTTCTGCCGGACCGCGTAACGATTCTGGCCTCGGACGCGCTCAAGCCGGAAGAGATCGATGTGGCCCGCGCCGAACAGCAGCGCGAACGCGGCGAAAAGATGTGGAACGAAGCCGGTGAAAGCGAGCAGGCCTACGCCGAAGCACTCCGCATAATAGCCGAAGCCGATGCCAAGATCGCCTCGGCCGCCGAGAGCCACTGAGCAATTTCCAATTAACAAAAAAGGCGGCGCCCATTCTGCCAATCTGCACAGAACAGGGCGCCGCGTAAGCCTACCTCGTTGAATCTGTACATCCCGCGAACGGCGGGAGTGCAGACATTACGTATTGTTCGAGCTTCCGTACCCCGTCTGCTCTTGGCCGGTCTGATTCGCCGGACCGCTGAACGAGGCGCCCTCCTGAGTCGGGCCTCGATTCGCATTGGCCCGCTGTGTTGCCTGGTTTGCGTTGGTTTGCGGCGACAGAGACTGATCTTGAGCCGTCTGGCCCGCGCCCGCAGTTCCACTTGTCGAGATTGTTGGTTCCATCGTAAGGGGTCCTCCTGGGCCCGGTTAACGCATGCAGGATTCTCCCACAGAGTTGCGATGTAGCCCGCGATGCGCGGCAGAATGTTGGACGCACTGGGTCAATTGAGGAAAGATCGCCATATTGGGCCCGGCACGCTCGCACATCATGCCCAATGCAGGATTGTGTTAGCATCGGCCTTTCAAGCTGGAATCGCCGCGCGCGGATTCCTCGATCTGCCGAATCTGAGGTAAGGTGTGCCCCACTCGCGGTTGCTCTTTGGTTGCGCAATCTTCCTGGCTGCGTTTCTGCTTTTCCTGGTTGAGCCCATCGCCGCCAAACAACTGCTGCCCTTCCTTGGCGGATCGGCCGCGGTCTGGATCACGTGCCTGGTCTTCTTTCAAACCGCGCTGCTGCTCGCATACCTCTACGCGCACTGGTTCGCGCGCCGTCCGCGCTGGGCGCTGCATTTTATCCTGCTTCTTGCCGCGCTGGCGTTGAGCGTCTTCTGGGCGATGGGCGGCATTGACCTGAGCAGCGGCGCCGAGCATCCCATTCGTACCATCTTCCTCGCGCTCAGCCTCTGGATCGGCCTTCCCTTTCTCGCGCTCGGCGCTACCAGCCCGCTGCTGCAGGTGTGGTGGGCGCGCGTCGAGCACACCAGTATCCCCTACCGGCTCTTCGCGCTCTCGAACCTCGCTTCCCTGCTCGCGCTCGCGGCGTATCCCACACTCGTCGAGCCGCACGCCGCGCTGCATACGCAACGCATTGCCTGGTGCTGCGGCTTCTCTGTCTATGCTCTAGTTGCCGCGGTGCTCACCCGCCGCGTACGCTCTGCCACGAGCGGCCCGTCGCCAGCCGCCGCCGATGAGCCCGGCGCGCCATCCGCACCGCACAGGCACAAACTGCTCTGGCTGCTTCTGCCCATGGCCGCGTCGATGCAACTGAGCGCCGTAACCAGCTACATTACGGCGAATATTGCGCCCATCCCGCTGCTCTGGATTCTCCCGCTTGGCGTCTATCTCATCACCATCATCCTGGCATTCGAATTTCCGCGCCTGCTGCCGCGCGGCATTCTCACGCGCTTCCTTGCCGTGATGCTCGCCGCGCTCGGCTACATGCTCTCCCAGGTCGATGTCACGCTGCCTATCCACATCGGCATCGCATTTTTCCTCTTCGAGCTTTTGGTCGCATGCCTCTTCTGTCACACCGAGGCGTATGCGCTACGGCCGAGGCGCGCTTCGGAGTCGACGCTGTTCTATCTTCTGTTTGCCGGCGGCGGCGCTCTGGGCTCGTTCCTCGTCGGCCTCGCGTTTCCGCTGGTCTTCTCGTTCAACTACGACCTCGCCGTTACGTTCGCGGTCACCGCACTGCTCGCGCTGGCGGCCACCTGGAACACGAATTGGGGCCAGCGCCTGCTGTGGTCCGCGGCCAGTGTCATGATGTGCGTCCTGGTCTTCTGGCTGCACGTGGTCTACCAGCACGACACCATGGTTGCTGTGCGTAACTTCTACGCTGCCCTGCGCGTGAAGCAGAACTACGGCTTCCCTGGAGCTACGCTGCGCACGCTGACAAACGGCACCATCCAGCACGGCACACAGATCTTTGGCACCGATGCGCAGCGCAAAACGCCGACAACTTACTACGCGCAGGACTCCGGCGTGGGCCTCGCCCTGCGCCTCTGCTGCCCCCGCGAAGACGGATCTCCGGCAGGATCTCTTCGCCCGCGGACCATCGGCGTGATCGGCCTGGGCGCGGGTACGATCGCTGCCTATGGCCAGCCGGGCGACCACATCCGCTTCTATGAGATCAATCCAGCAGTCGAGCCCATCGCGCGCAACGCCTTCACCTACATCCGCGAATCCGGTGCGCAGATTAACGTGGTGCCCGGCGACGCGCGCACCTCTTTGGCACGCGAGCAGCCGCAGCACTTCGATGTGCTTGTGGTTGACGCCTTCTCGGGCGACGCCATTCCGCTCCACCTGCTCACGCAGCAGGCGCTCGCGCTGTACCGCAAGCATCTCGCCCCCGGCGGCATCATCGCTTTCCACATCTCGAACCAGCACGTTGATCTCGAGCCGGCCATCGCATTGCTGGCGCAAAATGCAGGTCTGCAGGCGAGGCGCGTGGCGAGCCTGGCCCAAGATGACCGCGGCGAGTTCAGCGCCAACTGGGTGCTGGTCAGCGGCAACGCCTCATTCTTCGCACAGCCGGAGGTCGAGGCTGCGGCGCGGCCACCAGTCTTCAAGCCCGGCCTGCGCCTGTGGACCGATGATTACTCAAGCCTTCTACCGCTGCTGCGCTGGTGAGTCACTTGCGGCGGGTGCATCTAGACCGATAGAGTGACACCGGCGAGATTTTTCGCGCAAATGCCCGCTTCCTGCGGCAAAATCGATCTTTCCCAGCTCTTTTTCTAAAGGATTCTGCATGTCTTCTTCGCCCGTCTCCACCACCTCCAACCAGGATATTGACTCAACTCTGCGCGAAAACCGCGTCTTTCCGCCGCCGGCGGAGTTCAGCGCCGAGGCTCACATCAAGAGCCTGGAAGAATATGAAGCTCTCTACAAGCAATCCATCGAAGATCCGGAGACCTTCTGGGCGAATGCAGCGCGCGAGTTGCACTGGTTCAAAGAATGGGACAAGGTGCTGGAGTGGAACTTGCCCTGGGCGAAGTGGTTCATAGGTGGAAAAACCAACCTTTGCTACAACTGCGTCGATCGTCACGCGCTGGGCGAACGCGCTCAAAAAACAGCGCTGATCTGGGAGGGTGAGCCGGGTGAGGTTCGCCGTCTCACCTACGCAGAACTGCACACGGAAGTCCAGAAGTTTGCCAGTGCGCTGAAATCGCTCGGCATTCAGAAGGGCGACCGCGTGGCCATCTACATGGGCATGACACCGGAGCTCGCGATCGCGCTGCTCGCCTGTGCGCGGATCGGCGCGGTGCACTCGGTCATCTTTGGCGGATTCGCCGCCAACGCCATCGCCGACCGCGTCAACGATTCGGGGTGCGTGGCAATCCTCACGCAGGACACGAGCTACCGTCGCGGCAATGAGATCCAGCTCAAGCGCACTGTGGATGAAGCGCTCGCAGCGTGCCCCACGGTGAAACACGTCGTGGTCTACAAACGCACCGGCTCGACGGTCGTCATGAAGCCGGGCCGCGATCACTGGTGGCACGATCTGGTCGCGAAGGCCGCGCCCGTCTGTCCAGCTGCGGAACTCGATTCTGAAGATCCGCTCTATATCCTCTACACCTCCGGCACCACCGGCAAGCCCAAAGGCCTGGTCCACACCACCGGCGGCTACGCGGTGCAGACTTACCTAACCACAAAATACGTCTTCGACCTGCGGGACGACGACATCTACTGGTGCTCGGCGGACATTGGCTGGGTCACCGGCCATTCCTATGTTGTCTATGGCCCGCTGCAGAACGGCGCCACGGTACTGATGTATGAAGGCGCGCCCAACTGGCCGGACTTCTCGCGCTTCTGGAAAATCGTTGACGACCATCGCGTCACCGTCTTCTACACTGCGCCGACGGCTATCCGCGCGTTCATCAAGTGGGGTGACGAGCATGTCGACAAGCACGATCTCCGATCTCTCAGGCTCCTGGGCACCGTGGGAGAACCGATAAATCCCGAAGCGTGGATGTGGTATCGCGAGAAGATCGGCCGCAATCGCTGCCCCATCGTCGACACGTGGTGGCAGACGGAGACAGGCGCCATCATGATCGCGCCCATCCCCGGCGCTGTGCCCACCAAGCCCGGCTCCGCCACGCGGCCCTTCTTCGGCATCCAGCCGGAGGTGGTAACGCGCCCTGACGCGAAGGGCCACTTTCATTCGGTTCCTGCAGGCAGCGGTGGTTTGCTTGTGGTTCGCAGGCCCTGGCCCTCGATGGCCCGCACCGTCTACGGCGACCCCGAGCGCTACCAGAAGACCTACTGGAGCGACGTACCCGGCTGCTACTTCACCGGCGACGGCGCTCGGCAGGATGCCGATGGCTACTTCTGGCTCATGGGCCGCGTCGATGACGTGATTAACGTAAGCGGCCATCGGCTGGGCACGATGGAAGTCGAGTCCGCGCTGGTGGCTCATCCCAAGGTTGCCGAGGCTGCTGTGGTGGGCCGCCCGGACGACCTCAAGGGTCAGGCCATCGCCGCCTTCGTCACGCTCGAGAGCGGCAACGAGCCTTCGAATGATTTGAAAGACGAGCTGCGCAAGTGGGTCGCGAAGGAGATCGGCTCACTGGCCCGTCCCGATGACATTCGCTTTACCGAAGCCCTGCCCAAAACCCGCAGCGGCAAGATCATGCGCCGTCTGCTGCGCGATCTGGCGACGCATGGCGAGATCAAGGGCGACGTGACAACGCTTGAAGATTTTTCAGTGATTGCCAAGCTGCGCGAGGCGGAGGAAGGCTAGAGGGTAGCCGTTGCTGTTCGCACGGACTGATCCGCCCGCGTTGCGTAGAGATACCACGCGAACCACGCCGGCACGGTCCACAGATAGAACGGTGAAGGCAGCGGAATCGCCCAGAAGACGCCGATGAGGCTCGCTGCAGTGATGACGCCCAGCAGAATCCACGCCCGCGGCGATTTTTCTGACGCGTAGATTCCTGCCAAGATGGCGGGAAACAGCATGGCCTCATCGCTGAACCAGAGATACGGCGTGCACAGCGCCGATACCAGCAGAAGAAGCATGCCCTCGCGCGTCCACACCCAGCGGTCGCGCCGCGACCAGTAAAACCAAACCGCCCACGCGCAGCCCGCGGCCTCGGGCACAAATTCCAGCCACTTCGCGCTGCGGTCGATGAGGAATCGAAGGCTCATGCTCAAAGTCGGCATGTAGACGTCGAGCACGCGCGTCGATTGCATCATCTGCGCGTATTCGGTCCACACTTGCCGGTCGAGGCACAAGGTGAGTCCGCTGCCGAGCAGCAGGGCGGCGACAAATCCGCCCACCACGCGAAAATCTCGGCGCCGCGCGGACCACAACAGAAGCACCACCACGCACGGCAGAAACAGATGCGGCTTGAGCGCGCAGACCGCCAGTGCCGCGCCGGCGAGCCACGGCCGCGTGAGATGGAGCCAGAAGAAAAGCACCCCGGCGAGAAAGAAAAAGATGCCAAGCTGTCCTGCCATCAGGCACGACAGCGTAGGCGGAAAGGCAAACGCAAGCAGATGAAACCGGCTCTGCGGGCGTCGGTAGAGGAACCACAAAGCCCACACCGTGGCGCCGACGCACGCCAACAACAGAAGCAGCCACGCGATCAGCCCTGTCTTCGCATCCACGTAGCCCAGCGGCAGCGCGAAGAACAAGGCGACTGGCGGGCTAAAGCTCACTTTCGGCGAGCTGCCGTCCATACCCGCTGCTTGCTCCAGCCGAAGGATGGCTCCGACGTCGTAGGGATTCGCCCCACGGGCGAGTTGCTGCTCCGCAGCCCAGTACTCGATGAAATCCCGCTCCGTGGCGTTCTTGCTGGTGAGGCTGATGGCGTAGATCCACGTGATCAGGCCGGCTCCTACGGCCACCATGCAAGCCGCCGCAAACAGGCGCAGTGGGCTCCTCAACAGTGCGCTCCACAGAAAACGAGATCAAACTGGTCCGAAAGATCTTTCACTCGATGATAACGTCCGCGGATCAACGGCTTTCAACAAGGTCTGCCTTACCAATCCCGTAAACAGAAAAGGCGGAAGCCGCAGCTCCCGCCTTTTGCATTCTGTTGTTCTCAGGCCCGCTCAAAACCGGAAGACCACGCCGACGGTCCCGCTGGAGTTCCACGTCCGGTGGCCTGAATAGGCGAGTTGCGGAGTGTTGTTGATCAGCGAAAACGAAGCGCCGATCCTGTCGCCCGAGGCGCGAATCGCCAAGCGCCGGTTGATGTTATACGATGCGCCGCCGCCGAAACCTCCCGCGAATGAGAGGTCGGGGTTCATATGCTCGCCCCCGGTATGCTCGATGCCGAGGCCGCCATGGAAGAATCCACTGAAGTTGCCAAAGAGAGGCGCATGGATCTCCGGGCCAACCAGTACTTCGTAGACGGATGGATCGCCCGGGTTTCCGACAGTGGTTGAGTTGCCATTGCTGACGGGTGGCTTATAGTAGTTGCCCATCACCGACATGCCAAAGTAGCGGCCCCAATCACGCGTAAAGGATAGATCTGCGCCGAGCAGGCCGTAGCGCGACAGGTTCACTTGATTGATGCTCGTGTAGCCCAACCCGGCATAGACCTCATACTTGTAAGAAGCTTGACCCTGCTCTGGCGGACCTTGTTGCGGCGAGGTAGCCTGGCTCATTGCGGACACGGGGATAAGAACGGCCGGAACGATGGCCAATAGCGTACGCAGAAACATCCTCTTCAAATCGAAATTCTCCTCTATCTTCCTTCTGACATGCCTATGGCGTTCCGGGGCATATCCCGGCGCAGGCGCTCCAAGTCCAATTCCGGTACTTTAATAGACTATCCTCTACCCCCGGGGTCACGAAACCCGGCTGAAATCCTCGGTTCCCTTTGTGACGGGTGACAGGCACGTTCGGAAAGCAAGCGGCACGGCGAAAAAACGCCGTTGCGGTCAGCAGATTACCAGACGCGGAGATCCACCTAATGCGGTGACGGTCCAGCGGCCCGTTTATCCAAATACCAGGGAATATTGATCACGATGACCCGCTGATTGCCGCGCACCAGCAGTAGCACCTTCAGCAGGTCAGCCCGGCGGTTGTGCAGCAGATTCTCCCACCAGTGCGTCACCACCAGCTCCGGCACCAGCACGCAAATCTTCTGAAACTTGGACTCTTTCTCGATCTCCAGGATGTAGTCGATCACCGGCATCAGCACATAGCGGTAAGGCGACCTGAGAATCTCGAGCTTGGGAATGCAGCGGCCCGCGTCACAGAGCGGTTGAACGATGTCCTTGTCCCAGTCGCGGCAGATGGGGTCCAGCTCGTCCGCGACCTGCACGTGCACGCAACGGATGTCAGTCGACATGGAGAGCGCGAACGAGAGCGCCTTCTCGGTGATCCGGCTCCAGCGGTCGATCGGCACCACGACGATTGGCTCTTTCACCTCCGCCGGGACAATCGGCCGGTCGAGCGCGGTTGCCCGGTTCACGCGCACGTAATGCCGCTTCACCGATCGCATGATGACAATCATGGCGGTGATCAGCAGCAGCGTGATCCACGCGCCCTCCACAAACTTCGCCACCAGCACGACAAGCGTAGTAATCCCGGTTGCCGTCGCGCCCAACCCGTTCACGAACATGCGCATCGGCGCATTGCCCTGGCGTTTCCAGTGCATCACCATTCCCGCCTGCGATAGCGTGAAAGCCGTGAATGCGCCGATTGCGTAGAGCGGAATCAGCCGGTCGGTCACGCCGCCGAAGAGAATCAGCAGCGACGCCGTTAGAAACACCAGTACGTAGATGCCCCACGAATAAAGCAGCCGTCGGCCGCGCAGCAGGAAGACGTGGGGCATGTAATCATCCTGCGCAATCGCCCGGGTTAGGCGCGGAAAGTCGGCAAACGCCGTGTTCGCTGAGAGTGCCAGCACCAGCAGCACCGAGCCGATAGTCACGTAATAGAACCATCCGTGCCCCATTACCGCGCGGGTCAGCATCGAGAGCACGCTCTCATATCCTGGCCCGTCCGGATTGGTGGCCACAATCCGATACGACCGGCACAGCAGCGCGATACCCAGCAGCAGAATGGCCAGCAGAACAATGATGATGGTGAGCGTGACCTTGGCGTTCTTTCGCGTTGGATCGCGGAACGCCATCACGCCATTGCTCACCGCTTCAACGCCGGTCATCGCCGTACAGCCCGATGAAAAGACCTTCAGAAGCAGCCACCAGCCGGCGACAGCCATGGTCGTCGTTGTTGCCATTGGCGGCATAGGCGAAACGGGATGCGGATGCCCGCCGCTGGCCACCGTATGCCATGCGCCCACCGCGATCACCAGCAGCAGCGTACCGGCAAACAGATAAGTGGGAATCATGAACACGACGCCCGTGTCGTGCACGCCGCGCATGTTCACCAGCGTGAGAATCAACAGCACACCCAGGCAAAGCTCCAGCGTGTGCGGTTGCAGGCTGGGCACGGCCGAGATCAGCGCGCCTACGCCCGCTGAGATGCCCACTGAAGCCGTAAGCACATAGTCGATCATCAGCGCGGCCGCAGCCAAGAGTCCGGGACCCGTACCTAAGTTCTGGCTGGCTACCGTGTACGAGCCGCCGCCGCGTGGATAGGCCTCGATGGTCTGCCGGTAGCTCAAGTAGACGATCGCCAGCAGAATCACAATCGCCGTGCTCACCGGCACGATGTAGTGCACGCCCAGCATGCCCAGCGGGATCAGCAGCGTCAGCGCCGCTTCGGGGCCATATGCCGCCGAGCTCAACGCGTCCAGGCCGAAGATAGGAATACCGGCAACCGGACCGATGTGCTCTGCGCGCTCCTCACTTGAGGCCAGCGGGCGGCCAAAAAGCAGATTGAGTATCTTTGTGGAAATTGCCATGAAGGGTGATCCGGCAGCCCGAATGGTAAGGAGCAGGCCGTCGAAGGCATTGTCTCATGCTGCTGCGCGCGGACCGGCGAGCAGGAGACCACAACAACACGCGCACAGATCGTCTCATGCGCAATCGTGATTCTAAGTCGGGGTCGAGTAGGAGTCCGCTAGCAGCCGGAGTGTTTTCAGCTCCGGCCGCAACGCGGAGTTTTCGTTCTCATGAAGCCGAGAACCTGGTTGAGCACCTCAGCAGTGCAAGTTCAGTATCCGCCAAATCTCTTCATTTGGCTCTGACACTAAGCGGCTAACTAACACTCGAAAGGCTTACAACCGAGGTAACGAAGCCTTCAGCATGGGCAATGTTACTTTTCCATTACAAAAGAAACGATCTGGACCGAGAAGGCTTGCGAATTGCCTCAATGCGTTGGAACTCTGCAACAATCGCCCGCACCGGCCGGCTCGTTCGCGCCGGCATCGAGCGCGATCTTCCAGTTTCCATCCGGTTCCTTACGCCAGATGGTGATGAAGCGCCCGCTCGTCACCACGGGGTTCCCGTTCGCGTCCTTGCTGTGTCCTTCGTAATGGCTCCAGGTGTAGCCAATGTCGCCGGAGGGTCCCATCACTGCATCGGTCGGCGTCCATGTGAGCTGGTAATCCTTCGGCAGCCAGGTTGCGGACTTGGAAATCGCCACCTTGCCAATTACAGGTGCAGCGCCGTTGCCCAGCAGCACGCCGTCCGGGGCAAACCACTCTGCGAATCCTGCGCCGCCACGCTCCGTCACATCCTTCTGTAGCCGCGCCTCCAGATTGAACAGCAGCATCTTACCTGGATTCACAGTTGAATCGGCGAGCGGATTCGGCGCCTGCTGCGCTCCGTCGCTCCCTGGAAAGTTCAACTGCCCACAGGCCGCTCCAGCGCAGCTAAGCGCCGCCATCACAACAATCCCGCCGTAAAACCGCCGTATTCCCGCAAACACCTCAGCCCCTCCCGAAAACAAGAGCTTCTCGGCTCATCGTACAACTTTGGGTCGGCGCCACCCGCCTATGGATTGACGGGAGGATTCGTCGTGGCCGAGGCCGCGTTGCCCGCTGCGGCGGAACTGGGCAGAATCCGCGCATCGCCACGGAACAGGTGATAGTCCTTGAACGAGACATCGTTCATCTGCGTTTGCAGAAGCGACGTCGACATTTCGCCTCGCGTGAGAGCCGGCATCTTGGAAAACGCCACGCCGTGCACCGGGCACACATAAACCTGCGCTCCGATTGTGACGGCCGCGTATTCGACAAGGATGTCTGCCGCCGCGGACTGATAGGGCGGCGCCAGGTCCGCTATCACCGTAACGCGCAGAATGGTTCCGTCCACAGGATCGACAGCGATCTCACCGTGGTAGGCGGGAGAGACCTGTTGCGTGCCTTTCACCTGCTGCAGTTCCACCGCGAAATGCGAATTCGCCTGGGGTACCGTGTATCGAAACACCGCGTTCGGTCCGGCAGAGCCTTGCTCCCAGTGGCTCCAGGTGATGTCACTCGATAACGCGTCTTTGAGGACGATGTACAGGATCGGACCAAACTCGCCGCTGGTCGTGAGCCCTGTCTCCTGCAGACTCCGCTCCTTGCCGATCATCCTCAATTCGACGCCATCGCGATATTGAACCACCGCACTGTAGACGGTTGTCCTGTGAAGCGGCTGGTAATCGGTTTCGCTGACCGACATGCCTGCCGTCCCCATCGAACGGCTACCGCCGCGCCCGGAGCTTGTGGTAGCGATTGGTTCGAAGTACTGATGCGGCAGGGTGTCTTCAAAATGCGTGGTTTGGCGGGTCGCGTAGAAGTTGGGGAACCTCGTGAGGGTCTTTTTTACGTACTCAGCCGTTTCGGCCAGCAACTGATGTTGTCTTTCGGGATTAGGGGCCGCGTCGGGCGGGATATCTGCTTGAGGCAGGTTGAAGAATGCCGACGCATCCGCCAGTTGTATCAGCGCATTTCGGCTGCGTTTGCCGGGAAACTCCGCCATCCATTGCGCCAGCTGGACCGCGCTCGGCCGCTCCGTCAGCTCAAGCCTCGAGAGTTGCGAGGCAACTTTGCCATCCGGCTTGCCCTGCTCGAGATCGAGCCATTGCTGCAATTGCGCAACGGAAACGGGAGTTGTTGCCGGCGCGGAGTATGCCGCTCCTGGCATCAGCAACAGAATTGCCCACACAGCCCTCATACGTCTGCCTGCTCGGCTGCGCCCAAGTATAGCCGCTTTCGAGGGGACCGCAACCTGCAGCGATCAACGTATCTCTCCCCTCAGGCGACTTGGGAGACCAGGTTTCGCTTGAGCACCGCCGATGCGCTGACCACGCCTCCGAATAATGCTCCCACCACACCCAGGCTCGTCACATCCTGGCCGGTCAGGTACAGGCCCCGAACCGGCGTACGCGCACTCAGCTCCCGCAACCCGTAGCGCTGCGGCGTCGCGCCGAGGCCGTAGATCTCGCCCTGCGCGTAGTTCATGAAGTGCCGCGTCGAGAGGGGTGTCGAAAGCTCCGCATGTTCGATGTGCCCCACCACTGCCGGAACCTGCCGTTCCACTTCTTCGCGCAACCGCGCGGCCAGGCGCTGCTTCAACGCGTCGTACTCTTCCCCGCGCCGCTTCCACCGTGTCTCGGCCCAGCGGGTGAAAGCCGCATAGGGGACCATGACGATCGCCTCGATCGTGCTCTTGCCCGGATGCCGCCGCTCAAAGTCAGGATCCTTTGCGGAAGGAAACGAGATATAGACGAACGGAAACGCCGCATCCAGATCCCGCGCGAACCGATCCACGTTGGCATCATGATCGAAAGAGGGGTGGATCCACAGATTGGTCCCGCTCAAACCTAGTTCTTCCGCACTCTTCGAAAGGCCTATATACAGGCTCAGGTGCGCGGTTGAGGTTGCGATGCCGCGCAGCTCTGCGCGCAGACCGTCTACAGCCGTGATGCCGCGGGGCAGCAGCCGTTCGAACGTGTTGGCAGCGCCAGCGTCGCTCACCACCAGCGGCGCGCGGAGTTCGCGCCCGTCGAACATGCGGACGCCCGTTGCACGACCGTGGTCGGTCAGGACTTGCGCGACCTCGGCGCTGGTTACCAGCTTGCTGCCCTGCTGCTCGATGCGCCTGGCTATCGCCGCCGCAATCACGCCGGCTCCGCCCACCGGATAGCTCCCGCCGGCGAAGTAGTGGTCGGCGATCGTGGCGTGAATCGCAAAGCTGCTCTGCGCGGGCGGCAGGCCGTAATCGCCCCATTGAGCCGTCAGAACGCCGATCAGCTCCTGGTTGCGTGTCAGGCTTTCCAGCACCTCGCGCGTGGTGCGCCTCGCCCACTTCAGATGGGGCCGCCGCATCAGCCCTCCGGCCAGAGCGGCGATCGGCCTGGGAACGGCTTTTTCCGCGTAGTAGAGACTGCTGGCCCGGTTCGAGGCCTGCACCGCGGCGAGATAGCGGTCAATCGCCCTTCCCTCGCGCGGAAACCAGCTCTTCAAATCCGACCGGAACCGCTCCAGGCCCGCGGCAAAATCGAACCGGCGGCCAGCGATTTCGGCCCGGTCATAGACCTCCGGCATAGCCTGCCAATGCACCTCGCCGCCGGTTACGGAGTCAAACGCCCGCCGCGCGCTCGCGCGCGCATCCTGCACCTGCCCGATATAGTGCAGGCCGACATCCCAGTCGAATCCCGGCCGGTGGAAGGTATGGGTAAACCCGCCGGCTTCGTAGTGCCGCTCCAGCACCAACACCCGCTTGCCGCCGTATTGGCCGAGCAGCACAGCGGCTGTCAGCCCGCCAATGCCGGAGCCGATCACGATGGCATCCCAATTCTCATCCAGTTTTGCCTGCTTATACGTAGTTCCCGCCGACATAGGCTTCTCCAGTTCTCAGTTCTCAGTTCTCAGTTTCACGTCAAATGTTGACATGAGCAACATCGATCTAAACCAAACTCTAACCCTGAAAGTTGCTCGTGTCAACATTCCGCGTTATATTTTTTCTATGGACCGTCTTGCCCCCTACCATCATGGAAACCTTCGCAAGGCGCTGCTCGATGCCGCCGTGGCGCTGATCGGCGAAGTTGGCCCTCGCGGCTTTACCCTGCGCGAGGTGGCGCGCCGGGCGGGAGTGTCGCATAACGCGCCCTATCGCCATTTCGCCAGCAAGGACGATCTGCTTCTAGCCGTCGCCGCCGAGGGCTTCGACCGGCTCGCCGCCGTCATGCGCGAGGCCATGGTCCCCGGCCAGTCGGCCCGCGAGCGGCTGGAACTTTGCGGTTGCGGCTATGTCGACTTCGCCCTGCGCTGGCCCCAGCACCTGCTGGTGATGTTCGACTTACCGGCTCGGGAGCGCGAACACTGCGAGACCGGCCGGCCCGTTCCCCCGATTGGCGAGGACGCCTTTCGCGTGCTGCTGGACGGCATTGTGGCCGCCCAGGAGGCTGGCGATCTGCCGGCCGGAGACCCGCAGGCCCTGGCCTGGA
>DATJNF010000060.1:0-2589 GCA_035508375.1 Occallatibacter sp. | reverse complement strand
CCTGGTTGCAGCCGGTGGCGAATCTCCGGATTTCGGCCTAATGTGCCAGTGCCGCTGCAAGGGACATCGGCCAGCACAACGTCGAAGGTTGATTCTTCAGTGAGTGCGGAAGCGTCGGCGAGGCGGCACTCCACGCGATCCATGTATGCGGCGAGGCGATCTTTCAGCTCCGCAAGCCGCTTTGGATTGGCCTCGCAGGCAACGATCCGCGCCTGCGGGTTTCGTTCCGCGAGAATGAGCGTCTTTCCTCCCGGCGCGGCGCAGGCATCGAGAATTCTTTCCTGGTTTTGGAGCGGATTTTCGCCGCAACGAGCAGCCAGCTCGCCAATCAACTGCGATCCCTCGTCCTGAATGCGCACGCGGCCGGTGCGAAAGGCCTCGGTCGCAGTCACGTCTCCCGAGACGACGGTGCGCACATTTGCGAGGAGATGCCCAGGCTCGAGCCCGATCCCTGCCTGAACAAGCTCTGCTTCCAAATCCGAGCTGGTGAGTCGTACGGACAGTTGCGGCTGCTGCTGCCCGTGCCGGCAGATGGCGCGCGCTGACTCGAGGCCATAGAACTTTTCCCATCGCTCGACCATCCACAACGGGTGGGCTGCTGCGCAGGGCAGACTTTTGGACGAGGGCAACGGCGAATCACCGGTTTGCAAGGTAGAGCGTGCTGCGCTGCGCAGAACAGCGTTCACCATGCCGGATGCGAAGCGATGGCCTGATTGCCGGGTCAGCTCCACGCTTTCGTTGATTGCAGCGTGGGCCGGCACACGATCGAGAAAGAGAAGTTGAAAGACGCCGAGCCGCAGAGCGATCAGCACTTCGGGATCGAGCTTTGCATTCGGGCGCTTCAACAATGGGCGGAATGCGTGATCGAGATGGATCTGCCAGCGAAGCACGCCGAGCACGAGCGCTGTAGCGAGATGCCGGTCGGCGACCGAAAGTGGATTCATCGCGGTACCGCGCAGCAAATCGCCGGAATGGCCGCGGCCGCGTTCGATTGCCAGCAAGATGTCGAATGCCGTTTTGCGAGCTGGAGAGATCGCGGGCATGATTAACCCAGGTGCGCGCCGGGCGCGAGCGGGTTTCCGCGCAGGAACTCGGCCGCCGTCATGCGCTTCTTGCCTTCGAGTTGCACCTCGAGGAACTCGAGCCATGTGTTCGCGGCGCATGCGGCAAGCAGCCGGCCATCTTTCACTACCAGGCTCCCTGGCGCTGCAGTGTCGGTCACATGGGAATGCGTCATGCGGTGCACAATGAGTTTCTTCCCGTTGAGCGCAGTGAAGGCGCCGGGCCACGGTTGAAAGCCGCGCCAGCGGTTGTAAAGTTCCGTCGCTGAGCGCGCGGCAGAATCCATGCGGCCGTCTTCGCGGTCGAGCAGCGGAGCGAATGTAGCCCCCTCGTGATTCTGAGGCTGCGGCTTGATCGTTCCATTTGCAAGACCGGCCAGCGTTTCTACCACGAGCGGTGCACCTTGCGCCGCAAGAACCGGAAACAGATCCGCCGCCGTCTGGTCCGGACCGATTTCGATGGTCTGCTGCAGCAGGATCGGTCCCGTATCGAGCCCCTCTTCGAGAAGCATGGTTGTGTTGCCCGTGAAAGCGTCGCCCATCGCGATTGCCCACTGGATCGGCGCGGCGCCGCGATACTTGGGTAGCAGCGACGCATGCAGGTTGATGCATCCCAGCCGCGGCAGCGAAAGCATCCATGGCGGAATGATGCGTCCATATGCCACCACGACGATCGCGTCCGGCTTGATGGCCTCAAGCTGCGCGCGAAACTCCGCGTTGTTCTTGATTTTTTCGGGCTGGGTGACGGCGAGTCCCGAAGCGAGTGCAGTCTGCTTCACAGGCGGAGCGGCAAGCTCATGTGAACGGCCCACCGGGCGATCGGGTTGGCAGACGACAAGCTCGACGGTGTGACCTGCCGCAACAACAGCCTTGAGCGTTGGCACGGCGAACTGCGGTGTGCCGCAGAAGACAAGCCTTAATCCGCTTGTGGCCATGAATGCCTCACCAGGTGCCTTCGCTTTGCATCTTGCGAATCTTGCGCAGGCTCAGGTTGCGCTTCAGCGGGCTCATGCGGAAGATGAACAGGATTCCGTCGAGGTGATCGATCTCATGCAGGAAGGCGCGGGCGAGCAATTCCTCCCCGTCCATCTCGAGCCATTTCCCGTTCTCATCCTGGGCGCGAACGCGCACCTTGGCCGCGCGCACCACTTTTTCGCGGATGTCAGGAAAGCTGAGGCAGCCTTCTTCTTCATACTGTTTGCCCTCGGTGAGGATGACCTCCGGATTGACGAGCACCAGTTTTTGCGCGGGATCCTTGCCCTGGCTCAGATCGACCACTGTGATGCGCTTTGAGACGCCCACCTGCGGCGCCGCCAGACCGATACCTTGCGAGGCATACATGGTCTCGAACATGTCGGCGACAAACTTCTTCAGGTCGCCGTCGAACTCCGTCACCGGTTCGCCGGGTTGCTGCAACACCGGCTCGGGATATTTCACGATCTTGAGGACCATTGAATCTGCTAATAGCTCCGTATCTGTTCGATGTAGCCCAGGAAGTTCCGCTTCAACTCGCCCAGCGAGTCGCCGC
>DATJNF010000059.1:0-6519 GCA_035508375.1 Occallatibacter sp. | reverse complement strand
TACTCGTGCTGGCTCCATGTCGAGGCCAGCGCAAGCATCGTCCTGGCCGACTGCGGCATCATTCCCCCCGAGGCAGCGCTGGCCATCGCAACGAAGGCAAGCTTCTCCGTCGCGCGCATTCAGGAGATCGAGGCCGAGGTTAAACACGACGTCATCGCCTTCACGACCGCGGTGGCCGAGAGCCTGAAAGACCAGGGCCTGGAGAGCGAGTCCCGCTGGCTGCACTACGGGCTTACGTCGAACGACGTCGTCGATACTGCGCAGGCCCTCCAAGTCAAGCAGGCCTCACATCTGATTCGTGAGGGCATCGAAGCGCTGCTCGCCGTCTTGAAGCGCCGCGCCATCGAGTTCAAGCACACGCCGACGATTGGCCGTACCCATGGGATTCACGCCGAGCCGACCACATTCGGGCTCAAGCTGCTGAACTGGTATGCGGAGATGGAGCGCAACCTGAAGCGCTTCGACGCGGCGGCCGAAGACATGCGCGTGGGCAAACTGTCGGGCGCGGTGGGTACGTTTGGTCATTTGAAGCCGGAGCACGAGGAGCGCATCTGCGCCGCCCTCGGTTTGAAGCCGGCGCTGGTGGCCACGCAGGTCATCCAGCGCGACCGGCACGCGGCGTATATTGCGACTCTGGCCATCATTGGCAGCACGCTGGACAAGATCGCCGTCGAGATCCGGCATCTGCAGCGCACCGAGGTCCGCGAGGCGCAGGAGTTTTTCAGCGAAAACCAGAAGGGCTCGTCGGCGATGCCGCACAAGAAGAACCCAATCACCAGCGAGCAGATCAGCGGGCTGGCGCGGGTGCTGCGCGGCAATGCGCAGGCGGCGCTCGAGAATGTTCCGCTGTGGCACGAGCGCGACATCTCGCATTCGTCGGTAGAGCGGGTGATCTTTCCCGATTCGACGATTCTGGTGGATTATCTGCTGGCCAAAACGACGGACCTGATCGATCGGTTGCTGGTTTATCCGGAGCGGATGAAGCGCAATCTCGAAAGCACCGGCGGTCTCATCTTCAGCGGGCAGTTGTTGCTCGATCTGGCTGAAGCCGGCATGCTGCGCGAGGACGCTTACCGGCTGGTGCAGGCGCATGCCATGCGGGCGTGGAAAGAGGATTTGAATTTTCGCGATGAAGTGTCGCGCGATCCGCAGATCGCGGCGCTGCTCAGCGAAGAGAAGTTGGCGCAGACATTCGACTATTCGCGGCAGCTTGGAAATGTGGATGCGATTTTCAAGCGCGTGCTGGGAGAAGCAGCTTCTAGCTCCTAGCTTTTCGCTGCTGGCCTTGCGTTCCCGTTGGCCAGCGGTAGTCAGCTCCAAATGATATCGTCGCTTGGTCAGGAGGTCTTGATGAGGTTCGTCGTTTGGGCTGTTCTCGCCGCGTGTGAGGCGCTTGCATTTGGCCAGCAACAGAACATACAGCCTGCGGACGCGCTCAACAAACTCTCGTTCATGCAGGGCGACTGGATGGGCAAGCAGAACTTCAACACGAACGGCGGGCCCGCGATGGTTGGCGATGCCACCGACCGGGTCGAATTGGGGATCGCCGGCAAATACCTTTGCGAGATGCTTTCCACCACGTTGCCGGGCCGCAAGCCGACAGACACTCGCCACTTCATCTCCTATGACCGGCAGACGGGGAGGTACACGGCCTGGTGGTTCAATGACACTTCATATCATCCGACCGCGCTGACCGGAGACTTTGACGGCAGCAGGCTTGTGCTCATGAGCGACTCTTCCGCGCCTGGGCCGGTGCTGCGCGCTACCTACGAAAGTCCCACCGCAGGCAAGCTGACGTTTCTGCTTGAAATGAAGGATGGCGACAAATGGACCAGCCTCTTTCTGACCACCTACACCAAGAAGGCCGGCGCTCAAGAACCCTGAAGTTCTGAGCGAAGTGGGAAAGGGAACTCGAGAGTGGATGGCTTCAACCTCACCCTCGCCATCACCGGCGCATCCGGCGCGGTCTTCGCCCGCGAAGCGCTTCGCGCGCTGGAGGCCGACCAGCGCGTGGCCCGAGTGCACTTGGTTGCTTCGGAGAACTCCCTGCGCGTGCTGGCGGAGGAACTCGGCGTCTCCGGGCGCAACGACTTGCCGGCCAAGCTGCTGGGCACGAAGCCGGCGAAGACCATCCAGCACTCCAACGCCGATATTGGCGCGGCAATCGCTTCGGGCAGCCACCCCTCGAACGGCATGATCGTCCTTCCCTGCTCGATGGGCACGCTGGCTGCTATCGCGCATGGGCTGGCCAATTCGCTGATTGCGCGCGCCGCGGACGTTACGCTCAAGGAAGGCCGGCCGCTGCTGCTTTGCCTGCGCGAGACGCCGTTCAACCGCATTCACCTGCGCAATATGACGCTGGCGGCCGAGGCCGGCGCAACCATTTTTCCCTGCATTCCCGCGTTTTACAACCGTCCCGTCGATACGACGGAGATGGCGCGGCAGTTTGTTTTCCGCGTTTTGGCGCACGTCGGGCTGCCGCAGGCGGGGGCGTATGTTTGGGGGGATGAGTGACTGGAGCGGAGGGACGAGTGACTGGGCACCAGGGGCCAGGGGCTGGAGAGTAGGGAGCGCCTCTGGCCGATTTCTTCGCGGTATAGGCCGCACGAGCGTTTTAGGCTTGTCCTTGCCAGCGCCGGTTTTCAGCATCAGGAAACAATCCGGCGTATCGCGGTGTCTAAGCTGATAGAGGCGGTGGGGTCGGGAGTCCCGTTGCGGGCGGTCGCCGCGCTTTCAGGCAGCCGAGAGCAGCCTGAGTCTCCGGTTTGCGGGGGAAGCCGGGGTTCGGGGATCGGCGGCTGTGGCCAAATACTTTGAAGTACGAATGGGATCGGCACATACTTTGCTTGTCAGCGGGGGCAGGCCTTTCTATAATCCTCCCATCACCGCAACGGGAAGCCGTGGTATCGTTTACCCGTGACCTCGGCACCCGCCGTTTACTGAGACGGTTGGCCATCCGGCAAGCGAGTGCATGTAGATTGACCTCCATTTTCGTATTTCCCAGGAGCAATGAATGAAGAAGTTTGTCTTTGCGTCTGTGATGGCATTGGCGAGTATCAGCCTTGTTTGCGCTCTCCGCGTGCATGCCCAGAACCAACAAGGGGGGATCCAGATCAAGGATCCTGCCGAATACAACGCCTACCAAATGGCAACTACCCAGACCGACCCCAAGGCCCGGGCGGCTGCATTGGAAAGCTTTCTGCAAACGTATCCGCAGAGCGTGGTCAAGCAATTGGCGCTGGACAAGCTTGTGGACGACTATCAGATCATCGGCGACTCGGATAAGGAACTGAGCGCCGATACGCGGCTGCTTCAGATCGATCCGAACAATCTGAAGGCCATCCTCTATTCCGTGGTGATCAAGAAGCAGCAGGCGCAGAAGGCGAACGATCAGCAGGCGGCCGACGACGCGGCGGCGCTGGCTCGCAAGGGCCTGACCACGCCCAAACCTGCCGACCTGTCGGACGACGAGTGGAAAAAGCTCACCACCGCGGCCTATCCGCTGTTCCATTCGGCGATCGCTCTCGACGACGTGATGAAGAAGGACTTTAACGACGCGATTACCGAATACCGCAACGAACTGATGCTCTATCCGGACGATCAGACCAAAGGCGGCCAGGGATTGGTGGACACCATGAATCTGGCCGAGGCGTATGTCAACATAAATCCCAAGAAGCCGGATCCGAAGGACTTGATTCCCGCCATCTGGTACTACGCCCGCTCGTGGGACTTCGCGCCTGCTGCCTACAAACCGCAGATCGAGAAGCGGCTCGACTACTGGTACAAGAGCTATCACGGCGATCTGAAGGGCCTTGACGACATCAAGACCCAGGCTCAGGCCTCGGAATTCCCGCCGGGAACACTGCAGATTGCGGCGGCCAAAACGCCGGCCGAGCAGATCCACGACCTGATCACGAGCACACCCGACCTGAAGACCCTGGCTCTCTCCGACAAGGAGACGGTGCTGGCTCTGGGCACGAAGGACGATGCCGACAAGATGTGGGCTGTGCTTCAGGGGCAGATGACGCCGGTGCCGGGGAACGTGATCACGGCGACGGCGTCGACGGCGAAGGTGCGTGTCGTGGAGGGAGCAGCGCCAGCCAAGGAGTACACGATCGACCTGAAGTCGCCGGTAGATTGCAAGGACGCCCCGGCAGCGGACGCGGACCTGAAGGCGAAGGAAGATTTCATCACCACCAACGGCAGCGGAGCAGATTTTGACAAGCTCTCCACGCTGATTACGGAGTCGGCCAGCAGGATCCGGAGACTTGAGCTCGACCCGGAGGCGACCGTCATCAACGTGGCGGTCACGGACGATGCGAAATCCAGCAAGGTTCCGGATTTTATCGTCAACCTGAAGACGCCGGCGCCCTGCAAGCAGGTCCAGGCAGGAACCGACTTCGGTACCCAGCCGGCGGCCGAGCTGGATGGAACCTACAGCACCTATAAGCAGGTGCCCGCGACCGCCACGACCGTGCAGAGCGCGCAGATTGTGCTGACCGATGGCTTTGTGCAGGAGGCAAAGAAGGCCGCGCCCAGGAAGCCTGCCGCAGGGCGCAGACCGGCTGCTCGCACCAGCGGACATTGATCGGCAGGCTTGCCGTCAGGCCAACGGATGTTCCCGCTGTAAGCAGAAAGGGCAGCCTCGCATGGGGCTGCCCTTTTCTGGTTTGGCCAGTCTACCTGAAGACCGTGCTGCTTTGCGGGCGTCATTTCGCCTTCACTGGGGCGCAGGGGGGAGTGTTTGCAGAACCTTGGCAGTCCAATCCGCAAATCTCAACGTTCCATGAAGACATCGGTCTTCAACCGGTACAGGTTCAAGCGCGGGTAGCTGCAATTGATGATGATAGGCTAGATTCAGTATGCTTCGCGCGCGTCTCCTCCCGATCCTCTTCGCTGCAATTGTGACCTCCTTAGCCAGTGCGCCGGCACGGCCGCAGGCGGCGCAGGATGCTCCCGCAAAGGGTCTCAAGATCAAGATTGTCACCGCGAAAGTTCCGCCCATGCCTTTTCCACCCGGAAGCGAGGCGCGGGGGCGTGTGCGCGCGATTGAATTCATTTCCGCCGGCCAGATGAGCGAGAAAGACAAGCTGCTCGAAGCCGACGCCGAGTCCTCAATCCAGGAACGGACTCGCTGGGCTGACATGGACTTCAGCGAGGGCAAGTGGAGCTACCGGCAACTGGTGTGCCCGGCGCTGCCCAACCACCTCTTTCTCCAGTTCATGCGCAATAACGGGACCGGCGACGTGAGCATGTTTTCCGCCTCCATCCCGCGGGATTCCGACGGCCGGGTGCGCATTATTCCCATCCAGAGGCGGGGCTATTCGCTGTTTTCCCCGGCGCCCATCAATGCCATGACGATCTCGGCTTTCAATCACATTCGCGCGGAGGAACATGCCGATCGACCGCCCGACTGGCTGACGACGGGCTTGTGCTACGCCGCACTGGCAGGCGCGCATCCGGAGACTGTGCTGTACGAAGAGAATTCGAACCCGGGGAAGGAATTTCCCGCGCCTTCCGCGCCGATCATGCAGATTCCCAAGGGCGGCGGCGCCGTTATCCGCTTTCCGGATGTGGCGGCATCTCCGCGGCCGATGCTGTGGACAATGACCTTCAACGGCCGTGGCAAGCTTCTCAAGGCCACACACTCGCCGGCGCCGCTGATGACGGCCAAGGCGACTGCGCCGGTTTCGTCGACCCTGAAGGTCAAGCAGGTCCCGCAGACGATCGTCGACCTGAACCCCAACAACAAGCCGGAGTAAAACAGCTCCAGCCCTGCCGTGTAATGAGCTAAGAGCTAACAGCTAAAGGCCAGAAACTATTCGCCCAGCATAATGCGCTGTATGGCGGTGGCGCGCCCAGACTGCGGGTCGCAGGCGATCAGGGCCGCGCACATCTTGGGGTTGCCTTTGGCGGCCTCGAACTTGCCGGGCATGCCGGTGAGGAACTTGTGCAGCACCAGCTCCTTTTCGACGCCGATCACGCTGTCGTAGGGGCCGCTCATGCCCACATCCGTCAGATATGCCGTGCCGCCGGGCAATACGCGCTCGTCAGCGGTGGGAATATGCGTGTGCGTGCCGATCACCGCCGTGACGCGGCCGTCGAGATGCCAGCCCATGGCGACTTTCTCGCTGGTAACCTCGGCATGGAAGTCGACTACGATGACTTTGGCCTTGATGCCTGCGAGCAGATCGTTGACGGCATGGAAGGGGTCGTTGGTTCCGGTCATGTAAACCCGGCCCATCAAATCGATCACCGCGTAATCGACGCCGCTCTGCGTCGTTCCTGCGAAGACGCCGGTCCCGGGCACGCCGGGCTGAAGATTTGCCGGGCGCAGGACGCGACGCGAATGGTCGGCTGTTGCGCCCGCGCCTGATTGCATGTAGTCGATCAGCTCGCGCTTGTCCCAGACGTGGTTGCCGGTGGTGAGCACGTCGGCGCCCAGGTCGAAGAGGTCTTCGGCGAGCTGCGGCGTTACGCCGAATCCGCCGGCGGCGTTCTCGGCGTTGATGATGGTCA
>DATJNF010000058.1:0-2549 GCA_035508375.1 Occallatibacter sp. | reverse complement strand
CAACGGGTAGAGCGTGTTCTCATCAATCGCCAGGCCGTGGCTCTCGAGCGCTTTGCGCAGGGCGTATCCGTAATGTTCCGTCCGGAGCTGGGCGAGGACGGCCAGGATCAGGCTGCCGCGGCGAAGCTCCAGACGAAGATTCTCAAAGATTGCGGTATCCATGTTCGGCACACACTGTGTAACAAACAGTATGTGAGATACACCGTATGCCGATAGGGTAGTCTTGTCAAGAGGGATTTTTTCGGAAAATTTGAGGCTTGCCCCCGAAACAAGCCCCGTACCTATGCCTGGGCTGGAAGGTCCACGGGCCTTGGCAATTTGCGGTGTACCCAGATGGCTACTTTCCTTCTCAGCCCGGGTTCAGTAATCTCAAGAAGCTCTGCTTCTTTGGTCTCAGGGCCCGTCCAGCTTGCCTGGGGCCACGATTCTCCGCGGTCCAACTGATGTTTCGGTCCCCATTTGTGTCCCTTTCCGCGCTGGCCGCAGTTTTGGCCGGCGCGCTCACACTGCCTGCCGCGGCTGCTGTCTCGCATAGCCACACTTCACCTCATAAGCACGCAACACACGTTCAGAAAACCGCATACCACGGCCATCACGCCGGACATCGCCACGCGGCCGTCCATCGCGGAAGCCGCCATCATGCAAAGCTCGCGCCGGAGAGCCGCACGGTGAGCGAGACCATTGATCCGGAGCCGATGGTGAACATGCACGTGGCCCCGATGGTGGGTTCGCACGAGTCGTTGGTGCGTCAGAATGAGCGCACCGAGGCCGACGGCCTGTCGCGCATCGAGGACGATGCGGAGTTGAACGAACTGCGGCGCGAGAAGGCGCTGGTAGCCGTTCCGGTCAACGCGTCGCTGCGTATCAACGAGGGACTGCCCGTGAACCGGCGCTACTGCCGCCCCTGGACAGCGAAATTCCTCATCGATCTTGCGCGGGCGCACGCGACCCGCTTTCACCGGCCATTGCAGGTCAACTCGGCGGTCCGGACCGTCGCTTATCAGCGGCGGCTGATCGAGATAAACGGCAATGCAGCCCCGGCCGAGGGCGACATCGCTTCTCCGCACCTGAGCGGAGCGACCATCGATATTGCCAAGAAGGGCCTGTCGATGTCCGAGGTCGCATGGATGCGCGGCTATCTGCTGCCCCTGCAGATGGCGGGCAAGCTCGACGTAGAGGAAGAGTTCTACCAGTCGTGCTTCCACATCACCGTGTACAAGTCGTATGTCCCGGCTCCTGCCACACCCAGGGCTCCTGCGCGCAGGCCCTCGGCCTCCTTGCTGGCAGAGCACGTGCGGTAGTTTCGTTCCCCCGAGCAGCTACGATAGCTGCTGATGCAGTTTCCTCCCCAACTGTCTCACTGGACGACGATCCTCGCCGCGGTGCTGGCATTCGCGCCTGTGCTCGCATTCGGGTTTTGTGGCGCGGCGCTGGAGCGCATCAGCAAGCTGCCGCGCGCGCTTCAGATTGCTCTGCCTGTGGTCCTTGCGATTCCGTATCTGCTGGCCTCGTTGCCGTTTGGATGGTTTCGCTGGGAGTGGTTCCGGCTTTACGCTCTGCTGCCGGTCGTCGTGGCGTGGTTGCTCTCAATGGTGGCCAGACGCGATCGGGAACAGCGCGGACACTGGCTCGAGTTCATCGTCCTCTTGGCGTTGGGACTGGCAGTCGATCTGCGCTGGTTTGAAGGTGCGTGGCCGCGTGGCCTGGCCTTCATGAACAAGCTGCTGCTGCTCGACGCCGGCCTATACGGATTCATGGGAGTGCGCGCGCTGAGCGGCGTCGGCTTCGACCTCAGGCTGAAGGGGCGCGACTGGAAGATCGGCCTCCGCGAGTGGCTCTTCTACACGCCAATTGCTATTGCGCTTGGCCTCGCGCTCGGCTTCCTGCACTGGCACCGCCATATCGACCGCCCGTGGATGATCCCGCTGGCCTGGCTCTTCACCTTCTTCCTGATAGCGTTGCCCGAAGAGATTTATTTCCGCGGCTGGATGCAGAATCTGCTCGAAAGAAAAATCGGCCGCACGGCTTCCCTGCTCCTAACAGCCGTCATCTTCGGCCTGTCGCACTTCAACAAGCGCACCGCCTTCTTCAACTGGCGCTACGTGCTGCTGGCGGCAATTGCCGGCATCTTTTACGGACGTGCCTGGCGAGCGGAACGGCGCATTGGTGCATCCGCAATTACCCACACCACCGTCGACACGCTGTGGGGTGCCTTACTCCGTTAAGTAGAAAATGTGTGAGTGAAGTGCGGTCTTCGTAACTGAAGCTATAGTCGCTGTTGGCTGTTGGCTGCATTACTGATTCACGCCGCTGGCAAGATAGCCGCCGTCAATAACCAGAATCTCTCCGGTGACGAACGATGCCGCGTCAGACGCGAGATAGATCGCGCCGCCGGCGATCTCGTCGACCTTGCCGAAGCGGTTCATCGGGGTGCGCATCAGCAGCTCGCGTCCGCGATCGGTGTTTGAGACCAGCTCGTCATTCAGCGCCGTGGGAAAGATTCCCGGCGCAATCGCGTTTACTGTAACTCCGTAAGGAGCAAATTCGAC
>DATJNF010000057.1:0-9397 GCA_035508375.1 Occallatibacter sp. | reverse complement strand
AAGAACTCGCGGATCGCGGCCATCACCGGCTTGGCGTTGATCAGGTCGTGCGGCATGGCCGTCGACAGCTCCTGATACACGCTCATCTTTTCCTTGATGGCGCGCTCCATGCGCACCAGGCCGATGCGGAACTGGTTCTCCATCAGCTCGCCCACGGCGCGCACGCGGCGGTTGCCCAGGTGGTCGATGTCGTCCACGATGCCAATGTTCTTGCGCAGCTTGAGCAGGTAGCGGATGGTCGCGTAGAAGTCCTCGGCCGTCAGCGTACGGTGATCGAGCGGCGTGGCGTCCTGGTTCTCGTAGAGCTTGATGTTGAACTTGAGGCGGCCGACGCGCGAGAAGTCATACTTGCGCGGGTCGAAGAACATCCCCTCGAAGAGCGCGGTGGCCGTGTCCAGCGTGGGCGGATCGCCCGGGCGCAGCTTGCGGTAGATTTCGATCAGCGCCTCTTCGGGCTTGTGCACCGAGTCGCGCTTGAGCGTGTTGGTGATGATGTTGCCCACGTCGTCGCGCTCGGGGAAGAAGACCTCGAAGCTGGTGGCTCCGCTGGCCATCACCTTGTGCAGGCGGTCGGCGGTCATCTCCACGTTGGCCTCGACGATCACTTCGCCGGTATTGAGATCGACAACGTCGGCAGCCGTGATGGCGCCATCCAGCTCGGCCGATTCCACTTCGATCTTGTTGATCGCCGCGGCGCGGATGGCCTTCATCGTGTGCGGGGTGATCTTGCGGCCCGAGTGCGCGATCTCTTCGCCGTTGTGAACGACCGCATGCGCGGGCTTCGAGCCCACCAGGTGCGTGTTCGACTTGGGGTCTTCGGGCACGGACCAGAAAAGCTTCCCGTCCGCGATCTGAATGCGGTCGACCGTGTAGAAGGTCTTGAGAATCTCCTCGTCCGAGCGCAGTCCCAGCGCGCGCAGGAAGATGGTGCCCAGGAACTTGCGCTTGCGGTCGATGCGCACATAGAGCGTGTTCTTCTGGTCGTACTCGAACTCCACCCACGAGCCGCGGTAGGGAATGATCTTGCCCAGGAAGTAGGTGCGGTTCTGCGCCGTCTCAAAGAAGACGCCCGGCGAGCGGTGAAGCTGCGAGACGATGACGCGCTCGGTTCCGTTGACGATGAAGGTGCCGTTGGGCGTCATCAGGGGAATGTCGCCGAAGAAGACCTCCTGCTCCTTGATGTCGCGGATGGTCTTGTTGCCGGTCTCGGCGTCTTTGTCGTAGATAGTGAGGCGCACCGTCACCTTGAGCGGCGCCGAGAAGGTCATGCCCCGCTCTTCGCACTCCTGCTGGTCGTACTTCAGCTGCAGGCCCACCGGGTCACCGCACTTGTTGCAGAAGTCAGGCGTGTTCTTGTTGTAGGTGCCGCACTTCTGGCAGAGCACGTCGCCGGGCAGAAAGGGGTCCGTGATCACCATGGCGCCGCAATGCGCGCAGGCCGTGCGCAGGTGGTGAAGGCCCTTGAGGTGGCCGCACTTGCACTCCCA
Source organism: Occallatibacter sp. (assembly GCA_035508375.1). Classification (GTDB taxonomy): domain Bacteria; phylum Acidobacteriota; class Terriglobia; order Terriglobales; family Acidobacteriaceae; genus Telmatobacter. The sequence goes on along the minus strand of DATJNF010000057.1, from coordinate 7,910 downwards.
GTTGCCGATCGAGTAATCCACAAAATCGAGCTGCGAGATGCCGCGAAAGTCCGAAATCGGAAACACCGAGACGAAGACCGACTGCAGCCCCGAATCGTCGCGCTCGTTGGGGAGTTTGTCCATCTGAAGGAAACGCTCATAGGAACGGCGTTGCACTTCAATCAGGTTGGGAATCTGGGTTGCGGTGGGAATCTTTGAAAAATCGAGCCTGCTGCGAATCGCGCGCTTCTCGTTGGACATGTTCACTCCTGAGGCTCGTTTTTCCGGGTCCGTGCGGCTCCGGACCGGCGCCCGAGTCTCTGCGGCGCCGGTTAATTTCCTCTAACTGATCGAAATACCTGACTGGCCAACCTCCCGACTCCAGTCACCACCCGCTAGTGCACGGCGCGCCCGGCTGCGGGTTCGCCGCTAGCGCGTCCGGAATGCCGGCCAGGTAAATTCGATGAAAACCGCGTCAAAAGACACGTTCGGGGCATTGCCGCGTATCCAGCAGTTGAGCTAGACTGCGCACAATCGGGGTTGGGCGAGCCGAACTGCAAGCCCGCAAACGGGGTTGCCGCGGCTTGGATATGGAGTTGCGCACGCGGGGAGAAATGGTCATAAGAAACCGGTCTTCCCACGCGCGAGACACGAACAGCCCGTAAGGACGCAACGCCTCACGAGCCTGGCTCATCGCCTGTGCCCCCATCCGAATTCTCTGTTCCCGCCCTTCGCCGATCCCAATGCTCGCTTCTGCCGCCCGCTCGCCAATCGCTCAAACCTGCCGCAAGAAAGCCAGCCTGGCTTCCGGCTCGCCCGCGGCAAATCGTTGACCCCAAAAGCACTTAAGCTGCAATGCGATGTCCGCTTGGCCGAGGCTTCTCTTCCACCCCGCCCCGCGGACGATTTGCTGTCCGTTCAAGAATCAAAAAGCGCGCCGCCCGGCCGGGCACAATCCCTCGCTTACGGGGAGATGCCGCCAACACGCGCAACTTTTATCATAGCGCGCGTCGGCCGGGCATGCAAGCCTACTTGATTTCGACCGTCGCTACGCCCTCGAACTTCTTCTTGATAGCCTCGGCCTCATCCTTGGTGGCGTTCTCCTTGATTGCCTTGGGCGCGCCGTCCACCAGGTCCTTGGCTTCCTTCAGGCCCAGCGACGTAACCTCGCGTACCGCCTTGATCGTATTGATCTTGTTGGCGCCCGCGTCCTTCAGGATCACCTGGAACTCGGTCTTCTCCTCGACCGCCGGAGCCGCCGCACCCGCGCCCGCGCCAGCCACCACCACCGGAGCCGCGGCCGCCGCCGAAACCCCAAGCCGCTCCTCCAGCTTCTTTACCAGAGCCGCCGCTTCCAGCAGGCTCAACGAAACAATCTGCTCTTCCAACTGTGCTAGATCTGCCATGTTCTTCTCCAAACCTCGTAAATTGACTTTTCCCGGCCGCCAAAGCAAAATGCGAAAGTTTCCGGTGCGCCAGACATGCGCCCTTTCGATTTACTTCCCGGCCAAACCCTTAAAAACAGTTGTCAGTGATCAGTTCTCAGTGATCAGCGGCGCCTGACCAGCGCGACGCTCTTCTGATAACTGGCAACTGAATACTGACGGCTGCGCGGCTACGCCGCGCCCGCGAACTTCTCTTTCTCTACGCCTTGTCCCAGCACCACGGCCAGATCGCGGCCCGTGGCGTTGAGTACCGTCGCCAGCCTTTGCGCGGGCGCATTGATCAGGAACAGCAGCTTCGCGAAGATCTCTTCCTTGCCCGGCATCGTCGCCAGGGCCTTCACGCCGTCCGCGTTCAGCAGGCTGCCGTCCACAATGCCGAGCTTGAATTCGAATTCGGCGTTCTCACCTGCCCACTTGGCGAAGACCTTGGCCAGCGCCACCGGGTCGCCCGCGGTGAACGCCACCGAGTTCACCCCCTTCAGACCCTTCAGCGCAGCCTCAACCTGCGACCCGGAACCCGAGATCGCCGCCAGCTTGTTCTTCACCACGCGATACTTGCCGCCCGCCTCCCGGATCACCTTGCGCAACTCGTAGTCCTTCGCCACCGTCAGCTTGGAAAACGTGCCGATGATCGCCGTAGTCGAGGTCTTCAGCTCGCCCGCGAGCAGTTCAATCTTCTCCGCCTTTTTTGCCCTTGAAATCGCCATTGTGTGCTCCGCACAGTGAACAGTGGACAGTGGACAGTTGAAAACCATCCTCGATCAATAGTTCCCGTCTTAAATCTCTCTCAAACCCTTGCAGACCAGGACCGAAACCGAACGCGCGGTCACTGTTCACTGATCACTGTCCACTGCCGTTTAGTGTTTCCCCGCCGCCTCGGCCACCGCCGCATCCAGCGGAACGCCCGGTCCCATCGTCGAGCTCAGCGTCACGCTCTTGATGTACTTGCCTTTAGCCGCCGAAGGCTTGGCGCGCACGATCGACGTGATCACAGTCGTCGCATTCTCCACCAGCTTCTCCGGCGCAAAGCTCAACTTGCCCACCGGCACATGCACCAGGCTGGTCTTGTCGGCCCGGAACTCCACCTTGCCGGCCTTGATCTCCTTCACCGCCGCGGCCACATCTATGGTCACGGTGCCGGTCTTGGGGTTGGGCATCAGGCCCTTGGGGCCGAGCACCTTGCCCAGCCGCCCTACCACCTTCATCATGTCCGGCGTGGCGATCAGCGCGTCGAAGGCGGTCCAGTTCTCCTTCTGAATCTTCTCCACCATCTCCTCGCCGCCCACAAAATCCGCACCCGCTTCGGTGGCCTCTTTCTGACGTTCGCCTGTGGCGATGACAGCCACCGTCTTCGACTTGCCCAGCCCGTGCGGCAGGATCACCGTGCCGCGGACCATCTGGTCGGCGTGGCGAGTATCGACGCCGAGCCGCAGCGTCAGATCGACGGTCTCGTCGAACTTGGCGTACTTGACCTGCTTCAGGAGCCCGACGGCCTCGGGCAGCGGATACGCCGGCTTGTTGACAGCGGCGCGCGCCTTCGCAATATTCTTGCTGGCTTTTGCCATGCTTCCCCCGTCTCCCACCGCCTTTGCCAGCCCGCCGGAGCGGGATCCATTGGCCTGTCCGGGCACCGATGCAAAACACCGCCCGTCGGCAAGGACCAAAAACCGTGGTGCAATTGACCGCCCAGGGACCTCCCTGGACACATTGAATCATCATATCGAAGCAATTCTGGATTTGCAAATCTCAGTCCAAGTCCCGGGCGGCAGGGCCACAGCCGATAACGCCGGCAGAGCGCGAGAAGCAGCCGGCGATTCCGGCAATCTGGCAGACGAACGCTGTATTCAATACACTTGTCCACCTTTTCTGCCACACTCAGCGCCTCACGAACGCAGTCCAGGGCCGCTGCTGCGGCTTCCGCTCCCCTTCCGTAGTCGCTCTCTCAAAAAGGGCGGCAACCTTGCGCGGTCTTTCCCTGAGTTCCTGCCCGGTATTCAATGCCACTCATTCCGTCATAGAGAAAATGAAGGCGCGCAGCCGTCTGAATCAGATGGAACCGCGCAAGTCGAAAGAGACCTAACGGCGATTTCACTCCTCGCTATCGAGAGTTTCGAGGGATACCGGGAGTCGCAGATAGCCCCCTGCGACTTCATCGCACTTCAAAACGGCAGCCCCCAATCAGCTTCGCTGTCCACGGGCACAGTTGCTAAAGGTGGAGCGAGCGGCCGAAATCGAACCCATGCACTGCCAGGCTGGAGCCATGGCGCCCTACCGCTGGGTGACGCCCGCTCAAGAAGTGCGATTCAGACTTCCCGCAAGGACCACTAACGCCCTCACGGCACACTCTTCCCGGCGGTAGGACAGGATCTCCGAAGCATGAATGACCGGCGCCGCGGTGGCATTCGTATCGGTCTTGGTTACATTGCCTTATCCGGCTCTGCCAGAATCAGCAACCAGTGCTGTACCAGCCTCCAACAGGGACTAAGGGTGTGGTTGCAAATCAGTCTCGGCTGCTCTCCTCCCATGGGCTTGGCTCCGCAGCATTACGAACCCGCTGATCGCTGAACGGAGGGAGCCCCCACGCCAATCAACGTCACCGGCCCTTCTGCTTTTGCCGGAGTGCGAAGCGCCTTCAGCTCGGCTCGAACCTCTTTGTACCTGCTTCAAGGGCGAACGATTTCACGCAGCCGCTCAGGCTGCCGGCGGCACTCGAGCTGAAATCCGGATCCCGTTCGCGGTCAATAGCGCTTTCGGCGGCTCAATGGCCGAAATCCAATACGAGGCTGATGCCGTTTGGCTCATCTGAACTTCTCGACCGGCGGTACGGAGTTTGTTATTGTTGTTAACGATGTCCCTTCAGAGACTAGCATTCCGGTGAGGTAATGGCTTGCAGCTGGATAAAAACAATTTGAATCCGCAGGTAAGAAGCGGCTTTATCTGGAGGGTATCCTTCATCGCCGGGCTGGGGGGCATCCTATACGGTTACGACATGGGAATCATAGCCGCAGCCCTTATTTTTGTGCGCGGCACGTTCAACCTGTCGACCAATATGCAGGAACTGCTCGTGAGTATTGTGCTCGTTGGAGCCATGCTTGGAGCTATCTATGGCGGAGCCATCGCCGACCGTATCGGAAGAAGAGGCACGCTCCTATGGGGCAGCGCAGTCTTCATTTCCGGCTCAATCCTCGCCCCGCTTTCGCCCAACGTCGGCACCCTGATCGTCGCTCGCATGCTGCTTGGCATTGCCATCGGATTCACCTCAGTCACCGCACCGGTATATGTCTCGGAGCTATCGCCGCCGCAGTCACGCGGCAGGCTGATCGGGCTTTACCAATTTGCCCTCACTCTGGGCATCGCCCTCGCCGATCTTGTCGGCTACTGGCTCGCCGGGCAGCATGCCTGGAGAATGATGTTCGGCATCGGAGCAGTCCCCGCAATCACCTTCCTGCTCATGATCCTCACGCTTCCCGAAAGCCCACGTTGGCTGTTCTCGAAAAATCGCGCGGCAGATGCCAAGCGCGTACTTGATTCGTATACCGATGAAGCAGGCGCGCTGCTCTTGCTCGATGACATCCGCAACGGCCTGGCAACGCCGATGGAAACCCGCTGGAGCACTCTCTGGAGCCCTGCAGTGCGCGGCTCACTGATCATTGCCGTTGGCTTTACCATTCTTCAGCAGGTGACCGGAATCAACACCATCATCTATTATGGCCCGCAGATCTTCACTATGGCCGGTATCACCTCGAACAGCCATGCCATCTTCGCTACTCTGTTGGTCGCTGTTACAAATGTTCTTGCTACGGTGATCGCTCTGGTTTTAGTGGACCGCATCGGCCGCAAGCCGCTTCTTTATGCCGGTGTCGGCGGCATGACCGTTTCCCTCTTTACCCTTGCTGTAGCGTTCCACTTTCAAGCGGCCCTGGGAGCATCCCTGGGCGTACTCGCTACCGTGTGCTTGATGCTCTATATCACATGCTTCGCGGCCAGTATGGGGCCAATCGCATGGATCCTGGTCGCCGAAGTCTTTCCGTTGCGGCTGCGGGGCCGAGGAGTTGCGGCGGCAACCCTGGGCTCTGGCATTTCAAACTTTATTGTTTCTCTTACATTCCTCTCTCTTATTAAGGTTGCCGGCAACTCGTCCACCTTTGGCATCTATGGCGTGTTTTGCATTCTCACGCTGCTGTTTACGCGGTTCATCATCCCTGAGACCAAGGGGCGTGAACTGGAAAGCATCAGCACTGCAATGAGCGCAACCGTATAACCAGTGCGATGGAACGCGCGCAAAAACCGCAATCTCCGAGGACAATCCCTAAGATGGTGCAACAGTCCTACCCCGGCATACTTGGACAAGAACCACGTGCGCAGCATGACACCGGCTATGTTGTCGGCGTAGACATTGGCGCCACCAACCTGCGCGTGGCGCTTGCAGACGCCTCCGGCGCCATCGTTGCCAGGCAGTCAGCGTCAACCGCTGGTACGCGCGGCCCCCAAATGGTCGTAGACCTGATTCGGCAGGCCATCGGTCGGCTTCTTGAAGAGAAGAGCCTGTCGCGCAACGATCTGCGCGCGGTCGCTGCCGGCGCTCCCGGCGTTACGGACGTAAATGCCGGAGTCGTCATAGCCACATCGTATCTGCTCGGCTGGCGCGACATTCCATTACGGTCAATGCTTGAATCCACTCTCGGAATTCCCGCAGCGATTGATAACGATGTAAATCTCGCCGCGTTGGGCGAATCTTCCGCGGGCATTGCGCAAGGGGCAAAGGATTTCGTGTTTATTGCTGTGGGTACCGGCATCGGCGCCGGAATCATCCTGAATGGCACGCCATTTCGCGGCACGGATTGGACGGCCGGCGAGATTGGCTACATGCTTGTTCCCGGAACCCAGGAGGAACCGGCCGGACCGGGAGAGCCCGGAGCACTCGAAAGCCTCGCAGGCGGTGAAGGTATCCGGAACCAGTGGCTGCGCGCCTGGGGCCCGGAAAAGACTCGCCTACCCAAAGAACTGACGGCAACTCAGATCTTTGACCACGCTATGCAGGAAGACGGCGATCCATTGGCCCTCGCAATTCTGCAGCAGTCTGCGCGGCTCCTTGCTTATGCCCTGTATAACGTGTCGCTTGTCTTCAGCTGCCCGCTCTTTGTCGTCGGGGGAACCGTGGGCCTGCACCCGGCTCTCAGTAATGCGGTTCAGGCAGCCCTTCGACAGCGCCAAGATCGCGCTCACTGCCAGGTCTGCTGCAGCATTTTGGGAGCGGACGCTCAACTATATGGAGCAATACGCGCGGCACTCGACATCGCAGTTGCAAACGAGAGCGAAGCGGGCCTCGAGGTAACATCAACAATTGATCATCGCCCCAATAAAGCAATTCATAGGCGTTAATCCATGCGATTTGCAGCATTGACAAGTGGAGGCAAAAAGGGGCTGGCAGTTGGCGGTGCGGATGGAATCTTCCGCAGATTCTGCGACGGCGACTCAGAACATCCGGGCTCACTGGACTCTCTCATCGGTAAAGACTCTGAAGCTCCCGATGCCGCTGCAGCGGTCGTCAAGAACGGCCCCGCTATCGACCTTAAGCAGAATTGGCTTCTTCCTCCCATTCAGACTCCGGGCAAGATCATTTCCGTCGGCCTCAACTATGTCGAGAACTGGCTTGAGAGCGGCTTTACCCCGCCCGGCTTTCCAGCTATCTCCGCTCGCTTCACCTTCAGCCGCATCGGAGCAGGCTCACCATCATTTGACCCAAAACCTCCAAGCGGCTGGACTGCGAAGGCGGAATGGTTGCAGTCATCGGCACTGGTGGATGCCATATTGCTGAAGCAGACGGGCTCAAGGGTATCATCGGATACTCCATCATCAACGATGCTTCCATACGCTACTTTCAGATGAAGTCTCCGCAACGGAAAGCGGGAAAGAACTTGGACGGCGCCGGCGCATTCGGCCCTGGCTCCCCACCGCCGGCCACTTGCCTTTGGGCGGCCCAGGCCTGCACCTTCAAACCCGCTCTATCGCCGCCGTGGTTCAGGATGCCTCGACCGGCGACATGGTCTTCAGCGCCGCAAGGCTGCTCGTTATTCTGAGCGAAGCCATGACGCTGCCGCCCGGCGACATCATTGTCAGCGGCACACCAGCCGGTGTCGGCTCTGCCCGCAAACCACCGCTCGAAATGAAGTACGGCAACGTCTGCGAAATTGAAATTGAAGGAACTAGAGTGCTGCGCCACACCGTCAAGGATGAGCAGGCACCACGAAACCCGGATGCTTCAACTGAAGCTCAGCGTCAACACGGGAGCAAGAATGACCGGGAGCGGAGCCGCTTCCAGCGCCCAGACCGAAGACACGCAGCTGCGGCGAAATACCCTGTATGCGGTCGATCCCTTGTTCGTCATCGTAAAGCTGCCGCTCTGTCCGGCTCACGTCGGCTCCCTGGCATTACCGGAACCGGCGCACGCGCAGCGTGTGCCGCCCCGACCGGTAGAATCCCACC
>DATJNF010000056.1:0-52110 GCA_035508375.1 Occallatibacter sp. | reverse complement strand
CGAACGGAACTGGATCTTCGGGTTGTGCTTCGACAGCACCTTCGTGATTGCCGCCGTCAACGTCGTCTTGCCGTGATCAATATGTCCGATCGTGCCCACGTTCACGTGCGGCTTCGAACGATCAAATTTCTCCTTCGCCATTGTCCTCTTCCCCTCGCAACTGCTATGCCATTACCAACAGGGGCGCCGGCGATCCGGCTCCAGCCCCACTAAAACCAGTTCACAGTGGACGGCTGTCAGCTCTCAGCTTTCTCTTGCCCCAATCAGCCTCATCACATACCGACTGACCACTGCTCACTGACAACTGACCACTCGCCTTACTTCCCTTGCGCACGGCCGATAATTTCATCGGCAATCATGCGTGGCGCCTCTTCGTAGCGCGCAAACTGCATCGAGTACGACGCGCGGCCCTGCGTGGACGAGCGAATGTCGTTCACGTAGCCAAACATTTCCTTGAGCGGCACGATCGCCTTGATCACCTGCGAGCCGGCCGCGTGCTCCATGCCTTCAATCCGGCCGCGGCGCGAGTTGATGTCGCCGATGATCGTGCCCATGAACTCCTCGGGCACCGTAACCTCGACCGCCATCACCGGCTCCAGCAGAACCGGCGACGCCTTTCTTGCCGCTTCCTTGAAGCCAATCGAACCGGCAAATTTGAAGGCCATTTCGTTCGAGTCCACTTCATGGTAGCTGCCGTCAAACAAGGTTACCTTTATGTCCACCATCGGGAAGCCGGCCAGGATACCCAGCTCCAGCGCACCCTGCACACCCTGATCGATGGGCTTAATGTACTCCCGGGGCACCACTCCGCCCTTGATGTCGTTGATGAACTCGTAGCCCTTACCCGGCTCGTTAGGCTCCACACGTAGCCAGCAGTGGCCGTAGTTACCCGAGCCGCCGGTCTGGCGAATGTACTTGCCTTCAGCCTCAGCGGTCTTGCGGATCGTCTCGCGGAAGGCAACCTTGGGCTCGCCCACGTTGGCCTCGACCTTGTGTTCGCGCTTCATGCGGTCCACAAGAATCTCGAGGTGCAGCTCGCCCATGCCGCTGATGATGGTCTGGCCCGAGTCTTCATCGGTGCGCACCTTGAAAGTCGGATCCTCATCGGCCAGCTTCGAAAGAGCGATGCCCATCTTCTCCTGGTCGGCCTTGGTCTTGGGCTCGATAGCCACCGAGATCACCGGCTCAGGGAAGGTGATGGCGCCCAGCGCAATCGGATGCTGCGGCGTGCAAAGCGTGTCGCCCGTCTTCAGATCCTTCAGTCCTACGCAGGCGCAGATATCGCCGGCAAGAACTTCGGTGATGTCCTCGCGCTTGTTGGCGTGCATCTTCACCAGCCGGCCCACGCGCTCCGTCTTGCCGGTACGCGGATTCAGAATCGTGTCGCCGGTTTTGAGCGCGCCCGAGTAGACGCGGATAAACGAGAGCTTGCCAAAGGGATCGTTGATCAGCTTGAACGCCAGGGCCGAGAATGGCTGATTGTCATCCGGCTTGCGGACAAAGATCTCCGAATGATTGGCCGGGTTGATACCCTCCACCGGAGGCTTATCGAGCGGGCTGGGCAGGTAATCGACCACCGCGTCGAGCAGCGTCTGCACGCCCTTATTCTTGAAGGCGCTTCCGCAGATCACCGGGAAGACCTTGAGGTCGATGGTAGCCTGGCGAATGCCGGCCTTGAGCTCGCCGATCGAAGGCGTCTCGCCTTCGAGGAACTTCTCGAGCAGCACATCGTCAGTCTCAGCGATGACCTCGATTAGCTGCATCCGGAAGGCCTCAGCCTTCTTCTGCAGTTCAGCGGGAATCTCTTCGACCGAGTACTTGGCGCCCATGGTCTCGTCGTGCCACAGGATAGCTTTCATCTCGATGAGGTCGACAACGCCTTTGAAACCCGCTTCGGCACCAATGGGAATCTGCAGCGCCACCGGGCGCGCTCCCAGACGCTTGCGGATGGTTTCGAGCACATGCTCGAAGTCCGCGCCGTTCTTGTCCATCTTGTTGACGAAGCAGATGCGCGGAACCTTGTACTTATCGCCCTGCCGCCACACGGTCTCGGTCTGCGGCTGCACGCCGCTGACAGAGTCGAACAAAGCCACGGCGCCGTCGAGGACACGCAGCGAACGTTCCACCTCGGCCGTGAAGTCCACGTGACCGGGCGTGTCGATGATGTTGATACGGACATTCTGCCAGGTGCAGGTGGTAGCAGCGGAGGTAATCGTGATGCCGCGCTCCTGCTCCTGCTCCATGTAGTCCATGGTCGCCGTGCCTTCATGCACTTCGCCGATGCGGTGCGTGATGCCGGTGTAGAACAGGATGCGCTCTGTCGCTGTCGTTTTCCCGGCGTCGATGTGCGCCATGATTCCGATGTTCCGGCAACGATTCAGAGGTATGGTGCGAGCCACGGTCATTATTCCTTGCGGGCACGAGTCCCGCGGTTAAGAACCAGCGAGCAGTGGTCAGCGCTCAGTGGTCAGTAAAACTTAGAATTGCTTGAATCGACGAACCAGTGATCACTGTCCACTGATCACTGTATTTACCAGCGGTAGTGGGCAAAGGCCTTGTTCGCCTCAGCCATGCGGTGCACGTCTTCCTTCTTCTTCATCGCCGCGCCGCGCCCGTTGGCCGCATCCAGAAGCTCGTTCGAGAGCTTCTCGGTCATACCCTTCTCGCCGCGGTTGCGGCCATAGGTAATCAGCCAGCGGATGGCGAGCGAAGTGCGCCGCTCGGGGTTCACCTCGATCGGCACCTGATAGTTGGCGCCGCCCACGCGCCGCGTCTTCACTTCGAGCAGCGGCTTGCAGTTCTCAACCGCCTTGTTGAACAACTTGAGCGCATCGTCGCCGCCGCCACGCGCTTCGAGGTTCTTCATCGCCTGATAGAAGATGCCCTGCGCAGTCGACTTCTTGCCGCCCCACATCATCGAGTTCACAAACTTGGTGACCAGCGTCGACCCGTAGACCGGATCCGCCGCCACTTCCCGCTTTGCAATGTGCCCTTTTCTCGGCATAAATCCCTCAAAAGCAGCTGACAACTATCAGCGGTCAGCTTTCAGCTCAATTTCACTTCGGAAGGCCGCATCCGTCGGCCATGCCTACACCCAAGCTGACAGCTGATAGCTGACAACTGAAGGCTCGCTTACTTCTTACCCTTGGCCGGCGCCGCGCCGCCCTTCGCGCGCTTGGCACCATATTTCGACCGGCTCTGCGAGCGGTTCGCCACACCCACCGAATCGAGAGTGCCGCGCACCACGTGATAACGAACTCCGGGGAGATCCTTTACACGGCCGCCGCGGATGAGCACGATCGAGTGCTCCTGCAGGTTGTGGCCGATGCCCGGAATGTACGTGGTCACTTCGATCCCATTGGTCAACCGCACGCGCGCCACCTTGCGCAAAGCCGAGTTCGGCTTCTTGGGCGTCTGGGTATATACGCGGGTGCACACACCGCGCCGCTGCGGCGAGGCCTGCAGAGCGGGGGACGCCGTCTTGTAACGGGGGGCCGTACGCCCCTTGCGAACCAACTGGTTGAATGTAGGCAAACCGAAAACTCCTTACCCTGCACCAAAACTCAATTTCGCAGCCGCGAGCCCGCCCTTCGGGCTGTTCTTGTTTTGGGCCGCACTCCAGCGACTCCAAAACACAGAAGCCCAAGTAACTGCTTCGCGTCTGCCTTCGTTACCTTCTCAGACGAGAACCAGGACGGTGACCGCGCGTTCTCCCGCAATCTCCAGGGAAAAGCCAGTTCCGTTTCGCTGATTCCGGCCCGCATAGCCCTCCAAGGTGGAGCAACGCGCGGGCGCCGATGCGATATGTCTATCCACCCCAACGACGACCTTTCGCTGGGGTCCCGGCTGCCCTCCGCAAGAAAAGAGCGACTTCCGGGAATTGTCTGGCCGGCTAACTACGCCTGTGCCGGGGGACCAGCCCATTGCTTTCGCCGGGAAATTTCCGGCTCGGACTGTCCACTTCGCCTCCCAACTTAGAGCGCACGCATGGAGGCGTTCTTGCGGAACCTTCTTAACATAACAAGAAATGCGGGAGGGGTCAAACCCTTTGGCCCCTTCCGCCGGAGTCATCGGAATATTTTCTCAAAGTTTAATGGACCGAATCGAGCTTCCAGGCTCCGTTGGCCAGCACGAAGTCAGCGCGGCGCCGGACACTCAACGTGTTGCCCGGATTGTGCGCGATGCCGGCGAGTGGGTCGGGCAGCCCATCCAGGTTCACATCCTCGGCGAAAGCGACCGTTTTGCCCTCGCCATTCTCCTCAACATTCCCAATATTGGTGATCTTGGGGCGACTGGTCGCGACAGTCGTCACCGTGATGGCGTAGTGCGGGTCATTGGGGCCATCCGGCCGCCATTCGATTGTGTCCCCGCCATTTGCCAGCTTCACCAGCTTCTTGCCATCCGGAGTCAGCTTGAAATCAGCCCAGTAGCCATTCGGATACTTCTTGACCCCCTGCCAGTACTTGGCCGTGATTCCCTGCCGCATCCCCAGATCGTCGACCACGATATCGGTGGTTGTAGGCTGAGACTGAGCATAATTCGACTGGATCATCGAAGCGGCTTCGGTCTGCGTCAACTCCGGCGCCGACTTGCACCCGATGCCCACCATACCCACACTCAAAACTGCCAACGCTCCCAAAATCCCGCACTTCCCCACGTATCTCACATTCCCTCCGTAGACGGCTTTCGGTGGTTTGATTTGCTGTGACTGGACATTTTTCTCCTACTGGCCGCTGGTGTCAATGGAGTTGCTTGTGATGGCGCACACAGAAGATCACCGCCGGGATCGCAGCGGCGCCGCGCAGCGAATCGACGTCCGCTGTTTGAAGGGATGGTTTGCCTATTGCAAAACCCGGCCGATGAGAAGGTCGAGAAACCCCTTTTCGTCCGAGTGCAGGCAGACCTCAGCATTTGGAGCTCCGGGGACTGGCCGTGTGAACCCCTGGTCGTCCACTTCGAGGCGAATTTGGGTGGCCGGGCAAAGATCGGGACGAAACGCGTAGGTCACCGCGACCGGGTCGAAGAGCGTGGGCGTGGGCCAGAGGCGGTCTCCAGCCCATTCGTGGTACAGCAGCGTCAACTGATCGGTGAGCGGCGAGCCGTGGGAGAAGATTTTTCCCTGGTTCTGGACCTGCAGTTTCACCTGAGTCGAATCGAGCGGCAGCATGAAGACGGGCACGCCCGCGGCCAGCAGCGCCTGCAGCCCAGCCGGATCGCACTTGATGTTCCATTCCGCATCCGGCGGCCGGGTGGCACCTGAAGCGTCGTCGTACCCCCGGTACACGCTGCCGCCCATCATCACTACTCGCCTGAGCTGCTTGAAGGTCTGAGGGTCGCGGGCAATCGCGGCCTGCACGTTGACCAGCGGACCGATTGCGATGAGCGTGATCTCGCCAGGATGGGCGCGAATCTGCCCCAGCAGAAAATCAACAGCATCCGCGTGGGGGTGATCCGGCTGCTGGCGGGCGTAGGCGGCCTGCGTAAAATGATTGGGCGCCGGTGTGGGGATACCGGCCCGCACGGGAATGTCCGCACGCCCCACCGCGTTCAGATAGCGATCCACGAGGCGGGCGCGCAGCGCCGTGTCGCCAAACTCGGTTGTGATCCCCAGAAGCCGAAGCTCGGGACTGCGCAGAACCAGTGCCAGCGCGAAGGCGTCATCGATATCGTCTCCAATATCGGTGTCGAGGATTACGAGCTGGGGCGACGACGCCATCTGAGCAGCCCCTTGCTGACACAAACCTTGCGCTGGTAAAAGCGCCAGCAGCAGAACCGCAACGAGAGCAATCCGTGGCGTGGTTTTCATCGGCTACATTGTAGCCGCGCCGCCCCCGCACCCTCGTGCAAAGTCGGCGCTACTCGATTTCGGGCGTTCAGTTCAAGAAGATTTAGGTATTTCCATGATCTTTCGCGTAAAAACTCAGCGACGCATCACCCTGTTCCAGCAAGCGCGTTCGCCGGAGTCTGCCATAGCTGTCTTCGAGTCTCTGCTTGCGCCGGTGTTCGGCCACCACGACCGCGCCCGAGGCGAGAATCGGAGCCAGGGTAGCGCCCAGCAAGCCCAAAACAGTCTCGTATTCCTGCGCGGCATCGTATGGCGGGTCCAGGAAAACCACCGCGTGGGGCCTTGGTCTTGGAGTGGTTTTAGTGGAAGAACGGAGATATGCCGTCACACTCCCTGCATGAACCTCAAATCCGCCGCGAACACCCAGCGCCGCCAGATTCGCCCGCAGCACCTTGAGCGCAGCCGGTTCGCGCTCGACAAACGTGACAGAAGCCGCGCCCCGGCTCAACGCTTCCAGACCGACGGCGCCGGAGCCGGCATATAGATCCAGAAAAGCCGCGCCTTCGATGGAGGGAGCCAGCACGTTGAAGAGCGTCTCCCGCAGACGGTCGCTGGTGGGCCGCGTGGCCAGTCCCGGCGGCGCCTTCAGGATTCGCGAGCGGTACGCTCCCGCAATGATCCGCATCGCTCCTCAGCATACCAACCAGCCTTCCGGGAAACTGAAATTGCCATCCTCCCAAAGGCCCCGACCCCGTACAATCAAATCATGCGGGGCTGGTCAATTCCGATGGGCCGTTGGATGGGCGTGGAACTGCGTGTCCATCTCTTCTTCCCGCTGCTGGCCTTCGTCTTCTTCGGCATCAGCGGTAGCGATGGCTGGCCGCGCGGCCTTGCGCTCTTCCTGCTACTGGTAGCCGCAGTCGTTACGCGCGAAATCGCGCGTCTGCTGGTGGCCGCGTGGCTGGGCCTGCGGCTGCGCGCCGTGCTTGTACTGCCGATCGGCGGGCTCTTCGCCTACGCCAACCCCGAAAGCCAGGAGAACGCCAACCAGGGAGCGGGACAGTTCGCGCTGGCGCTCGCCGGTCCTCTCGCCAACTGGGCGACGGCGCTGGTGCTGGCCGCAACCATCCTGGGCGCCAGCGGCCAGGTGCGGCTTCTCGAGACGCCGCTGATCACCGCGGCCCATCTGCTGCGCGCGATGGTGTGGCTGCAGGCGGGTCTGGGGGCGCTGCATCTGCTTCCCGCCTATCCGCTCGATTGCGGCCGGCTGATCCGTAACAGCTTTGCGCGCAAGCACGGATACGCCCCCGCGGGCCGCGCCGCCGCAGGCTTAGGACAGGCCCTGGCGCTGACCGCGATGCTGGGCGGCATGCTGCTGCACAATCCCTGGCTGATCCTCGCCGGCTTCTTCATCATGATCGGCGCGCAGATTGAAGACCAGGGCGTCTTCTTCCAGTCGGTTGTCGACACGGTGCGCATGCGCGAAGTCATGCTGACCGACTTCGCCACCCTGTCGCCTTCCGACACGCTGGCCGACGCGCTGTTCCGCTGCGTGCACTCTCTGCAGGAAGACTTTCCCGTTGTCCGCGGACCGCAGCTGGTGGGGATCGTCTCACGGCAGCGCATCGTTGATGCGTTGCGCAACGATGGCAATGGCTATATCCAGTCGGTCATGTCGCGCGCCTTTCAGGTGGCGCGGCCCGAAGACACGCTGGGCACCACGATTCGCCGCCTTACTGCCGGCCATGGCCTCGCGCTGATTCCCATTACGGATAGCGGCCGCGTGGTGGGCATTGTGAGCGTGCAGAACCTGATGAGCTCGATGTCGCTGCTCGCCGAGCAGCGCAGGATCGAGCGCCTGGATTCCACAGACTGAGACCGACAATGGCCGCCGGCCCTGAATCCCAACTTGCTCCCGGCCTCTATCTTGTCGCAACCCCGATCGGCAACCTGGGCGACATCACGCTACGCGCTCTCGATGTGCTGCGCGGCGTGAATCGGATCGCCTGCGAAGACACCCGTCACACGCAAAAACTGCTGAATCACTTTCAAATCGCCACACCCACAGTAAGCTGCCATGAGCACAATGAGCGCCAGCGTAGCGAAGAGCTTATCGAAACGCTTCGGTCAGGAGCAAGGATCGCTCTGGTATCCGACGCCGGCATGCCCGGCATCAGCGATCCGGGAGCCTGGCTGGTGTCGGCGGCTATCGCAGCCGGCGTATCGGTGTTTCCCATTCCCGGGGCTAATGCAGCGTTGAGCGCGCTGGTCGCCTCCGGACTGCCGGCCGGCGAGTTTCATTTTCTTGGCTTCTTGCCGGAGAAAGCCGGCGCGCGGCGGACGCTCCTCGAAACCCTGGCCGGTGGGCCGCGCGCGCAGGCACGCACGCTGATCTTTTACGAGGCGCCGCACCGCATCGAGGAGACCCTAGCGGATCTGGAAGCGGTATGGGGACCGGCGCTCCGCATCGTTGTGGCACGCGAACTGACCAAGGTGCACGAGGAGTTTCTGCGAGGAACCATCGCAGAGGTGCGTGCCGCGATGAGCGAGCGCGAACGTATCCGCGGCGAGATCACGCTGCTGATCGAAGCGCCGGCTGCGGCGGAACGCACGGCCAATGATCCCATAGCAGCCGAGGCAGAAACTCTGTCGGTTCGCGTGGCCCGGCTGCAATCGGAGTCGGGACTCGATGAAAGGGAGGCGCTCAAGCGGCTGGCGCGCGAGCTGGGGAGATCAAAGAGTGAGCTCTACCGCGAACTGCAGCGGGAGCGTGCCCGCCGGCGCTGACGTTATCCCTCGGTCATTCACTTGTCCGCTCAGCGGCGCGCATCTCGACGATCTCGTCAATCAGTTCTGCGATCTGCTCCCGCTTCCGCGGGCTTACATCCAGAAAGCGAACCCCGACAAGATTCCGGCTGTGAATCGCCTGGATCACACCCGCCAGACGCAACGGCAAACCCTGCAATCGGAACTCCGTCTCCACGCGCGTATAAATCCCCAGCGCGAACCGCTCGGCGGTCTGGATCCGGCATCCGCCAAGACTCAAATCAAGAATCTTTCCCTCGATCTTCGAGCCCATCTTGACCAGATAAATGATTGCCGACGTATCGACCTCGCATCGGCGATTGATGCGGCGCTCGCGCGACGGCGTAGACGGCGCCTGGGCCGGTTGCACTTCCAGCTTTTCCAAAATTGAAGGCGCGGTGATTTGCGATTCGGAGTCACCGGTTGACATTTCTGCGTCTCCGGTCGGATCGGCGGGCGAAGAAGACTTCGGAACGAGAAATGGTCCATTCGACGGAGCAGAGGACGCACCCGCTCTCAGTGCGGTATTCTGCCTGGCGGCCTCAGCCGTATGTCTGAATTCCACTTCGCAAAGGACTTCCACGAGGTCGTCTCTGCGCCGCGAACTCATGGGGCCGAAACTCAGTCCGGCGATTTTGCCGGCTGTCCACTCGATCATGCCGCCCAGACGGAACGCGACGCCACGGATCTTAAAGGTCACTTCTACGGCCGCGCCCACTCCAATAGAGACTCGCTGCCTCATCTCGATGCGGCAACCGCCGAGACTGAGCTCTACCACCCGGCCCGGCGTCTCCAAGCCGGTGCTCGGCACCAGCAGCGTGGCGTCCGCGTCCACTTTACATCGCGGCATTCCCCGGCGTTCCTGCTCGCGCGCTACCAGATCGTCCGGGTTTTCCACGTCTTCCATGCTTGCACCACTGGACCGCCACTTAAGACGAAGCTCAGTGCCCGCCCGCGGCTTCCCACGGCCGTCCCGCCGCCGGGTGGGCTGCTTCGTCTTCACGGCCCTTCAGCCGGTCATACTGATACAGGTCGCTCGTCGTCCCCAGCGACTCATTGTAGAGGCTGATGGCACCGGTCAGCTGTTTCAGTTCTTCGCTGAATGCATGGATCGCCTGCAGTTGCGCCGCCGAAGCCGGAAGCTCATATTTGGAGGTCTGGATGAACTTCTGATAGCCGCGGTCCAGCAGCCGGCCCACTTCGCCACGCACCGCGATGCCCGGCCTCACCGCAAAAGCGGCCGGCGCCTCTTCCGCAGGCACCAGCACAGCCCCGGCTCCGTGCTTGGTGACCAGCATGCCGCCTGTGACCCCGGCAAAGGGCGTGACTTCAAAGCCGTGCCCGCGCAGCTGATCGAGCGTCTGATCGAATCCGGGGTGGCGAAGTTTTCGTCTCATACTCGCATTCTACGGCCTGGGCTGAGGGTTCCGGTGAATTCCGGTTCATAGAGAAGATTGCGCGCGAAGAAGGCTGGTTTCGCTCAATGTGAACCTCTACGACGACCCGGTCTGCGAAGATGGTCCTTAATGGCGCACGATGCGCTCCTCTCAGCCAGAGGATGCGCTCTGCACCCCTGTTTCCCGATGACCCTGACTGCCGTGCAACCCGGTTCCCTGCAGACCGAACGCGTCGGCAAAACGCCGCTCGTGCGGATCGAGCGCCTGACTCGAGGGCTGGCCGGCGTGACCCTCCTCGGCAAAGCCGAATGGGCCAATCCCGGAGGCAGCGTCAAAGACCGCGCCGCCCTTTCGATGCTCCAAGACGCCCGGGAGCGCGGCCTCCTGACACCCGGCAAGACGATTCTCGACGCCACCAGCGGCAACACCGGCATCGCGCTGGCCATGCTCGGCGCAGCGCTCGGAATTCCTGTGCATCTGGCCATGCCCGCCAATGTATCGCCCGAGCGCAAGCGGATTCTCCATGCTTACGGCGCGACCCTGGACTGGACGGATCCCGATAAAGGCTCCGACGGCGCTATTCTGCGCGCGCGTGAACTGGCCGGCAACGATCCGGCTCGTTTTTGCTATTTCGACCAATACTCAAACGATGCCAACTGGCAGGCACATTACCAGACGACCGGCCCGGAGATCTGGGAGCAGACCGGCGGCAGAGTAACGCATTTCGTGGCCGGTCTGGGCACGAGCGGCACATTCATGGGCGTCAGCCGCCGGCTCAAGGAGCTGAACCCGGCGATTCAGGTCATCTCAATGCAACCCGACTCTCCGTTCCACGGCCTCGAAGGCCTGAAACATATGGCAACGTCCATTGTGCCGGCCATCTACGATGCGCGAATCGCCGACCGGCAGATCGCGATCGAGACCGAATCTGCCTACGACATGGCCAAACGGCTCGCCCGCGAGGAGGGCCTCCTGGTCGGAATCTCCGCAGCAGCCGCCGTGGAGGCCAGCCTGCGCATCGCACGCGAACAGGCCGCGGCGGGCCGGGAGGCCGTGATCGTCACAGTTCTGCCGGACTCGGCCGAGAAGTACCTGAGCGAGCGGTTCTGGGAGGAGGAGTGAGCGTCCTCCGCGTTCCCCGCCCGGTCTATGACGCATTCCGCGCCCACGGCGAGGAGACCTACCCGCACGAATGTTGTGGGGCCCTCCTCGGCCGTTCCACGGAACAGGGTTGGCTCCTTGTTGAGGCCGTACGCGCCGGCAATATGCGAACCGACTCCGCGCACAACCGTTACCAGATCGCTCCGGTCGAGCTCGTCCGGATCGAGCGGGACGCTCGGCGCCGAGGACTGGAGATCGCCGGCTTCTATCACTCCCATCCCGATCACCCCGCCCAGTGGTCGCAGACTGACTTCGAAGAGGCTCACTGGCTGGGCTGCTGCTATGTCATCACGGAAGTGGCCGGCGGGAAAGCGGCCCAGACCAACGCCTTTCTTCTGTCGGGCGACCGGGAAGAGGAAAAGCGCTTTGAGAAACAGGCTGTTGAAATCCTCGACTCTTCTCCCCGAATGCAGCCGATTTTTGATAGCTTCCCAATTGCTTGATCTATGGTGCAATCGAGCTTGTGTTTTCAGCCATTCTTAGGGCTTCTTTATGGTCCCTTGGTCAATCATCCTTGAGCCTCCCGGCATCTTAACTGAGTTGTGACGAGATCCTCCCCCAGGCTCATACAAGCCGTGCGCTCCACGCTCGATCGGCTCCAGAGATCAGAAGAACTGGCGCCGGACGATCCGGCTTTGGCCGAACTAAAGGGCTCAGTTCTGAGCAAGATTGCCGAGCTCGAAGTGGCGAAGGCGCCGGAGCCTCCGGCTCCGCCCAGGCGAATCCTTTGGCTCTTAAGGAAGCCCAAGCGTGCGCAGACTGACGCTGAGGCCGAATCGCCCGATGGCCCGGCGCCCGCGCACCTGCAGCCCGACGCTGCCAAGTAAGCTATCTGCCTCGGCGGGTTTACCTTGTCGCCCGCTGTGCGTGAGAAATCTTCCTTTGTTTTCAATTGATTTCAGAACTCCGCGATCCCGGCTCGGCCCGGCTCGAGGCGCCACAGGATTTCACTTTGCGGGATCGCCGAAGTTTCTCTCCGTCGCGCCCTGTCGGTAGTTCATCATAAGAGGAGCCGCATACTACCAGGGACAGGTATCTTGCCCGATGACGATCTTCATTCCCACTCCGCTGCGACCTTATGCTGGCGGCAAGCCCTCCGTTGAAGTGGAAGCCCTAACGGTAGGCGCAGCCCTGAGCACACTCACGCAAAATCACCCCGAACTGCGCAACCACCTCTTTACGCCGGAGGGTAAGCTCCGCGCTTTCGTGAACCTGTATCTGAACGACGAGGATGTGCGCTACTTGCCAGAGAAAGACGCGACTACCGTCTCCGCCGCCGACACGCTTTCGATTATCCCTTCGATCGCCGGCGGGTCCTGGCCGGACGGGCAACTGCGCCTTCGGCGCGAATCGACCGCTCCCTCGAAATTCTGAACTTCGACCTGAGAAATCACCATGGCCGCTACAACCGAAACCATCACGCTTCCTGAACTGACGACTGAAGAACTTTCGCGCTACTCGCGCCACCTGATCCTGCCGGAAGTGGGCATGGAAGGCCAGCAGAGGCTGAAAGCGGCCAAAGTGCTCTGCGTAGGAGCTGGCGGCCTTGGTTCACCGCTGGCTTTTTACCTCGCCGCGGCCGGCATCGGCACCCTGGGAATGGTCGATTTCGACGTCGTCGACGCCTCGAATCTGCAGCGGCAGATCATCCATTCGACCGCGGACATCGGCCGCAAAAAGCTCGACTCCGCCGCCGAGAAGCTGCTGGCGCTGAATCCGGCGCTGAAGGTCGTCAAGCACGAGACCTTGCTGTCGAGCGCCAACGCCCTCGACATCCTTAAGGACTACGACATCGTCGCCGACGGCACAGACAACTTCCCTACGCGCTACCTGGTGAACGACGCCTGTGTGCTGCTAGGCAAGCCAAACGTCTATGGCTCGATCTTTCGCTTCGAGGGCCAAGCCAGCGTGTTCGCCACCGAAGCCGGTCCATGCTACCGCTGTCTTTATCCCGAACCTCCGCCGCCCGGCCTGGTTCCCAGCTGCGCCGAAGGCGGCGTGCTGGGGATTCTTCCCGGTCTGCTCGGGGTAATTCAGGCCACGGAAGTTATCAAACTCATCCTCGGCCAGGGTGAGCCGCTCGTCGGGCGCCTGCTCCTTGTCGACGCGCTCGCGATGAGATTCCGCGAGCTGAAGCTGCGGAAAAATCCGGAGTGCCCGGTCTGCGGCGCAAACCCGACCGTCACGCAGCTTATCGACTACCAGCAGTTCTGCGGCATCAAGCCGGAGACTCCTCAGGAGAAGACTTTGAAGAACGGAATCCCTCAAATGAGTGTCACGGAGCTCAAGCACCGTCTCGACGCGCGCGATAATCTTCTCGTCCTGGATGTGCGCGAGCCCTTCGAGTACCAGATCGCCAACATCGGCGGAAAGCTCATCCCGCAGAACGACGTGCCGCAGCGACTCTGCGAACTCGACCGTGATCGCGAAATCGTTGTGCATTGCAAAAGCGGCGGCCGCAGCCAGCGCATCGCGGAGTTCCTCGCGCAGAACGGCTACACGAAGGTTTCCAATCTCGCCGGCGGCATCCTCGCCTGGGCCGACCAGATCGATCCTAAGGTCCCGAAGTACTGAAGCTGTGCCAGAATGTAGACGTAACCGGAGCCTCGATCCGCATGCATGCGAACTGGTGGATCCAGCACCGTCGAGGCGTCTTCGATTCGAGTGCGGACTTCTTTCTCCCTGATGGCTCAATGCTGAGCCCCGATGCTGCTTATATCACTGGGGAACAATTAGCAGGCGTCGCTCGCGAGGATATGGCCCGCTTCCTCCACCTCGCGCCGGCCTTCCTCATCGAGTTGCGATCGAAGAGCGACCGGCTGGCCACCATTCAGGAAAAGATGGAGGCCTGGATCGCCAATGGCGTACAACGCGCTTGGCTGATCGATCCAGAGGCGCGCCAGGTGCACATCTATGGGACCGACGCCGAGCCCAGCATCGAGTCGGAAAACCGCGTCACCGGTTCCCGGCCGGTGGAAGGCTCCGTGCTCGATCTCGAAGAGGTGTGGCGCTGCTTTGAATGAACGAGCCGTTGAACCGGCTCACGCCGTCTCGGCGACCTTGCCGTTCTCGTCCATCTTTCCGAAGATCATCTTGCCGCTGGCGGTCTGCAGCACACTGGTCACCGAGATGTCGATAGACCGGCCGATCATCCTGCGCGCGTGGTCGACTACCACCATGGTGCCGTCGTCCAGGTAGCCGACGCCCTGGTTGTACTCCTTGCCTTCCTTCAGGATCACCACGTTCATCTTCTCGCCGGGGAGCACCACCGGCTTCAAAGCATTCGCAAGATCGTTAATGTTGAGCACCTCGACGTGGTGCAGGTGAGCCACCTTGTTCAGGTTGAAGTCGTTGGTCACCACCTTAGCCTCCCACTTCTTGGCCAGTTCCAGCAGCTTCAGGTCGACTTCACGAATAGAAGGGAAATCGTCCGGCACGATCTGCACCTGCAGGCAGGCGTTGGACTGCATCCGCTGCAGCATGTCCAGGCCGCGACGGCCGCGCTGCCGCTTCGAGCTGTCGGTCGAATCGGCAACCACCTGCAGCTCGCGCAGCACGAACTCCGGCACCACGATCATGCCGTCGATAAAGCCGGCTTCTGCAATATCGGCGATGCGACCGTCGATGATGACGCTGGTATCCAGCAGCTTGCAGCTGCGCCGCGCGGGCCGGTCGCCGGTAAACACCGCTCCGAGCGCCGCGGGATTCAGCAGGTCGCCTTTGCTGGCGCCCACCAGCAGGCCGACGTAGGTCATCAACAGGAGCACGAAGATTTGCAGCACCGCCGCGCTAGCACCCGGCAGCAAAGCCGAGCGCAACACGATGCAGAACAGCGCCGCGCCCACGATGCCCAGCACTGAGCCCGCCACGGCGCCGATCAGCCGCTTCAGGCTCAACGCCCGAACACGCAGCTCGAAGACGATCACCGCGGCAGCGGCCAGCGCCCCGGCCGCTGCAGCAACCCACCCATTCTCAATGCCAAATGGACGGAGGTAAAAGCAAACCCCGGCAAAAAGGGCTACAAAAAGAAGCCGTATCACGACGAGATCCATAAGGCCCACTTCCGCTTGGTGCGAAATCAACCCGCCAGCTTTTCAACACAATTCGCGAGTATGCCCATGGGCCCAGGCAGTCGTCAAGAGGGAATGCGATATAGGAGTCAGGTTTCAGGTGTCAGGGGTCAGAGAGGTTAAAGATACTTAACTGCCAATCTTCCGAAGGATTGCATATACGATCTTGCCCACCTCGTGCGATATGGATTCGGTCTCATCAATCAACTTGCTGTCGCCTAAAACCGAGAGCACGTGGGTCTGCAACTCAAAGTTCGAGCCGCGCGAGATACCCAGGAACTGCCGATACTCACGCACGGTCAGTCGTCCATGTCCTTCCGCGATGTTGCTCGGAATGGAGACCGCCGATCGTCGCATCTGGCTACTAAGCCCATATATCTCCTCGCGTGGAAACCCCTACGTCAATCGATAAACAGCCGTTGCCAGCTGAATCGAACGCTGCCAGACCAACAAGTCCCGAAACGATTGCACCATGGACTGACACCTGACCCCTGACTCCCTGTCTTACGACGCAGCTGCGAGCTCCGGTTCCACCTGCACCTGCCGCTGCGCGCCCTTGCGCGGGCCGCGCTTGCGCGCGCTCATTACCTTAATGCGCTCCAGCAGTTCCTGCGCGGAACAGTTCTTCTTGGCCAGCAGCGCGTCGGCGACGTGAATCTCGCCGCCCATCGCCTGCGGATCGCCCAGCAGGATCATGGGCACGTGCGAGGCAATTCGCTTGAGCCTGCTCACCAGCTGTCCGCCGTTCATCTGAGGCATGGTGAAGTCGGCCAGCACCAGATCTACCTGCATGGCTGAGAAAATGCCAATCGCTTCCTGGCCTGTTATGGCGGAAACGACTTTGTATCCGTTGGTTGCCAGCATGAACTTGAGTACCGAAAGCTCTTGTTCGTTGTCGTCGACACAGAGAATGATTTTTTTGGGACGCATGGTGCGGGGATTTTCTCCTTGCTTTCCTTACTTCAACCGGCTTCAAACAATACGCCGCCCCTCCGCGGGGAAGCGCGGATGCGCACGTTGCTTCACCAGGGCTCGCAACCGGCGCAGGCAACAGCAATCCTCACGATCGCTCGCGATGCTGCTAGGCTGAATGCTCAGCGTAGCGGCGTGCAGGCAATAATCGTGGGATGGCTGGCCCACGGCGCAGTCGATCAGTGTTCTTGACGCGTGGGACAACCGGTTCAAGACCGGTTCACTTTTCCCTCAATGAAGCTGAAGACTACGACTCGCGGTGGGCCGTGGATAGAGAGAACAGTGGGCGAAAAGAAGGATGAAAATCCGTCTGTAACAAGTGGAAATCCGCTAGGCTCAACATGCACGGCAAGTTGCAACGATGAATATCTGTTGAAAGCATGTGCATCACGGCAGGAAAAGCCGGCCTTTTGCTACAAGAACAGTGCTGCCTCCGACGCGAACATCGCTGACCTTGCTGTCAAGCAGCCGCGCGCTCACGCGAATGTTGCTCGGCCGGCCGATTTCGACGCCTTGTTTCAGAAGAATTTCTTCCCCGGATGCGACCGCACCTCGCGCCGCGAGATAGCTGATCGCACAGCCGGCAGCTGAGCCGGTAGCCGGGTCCTCACCGCCATAAAACTGCATACGGGCCCGGTACTTCGTACCGTCCTCTTTTGGATCGAGCACCGGAGCCAGCACATAGAACCATCGCGCGCCGCGTTCCCGCAGCCACGGCGTCGCTTCATCGTGACGGACATTCAACCGCGCCAGCGCATCGAGCGTGCGCAGCGCCACGATCGCAAACGCTGTGCCCGTAGAAACGACCTGCGGTGGCAATGTGGCGTCGAGGTCCTCGTCGTACAGGCCGCAGAACTGCGCCACCTCAACTGGGTTCAGCGTTGCACCGAACTCCGGGTCCCGTTGCGTCATCGTGCCGTTCAGGCCGCCTCCCTCAAAGCGCACCGGCACTGTGCCCACGTTCAGCTTCAACTTCACTGTGCCGCCTTCGGCAACATCCGGCGCAACCATCCTAAGCACACTTGCCGTGCCCAGGGTTGGATGGCCCGCGAAATTCAGCTCCTCCTGCGTAGTGAAGATGCGTACGCGAACGCCTTCGCGCCGCTCCCTCTCCGCCTCGTCTCGCTGCACAAAAGTCGTCTCCGACAGATTGAACTCGCGCGCGATCGCCTGCATGCGCTCGGTCGCAAGTTTCGCTGTATCCATAACCACGGCTAGCGGATTGCCCTGCAGAGCCGCATCGGTAAAAACATCCACGATGAAGTAGTCCATCTCCACGTTCAACCGCCCTCCGATTTCGATTCGCACATCTCTCCCAAATTTATTTTGTCCGCACGGCCCACGCGGTACTACAATCCCGTCACCGGCTACTTCCTTTGATTCGCCTCTATTCTGAATCGCTTCAGCATAGCGGCGCCTGCGGCCAGCGGATTCTCTTTGAAAGAACCTCCGGGTACTGGTCCCACGGGGCGTCGGTTCCTGATGGATCGGGCCCTTATACATCGAACGGGAGGGCATGGAATTGGTGCAGACCATCAACATCGCGCAGGGCAATATTGCCTCGGGCACAATCGCCGATATCAAGGTCGACGAGATCGTGCTCGGCGGCATCACCATCGGCCAGGTGATACTCGAAGGCACTTCACTCAACGTCGCCGCCGGCAGCGCTTTCCTCGACAATGTGCGCATCGTGATTACACTGGATTTCGCCTTCGACTGGTGGATCAATCTCGGCTTCTGGAGCGATTCCGGGACGGCCGACCTGGGCAGCCTCTCCTTTGGTTTGAGCCTCGGCAATGTCTCCATCCCTTCGCTCAACAACATTCCGCTTTCAGTTCCCAATGCTGTGCTGGCGAATCTTGCTGCGGTGGTTGATCCGATTACTTCGATTGATCTTGGCACCAGCACCTTCGGGCCCATCACAGCCGCGAATATTGCGCTGCCCAAGAGCGGATTTACGCTCGCGGGCCTGGGCCTGGGCGGCATCAGCATCGCCAGCGTGCTAGTGCCCGAGACGACCGCTGCCAACGTCACCTTTCAGGAACTGCATCCCAACGCCAAAATCGTGCTCGCCAATGCTGTGCTCGGTTCCGTGCAGATTCCCTCCGCGACAGCCGCAGATGTGCAGGGCACGACACCGGTGAGCTTGAGCGCCACCGCAAGTCAGGAAGGCCTCGGGTTGAGCCTCGGTATCCTCGGCGGCACACTCAACGTCACGCCAACCGCCTACGTCAGCATCGGCGCTCTGCAACTGCAGGGTGTATCGCTTTCGGGGTCCGTAACGCAGGCTATCCTGCAGAATATCGGCGTGCCCGTGGATCTACGCGGGATCAGCCTGAGCAATATCGACATCGGACAGATCAGCGTGGCGAATATCACAGCATAGAGAGCCCTCGCGGCGTGGGTCGCCAGCGCAAGGAGATTTTTCCATGGCCCAGATGAATCCGGCAGATTTCGAAGCGCTTTGGAACGGGGTGAAGGAACGGCCGCTGGTCCGTGTGGCGCAGCCCGCCGCGATTCAGGCCGATCTGTCGTTAACCGGCATCCTGAACCAGTACTTGAGCATGGCCGCGGCCCAGCAAAGTCAGGGAAAGATCAGCGCGCAGGATTACGCTGACCTGACAACTGCGGTCAATGCGTTGAAGGCGGTCCTTGCCCGCATCAATGACAGCGCGCTGGTGGCCGATGCGGCGGCGCAGGTTCAGCCGAAGCTGCAAAGCAAGGGCGGTAGCTGATATTAAACCGCGGTAACCGGACGCGCCGGGCGCGTGGTGGCGCGATCGAGAAAGATCCGCATGCGCAGCGCCTCGGCTCGCTGCGCCACCACCAAGCGCATTTGCCGGCGAATGTGGTCGACATCTTCGAGCTGGGTCACTAGCGCTTCGTCGCTGGCCGCATCCCGCTCCAGGCGTGCGATCCGCTCTTCCACGGTACGGCGAAATCTGGGGCTGATTTCGTAACTTTCATGAGTGGCGCAGTTGATCATAACCTCCGGCTCCTTTTAGGGCTGCCGCTTGAGGCTCGAGAATTTTTTTCGATCGGCCTCAAGGTTTTTCGATCTGCGCCGATAGTAGCGAACAGCCGAATCGCGCGCCAGATTACCAGATAACTCCCCATCGGTAATTAGCTGTCTGAAAATACGACACTCTTGGAAGCCTGAACTCGCTCGCGCGTACCTTTCCACTGCACAGTGTTTGAAACTGAGACAGCGATGCGTCACGCAGCGACACGGCCCCGCGCAAGTCGGTCCACCCTCAGTTTCACATTCCAGTAGTGCGGGAGGCGCGGCTTATTGCTGTGGCGCGGAAGCGTAGTACCCTTTGCGCACTTGCACCTTCATGCCTTCGCCGCATTGCACAGCCAGATGCCGGAAGGTGCCGTCGAGCTTGGTGTTGCTGGGCGTGTAGCTGGCGACGTACTGGGTCCGCAACTCGTCCTGGATCTGATCGAAGGCGGCGCGCAGCTTGTCCCCGTTATTCCCTACATCGATAAGGCGCCCGCCGGTCTCGTCGGAGATGCGCTTGGCCGCGGAGTAGCCGCTGTAGCCCATGCCAAAGCCGCCATAAAATCCGCGGTCGGCGATGAGGATCACGTAGACGATCACGTTCGAGCGCTGCGCCGCGCCAATGGCATCGGCGATCTTGGTTCGGCTGCCCTGATCTTCGCCGTCGGTCAAAATGATCATCGCCTTGCGGCCGGATTCCTGGTTGAGCTTTTCAGTCGACGCCAGGTAGATGGCATCGTACAGCAGCGTTCCCTTCGGATCGCCGATGGTGGGAACCGTGCCGCCACCGGCTCCGGGAATACCCGCCGCGCCATTGCCGCCCGCGGTGTTGATCTCCGCCTTGCTCATGGCGTGGGTCAGCATCCGGGCGCTGTTTGTAAAGTCCTGCAGCAGGTCGACATTCACGTCGAAGGAGAGCAGGAAGGCTTCGTCCTTAGCGCGGAGCACGCGTTCCAGGAACTGGCTGCCCGCGTCCTGTTCGAGCGGCAGCACATTCTGCTGGCTGCCTGAGGTATCCAGCAGAATGCCCAGCGTGAGCGGCTGGCTGGTCTCGGCCACAAAGTTCTTGAGCGTCTGCGGTACCTTGTCTTCCTCCACGGTGCAGTCGTTCTTGGTCAGGTGCGGCACCAGCTGACCGCTCTTATCCTTCACGGTGAAGAACACGTCGACCAGATTGACGTTGAGTTTGAAGGTCGCGATCGGCGTCTGATCCGGCGGAGGAGCCGGTGCGGTGCTCACCGGTGGAGCGTCCGGCGAAGGCGCAAGCTGACCCCAGGCAGCCATTGGTAATCCAACCAGGCCGATCGCGAGGACGGCAGCTGCGAGTCGCATGCGCATACTGTGCAGTTAGACGACTTCTCTGCTCCTAGGAAAGCATACCCACTCGCTGCCGCTCGAGCAACCTACGGGCACCCTGTGCGTCTGATACTCTGTCAGGTGCACCCTCGCGAGACGATTGGGGCCGACGCGACGTTG
Organism: Occallatibacter sp.; assembly: GCA_035508375.1. GTDB lineage: Bacteria > Acidobacteriota > Terriglobia > Terriglobales > Acidobacteriaceae > Telmatobacter. The sequence continues at coordinate 31,440 of DATJNF010000056.1, read as the reverse complement.
GGCATCCCTGGGTGATCAACCACGGGATGCCTAGATTTTCGGGAGGATGAAATACCTGTGAAGCTTAGCCTTACAGCATCGGCACTCGCCGCACTGCTCACCCTCAGCATGGGCTCCAGCCCGGCAGCTATCGCACAGGATCATCCCTCCACCGTGCCCGACGCACCCACCCCGCAGGCTCCGCCGCCGCTGCCGGGCACCAGCGGGCCCGTTACGCCCGGACAAGGAACCAGCGGTGCGCCCGCGTCCCCGGACGGTTCCGGTTCTTCCTCATCAGAATCAACGACGGTACCACCGGAGCAGCCTCCGGCTTCCCCGGCTCCGCTGCCTGCTCCCGTGCAGCCAGCACCCGCCGCCGACACCGACCAGAACCAGACACCACCGGCAGGCGGCAATATCGCAAATTTCCAGATCGAAGTGAATTTTGTCGAAGTGCCGGTTACCGTCAAGGATTCGAAGCTCAACCAGGTGGCCGGTCTGACCTGGCGGGATTTCAAGGTCTATGAAAACGGCACTCTCCAACACCTGAACTTCTTCAGCGAAGATGCCCAGCCGCTTTCGATCGCCTTCGTCATCGACCAAAGCCTGGGCGCCAACATCATGGACAAGGTGAACGCTTCCCTGGGCGCCATTCAGGGCGCGCTCACCCCGTATGACGAAGCGGCCGTCTTCAGTTACAGCAACGGGCCGAAGGAGTGGACCGGTTTTACCGGCGCGCAAAGCCAGCGGCTGCCCGCCGTGCTGGCGCTCGCCCAGGCCACCGGTACCAATCCGATGGTCCCGGTCAACGACGGGCCCCTGGCCGGCTGCCAGCTACGCGAAAACGGCAACTGCGTCGATCCGGTACTGCAGCCCGGCAAATCGACTGGGAATGACACGTTCATCACCATCCCCAAAGAGATTCACACCCTCAACGATGCCATCCTGGCTGCCGCGAAGGAACTGTCCACCCGGCCAAAAGAGCGGCGCCGCATCATTTATGTGATCTCCGACGGCAAGGAGTACGGCAGCAAGGCCACCTATCGCGAGGTGCTGCACTATCTGCAGACTAACAAGATCGCCGTCTACGCGACGCTCGTGGGCGACTCCGCCCGCTGGGGCGAAGGCTGGCTCGACCGCTTCCATCTGCCCTTTACCATGTACGACAACATCCTCTACAAGTACACGGCAACCACCGGCGGCGATACGGATGCGGAAGGTGGCGTGAACGGCATCGAAAAGAGCTACATGAAGATTGCCGGCGAGGCTCGCAATCAGTACACGCTGGGATACCTGAGCCACGAATCGATCTACGATGGCAAGTACCGCACGATCGATGTGCGCGTCGACCGGCCCAATCTTGAGATCATTGCCAAGCACGGCTATTATCCCTCTTCGCAGGATTACAAGTAGTTCGTGACCGGTTCTGGAGCTTCGGCAGGGCTTGGTCTGATCTCTGCCGCATCCTGGGGCGGTTCCGACTTTGCCGGGGGCCTTGGAGCGCGGCGCGCCCCGGCGCTGCTGGTGGCCATCTCAGGCCACGCCGTCTCGTTCGCCATTCTTCTTGCTCTCTGTCTCGGCATTGGGCTCGCCCTGCCCCAATGGAACTTCCTTGCCTACGCTGCGATCGGCGGATTGGAAGGCGCACTGTGCCTGGCGCTCTTTTACCGCGCGCTGGCGATGGGCGGCATGGGGCTGACGGCCGCACTCGCCGGCCTGCTCACCGCCGTAATTCCGGTGCTTTATTCGGCGATCCGCTATGGCTTGCCGGGGCCTCTCACGGCCGTGGGGCTGGCGCTGGGCTGCGTTGCGATCTGGTTCATCACCCATGGCTCCGCCGCGCAAGGCGACGAGCTCCAGAAGACGGTGACTCCGCCAGCCGCGTTGTGGATGGGCTCACTTGCCGGGATCGGCTTCGGATTGCAACTGGTCTTCTTCAAATTGGCCGGTGGGGGAAATCTCTTATGGGTGATGACCGCCGCAAGGGCCGCGGGAGCGTCGGGGCTGGGGCTCGTTCTGCTGCTGATACCGCGGAAGACGGCCTCCAGCGGCTTCTGGCTAATCGGCATTCTGGCCGGCATGCTCGACACCACGGGAAACCTGTTCTACATACGGGCCAGCCAACTGGGCCGGCTGGATGCAGCTGCAGTCGTCTCCTCGCTGTATCCCGCAGGCACTATCCTTCTGGCTTCGCTCATACTGCGCGAGCATCCCACGCGCCGCCAGTGGGCCGGCATGGCGCTGGCCTTGGCCTCCGTTGGGCTATTGAGCCGATAAACCCTGAAGCAGAAAAGCCTGTGCGTCGGCACAGGCTTTTCGCATGCATCTCATTTCTTTCAGGATCCAATCAGTACCGGGAACTCCTGCTTGAGCCGGAACGTGCGGTCCGCAGGCAGAGCGTTACTTGGGCTCGATCGGCGCCGAATTCACCGGCGTTGCGGCGGCGGTGTTCTGCTGCACCGGCTGAGCCGGAGGAGTCGGCTCTGTCACGCCCCGAATGCCCTCTTTAAATCCCTTCAATCCCTCGCCCAGCCCTTTGCCCAGCTCCGGCAGCCGCTTGGCGCCAAAGAGCAGAAACGCCACAACGCCCAGCACTACCAAATGCCAAGGCTGAAGAAAATCGCCCATCCGATGTCCCTCCGCGCGCCCGTTCTGCCGGCGCGCAAACTTGAATAGTATTGTCGCACAGAACCGCGCAGATGGGCGAACGGAGCAGGAGATCGAATTTCAGCAGAGGAAACCGTGGCGTCGCCTGAAGAAACGGTCATCTCCTGCGTTCCCACCACCCCACGACCCCAAAAAACAGAAATGCAACCACGCCCAGTGTGATGAGTGCCCACGGCTGAAGCAGAATGCCCATGGTTACTCCCTCCAATCGCAGCCATATCGGGGACGCTATAGCGATTCCTGAGTTGCTGTGTCCGGAAACCAATACCCTCAAGTCGACGCGACCAGCAGGAGCCGGCGACCTGGCAATGCCCTCGCGGGGATACACCTACTCAGGAATCGCCGTAACTTGAGCGTCAGTATTGCACAGAATCTGGCGGGTAGGCGAACCGAAGAGGGCGGCGGAAGCCCAATCGATCGGTCTTAGTTCACCTGCGCGGGCCTTCCCAGCCGTTCGGTCACCATGGCGAAAAACGCTCCCAGATCTTCTTCTTCCCCTGCCGTAAGCCGCCGGTATACCTTCATCAGCGGAAAGAGCCGCGATCCCCGCACATCGACCGATGGTACCGCCGTTGCGCCGCCGGGATAAACCGTCATCTCCCAGCTGCCTGCGTAGCGCCGTCGCAGCACCTCGCCCAGGTAGCTGCCCCACAGCCGCACTTCGAAGTCGAGATCCAAATCCGGGCTTTCGCCCACCACGATGAGGATCTCGTCCAGGGCATCGATCGATTCCGCGCTGAAGTCCAGCTTGTGCTGAAATTCCCCCCCGGCCAGCGCTGCGGCAGCTTGGGCATAGTCTTCCATCATTGCACCCAGATCCGGGTAGGCTTTCGACTCCAAACGGTGCCGCAAATCTTTACGGTCTCGCATCCAATTACCAGCATAAAACGTTTCGCCTGCCGGTAGATACGCCGGGAGAACGGCTTCGACCCGGGCATTTGTGGCAGACTGAAATCAGTTGTGGAGGTCCCCAAAGTGACGACCGCAAAACTCCTCCTTCCCAAATTCCTTTTTCTTGGCATCCTGATCGCGTGCGCGGGCAGCCTGGCGCGTTCCGCCGACCGCGCGATTTATCCCGACCCCGGCCAAGCCAAGGCCGACCTCACCACCGCCTTAAGAACTGCAGCCGCGACCCATAAACGTGTGATCGTCGACTTCGGCGGCAACTGGTGCGGCGACTGCCAGGTGCTGGATATCTATTTTCATGATTCCAAAAACCTGAAGCTGCTGGAATCGAACTACGTGATGGTCCACGTCAACGTGGGACACCTGGACGCAAACCAGGACCTGGCGAGACAGCTCGAGATTCCCCTGCAGAAGGGCGTGCCGGCGCTGGCGGTGCTGAGCGAAGATGGCAAGCTGCTCTACAGCCAGAAGAACGGCGAGTTCGAGGCTATGCGCCGCATGCAGTCCTCTTCGGTCACTGCGTTTCTGATGCAGTGGCGCCCCCACCGCCCCGGCTGTTCTGTCGTCGCGACGAATTGCTAGAGCGGTTCCACAGTAAATTTGCCCTGCTGGAACTGCGGAAGGTGGCATTTTCTTAAGGAAAAATGCCACTTAGCAGCAGTGGCTTCGGCATAGAGCAACTGTGAAACCGCCGTAACTGGAGACCCGATGCAATTCGATCTGGAAACAGCTCCCGCGACCGTGGCCTACAAGCTGCTGATCGGCCTGGTCACACCAAGGCCGATTGCCCTGGTGACGACGATAAATCAGGAGGGCCGGCTCAATGCGGCGCCCTTCAGCGCGTACAACTATTTCTGCACGGATCCGGCGATTGTCGGCCTTGGCGTTACCGACCGCCCCGGCGAGGAGTTTGTCCCCAAGGACACGGCGCGTAACATTCGCCGTACGGGCGAGTTCGTGGTAAATGTGGTCACCGAGGACATCGCAGACAGGATGAACATCTGCGCCACGGATTTCCCCGCCGAGATGAGCGAGGTGGAGATCGCCGGCTTCAGCACCATACCTTCGCAGAAGATAAAGCCGCCACGCCTGGCCGAGGCTCACGCCGCGCTCGAATGCCGTGAGCACACCACGATGGAGATCGGCCGCTCGCGCATCATTCTTGGCCGCGTGGTCGCCATTTACGTGGAAGATCGCTACGTCGATCCAGCCGGCCCTTACATCCGCGCTGAAGAGTTACACTCGATCGGCCGCATGAACGGCTTGGGCAACTACGTGCGCACGCGCGACGCGTTCATCACCATCCCGCGCATCTCGTATGAGGAATGGAAGAAGAGCCGGCAGTAGCAGCTAGGACAGCGGCGCCAGGAACTTGGTGTTCTGGTAGGTGTAGGTAATCCGATGGATGACCGTGATAGTCGAGAGCACGGCCAGCACCCATAAAACCGGCGCCATCACGCCCCAATGATTGAAGAGCGCGCCGAGGATCACCAGCACGATCCGCTCCGGCCTCTCCATGAAACCCACCTTGCACTGGCCGATGAGCGCCTCGGCGCGGGCGCGCGTGTAGCTGACCATCAGCGAGGTCACCATGACGAAGGCCACCAGCACTACATAGCGGAAGCGGTTGATCCGCCCATAGTAGACCAGCAGCCCGAAGAACAGCACCACGTCCGAATAGCGGTCGATTACCGAGTCGAAGAATGAGCCGAAGACCGTTACCTGGTTGGTGCGCCGCGCCACGCGGCCGTCCACCATGTCGAAAAGGCCCGCGCCGACGATCACCAGCCCCGCATAGATAAACATGCGGTCGCCGTTCGAAGCATTGGCATGGCCGAACAGGAAGGCGGCGGCGATATTGATCACCAGCCCCAGAAACGTAAGCACGTTGGGGGAGATGCGGGTGAGCGCCAGCCCGTGCACGATGCGGTCAAGTAGCCAACCGCAGGCGCGGCCGAATGCGCTAGTCCAGGTCATTGCTAGCTTTTAGCTCCTAGCTTCTAGCCTTTAGCTTTCTCTCGCCCGAATCAAGTCCGTCGCTTCACCAAAATGAGCTAGGGGCTAGAGGCTGAAAGCTAGAAGCTAGTTGTTTTGTGCCTACTGTTGCGCGCCGGCTTGTTCTTCTTCTTCGTCCTCGCCGGCTTCGTCGTGAATGGTCGTTAGCTTCAGGATTTCGAGCTCGCGCTTGCCGTTGGGCGTAACAATGCTCGCCACATCGCCTACGCGCTTGCCGACGATGCCGCGCCCGATCGGCGACGTGGTCGAGATCAGGCCTTTGGCCACGTCGGACTCCTCGCTGGTCACGAGGCGGTAGACGATCTCCTCATCCTTGGTCGCGTCGTAAACCACCACCGTGGAGCCGAATCCGGCCTTGTCCCTGGGAATGTTGGCCAGATTTACCAGCGAAAGCTCGGCCATGCGGCGCTTCAGCTGGCCCAGCCGCGCGTTGACAAATTCCTGGCGCTGCTTGGCCATGTGATACTCGGCGTTCTCGGAGAGGTCGCCCAGCGCAACCGCTTTTTTGATCTCGGCAGGCAACTCATGAGCAAGCTCATGCTCCAGCTGCTTAATCTCCTTGAGAAGCTGTCTTTTGATGTGTTCGGGCATCAATTGTCCGTGGCGGGGAAGGGGAACGTCACCCGCAAGAGATGAAAAAACTTGACCTGTTCATTATACGCGTCAGAAAGGCGGACCGCGGGGAGAGGAATTCGATGAGCTGACCTGTATGGTCCATCGTTCCCTGTCCTCTGTTCCTATTCTCTGTTCCCTCTTCCCCGTTCTTCCAGAAACGACTGCAAAATGAGCGTGGCTGCCACCTGGTCCACTACCCGGCGGTGCCTCTGCCGTGCGTGGCCCGCCTCATAAAGGATCTCGTGTGCTTCGTGGGTGGTCAGCCGTTCATCCCGCAGATGGATGGGCAGGCCGGTCAGCTCTCCGAGTTCGGCGGCGAAGGCCTGGGTCTTTGCCGCCTGCGGGCTGAGTTCGCCCGAAAGATGCAGCGGGTTCCCTACGACGATCCCCACCACGCCAAACCGCCGGCAGAGCCGCGCCAGCGAACGAAGGTCCTCGCGCGAATTGCGCCTTCGCTCAAGCGTGAGCACAGGCTGCGCCGTTAAGCCCAATTCGTCAGAGACGGCCACGCCGATGCGGCGGTTGCCTACGTCGAGGCCGAGGTAGCGGTCAGGCATGTGGTCGATGATACCGTCCGGCAGGTAGTATTTTGTTCGAAGAGACAACGAGGTAGCCGGATGAGTGTAACGCGGAGAGAATTGTTGCGGATGGCGACGGCAAGCGCGGCGGCAATGGGCGCGCAAAAAGTCTTCCCGGAGCTGGTACCGGCGAGCGTGGTGCCGTTGGCGCAGACTGCCTCGAGCGGCTCGGAGCGAGAGCTCTACGCAGCTTTGTTGCGCACCTGGTGCGATGGTCTGATCGAGCGGCAGGTGGCGGGAATGGCCGATCCGGCCTTTAACGGCGGCTTCCTTTGCGCCGCCTGCGCACTGATTCACGGACGCATAGGTGATGCCGTCTATCCGCTGCTGCATATGGCCCAGTCGACAGGCGACGCCAAATATCTGCGCGCTGCACTCGCTGTGCACGAGTGGTCCGAGCGTAATGTGAGCCGTCCCGATGGCAGCTGGGTGAATGATGTTTCGCTGAGCACCTGGCAGGGTATCACCGTCTTCCACTCCATCGCGCTGGCCGAGGCGCTGGCGCATCACGGCGCGGCGCTCGATGCCCCCACGCGCGGCCAATGGCGAGACCGCCTCGCAGCCGCTGCAAAGTTTCTCGACGGCTTCATCACCATTGAAACCGGCAACGTCAACTATCCGGTGACGGCCAGTCTGGCCTTTGTCCTGTGCGGCCAGGTGCTGGGTGAGGACCACTACATCGACCGCGGACGCGGGTTGGCGCACGAAGTGCTGCAGCAGTTCACGCCGGCCGGCTTTCTCTTTGGCGAGGGGCATCCGTTGACGGGCATATCGCCGAAGGGCTGCCGGCCCGTCGACCTCGGCTACAACGTTGAGGAATCGCTGCCTTCGCTCGCGCTCTACGCGAAGCTCACCGGCGACAAACCCGTGCTCGACCAGGTGCTCGCCGCGTGGAAGACGCACATCGAATTCCTGCTGCCCGACGGCGCGTGGGACAACAGTTGGGGTACACGCAACTACAAATGGAGCTGGTGGGGCAGCCGGACCAGCGACGGCTGCCATCCCGGACTGGTGCTGTTGGCCGAGCACGATCCGCGGTTTCGCGAAGCCGCGCGCCGCAATGCGGAGCTGATGCGCGCCTGCACGCACGATGGGCTGCTTTACGGCGGGCCGGACTACCTCGCGCATGGCGATCCACCGTGCATTCACCACACCTTTACGCACGCCAAGGCGCTGGCCACGGTTCTGGATCGCGGCACCTTCAACGCCGAGGCCGATGCGCACCCGCAGCTTCCGCGCGATGAGCCCTATGGGCTGAAAAGCTTTCACGATATCGGCACACATCTGGTCGCCGTGGGACCCTGGCGGGCCACGGTAACCGAGTACGACTGGGAGTACGTCGAGCACGTGCAGGCCGGCGCGGGTGGCGCGGGCGGAGGCCACGTCTCGGGCGGCGCGCTCTCACTGCTCTTTCATCGCACGCTCGGACCCATCTTCACCGCCAGCATGACCGAGTACCAGATGATCGAGATCTCCAACCAGCAGGCCTATCGCGACAACTTCCATATTGGGCTTACGCCGCGCATCGAGTGCACGGCCCGCGACACGTACAACAGCCTGAACGATCTGAAGGCGGTGCTGAAGGCCGATCGGCAGGCCGGCCGGATCGTCTTCGAAGCGCGCGGGCAGTTGCTGACCGCTTCGCGCAAAGCCCCTGCGAGTGGCGACATCGAATACCACCTGACTCACACCATCAGCGAAACCGCCGTGCAGCTGACGGCTAGCTTTTCCGGCTCGAGCCCGGCGCCGCTGCGGTTTATTCTTCCCGTGATTGCGCGCGCCGATGAGCACGTCGAACGGCCGGATGCGCAGACGGTGCGTATCACCAAACTGCACGGCGCATTGACCCTGCGCACCGATGCGCCCGCAGGCTTCGAACCTATTCCAGCGGAACGGACATTCAATCTCGTGCCCGGATTTGAGGCCATCCCTCTCGAGATCGCTCTCGGTGCCGGAAAAGAAGTGCGCGTACGTCTGGAGGCGGCAACTGCGTAGAAAGCGGTGCAGTTCACAACTTGCAGTTCGTAGTTCGCAGTTGTCAGCTCCCTAGTCCCTGTTCCCTGTTTTTCCCCTTTATCCTGAACCTGCCCATGCCTCTGCCGCGCCAATTTGACGTGATCGTGCTGGGCGCGGGAGCGGCCGGGCTGATGTGCGCGGCGACTGCGGGCCAGCGCGGCCGGCGCGTAGTTGTCCTGGAGCGCAACGCGCAGCCGGGGCGCAAAATTCTCATCTCCGGCGGCGGGCGCTGCAACTTCACAAATTTGCATTGCACCCCGGCAAACTTTCTCTCCGAAAATCCGCACTTCGCCAAATCCGCGCTCGCCCTTTACCAGCCCCATCATTTCCTCGAGCTGGTTGACCGCTACGGAATCCCCTGGCACGAGAAGACGCTGGGACAATTGTTCTGCGACGGCTCGGCGCGAGCGATTGTCGACCTGCTGCTGGCCGAATGCGCCCGCGGCAAAGTGGAAATGGTTCTCGACGCGCGCGATGTAGCCGTGGAGCGCGACGCGCCCGGCTTCCGCGTTGTCTGCCCGCGCGGCGAGTTTCAGGCCGAGGCGCTGGTCGTAGCTACGGGTGGCCTCTCGATTCCCAAGATCGGCGCAACAGGACTGGCCTATGATCTGGCCCGGCAGTTCGGGCTCGCCGTGATTCCGCTGCGCCCGGCGCTGGTCCCGCTGGTGCTTGGGGGCGAAGAAGCCTTGTGGACGGAACTTGCGGGAGTAGCGACCGAGGTAGAGGCATGGGCTGAAGGCGCGGGCCGCACGGCGCGCGGGCAGTCGGGCGGTACCGTCCGCTTCCGGGAGAAGCTGTTGGTGACGCATCGCGGACTGAGCGGCCCGGCGGTGCTGCAGGCCTCCTCGTACTGGCGGCAGGGCAAGCCGCTCTTCGTCGACTTTGCGCCAGGATTCAACGGCACAGATCGGCTTCTCGACCCTTTGCGCCAAACGGGAGCACAGCGCGACGACGCCGCGCTGCGGCAGGCTCTGCGCGCGGTGATGCCACACCGGCTCGCGGGATTCCTGGCTGACACGGGTGCTCCCGCGAACTGGAGAAATGAAGCACTCGAAGAATGCGAGCGCCGTCTGCACAGATGGCCGTTTCATCCCACCAGCACCGAGGGGTTCGAAAAGGCCGAGGTGACGGCCGGCGGCGTGGACACAGCGGATCTGCAGGCGCGGACCATGGAAGCCCGCTCTGTGCCGGGGCTCTTCTTCATTGGAGAAGCCGTCGATGTAACCGGGCACCTTGGTGGCTTCAACTTCCAGTGGGCGTGGGCCTCGGCGGGCGCAGCCGGCCGCGCGTTATAAATCAGTCCTCTAACCGGCAACCCTTTGTCATAGATCAACTGCACTCGAACTTTCCTGCATCCAAGCGCGGAGGAGATGAATTTCATGCGCAGATTCTGGATCGGGTTGTGCGGGATGGCCGCGGCTCTGGTGTTTCTGGCGGGATGCCACTCGAAGACGGTCGACAAAGCAGAGCTGAAGTCGGCGCTCAACAACTACTACAGCAGCCAGCAGGTCTGCCTGTGGCCCACAGCGGTGAAGTTTCCGGCACAGGCAGATACTAACAATGAAAACCAGACCAAGGGCTTTGACGCGCTGACCGATGCCGGGCTTCTCACCCGCATGCCCGCCGAGAAGAAGCGCTTCCTCATCGGCTCCAAGCAGGTGAACAACTACGATCTCTCGGACAAGGGACGATCGCACTGGACCGCCGACGCTGCGCAGCCCGGCTATGGCAACTTCTGCTTCGGACATCCTGAGGTGAATTCCATCGACAGCATCTCGCCCGATACAGGAGGCGCAACGCAGTACGCGGTGAGCTATCATGACGCGGTGAGTGTGCCCGATTGGGCCGACACCGCAGAGATCAAGACCGCCTTTCCGTCGGTGACGACGCAGAGCAGCGGCCAGGCGGCCACCGCAACCCTCGTGAAGAGCAATAATGGCTGGCAGGTGCAGAATGTCTCGCCGTCCAGCGGAGTACCCGCGGCGCAGTAGCGCAGCGTGGAAATTGCAGGTGCGGTGTGCTGCCGCCTGTAGCGCTCGGAATCAGGCAGGCGGCGCGCCGAACCGCGCCTGCACCAGGTGCAGCGCCTCTTCGGTCGTCTCGATAGCGCCTTCGAGCTGCGCGTCCTCGGCCGCCTGCAGCATTTCGCGGAACTGCGCTCCCGGCGTGTAGCCTGCCGCAATCAGTTCGCGCCCGGTGAGCAGAGGCCGTGGCCGCACGGCCTCTTCCGGCATCGACTGCCAGCGTTCTCGCGCAAACTCCCAATAGTGCAGGTCGCAGTTCGAGGCCATCGCGTCCATGCGGTGCAGAGCCAAATGCTCGTTGAATTTGTCGAGACGGAAGAAGCGCTTCAGTGTGGAAGTCTTCATGCGCTCTACATCGGCAAAGCGCATGTGATTCTGCACCAGAGCTACGACCTGCCGCGTTTCCTCGTTCGAAAAGCGGAAGCGGCGGCTGATCTCGGTAGCCATGGCGATGCCCACTTCGACGTGGCCGTCGAAGCGAATGCGGTCCGGCGCCACGCGAAATGTGGGTGGCTTGCCCACGTCGTGCAGCAGCGCGCCCCAGGCGAGCGTCATGCTGCATCCGGGCTCGAGCTCGTCCAAAAGCAGAAGCGTGTGAATCCAGACGTCGCCCTCGGGATGAAACTGCGGCGGCTGCTCCACACCCTTCATGCGATCGATCTCCGGCAGCACCTCTTTGAGCAGGCCGGTTTCATCGAGCAGTTCAAAGGCTCGGCGGGCGCGGCCTTCAGTAAGCATCTTGGTCAGCTCATCGCGAATGCGTTCGCGGCTCACAGCGTGAATCCGCCCGGCGAGCGAGCGGATCGCACGCAGAGTGCCGGCTTCGAGTTCAAAGCCAAAGCGCGCGGCGAAACGCACGGCGCGCAGCATGCGCAGATGATCTTCTTCAAAGCGCAGCTCCGCACGGCCAATGGCGCGCAGAATGCCCGCTTCGAGATCGGCGAGGCCGCCGACGTAGTCGAGGACCCCTGCCGGGGGCAGTCCTTCGGACCAGCTTTGAAGCGGCGCGGCTAAGGGATCGAGCAGTAGACCGTTGATCGTAAAATCGCGGCGCTTCACGTCTTCTTCGGGGCTGGTGGTGTAACGCACCACGTCGGGATGGCGACCGTCGGAATATGCGCCGTCGGAGCGGAATGTGGCTACTTCCGTCACAAAACCTGCGCCTGTATCCTCCGGCGCAACGAGCACGACTCCGAAATGCGCTCCCACGGCGAACGTGCGCGGAAACATCTCCAGCACCACGTCGGGCGTCGCGCTCGTGGCCACGTCGTAATCGACGGCCGTGCGGCCAAGCAGCAGATCGCGCACACAGCCGCCCGCCAGATAGGCCTGATAGCCCGCCGCGCGCAGCGATTGCACGATGCCGAGAGCAGCCTCGAATTGGGGCGTTGCGGCAAACATCGCTCTTCTTATTGTCGCCGAAAGCCGATCTCCGAACGGGAACGCTCTCTGCAGGGCACCCTTTGCGCGCCAGCTAAACTGAAGACAGTGAGCTCGCGCGGCCTCATTCTCGGCATTGAAACCTCCTGCGACGAAACGGCCGCGGCCGTCGTCGAGCGCGGAGCACACGCACTCTCGTCGGTAGTCGCTTCGCAGATCGCCACTCATGCCCGCTATGGCGGCGTGGTGCCGGAGCTGGCTTCGCGCGAGCATCTGCGGGCGATCGTGCCGGTTGTACGCGCAGCGCTCGAGCAGGCGCAGGTCACGCTCGCGGACCTCGATGCGGTTGCGGTGACCTCCGGCCCCGGGCTCGCCGGAGCGCTGCTGGTCGGCATCACGTATGCGAAGGCGCTTGCGTTTGCGAATCAGCTGCCGCTCATCGCTGTAAACCATCTCGAGGGGCACATTCATGCGGTGCTGCTGCAGGAGCGGGAAAACGTAACCAATAGCTCTTCCGCACAGAATGCCGGGGCCGAAGCCGTCCATGAGGGTGAGGAAAGAGAAAACTCTCCGGAACAAGACGCGCTGGCGCTCGTGGTTTCCGGCGGGCATACGCATCTCTACCTCGCACATCCTTCTGCCGGAACCTGGCGCTACCGGCTGATTGGCCGCACATTGGACGATGCGGCAGGCGAGGCCTACGACAAGGTGGCGAAGCTGCTTGGCCTCGGTTATCCCGGCGGCCCGTGGATCGACACGCTGGCACAGTTCGGCAATCCGCGAGCCGTTCCGTTCTCGTTCGCGCAGGTCAAGACCAAGGCGCACCTGGCCGGCAAAGCGCCGCGGACGAAAGCCGCGAAGACGGCGCCGATCGTGAGACTCGATCCGCGGTTTTTGTTTTCCTTCTCGGGAATCAAGACGGCCGTGCTCCGCTACGTGGAGCTGAATGGACTGCGGACGGAAGCCGACGCACGCGCCGCAAGGTTGTATCCGCAGAACCCCGGCAGCGAGCGCGCAGTAGCCACGCCTCCGCAGACAAAAGAGGAAGCGCAGACACTTTGCTCCGAGACCACGCTCGATCTTGTCGCCAGCTTCCAGCATGCGGTGGTTGGCGACCTGATGAAGAAGACCTTCGCTGCCGCGGAGTCGCTCGGCGCGCAGCGCATCCTGGTGACAGGCGGCGTGGCAGCCAACCGTGAGCTGCGCGCGCGCTTTGGCGCAGAGGCCGCTCGACGCGGTGTGCGGGTCTCGTTCCCCACCCTGGCACTCTCCACGGACAATGCGGCGATGATTGCGGCGGCGGCATGGCCGCGCCTGCTCACTTGCGAGTTTGCATCGGATACGCTCTCGGCCGACCCAGCGCTTGCGCTTCGCTAAGTTGCGGTATTTTGTCAAAGCGGCGCACACTGCACAAGTCGCGCAAACGCTTGAAAATGCATTTCCACTCAATGCCCACGCCTGTTGCGTAAAATTCCTCCCGAACTGCGTAAGCTAGAAACACTCCCCACGCAGAGAGCCGCACGCGAACCCGCCGACGCCTGAGCATCCTGGAGCACCAGGAGAGCGCTCGGGCTTCGCACTCGCAGGAATCTCTGTGGGGGTTGCAATCAACTATGGATCGCCGGGAATGCGACATGGGCACTGGAAAGCGGCAACCGAAGCAAAAAGCATTGGGCAGCGTAGCGGATGAACCGCAAATCGAACCAAGCGGCACTGAATCCGCAGAGAACGAGGATGGCCTCGAAAGTCTGCGGTCTGCAGCCCACCGCCAGTTGGGAAAGAACAGCAACAAGATTGCCGAAACGTTGGGAAAAAGAGCGGCCGAAGGCGATTTAAACAGCGCGAAGTTCCTGGTGGCTGTGGTGAAAGAAAACGCGGGCAAAGCCTCGCGGAAGAAGCGGCCCGGCCCCAGCGCCGTCGAGAGGCTGCTGCTGGAGCCGGTATGGGAAGAGCCTCTCGAGAGCGACGAGAAACCGGAGCCGGCGCAGTGAACCCGCCGGGGCTTCCATACGTTCAATCAGCCGAACCAAAGGAAGAGTGCAGGATGAAGTTTGCGAATTGCGTACGCTGGACCGGCGGAACACTGATGGCGCTTTCTCTGCTCCAGCCCTCGCCGGCGCAGGCGCCGACGATGACCAACGTGGCGGGCACCGTGTATCTGGCCAATGGGCAAGCGGGCTCGGGCACGCTTGTATTGAGCTGGCCGGCGTTTACCACCGCAGCGGGACAATTGATTGCGGCGGACTCGCTCACGGTCACCATCCCATCCAATGGATCACTAAGCGTGAACCTGGCGCCGAACCAGGGCGCCACGCCGGCGGGCGAGTATTACACCGCCGTGTTCTACATGAGCGACGGCTCGGTCCACACGCAGTACTGGATTGTGCCGGCAACGTCGACCGCCACACTGGCCGCGGTGCAGGCGCAGGTGATGCCGGCCGCGCAAGCCGTGCAGGCGGCGAGTAAAACCTATGTCGACCAGTCGATTGCCGAACTCGCCGCCAGCCAGATCAACCCATCCGGCGGAACGCTCACCGGTCCGCTGTATCTGAGCGACGATCCTACGCAGTCTCTGCAGGCCGCCGACAAACATTACGTCGACAACGCATTCGCGCAGGCGGTTCCCTTGACCGGCGCGGCGCTCACTGGACCGTTGACCGCGACGCAAATCGGAGCCGCTTACCAGGTGGACCAGCTTTCCGGCGCGGACTTCGGCGCAAAGTTACAGGCATGCTTGAACGCCGTGAGCGCCGGCTTTGGCGGCACCTGCGACGCGCGCAACTTCACCGGCACTCTCGCGATGGCGTCGAACCTGACGATATCGGCCGCGAATGTCACCGCCCTGCTGCCTTGCGCCACCATCGCGACGGCCCATCAGTTGATCGTGACGGCAGGCACGCGCAATGTGGCCCTGCGCGGCTGTGCGCTGCGCGGGGGCAGCGCGGCCAGCGGCAGTCAGGGCGGTACGGTCTTCGCGTACTCGGGCACAGGCGCGGCCATTCAGGTGGGCGATCCAATCTATGCGGTAGACACGCCGGGATTCCATCTCGACAATGCCGTGATAAACACCACGTCTTCGACCAGCGCGGCGGCGCAGGGGTTCGCAGCCTACCGGGCGCAGGAACTCGATCTCGAAAGCCTGTATCTGCTGGGCAATGGAAATCAGACCGGCATCACGCTCGATGGAACCGGCAACTATACCGGCGGAACATTCCTCGATGTGCAGCTCGGCGGCTTCGGCACAGCAGTGAACGCAATCGGCCACCAGGTTACGAATTCCGCTACGACGGACTGGATGAATGCGAGCACCTTTGTGCGGCTGCACATTGACTGCCCCACGAACGGCGGAAGCCCCATCAGCGGAACCTACGGGATCAATCTACAGCAGGGCGACGGCAACACCTTCACCGGCGGCGATGTGGAGGGATGCGCGACGGCGGTGCATCTGGGCGCAAATGCGCAGAACAACACCATCGTCGGGCTGCGTAATGAGAACTCGACGAATCAGGTCGTCGCTGACGCGGGCAGCGCCTACAACAACTGGATCACCGGTGGCACCATGTTCACCGGCAAGCTGACGGACAACGGCACGCGCAACAGTTTTCTCGACACGTTTCATCGCAGCTTCAACGGACTGAACGGCGATTGGTACGGCAGCCAGCAGGATGCGACGATGACCAATCACTATCGGCTGGGCACTGGAAATGGAAACGAGCGCGGACTCGAGGACGAGTACCAGACGGACTACGGCTACCGGTGGGAGGTTGGCCTCGGGGATGGCACATCGGGAGAGCAATTCTACAACTTTACCGATCTGCTGAACAGCGTGCAGCGCGTGAGCATCGGGCAGTACTTGAGCTCCACGGCCAATATCGTAACCAATGCGATTGTGAACAACGGAGGGTGCTACAGCTCCTCCGCTGCACCGACAATCAGCTTCTCCGGCGGCGGGGGAAGCGGCGCTTCTGCGACGGCGAATATGGCGACGACTTCGTCGCTGACCTGCCCGGGCGGATACACGGTATCGAGCATCACGATCGCCTCCGGCGGGAGCGGATATACCTCGCAGCCTGCGCTGAGCTTCACGGGATCGAACCAGACGACGGAGCCGAGCGCGGTCGCCGAGATTACGACAGCAGGAAGCACCAATAATCAGACCGTGATCAACGCGGCGGGTACAGGTGCGGTGGTGCTGAATGGCTCGAACAACGCGGGCACCGGCGGCGTGGTCTTTGGATCAGGCGGTCCTAGCGAAACAACCGTAGCCACCATCAGCGACGCCGGCAACGCGCAGTTCAACGGCACTCTGCAGGTGGGCGGCACAACCCAGTCCACCGGTACCTTGACGGTACGCAACAGCGCCGACGCTGAGGTGGACTACTATCTCTGGCCGGGGCTGACGGCGAGCCAGAAGGGATCGTTCACCTACAAGGACTGGAACGGCAGCAGCCAGTGGTACCTGGTGAAGGACGCAAGCAATAACTGGGCGCTGAACTCAGCCGTGGGCGGCCTCGACAGCTTCAAGGCCTACCAGAGCACGAACAGCGGTGATACCTACATCAATGCTAGCAATTCGAGCGGGCACATCCGGCTGAACTACGAATCGGGCTCCGGAACGGAGACCGACATCTACTCCAATGCAGCACTGGTTGCGGCATTCCTGGGAACGACCAGCATCAAGTTTCCGGGTCTGGCCGCAAGCTCCGGCACGAACTGCCTTCAGATTGATACCTCGGGGTACCTGACGAATACCGGCGGCGCCTGCAGTTCGGTCAGCGGGGCGCCGGCTTCGGCCGCTGTGCTGGGCAGCAACTCTTCTTCGCAGCTGGTTGCCGACGCGACCACCGGATCAGGCAGCGTGGTACTCGCCGATGCGCCCACTCTTTCAGGGAACACCACCACTTTCGCGAACAACTCGGCCAACAGCGATTACCTGGTCCTCGAACCCGGCAACACGGGCAATGCGGAGATCGGCGCGCTGGAGTTCGCGACCGCCGCTGGAAGCTCGCAGTGGGAGTTGCGCGACGATGCGAGCTACAACGTGCATCTGCGCAACACCGGCGCAGCGACGGCAACCGATGCGCTCACCGGCTACAGCGGTGGCCAGACGGTGATCAACTCGCAGGGAACAGCATCCGTCGCGGTCAACAACACCAGCACGGCCGGCACCGGCGGCTTCATCGTCTACGAGGGCGGCTCGAACTACAACACGCAGGCCTTCAGCGTGTCGAACAACGGTACCGCCACGGCGACCTATAACGTCTCGGTGGGCAACCATCTGAACCAAGGCGCCAGCAACGACTTCGCCGGCACGTGCGCCATGTCGTCCTCGACGAGCTGCACGATTTCGCTCAGTCACTCCTTCACCAGCACGCCGATCTGTTTGGCGAGCGTGCAGGGTTCGTCACCCATCGCCGGAAGTTGTGTGCTGAGCGGCACCACTGTAACGGTCTACGCGGCCTCCAGCAACTCCTCGACCTGGGGCGCGGTGCTGGTCGGCAATCCAAACTGAAGCCGTTCACAGGGGCCGGCGAAACGGGAGGCAAAACACGCATGTCCGAGAGCGATGTTGCAGCCCCGGAAGACAGCCTATGGTACCGGGTGCTGCACGTGGAGAACCTGGACCGCGATGAGCTGGAGCGGCTCGGCAATGCTTTGGATCAGAAGCCGGACTTTCTGCAAGGTCAAACCATCGGCATGGCCGTGACCGCCAAGCTGCTGCTGGTGCGGACGCGCGAGGGGCGGCCAGCGCAGCTCAGAGCCAACTCGGCACAGCACGCCTTCGAAAAGCGTCGCGGCCAGTGGAATATTGTTCTCAAGGCACGGCAGATGGGTATCACAACCTGGACGGCAGCCCGTTTCTTCCTGAGGACCATCACCCGCCCGGGCACGCTCACCTTGCAGGTGGCCCATACCCGCGAATCCGCCGAAGAGATCTTCCGCATTGTGCACCGGTTCGCGGACTGGCTGCCCGGCCCTTTGCGGGATGGCCCGCTGCGCACCGGCCGCGCCAACGTGCGGCAAATTGTCTTTCCGGAGATCGACTCGCAGTATCGCGTGGTCACGGCGGGCGATCGCAACGCCGGCCGAGGGCTGACCGTACAAAACCTGCACTGCTCCGAACTGGCGCGGTGGCCCGGCAATCCGGCCGAGACCCTGGCCGGCCTGCGCGCGGCCCTGGCGCCGGACGCGGAGCTGATCCTCGAATCGACGCCGGATGGCGTGGGCGGATGCTTCCACGAGGAGTGGCTGCGCGCCCCCGAGACCGGCACGGTACAGCACTTCTTTCCCTGGTGGATGGAGCGGCGCTACATGAGCGAAGCCGTTGATGAAACCGCGCTCACCGAGGAAGAACGAGCACTGAAGAAGCGCGAGCGGCTCACGCTGAAACAGATCGGCTACCGGCGGCAGATCCGCAACAACTTCCGCGGGCTCGCTGCTCAGGAATATGCCGAGGACGCGGAGAGCTGCTTCCGCTTGAGCGGCGAGCCGGTCTTCGAGATCGAATCGATCGAGGTGCGGCTGCGCGAGGTTCCTGAACCCGTCGAGCGCCGCCGGAACGGCGAGTTGGAGATCTGGCTGCCGGCTGTCACGGACAGGCAGTATCTGGTCGCCGTCGATCCGGCGGGCGGTGGAAGCAGCGGGGACTACTCCGCGATCGAGGTGCTCGAGCTGGAGACGGGCCTGCAGTGCGCGGAGTTCGCCGGGCGCATCGGCGGACTGGAGCTGGCGCGCCTGATCGGCGAACTGGCGGCCGAATATGGGAAGGCCTGGGTGGTGGTCGAGCGCAACAATCACGGCAGCGGCGTGCTGGCCTATCTGGAGATACCTTGCGGCTACGACCGTATCTACCGCAAGGGAGGCCAGCCGGGATGGCTCACGACTTCGCTCAGCCGGCCTGCAGCGCTGGGCAGGCTCGCTGCAGCCCTCGTGGACGAGCCTGAGCGATTCCTGAGCCGGCGCCTGCTGGGCGAGTGCCGCAGCTTCGTCCGGCTCAAGAACGGCAGCACCGGAGCCCGCGCCGGCACCCACGACGACCGGGTGATGGCCATGGCCATCGCTCTGGCCGCGCGGGCGGAGATGCTGGAGCGGAGAGGCAGCTTCTAGCTGCTAGCCGCTAGCTTCCAGTTCCTAGCTCTTTCCTGCCGTACGATGCTTCAGTGCTTTTCGTCCAAGGTTAAGCTGTTGCGCTTAGCCGCTAGGTTCATCGCCGCACCAGCCTGGCTAGAAGCTGCATTAGAATGCCTCTCAGATTCAGGAGAGCCAATTGGCGGTTCTGGCGGTGCAGCAGATCCGGCGGATGCGGGGCGGTGCGCAGGGACATCTCATGCTCGGCGCCGACGGGCACCCCTACGTGGTCAAGTTCCAGAACAACCCGCAGCACACGCGCGTGCTGGCCAACGAGTTTCTGGCCTCGCGGCTGGCCCTCGCCGCAGGGCTCACGGTGCCGCAGCCGGAGCTGGTCGAGGTCTCGAGCTGGCTCATTGAAAATACTCCTGAACTTGAGATGGACCTTGGCAGCCAGCGACGTGAACGCTGCCGGCCCGGACTACAGTTCGGCTCCCGCTACGCCGGCGGCACCATGCCCGGCCAGGTGGTGGATTACCTCCCCGAGGAGCAGCTCGCCGAGGTCAAGAACCTTGCCGAGTTCGCCGGCATCCTGGCTCTCGACAAATGGACCGGCAACGCCAACGGACGACAGGCTGTCTTTGTGAAACGGCAGCGCGAACGGCGCTACAAGGCAGTGTTCATCGACTTCGGTTACTGCTTTCACGCGGGCAACTGGCAGTTCGAGGATGCACCCCTGCGTGGCGTCTACCCTCGCAATACCGTCTACCAGGAGGTAAAAGAATGGAGTTCATTTGAGCCCTGGCTGGGGCGGATGGAGGCGATGCCGGCGGAGACGGTGTGGGCTGCGGCCGGCGAAGTCCCTCCCGAATGGTACGGCGGCGATCTCGCCGAAATGGAAGCGCTGGTCGAAAAACTGCTCGCCCGCCGCAGCCGGATCCGGGAACTGATCGAGGGTTTCGCCTGCTCGGACCGCAGGCCGTTTCCAAACTGGGAAAGCCCGGCAAGAGAAGTAGATTCAGCGGGCTGGAACCGGCCACCTTGGAGCGCTAGCATAACTGGGACGGTGCAGTGAGTACACTAGCGAGGTTGCGTCAAGGATCGGGGATCGATGGAGAAGCGCGGATGAGAAATGAAAACGAGCGGCGCGCCTGCGAGTTTCAGCTGCTCCGGTACGTGCCGGACCCGGTGCGGAACGAGTATGTGCACATCGGCGTGATCCTGCGCGAAGCGGGGCCGCCGATTCAGAGTGAAGTCCGGTTCACCCGCGACTGGCGCCGCGTGCGCTGCCTCGATCCGGACGCCGACACGGCGCTGCTCGAGGGCATGGAGAGCGAGCTGCGCCGGCGATTGCCCAGTCAGTCGGAATTCGGCGAGCCGGGGGGCCGGCTGATGCAGCTGCTCGAGGAATCGCTCTCGCTGGGCGTGCAGATCACCCCTGCCAAGGCGTATCTCGCCGAGAGCCTGCCTGCCGGTGTGGAAGAGCTGATGCGACTGTATGTTGACCCGCAGCCCCGCGAGAAGCTGCCACGGCTGAGCGGGCGCGCGGCCATCCAGACGCGGATGCGCGCAGAGTTCGAGCACGCCGGCGTCTGGGACCTGTTGCGCAAGCGAATTGCGGCCTCTGCTTACACGCGCCCCGGCGATCCGCTGCGCATCGATGCCGGTTACAAACCCAATGGACTGATCCGCATGTTTCACGCCGTGAGCCTCGACCCGGGAAACGCCGCCGGTGTCGAGACAGCCAAGGTGCTGGCCTTTTCCGCAGCCGGGCTGCGGGCTGGGGTCGAGCGCATCGAGAAGGCCGAACTGGAGCTGACGGCGGTGATCGAACCGGCGGCCAAGCTGGGCGCGACAGACGACGATCCGGAGCGGCTGGCCCTCTATCGCTTCGGCGTGGAGACAATGGAGGAGCACCGGATCCGCGTGCTCACCACCTCGGACCTTGGCCGCGTGGCAGAGACGGCGCGCCGCGAGCTCCGGATCTAGCAATCACAACCGCTTGATTTGGCGCTGCTACAATCCAAAGAGGCTGAACCCTGTCGGATTGCCTTCCGGGTGCGATCTCCAGAGCCGATTCCAGGAACGATGACCCTCCGCCTCTTCAATACCCTCTCGGGACAACTGGACCCGCTCACGCCTTCCGACGGCAAGGCGCTGCGCATGTACGCCTGCGGTCCGACCGTCTACGACTACGGGCACATCGGCAACTTCCGCACGTTTCTTCAAATTGACGTGCTGCGCCGGTTCCTGCGCCTCACTGGAGTCGAAGTCCGGCACGTCATGAACGTGACCGACGTCGACGACAAGATCATTCGCAATGCGGCCGAAGCGGGCGTGCCGATCGGGGAGTACACCGCGAAGTACGAGCGGGCCTTCTTTGAGGACCTCGACTGGCTGCGCGTGGAGCGGCCGGAGCAGATCGCGCGGGCCACCGAAAATATTCCGCGCATGGTCGATCTCATCGAAAAGCTCGCAGAAAAAGGCGCGGCTTACAAAACCGAGGACGGCTCATGGTACTTCAGGCTCGCAGCCTTTCCCGCCTATGGCAAGCTGAGCAAGAAGGACCTGAGCGGCATGGAGGATGGCGCGCGGGTCGACGTCGACGAATACGAGAAGGACTCGGCCCGCGACTTCGCCCTCTGGAAAGCGGCCAAACCCGGCGAAACCTCCTGGGAGACACCCATCGGCCGAGGCCGGCCCGGCTGGCACATCGAGTGCTCGGCGATGGCCATGACCTACCTGGGCGAGAGCTTCGACCTGCACGCCGGCGGCGAAGACCTGATGTTCCCGCACCACGAGAACGAGATCGCGCAGAGCGAAACCGCCACAGGAAAACAGTTCGCTCGGCACTGGATGCACGTGCGTTTTTTGCTGGTGGATGGGCGCAAGATGTCGAAGAGCGAGGGGAACTTTTACACCCTGCGCGATCTGCTCCTGAAGGGCTTCAAAGCGTCGGCCATCCGGCTGGCACTGATCTCCGTCCCTTACGGACGCCAGCTCAACTTCACCTTCGACGGGCTCACCGAGGCCACGAATGCGATCGAGCGGCTGCGAACCTTTCGCGCGCGGCTCACCGAAGGCACCTTTGTAGCGGGTGAAAATCTCCAGCTTCAAGAGATGGCAAAAAAAGCGCAGGAGGAGTTCCGCGCCGCGCTGGCCGACGACCTAAACACAGCAGGTGCGCGCGCGCCGGTCTTCGAGCTGGTGCGCAGCGCCAACACCGCCATCGATCAGGGGCAGCTGCTGGCCGGCGACCGCGACGCGATCCTCGCCGTCCTCAAGGATTTCGACGCTGTCTTCGACGTGATCGAAGATCACGACGCCGAACCCACACGGCTAGCTCTCGCATGGGCCGAGCAGGCTGGACGGATGGACGATGTGGCTCCCGAGCTCATGGCCCGCCAGTCCATGACCGACGAGCAGGTGGAAGCGCTGGTGGCCGAGCGCACCCAGGCTAAGAAACAGCGCAACTTCGCCCGCGCCGACGCGATTCGCAATGAGCTGGTAGAAAAAGGGATCGTGATCGAGGACTCGAAGGACGGGGTGCGGTGGAAGCGGAAATAGCTGAGAGCTGACAGACTGTCAGCTTTCAGCTTGAGGGCTATCGGAGAAATTGCTGCTGTGGAGACACTCTTGATCTGACGTAGACTGAGCAAGACGGAGTCGCAGATTCCGGCGGGAGCTCTGATGGAATTTGAGATTGTTTTTGACCGGGAAGAGGACGGCCGCTGGATCGCTGAGATCGAGAGTCTGCCGGGCGTGCTTGCTTACGGGGCCACAAAGATAGAAGCTCAGTCGAAGGTTGAGGCCTTGGCGTTGCGCGTCATCGCGGATCGAATTGAAATCGATCAGAGTGCGCCCGAACAGGTGCGATTCGCCGTCGCCTAGCTTAGTGTTATGGCTTGCGCGCTTTATACCCACGTGATCTATTACGGGCATGAGCGGGTTCCCATCCACAAGCGCAAAGAGGGTTTACCGTGCGTTGCTGAAGATCGGATGGCAGGAGAAGCCGCGAATCAGCAAAGGCGGCTCGCACCGGCAGCTTGAGAATCCCAGTTTCCCTTATCCATACACGTGGGCATTTCATGATTCTGACGAAATTGGACCGGTCATGCTTGCTAAAATTGCGAAACGAACCGGATTGAAGCCCGAGGACCTTTAGGCTATCCATGGAAGCCCAAGAAGCTCAGGAACTGCAGGAGCACGCCGAGCACGGATCGCATGAGTCGGCCATGCGGCCGGTTGCGTTCACAATGAGCGTGCTGGCCGTGCTGGTCGCCGTCACCACGGTTCTCGGCCACCGCACGCACACCGACGCGGTGCTCACCCAGAACAAGGCCACCGACCAGTGGAACCTCTATCAGGCGCACAAGATCCGCTCCAACAACACGGAGCTGATCTCGGACCTGTTGAGCGCGGTCACGATTGCCAATCCTGACGCGGCGAAGAAGATCGAGAAGTCCTATGCCGATCACCAGGCCAAGTGGGCGCAGGATCTGAAGGAGTCGCAGGAGAAGGCCGAGGCGCTCGAAGCGCGAGTGGAGAAGGACGAGGCGCGCGCGTCGCGTTTCGATCTAGCCGAGGCGCTGCTGGAGATCGGCCTGGTAATCACCTCAGTGACCCTGCTCACGCGCAGCCGCATCTACTGGTATGCAGGGATTGTTTTTTCGATTGCCGGCATTGCCTCCGTAATCTCCGCATATTTTCTCTAGCGGACCAACCTGAAGCGGCGCGGGAAACACGATCTCCGGAACACGAGGTGTTTCCATGGGAAGACTCTCGATCGCAACCGCGCTGCTTGCCGTCTGCACTTCGCTTTTCGCGCAGGCCCCGGCGCCGAAGAATATGGCGACCGTGCTTGGCTTCAGCTATGACCTGCCTTCGGATTGGACGGTCGTCGAGGCCAAGCCTTCTTCCCAGGAAGTGAAGACCGCGCCGGAGCAAGCGCCCGTCACTGAGGAGCAGAAAAAAGGCACGGCCTGCATTCAGGTGGCGCTGACCGCCATGCACGGTACTCCCTCCTCGGTCGTGGTCGTCGTCGCGCTGCCCTTTGATTGCTATGGGCAGACGATGTCCGACCAGGACCTAAAGGGATTCGGTTCGGGCGCTGCCGATGGGCTCAAGCAGACCTTCGATCTCGTGCAACCGGTGTATGGCGTCTATTCGCTCGGCAGCCATCACCTCTGGATCGAGCGGGCCAAGGGCAGCCCGAAGGGCAAGCCCGAAACGCAGTACACGATGGAGATCACCTGCTCCATGCTGAGAAAAGGCGCCGCCTGCTGGATGACCTTGGCCGCCGACGAAGCGAGCCTGCACGCCTTTGAGAGCGGACGCGTTACGCTCGACGGCGAAGCGGCCACGCAGCTGGTGCCCGCCAGCGCCTTCAACCAGGCGCCGTCTTAACGCTGCTTTTCTCTCCACGCGAATCTGCCGGATCAGCGCAACGCCTTGCCGCACAGAGGTTTTCCCGTGCGGCAAACGCCAGACCTCCGCAGGCCTGGATCTCCGCGGCACGCCCCATGCTATCCTGAACACAGCGGAAACCCTTATGTCGACGCGCATCGCCAAGGAACTGCTGATTGCCCCGGCCACCAAAAGCTGGTCGCGGTCGCGCGCGCGTTGCATCTGCCCGCGGCGGCATCTGCGCGTGCTGCCCATCCGCACCCGACCTAGCCTCTTCGGCGGCGACTAGGCAACAGGACCGCCGAAGATCCTCGCTCGCCTCCGGACCCCCTCCGGGTCCACGAAAAGGTACGATCCCGCCTGAGCGGGACCGCGGCTCGCTCCGCAGCCGAGGCCGCACAACCAATCTGCCGAGGAGATGGCGCTATGAATCGACAAGAACTGCACGCTCAATATGGACCGAAGCTCGTCTGTCCTCTTCCGGGACCCAAGGCCAAGGCGGCCGTAGCTGCTGACAGCCGGCTCATCTCGCCCAGCTATACCCGTTCTTATCCGCTGGTGGCCAAGAGCGGCCGCGGTATCCGCGTGACGGACGTGGACGGCAACGAGTTTCTGGACTTCGCCGCCGGCATCGCCGTGAACTCGACCGGCCACTGCCACCCCGAGGTCGTCGCCGCCATCCAGAAGCAGGCCGCCGAGCTGCTGCACATCTCGGGCACCGATTTTTACAACGAACACCTCACCGACCTGGCCGATAGGCTCTCCGCGGTTGCCCCCATGCCCGGCCCGCACAAGTTTTTCTACGGCAACTCGGGCGCCGAAGCCATCGAGTGCGCGCTGAAGCTGGCTCGCTATCACACCGGCCGCCAGCAGGTGATCTCCTTCTTCGGCGCCTTCCATGGCCGTACCATGGGCGCGCTCTCGCTCACCGGATCCAAGCCGCAGCAGAAGCGCCGCTTCTCGCCGCTGGTTCCCGGCGTGACGCATGTCCGCTATCCGTACACCTACCGTGGCTGCACCGGCGGCCCTGAGGAACAGGAAGCCTTCAGCCTGGGCTGCGCGCGCTATATCGAAGAGAAGCTCTTCAAGACCATTCTGCCGCCGGAAGAAGTGGCCGCCATCTTCATCGAGCCCATCCAGGGCGAAGGTGGCTATGTCGTCGCTCCCGATAGCTTCCTGCGCGAGCTGCGCGCTCTCTGCGACCGCCACGGAATATTGCTGGTTGTGGATGAGGTGCAGTGCGGCGCCGGTCGCACCGGCAAGTGGTGGGCCGTGGAGCACTCCGGCGTCGAACCCGATATGGTCTGCATCGCGAAGGGTATCGCCAGCGGCATGCCGCTGGGCATCTGCATGACGCGCGCCGAAGTGATGGACTGGGTACCCGGCTCGCACGCGTCGACCTTCGGCGGAAACCCTGTTTCCATTGCGGCTGCGCTGGCCACGATGGACATCCTGGAGCGCGAAGGCATCGCAAACGCAGCCCGCGTAGGCGAGTTCATGCTCGAACGGCTGCGCGGCTGGGTGAAGACGCATCCGCTGGTGGGTGAGGTGCGCGGGCGTGGGCTGATGATCGGCATCGAGCTGGTGAAAGACAAGCAGACACGCGAGCCCGCCGTAGAACTGCGCAACCGCGTCGAGACGCTGGCCTTCGAGCGCGGCCTGATGCTCCTGGGCTGCGGCGAAACCTCGCTGCGGCTCTCGCCTCCGCTCATCGTCAGCCAGGAAGAAGCCACCGTCGCGCTCGACATTCTCGAAGACGCGCTGAGCATGGTCGAAAAAGAGCACGAGCAGGCATCGGTGGAAGTAGCGACAGCCTAAGCACTACATTTTGCAGGAAGGAACGGAGCCGGCATGCATTTGCCGGCTCCGCTTTTTTTCGATTGCGCACTGCGCCTCTGTAAAGGAGAATTGGGTGCAATGCCATGGCTAGAACAGTTGCGGATTGGCGGTCTTGAGCGCGCGCTGCATGGACTGGACCGCGTAGCGCAGTGGCGCGGACGCGAAGCCACGCTGCCCGCGCATCTGGTCACTGGCCTCGAAGGCGAGGACGCTGCCTACTTCTACCTGCGCCGCAAAGGATATGCGATTGTGGCGCGCCGCTGGTCTGCGGGCAATCTGCCCGGAGATATCGATCTCATCGCCTGGCAAGGCGAGTTGCTCTGCATCGTCGAGGTGAAGACGCGCACCGCACACGACCTGAGCCCGGCTGAAATCGCCGTCGACTCGCACAAGCGCGATATCCTGCGACGGCTCGCGCGGCAATACGTGCGCCAGTTGCCGCGGCCTGTCGCGCCGGAGGTGCGTTTCGATGTGGTAAGCGTCTATCTCGTACCCGGACAGCCGCGCGAGTTCCGGCACTTTGAAAATGCATTCGGATGGGGCGAGCGGCGCGAGGATTGGGATTAGAACTGCTGCTCACTCCGGCCTGAGCACCGAGAACATCACATCTTGCGGAGGTTCGAATGGAAAGTGTCGTCACCTTCCTGCTCACACAGAATCCTGACGCTGCGCTCAAGTTCTATCGCGATACGCTTGGTTTCCGCTTTTTAGGCGACGACAGCTATGCGCTGGTCTTCGATCTGAACGGCGTCATGCTGCGCATCAGCAAGGTTCCATCGTTCACGCCCGCACAGAACACGGTGCTGGGATGGGAAAGCAAAGATATTGTTCCAGCGATAAATGGCTTGCTAAGGAAGGGCGTGGTCTTCGAGCGCTATCCGAACATGGGGCAGGATGAGCACGGCATCTGCACCTTCCCCACCGGCGACAAGGTCGCATGGTTCAAAGACCCGGATGGCAACGTGCTCTCGATCTCGCAGCACGCGCAAGCCGTGTGAGAGCTAACTCTGCGCGTCCCGATACTCTTCGTGCCAGGCCATCTGGATGGCCTCAAGCTTCGGCTCATTGGATTTCGCCGGATCGTCGGCGAAGCCTTCGAGCTCCGTCACGTAGCGGTGCAGATCGGTGAAGCGCACGGTGAGCGGATCAACATCGGGATATTTTTCCTGCAGCTGAATGCCGATCTCTTCGGCGTCAGTCCAGTAGATCTCGCGTGGCATGTTTTCTTCCTTTTCGACGTACCGCTACTTGCTTTCGGCAAGCGTGAGCGGCTTGCCTTCCGAAACGTAGTTGCGGTTCCAGCTGGGAATCTCGACAACGTAGCTGCCCGGCCGCGTGATCACCGCCTGGCAGCCGAGCCGTGAGTTCAACTGCAGGTCGGCCGCCATGTCGAGCCGGTCGAGTTCGTCATCTTCCGCCTCGCTGATACCCTGCGCGCCCTCCTTCACCTGGATGTGACAGGTGGTGCAGGCGCACGATCCACCGCAGGCGTGGTCGAGAAAGATACCGAAGTTCTCCGCCACGTCAAGAAATGACATCGGCTTGCCGTGGTGATCGTAGGGCATGGTGCCGAACTCAAACTCGGCCGTCTTCCCTTC
The DNA here is from genome assembly GCA_035508375.1 of Occallatibacter sp. Classification (GTDB taxonomy): domain Bacteria; phylum Acidobacteriota; class Terriglobia; order Terriglobales; family Acidobacteriaceae; genus Telmatobacter. The sequence goes on along the minus strand of DATJNF010000056.1, from coordinate 3,348 downwards.
CGGTTGGAAAGTGACACGCACCAGTTTCTCCGCTGGAATGTTATTCGTGATTGCTTCGCTCATAACTTCGATTCCTCAATGCTAACTTGCTAACGCGCGAAGCGTGGCTAACTGGCGCGAAGCGCCGCTAACTCGCTCTCACTTGAATTCCGCCACCGCCATTGGATGCGGCGCGGTGATGTTGTCGCTCAGTTCCTCGCCGGCCGCTTCCATCGTTTTGCCGCGAATTGCCTCGGTTACGGCGGCGTCCATCATCAGTTCGGCCAGCCGGCGTGTGGCCTGATCGAGCCCGGCGGTCGCCTCGCGGATCGCATGCAGATCCTCGCCAAGCTTTGCCGACGCCAGCCGATCGCGCGCTGCTCCTATGGCTGCCTGCTCTTCGCCCGTCAACTGCGCCCATGCCGGATTGCTGCGCGCCTGGTCGACCTTGGACAGAATCGTCTCCGCCTCGTTACGCGCTTCTATGAGCAAACGTTTCGCGAAGTCCTCTTCAGCGTGATCGAAGGAGTCGAGAATCATGCTCTCGACCTGCTCGTCCGTCAGGCCATAGGTCGGCTTCACTTCGATCTCGGCTGCCTGGCCGCTGCGCTGCTCGCGCGCGGAGACCTGAAGAATGCCGTCAGCGTCGATCAGGAACTTCACCTCAATGCGCGGCAGCCCCGCGGGCATCGGCGGAATGCCTTTGAGATCGAAGCGCGCCAGCGAACGGCAGTCGGTCGCCAGTTCGCGCTCGCCCTGCACCACGTGAATGGCCACATTGGTCTGGCCGTCGACGCCGGTCGTGAAGTGCTCGGTAGCCGAAGCGGGGATGGTCGAGTTGCGCGTGATGATCTTCGCGACTACGCCGCCCAAAGCCTCGATTCCCAGCGAGAGCGGCGTCACGTCGAGCAGCAGCATCTCTTCGGTGGCTGTCGACGCGCCGGCCAGAATATCGGCCTGCACCGCCGCGCCGAGAGCAACGACCTCATCGGGATTCAACTCGATATGCGGCTTCTTGCCGCGCGCGCTTAGCTGGAAGAGTTCGTCCACTAATGCGCGCACAGCCGGTATGCGCGTCGAGCCGCCCACAAGAACGACTTCATCGATCTGTTCGGCCGTGATGCCGGCATCGGCAAGAGCCTGCTTGCAGGGGCCGGCAGTGCGATTCAGCACCGGCTCGATCAGCATCTCGAAGACTTCGCGCGGAATTTCGCGCTGATAGCGGTCGCCATTCGGCAGCTCAATATCGAAGCTGGCCGAAGACTCCGACGAGAGCCGGATCTTGGCGTCGATCGCCGCTTTGCGCAGTGCCTGCACAGCACCGGGATGCAATCGAAGATCGACGCCGTGCTCGGAGTGAATCTCGTCGAGCGCAATAGCAAGCAGAAGATTGTCGATATCGTCGCCGCCCAGGTGCGTATCGCCGTTGGTCGACTGCACCTCGAAGATGCCGTCGCGCAGCTTGAGAATCGAAATATCAAACGTTCCGCCGCCCAGATCGTACACGGCGATCACGCCTTCCTTGGCGCGATCGAGGCCGTAGGCCAATGCGGCTGCGGTGGGCTCATTCACCAGGCGCAGCACGTCAAGACCGGCCATACGGCCCGCGTCTTTCGTAGCCTGGCGCTGCGCGTCATTGAAGTACGCAGGCACCGTGATGACGGCCTGCGTGACCGGCGCGCCGAAGAATCGCTCGGCGTTCTTCTTGAGCTGCCGCAGAACGTAGGCCGAAATCTCCGGCGGCGTGAAGCGCATCTCGCCCAGCTGTACGCGCGGCACTTCGCCGGCTTCCACATCGTCGGCCAGCCGGAACGGAAAGAGCTTCAGCTCCTTCTGCACTTCTTCGAGGCCGCGGCCCATAAGCCGCTTCACGGAGTAGATGACGCGCTCCGGCGTTTCAATCAGCGCCTTGCGCGCGCTGTTGCCCACGGTGACGGTGGGCCGGCTGCCATCGGCCGGCATCGGATCGAGCGCGACCACCGATGGCACCAGATTCGAGCCGTCCGCGCCGGGAATCACCACCGGCGCGCCGTTCTCCATATAAGCCACCAGGGAGTTGGTCGTTCCCAGGTCGATTCCAACAACAACCGATCTCGTATTCTCCGCCATTATGCCTGCTTAATCTCCAAGGGTCTCGGTTACATCGCGGACCAGGTTATTGAGATAGCGCCTGCGATCCAGCAGTGCGACCATCGTATTTTGGGCAGACTGACGCGCGGACTCATCGCCCTCATCCCACACCTGCCACTGCACGCGCAGATCGCGATCAACCTCTTCAAGCAGGCCGTCGAATTTTTCCTTCGCTTCTAGGAGGGTTTGCTCAACCTCGGGATCCGTCTCGCCCATCTTCTTTCCCATGCGCATCTCTTCCAGCTGCATGTTCAGATCGAAGACCTCTTCGAGCAGGTCGGGGGGCACGCGCGAGGGATCTCGACGATCTTTTCCAGCGTGCTCCTCGCCGATCTCCGCGCCCTGCAATTTGAGCAGATATTCTGTTCGGCGGATTGGGTCCTTGAGCGTGCGATAGGCGTCGTTGAGCAGCGCCGTGTTCGCCAGGCTCCACTCCCTCTCGTTTTCCGCTGCGCGGGCGAAGCGGTCCGGGTGCAGCTTGCGGCTGAGGCGATGAAACTCGCCTTCCAGCGCAGCGAGATCGAGATGGAGTCGCGGTTGCAATCCAAAAACTGAAAAATACTCACCCGTCGGTGGAGGCTGAATCTTGCTGCATTGGGAGCAGAAAAGCGCGGACGCATTCTGCGCGACGGAGCAGGACCAACAGGCGACCGGTACTGCAGAATCGATGACTTTCAACATGAGTGGATTACGAAGAGAACGACGAACCGCAGCCGCAGGAGCGCGTCGAGTTCGGGTTGATGAAGTTGAAGCCCTGCCGCATCAGCGTCTCTTCATAATCGAGTGTCATGCCGTGCAGATAGATAAACGACTTGGGATCGACGAAGACGCGCACCCCGTCAAACTCGAAGATGCGGTCGCGCTCGCGTGGCTGGGTATCGAACTTGATGGAATACGAAAGCCCGGAACAGCCGCCGCCCGTCACACCGAGGCGCAGCCCACCCTGCTCAGGCGAGATGCCCTCCTGGGCCATCGTCGCGCGGATGCGCTTGACCGCGCGCTCAGTCACTTGCAGACCCTTGTTCGCTGACTGCGATTCCGCAACCTGCGGCTTTCCGGTGCCCGCATCCTGCGCAGGCTGCGCTCCAATTGTCACGATATTCGGCATATGCAATCCACTTACGCACAAGTGGCACGGCCGAAGCCGTGCCCTTTCGCGACTACTTTCAGTTACTCTGCCGCAGCAGCTGCAGGAACGGTCTCAGCGACGCCGTTCTTCTTCTTCCAGTCGCCGATCGC
>DATJNF010000055.1:0-7741 GCA_035508375.1 Occallatibacter sp. | reverse complement strand
CGCGGCAGCGGTCAAGATTCTGTCCCGGGCGATGGACCTTGTAATAGGTGTCACCGGCCAGGTAGTCGGTGAGAAAGCGCACTCCCTGCTCGAAGCAGATGAGCTTGCCGGCGAAGACCAGAAGCTCTTTCTCCAGCGCCGTAAGAAATGCGCCTGCCGTGCTCAGATAACCGCGCGCGACGGCCGCGAAGAGCGGAAACTGCACGCTCACGCGGGAGAGGTCCTGCTCATCTTCCCGGGCCGGACAGGTCATGGTGCGCACCATGTCGCCGAAGTCACAAGGCGCAAGCCCCGGCATCACGGTGTCGAGATCGATGACGCAGAGCGCTTCGCCGGTTTGGTCGTCGAGCAGCACGTTGTTGAACTTGGTGTCGTTGTGCGTCACGCGCTCGGGCAAGCCCGCGCTGAGCAGCGTAGTGATGATCGCGCGGCGTCCAACGGCAAACGCGATCTCCGATTCAGCGTTTTGCACGCGCCCGGCGGCGTCTTGTGCGATAGCCTCTTCCAGTGCCGCGAACCGCTTCGGCGTGTGATGGAAATCCGGTATCGTGTCCTGCAATCTCGGCGCAGGCAGATCGATCAGCATCTGCTGGAATTGCCCGAAGGCTCGCGCCGCGGCAAAGGCCTGTTGTTCCGATTCGATCTCATCGTGGCTGTGCGCATTCTCGATAAAGCGCAACGCGCGCCAGTAGCTTCCCGCCTCATCCACGTGCCAGGCGCGGCCATCGCGTTCCGGAATCAAAGCGAGCACGTGGCGCTCACGGTCCGGCTCGCCGGCCATCCGCGCAGCCAGATGCGCTGTGACGCGCTCCATGTTTTGGATGACCGCTGCAGGATGCCGGAAGACCCGGCTGTTGATGCGCTGCAGAATGCAGCGCGACGACGCACCGCCGCAATCGAACAACGCGCAGTACGTGTCATTGATGTGGCCGCTTCCGTAGGGAACAGCGCGAACAAACTTGCCCTCGAGTTGGAACCGGCGCGCAATCGCACCCAGATCGGGCGCCCCGCTCACGACCAGAGTCTTTCCGGATACGTGCCCTGCGCGATAAGACGGCGAATGCTTTCGACTACGCGGGGATGGTCTTCGCGATAGGTCACGCCGAACCACTCGTCGTTCGTGCGCAGAACCTTCACGCGTGCGTGGCCCTCGGTCACGAGCTCGCCCACCGTATTCGGTATGTAGCACTCGCTCTTGAGTTCGGTGCCATGCTGCCGCAAGAAGGTGTCGAACCGTTCGCGCAGCTGGCTGAAGACGCCGGGCGTAAATCCCCAGAAATTCATCGAGACGGGCTCGTCTCCTGTGAGTTGCGTCACCCGGCCCGCGGTATCGGTGTTTTTCACCTCGCCGCCACTGCGTTCCACGCTGGTCAGCTCGACTACGTTCTCCAGATAACCGGCTGCATTCACACGGCACACGCCACGCGCTACGGTTCCGAACTCAGAGAGAGTCTTGTTGAGCGTGAAGGCCACCATTGCGTAATCGTCGGTTCCCGACTGCAGATGCTGCGCCAGCAGGCGATAGCTCTCCGCGCCGTAGAAGTCGTCGGCGTTGATGGAGGCGAAGGGCTCTTGGATGGCGTCGGCAGCCATCAGGACGGCATGCGTCGTGCCCCAGGGCTTGGTGCGTCCCGCAGGAACGGTATAGGGGGCGGGAATCTTGTCCAGCTCCTGGAACACATAGTCGATGGCGATGCGGTTTTCAAAACGCGCGCCAACGGTTTTCTTGAAAATGTCCTCGATCTCCTTGCGCAGCACGAAGACCAGCTTGCCGAAACCGGCGCGCAGCGCGTCGTACACGGAGTAATCGAGGATCGCTTCTCCCGCGGGGCCGACGGGATCAATCTGCTTGAGGCCGCCGTAGCGGCTGCCCATGCCCGCGGCCAGTACCAGCAATGTGGGTGTCTTGGTCGAATTCATTGGGTAGCGTAGTGCAGGCGGTTGTCAGGCGATGACGGGGAGAGAAGGAAGGGAACCCTGCTGCTTGGCCTCGGCCACAACGGCTTCCAGGTGCTCCAGCACCTCTTCCACCGTCATGGTGTAGACCTCGCGCTGGGCGTCGTAGCCTTCTTCGATGAGCTGCTTGAGATAGCGGCCGGCGATCTGCGCAGCGAGGTAGTCGGTAATGACCTTACCGCTGCGCTTTTTTTGCTCTACCCACGCAGTGCAGGGCAGGGCGATCCACATGGCTCGGCCGTTTACGTCAAAGCGGATATCGACCGCGTCGGCGTGACGCGTGGCGATTGCCACCATATTCGCCTTCCAGCGGACGTGAAGGTCTTCGCCGGTCCAGCGTTCGGCTACGTGGAAGTCTTCGTACATAGATTTAGGGTATCGCTCCGGCGCGCCCGCGGCAAGCGTGAGGGAACGGGATGGAAGAGAGCGAAGGTCGCAGGTTCGTGCTTTCCCACCCTTTCGGCAGAAAGAAGTCAAAAGGATGGGGCACGGAAGATTGTGGTGATGTGAAGAATTGTGGTTTCCCTCCGTTGCGGCAAAGACAAATGCTTTGCAAGGATGAGGCACTCCGCCGAATTGGGACACTGCCGCGTTTACCGTCGGTGGACGCTCCTCTCGGCCCGCTGATAAACTAATTGGGTTGCAGTCGCCGTGATTCCGCCGTGTGGCCCCCGCCTGCAAGTCAATCAGCGAAGGATTAGAGAGAACCCGTGGATACCCAGACCCGTCACGCCCTGAAGCAAGACAAATTCGCCCGGGCCGCTGCCAGCAGCGCCAGCTGGCTCAGCGACAATCGATCCAGTGTTGTGCGCTGGGTGGTGAGTGCCGGTGTGGCTCTTGTGGTGGTGATCGGAGCGCTGGTTTTCTGGAATGTACGCACCTCGGCCGCGGACCTGGCGCTGGGCGGAGCCATCGATGTCTACAACGCGCCGCTGGCGCAGCCGGGCGAGCCCTCGATGCCGGGTATCTATACGTCGGCCAGCGCGCGCGCCAAGGAAGCCAATCGCCAGTTTGTCGCTGTGGCGCATGATTTTAGCTGGCTGCCGGAGGCGGCCAAGGCCCATTATTTTGCTGGCGTGACCTATGAGGATCTGGGCCAGAACGGCCCGGCGGAGACCGAGTTGAAGGCCGCTGCCGGCTCATCGAACCGCAATCTCTCCAATCTGGCCAAACTGGCGCTTGCCGGGCTGTATCACCAGACGGGCCGCGATAGCGACGCGATCGCTCTGTACAACGAGTTGGCCGCCAAGCCTTCGGAAACCGTCTCCACAGGTGTGGCGCAGCTCGACCTTGCGGACCTCTATGCGGCTGAAGGCAAGCAGGACGAAGCCCGGATGCTGTGGGCGAAGGTGAAGGATGCGGACAAGGACGGCGCAGCCGGCAACATTGCATCGGAAAAGCTAGGCGCTAAACAGTAAAAGCTGCGCTCACGTCGTCTCCCCCCGTTCGCGGCGCCCCGAAGATTTGGGCGTGTCTGAGCATTTTTCAATGTGCCTGCGTCTGGTGTGTGTATGAGCACCGGCCAGGCAGTCATTGCAGGTTGGATGGAGATTTCGAACAGCGCCGCGGCCGAGGATGCCCGCACCCGGGCGGAGGAAGCGGCCCTTGCGGCCCTGGTAGATCAATACGCCGGCGCCCTCTATCGCGTAGCCTTTTCCGTTCTTCGCAACCCCGCTGACGCTGAAGATGCCGTGCAGGAGGCGTTTCTGCGCGTGCTGCGGCATCGCGACACACTGGAAGAGGTCCGCGATCACCGCGTTTGGCTGATCCGCATTGTCTGGAACATCGTGCTGGATCGCAAGCGCCGCGCCAAGACCCGTCCCGAGACGGACGATGTGGCGGAACTGGCGCGCGTGCTACCCGCCAACGGGCTCTCTGCCGAGGAGCGGGCCGCCGCGGCGCAGCACCACGCGCACGTGCTGGCTTGCGTCGAGCAGCTTCCGCCCAAGGAGCGCGAGGTATTGCAGCTGTCGGCCTTCGAGGAATTGTCCAGCGTGGAAATCGCTGCGGTTTTGGGCATCACGGAATCCAGCGTCCGTTCGCGGCTTTTTCGCGCGCGCAACCTGATGTCAGGCCTGCTCAACCACGCGAGGAATCTGCGATGAACTCCAACTCTCACAACCCGTTTACCACCAGCCCCGCATCGGATGCCGAAGCGACGCTCCGGCTGGTAGCCAACCTTCCAGCCCCCGACGGGCTCGAGGACCGGATCCACCGGGTTCTGCGGTCGGCTCCGCCTCGCGGCGTGGTATTGCCTTGGCCAGCACCCAAGTTGATGGGCCGTGAGTGGATGCGCGCCGCAGCCGCTGCTGCCATCGCCTTTGTGGTGGCCGGTGGCGGATGGGGCGTGTACTCGCGGGTGCAGCGCGGAATGCCCGCGACACCGACACACGCTGCAATGCCCGGCGCTTTCTCGGGCGCGGGCGCCATCCGTACGCCGCAGACGCTCAACGGTCCTGTGGTGAGTCATCCCGTGAAGGCGGAGTCCGCGCAGCCGAAGATGGCGAAGAAGAAGACAGCGCATTCACGCACTGCTCCAACCGCTGCGGTCAAGATCGTTGCTCCGCAAGCCGGGGCGCAGGCTTCGCATTAGCTGTATTTTTCGCGTGCGTCTAGGCTTCCTTGGTCAGCGCGCGGATCAGCATGCCCAGCAGCGCCAGTACGACGGCGCCCCAGAACGCCGGCACGAAACCCTGCACGCGAAAGCCGCGCACAATGCTCGAGGCAAGCAGGATCATGAGCCCGTTGATCACCAGCAGAAAGATTCCCAGCGTGAGAATGCTCAACGGAAACGTGACGATCTTCAGGAAGAAGCCGAGCGTAGCATTAAGCAAGCCGATCACCAACGCGGCGATCATTGCCGGCCACAGGCCATGCACATAAAAGCCCGGCACGATGCGCGAAACAATCAGCAGGGCGATCGCACTCAAAATCCATTGCAGCAGCAGTCCAAGCATCTCTCGATCTCCTTCGAACGGTGACGATGGGGCACGCCCTTGCACATCACCGTTCGCTTCAACCTGCCGGCTATTCTCCTTATCCTATAACCGCTCTCCGCTTTCACAAGAGAATTCGCGATGGATTCGCCCGGCAATTGCCGGCAGCTTTTCGGTTCCCCGATCCCTGATCCTGTCCATTCAGGTACCATCGCAATCAATGACGACTCCTGTGCGCTTTTTTTCTTTTCTGCTATTGCTGGCCGTGTCCTCTGCCGGAGCCGCCGCAAAGCCACGGCCGATTCCGGTGAAGGTTGTTGTGGTGACGATGTTCGAGGTCGGAAATGACACCGGGGACGCGCCCGGCGAACTGCAGTACTGGGTGGAGCGCGATCATCTCGACCGCGTCTACGATCTGCCCGCCGGTTACCACGCTGTCCGTATGAACGGCGAGGGCGAGATGGCGGTGCTCACGGGACCGGGAACAGCGCACGCGGCTTCGACCATCATGGCCGTCGGTCTCGATCCGCGCTTTGACTTCACCCATGCCTATTGGATCGTTGCCGGAATCGCTGGCGGATGCCCGGATCGCATCTCGCTGGGCTCCGCCGCGTGGGCACGCTGGGTGGTAGACGGGGATCTGGGATACGAGATCGATGCCCGCGAGATTCCACCCGGCTGGAGCACCGGTTATCTGCCCTGGCACAAGCAAAAGCCTTTCGAGCTGCCGGTGCAGGCGGAGGAGGGCCAAGTGTATGCGCTCAACGCGGGTCTCGCGCAGTGGGCGTTCGATGTCACACGCGGCATTGCACTCGAAGACTCAGACAAGTTGAAGGAGATCCGCAGCCACTTCGACGGAGCGGCAGCACAGCGCCCGCCCTTTGTCGCACTGGGCGACGAGATTTCGTCTTCGACCTTCTGGCACGGCAAGCTGATGGATGCCTGGGCCTCGGAATGGGTGTCTTACTTTACCGGAGGCAAGGGGCAATTCGCGACCACGGCGATGGAAGACACGGGAACACTAGAGTCGTTCACCTATCTGGCGCATGCGGGCCGCGTGGACGCGAATCGTATCCTGGTGCTACGCGCGGTAAGCAACTATGACCGGCAGGCCCAGGGCCTCACCGCTGCCGAGAATCTTGCTCGGCAGCGGATCGGCACCTACGGCGCGTATTTACCTGCACTCGAAGCAGCCTATAGGGTTGGCAGCGCCGTCACGAAAGAATTGCTGACGCATTGGCCGCAGTATGAGGCCGCCGTCCCTCACCAAGAGCCGCAGGAATAATCAGGAATAATCAGGCAGCTTTGCGTTTGCGTTCGCCGCGCTTCTGCACCGTCGCCGCGTTGCCGGGACCGACATCGGTATGCGGATCGGAACTGGTGTCGCCCGGGAGACGGGTCTTCAGCGGCTCGGGCCGTTCGATATCGCCCTCGCGGCCGGAAAGAAGATCGATCTCTTCATCCGCGTCGGAGAGGTCGTGCAGATCGGGTTCCGTTCTTGCGGCCTCGGCGGCGATCTGTGCTTCAGGCGTGGAATAGCCAGAATGCAGAGCCTCGAGGTACTCAGGATCCGATTCCAGCGTGGGACCCACATGCCGGATGGCAGGAATCTCGATGTCCCCGTCCTCCGGCAGGTTCTTCTTGGATGGCTCAGTCATTTCTCCCCTCTTCTGCTGCTGTGGTTCAGGCCCGCCTGCGCATCGGGCCGCGCATCCACTACTCTGCGCTGGCCAGCAAATTCCGCCTGGCTGGACTTCGACGAGATGCCTTGCTTGCTGGGATCGTCGAAGTAACGACTCGTTGCAGAACCCTCGAACGCGGCTTCGGCCGGCTCCACATTATGCGGATGGCCGGAAGAGCGAACCTGTCTGGATGCGCGCGAGCCACCTGCCTGAATGTTGTCTCGGCTTGTATCGGTGGGCTCCTCGATCCGCTCCGGCGAGTCGGGGTCAATGCTTGGGTCGATAGGCGATGGAATCTTTGCTCGTGACGACATGATCTCTCCCTGCCAGAGGCTCTCCTTTGAGAGCCTCTGGAGTTGTGTGGCGCCAGTCCTTCATCTTGCAATCACACGCTATGCCGCGATCCGGATCGAGTGTTGGTTTTGCCCGCACGGGCTGAGGTCTTCCGGTCCTCCATACGGTCGACACGGCCGTCCATGTTTCGCGCGGAACCGCTGTGCGAGCCGGGCGCGTGAACGCCCTGCGTGTGGTCCTGCACGCCTCTCGGCTTGCTTATGGTGAAGGCGGGAGCAGGGAAGGTCGTAATCTGCTTTTCAGTTTCTGGAATTCGGTGCGGAGAGTGCATATCGGATTGTTTCTTCATTGTGAACATCTCCTCGCCGGTCCCGGACGACGTAAGAAGCAGATCCTGCCGGGGCCGGCCTGCTCTTCATCCACGCTGGGATGCGAGCTCGATGGAGGAGGTTAGCCAAAATGGCCCCATAGCGTGGGATCGGCATAAGCGTATCGATGGGATCGAATCAGGGGGCCGACGGACCCACCCCGGCCAGCGGATAAAGCAGGTTTAGGTGAGCGAATCTAAAGCGTTTTCTTGAAGTGAACACAACGATCGACGACTTCGAATCCCAGCGCGCGGTGCACGTCGTGGGCAGGATGATTGTCGATCAGGCAGTCCGAAGCCATCTCGATACAGCCCTGCGCACGCGCCCACGCCTCGGCAGCTTCGAACAACTGGCGCCCTATCCCGCGGCCGCGACACTCGGCGCGTACAAACCACCCTTCAATGAAACCGGCGGGCTGCGCGGGGTCGCATCCATCCGCATGCGAACGCAGGCCTACCAGCAGGAACCCGGTCAGCGCGCCGGCCTCATCCTCAGAGACGAGCAG
>DATJNF010000054.1:0-10202 GCA_035508375.1 Occallatibacter sp. | reverse complement strand
CATTCCCTCTGGCAATCGCCATCTCGCATGAGGCTGAGAGGTTCGTGGGGAAGCAGGAGCGCTTTAGCACCAGATCGGAATCCAGATCCAGGCGATTCAAACGCATTCATCCGCTGCAGAGCAGAATTGCGAGGAATTTGTGGTTGATTTTTTCATTCACCGGCCGGTGTTCGCTACAGTATGCGCGTTGCTCATTATTCTTGCCGGAGCGGTGTGCATCCCCACTCTGCCGATTTCGCTGTATCCGCAGCTTGCCCCACCGCAGGTGACGGTTTCCAGCAACTACGTCGGCGCGAACGCGCGTGTTGTGGAATCGGCGGTGACCATTCCCCTGGAAGAGCAGATCAACGGCGTCGAGGGAATGCGCTACATCCAGTCGACCAGCTCGAACGATGGCACCAGCACCATCACGACGACCTTCCGCACCGGCTATGATCTGAACATCGCCGCCGTCGACGTGCAGAACCGGGTGGCTTCGGCACAGGGCCGCCTTCCGCAGGAAGTTAAAAACACCGGCGTCACCATTACCAAGGCGAACTCAAACTTCGTCTTCGCGGCGGCGTTTATCTCGCCGGGCGGCCGCTACTCGAATCTCTTTATCAGCAACTATGTCGACGTCTACGTGAAGGATGCGTTGAAGCGCATTCCCGGCGTGGGCGATGTGCTGATCTTCGGCGAACGCAAATACGCCATGCGCATCTGGCTTGACCCAGATCGCCTTGCGGCACGCAGCCTCACTGCCTCTGATGTGGTGAACGCGCTCTCCGAACAGAACGTTGAAATCCCGGCCGGACAGGTCGGTCAACCTCCTGCGGACAAGACGCAGAAATACCAGATCACCGTCAACGTGGTCGGGCGTCTCTCCGATCCCGTTCAGTTCGACAACATCGTGCTCAAGAACGATCCGTCGGGCATTGTGCAAGTCAAGGATGTGGGCCACGCCGAGCTCGGCGCCGAAAGCTATTCGATGGACCTGCGCTACAACGGACAGGATGCCATCGGCGTGGGCGTGCAGCAGCTCAGCAACGCGAATGCGCTGCAAGTTGACCGCGATGCCAAAGCGGCTCTCGACCAGCTGGCGAAGTCCTTCCCGCCGGGCCTCGAATACGTGATTCCCTTCGACACCACCACGGTGGTCGGCGACTCGATCCGTGAAGTTGTGGGTACACTGGGCGAGGCGATCCTGATCGTCATCGGGGTTATTTTCCTCTTCCTGCTGGACTGGCGCGCCACGATCATTCCTGCGGTTACCATTCCGGTGTCGCTCGTCGGCACGTTCGCGTTCATCAAGATCTTCAATTTCTCCATCAACTCGCTCACCATGTTCGGCATTACGCTGGCCACTGGCCTTGTGGTAGACGACGCCATCGTAGTCATCGAAAACGTGCAGCGGCATATGGCGGCCGAGCACTGCGATCCGCATAAGGCCACGTCCGACGCCATGCGTGAGGTCACCAGCGCCGTCGTCGCCACTTCGCTCGTGCTCATCTCGGTGTTTGTGCCGGTCTCGTTCTTCCCCGGTACTACGGGCATTCTCTACCGTCAGTTCTCGCTGACCATCGCATTCTCCATCGCCATCTCGGCATTCAATGCACTTACGCTCTCGCCGGCGCTCTCGGCGCTGTTCCTGCGCGGCGAAGAGGAGCGTCCACATCAACTGGATTTTCTCCACATACGCCCCGTCTCACGCGCTTTTGCGGGGTTCATCCATGGCGCGGACGCAACGATCGGCTGGATGGGCAGGACCTACGCTCGTCTCATTCACGTGGTTCTGCGTTTCCGCTACGTTCTGCTGGTGCTGTTTGCCGCCGGCCTCGCGACGACCGTGTGGATGTACCAGCGTGTGCCCACGGCATTCGTGCCAAACGAAGATCAAAACTACCTGATGTGCATTGTGCAAACACCGCAGGGCGCTTCGCTCAGCTACACCAGCGAAGTGGCTGGCCGCGCCACTGCTCTCATCCGCCAGGACCCCGATGTCTACGGCACCTTTGCCGTGATGGGCTTCAGCCTGAGCGGCGGCAGCGCGCCGAACTTCGGCATCATCTTTGTGCCGCTCAAATCGCAAGACGCTCGTAAGAAAGAAGGTCCCGGACACACGGCGGCTGACATTCAGAGAAAGATTGCACCGGAGCTCTTCGGCGTTCCCGGTGGTCTGGTGGTGCTCGTTGAACCGCCCGCCATCCAGGGCCTGGGCAGCTACGGCGGCTTTGCCTTCGAACTCCAGGACCTGGGCCGCAATACGCTGGCTGATCTCGATCGGGTCGCTCACCAGATCGTCGCCGGCGGCATGCAGTCCAAGCAGATCACGAACCTCTACACCAGCTACACGTCAAACGATCCTCAGCTGCTGGTCAGCATCGATCGCGAAAAAGCGAAAACGATGAACGTGTCGATGGACCAGATCAGCTCTACGCTGAGCGTCTTCATGGGCTCAGCCTATGTGAACGACTTCGACTTTAACAACCGTTCGTATCGTGTTTATATCCAGGCCGACCAGGAGGACCGCATGACGCCCGCTGATCTGCGCAAGTTCTATGTGCGCACCGGCTCCGGGCAGATGGTCTCGCTCGACAACCTGGTAAGCATTGAACAGTCCTCCGGCCCGCAGGTCATCAACCACTACAACCTTTTCCGGTCAGCCGAAATCGATGGTCAGCCGCAGCCCGGCGTCAGCTCCGGCGATGCGCTGAAGGCCATGGAAGCGCTGGCGAAGAAGACCATGATCCAGGGCATGAGCTATGAATGGACCGGCCTCTCACTTGAAGAGATTGAATCCAGCGGTAAAGCGGTGATCATCTTCGGGCTGGGTATTCTGGTCGTTTATCTCACGCTCTCTGCGCAATACGAGAGCTTTGCACTGCCCTTCATCATTCTTCTCGCTGTTCCAATGGCAGTTCTCGGCGCGCTTGGCTTCGTCTCGCTGCGCGGCTTTGCCAATGATGTGTACTGCCAGATCGGTCTCGTCATGCTCATCGGACTTTCGGCCAAAAACTCGATCCTTATCGTCGAGTTTGCAGAGCAACTGCGTCGTCATGGCCGCTCAATTGCAGAAGCAGCGATTGAAGCTGCTGAGCTGCGCCTGCGGCCCATCCTGATGACCTCGTTCGCGTTCATCCTCGGGGTACTGCCACTGGTCTTCGCCACAGGCGCCGGTGCGCTGGGCCGCCGGTCAGTCGGCACAACGATCGTCGGCGGCATGTTGTTCTCTACCGTTCTGAATCTCATCTTCATTCCCGTGCTCTACGTGATTCTGAGCGAATTGATCAAGGGCACCAAAAGAGCGCCGAAGGCGCCGAAGGAAGACTGTGTCGAGTCATTGACGATGTCCTCGTAAGCCAAACAGGCGGGCCGGGGCCCTGGGCCCCGGCATCGGCCAGGCATGATCGCCGTCTACTGTTTTTCCCGGTGCGCAATTACATAGTCTTTGATCCGGTCGTAGACCTGCGTCGTCACTACGCCCTTCTCCACCAGGTCCTCCTTGGTGCGATACGGCCTGAAGCGCACAATGCGCGCGGCCCAGGTCTGCGTCATGCCGGGCACTTTCATCAGCTCAGCCACGCTGGCGTGATTCACATCGACACGCGCCTCCGGCGGAGCTGCATGTGTCTTCGGCTGCGCACTCTGCGCTCCAGCTAGCGGCGCGCAGAGTGCCACGGCGGCCAGCAGCCAAATTCGTATTTTGGTGAACACGGCTCCATTCTCCGCCTCTCCCGCGCGCAGGGCAAGCCGTAAGCGAAACAGCCCGCTGGCCTTGCAATTCGCGCTGGTATTTTCTGCAATGCCCCTGCGAAAATGAATGCATGGCAATTCCTCCATTTGGTCTTGCTGGAGAGAACGGGGCCGCTGCGCGTCGATTCGGCAAAACCAGAGTGCTGCTGATCGTTACGCTGCTGGCGCTGCTGGTCGCCTGCATCATCTTTTTGTGGATGACCCGCGGCGTAATGGCCAATCTGCCCTCTCTCAAAGGAGCCGGGCAGTCGCCCACCGCACAATCGCTTGTGGACCTGAGCCCCTGGCAGACCGCGCAAGGACTCGCTCCCATGGCGGTCAGCGCCGAAGAGAACGAGTATGCGCGCGAGGCCGAGCGTTTAGCCGATCATGAAGTCGACCAGGCCTTCGCGGCTGCGCTGCGGCTCGCCGGCCTTGCCGCGCAGCATCGCACGTTTACCGGGGAAGCACTGGTCCTCTCGCAAAAAATTGCGCAGCTTCAGCAGCTCAAGCAGCAAGACCAGGTCGTCGTCGACAGCCTCACGGCCAAGATTACCGGCGCGAAGAATGACTCCAACAGCGACGATCTTGAGGTGGCCAAAGCTCAGCTTGGTCTCGACTCTGATGAGCTCGCCGACGCGCAACGCGATCTGGCTCGCGCCTCCGGTGATAACAGCGTGCAGATTCAGGACGAGCTCGCCGCGCATGAAGCAGCGATGCGCAAATACGATAGCGAAGCCTCGGGTACCGCTCCTGCCGCCGTTGCCTCGGCAGTGCAGCATCACACGCTCGCCGGCCGTATAGGAGCGTGGTTCAGCCAGCGCGACCGCGAGGCACTGATTCAGCAGGCGCTCGACCAGGCGCAGAACGATGTACGTACTATCACGGCCGAGCACAACACGCTCGAAGCGAAAGCCAACGAGAGCGCCGCTTCCGGCCAGGGCGCCACGGTTGATCACGCCGCAGAGCTTGCCAATCTCAAAGACCGCAGCACCGAGCGCCAGGTCCTCAGCATCGACGACGACCGCATCCAGACCGAGCAGCAGCTCGCGGGCGTTTATTCCAAGTGGCTGGCGCAGGTGAAGCTTCAGCATCAGATCGTGCTGCATCTCATCTTGCGCTCGCTGATGGCCATCCTTCTTATTCTGATCGCCATGTTCGTTTGCGATGCGCTGGTGCGCCGTCTCATGAATCACCCGGCTCTCGACCGCCGGCAGACGCGCACCTTGCAGAGCATCATCGAGCTCTCCATCCAGGTCCTCGGCGCCGCGGTCATTCTGCTCGTGATCTTCGGCGTGCCGCAGCAAACACCGACCATCCTCGGCCTTGCCACCGCTGCGCTCACCATCGCTCTGCAGGACTACCTGCTCGCGTTTCTCGGCTGGTTTGTGCTCATGCGCAAGCGCGGCATCCATGTAGGCGACTGGGTTGAGATCAACGGCGTCAACGGCGAAGTTGCCGAGGTCGGGTTGATGAGCACCACACTGCTGGAAATCGGCGGGCCCTCTGACCAGGGCCATCCCACCGGCCGTCGTATTTCCTTCATGAACAGCTTCGCGATCCGCGGCCAGTACTTCAACTTCTCCACTGCGGGCCAATGGATGTGGGACGAAATTACCGTGGGCGTGCCCTCATCAGCCGATCTCCCCACCCTGATGGAGCGCATACAAAAAGCCGTGCTCGATGAAACTGCGGAGAACTCCCGCCGGGCCGAAGAGGAGTGGAAGCGCGGAAAGCTGGGCGAGGGCCTGACCCGCTTCGGCGCGGACCCCGTCGTCAACCTGCGCCCCACCGGTTCAGGCATTGAGCTGCAGATTCGCTTCATCACCGCAGCCTCGCAACGCTACGATCTCCGCAACCGCCTTTATCAGCGCGTCGTCGAATTGCTGCACGAGCAGCCTGCGCCGGTGCGATGACAGGGAGAGACAAAGATTGCATTTGACAACTCAAACCCCGTGCCTTTAACTTGGAATCCAGATGCAGAGCCTCCGCCATCGCGGCCATCACCACCATCATGGAACCTCCATGCCGGCGGACTGCCATGGCCTGAGCTAATCGGCCAGAGAGATCAGGAAACACCCCAGCCCGCCGGCGACCAACGCCAGCGGGCTTTTTAGTGCCACAAATCTCAACCAAGGATTGGAATCGTGGAACAGATCGACTTTGAAAAAATGGATGGCCTCGTGCCCGGGATCGTGCAGGATGCTCGCACCGGCGACGTGCTGATGTTGGGCTTTCTCAACGCGACCAGCTACGCGAAGACGCTCGAAAGCGGCTTCGTCACCTTCTGGAGCCGCACCCGCCAGAAGCTTTGGATGAAGGGCGAAACCAGCGGCAACCGCCTGCGCATCATCTCCGTTTCGACCGATTGCGACAACGATGCGCTGCTCTTTCGTGTTGAAGTTGAAGGCGATGGCCTGGTCTGCCACGAAGGCACCGTAAGCTGCTTCACACGCCCCATCGGCCTTGTCGCAGGGCAGGAGGCCGCCCGTGGCTAACAAACTTCGCCTCGGCATCCCCAAAGGCAGCCTGCAGGATGCGACCATCGCCCTCTTCAAACGAGCCGGCTGGAATATCTATGCCGACGGCCGCTCCTACTTTCCCTCGATCGATGACAGCGAGATCGAGTGCATGCTGATTCGCGCGCAGGAGATGGCGCGCTACGTCGATCACGGTGTTCTCGACGCAGGCCTCACCGGCATTGACTGGGTCGTAGAGAGCGGCCTCGACGTGGCCAGCGTCACCACGCTCACCTACGCCAAGCAGAGCCGCCGCAAGGTGCGCTGGGTCCTCGCCGTTCCCGAGGGGAGCGGCTTCGAGAAGGCTGAAGACCTCGAAGGCAAGATCATCGCCACCGAGCTGGTCGAAGTGAGCAAGCGCTACTTCGCCTCCAAGGGCGTCAACGTCAAAGTTGAGTTCAGCTGGGGTGCAACGGAAGTCAAGCCGCCCAGGCTCGCCGACGCCATTGTCGAAGTCACCGAAACCGGCAGCTCGCTCAAGGCCAACCATCTCAAGATCATTGACACCGTGATGGAGAGCGAAACGCATCTCATCGCCGGCAAATCCGCGCTCGCCGATCCCTGGAAGAAGACAAAGCTCGACCAGATCGCCGTCATGCTGCGCGGCGCCATCGACGCACAATCGCAGGTAGGCCTCATGCTCAACGTGAAGCGCGACCACCTCGATGCCGTCCTCGCTGTGCTCCCCGCGCTCAATTCGCCGACCATCTCGCAACTGAGCAATTCCGAATGGGTTGCTGTAAACACAATCCTCGACGAAAGCAATGCGCGCGACGTGATTCCGCGCCTCAAAGCAGCCGGCGCCACCGGCATCGTCGAATACCCGTTAAACAAGGTGGTGCTCTAAACACCGTAGCGCCGGACTCCAGTCCGGCTGTCGCGCAGGCCTCAAGGCCCGCGAACCCTACTCGAAGGAACCCGCACCACGAACCTTTCACCAGGAACTAACGACCGCATGAAACTCATCCGCACCCAGGGCCGCACCGCAACCCCGCTCGCCGCGCTCGAACAGCGCCGCAGCGCATCGTTAGACTCCGTGCTCCCTGCCGTTCGCCGTATTGTCGCCGCCGTCCGCAAACGAGGCGATCGCGCGCTACTCCGCTACGCCGCGCAGTTCGATGGCCTCACCGGCCCCGGTGCGGTGCACGTATCGAAAGACGAGATGGCCGCCGCGTGGAAGTCGCTCGAGACCCCGCTGCGCGATGCTCTCTCCACCGCCGCCGCGCAGATTCGCAAATTCGCCAAACGCCAGCTTCCCTCCTCCTGGAATGACTTGTCCTTCTCCGGCCTCACCACCGGTCAGCTCGTCCGTCCGCTCGGTTCCGTCGGCTGCTATGTTCCCAGCGGCCGCCATCCGCTGCCTTCCACGCTGCTCATGACTGCCATTCCCGCACAGGTCGCGGGTGTTGCGCGCATCGTCGTAGTGTCGCCCAGACCCGCACCCGAAACATTGGCCGCAGCACATCTTCTCGGCATCACAGAGTTCTATCGTCTCGGTGGGGCACACGCCATCGCTGCGCTTGCATACGGCACCGATACACTTCCGCGTGTCGACAAGATCGTCGGACCCGGTAATCTTTACGTCACCGCGGCCAAGCGCCTCATCGCCTTCGACTGCGCGATCGACATGCTCGCCGGTCCTACGGAGATCGTCGTAACCAGCGATCGCGGCACAGCACCCGATATCGCCTCCGATCTTGTCGCCCAGGCTGAGCACGATCCTGAAGCCTTGGCCATCTTCATCACCACGCGCATCGATCTCGCCAGGGCCGTGCTCGCAGAAACCAAAGAGCGCAGCCGCAACAACGCCACCGCGCGCGAAGCGCTCAAGTGCAACGGCCTCGTGATCGTGGCATCGGATCTCGAAGAAGCGCACGACATCACCAATCGCATCGCTCCCGAGCACCTTACCGTTGATGCGCCCCGTGATCTCGCGTGGGTTCAAAATGCCGGCTCCGTCTTCGTGGGCCGCTGGTCCGCTCAGCCCATGGGCGACTACATCTCCGGCCCCAATCACACATTGCCAACCGGCGGAATGGCGCGCGTACGCGGCGGCCTCAGTGTCAACGACTTCGTCAAGCTCATCACCGTGCAGCAATATACACAGCAGGGCGTGCGCGCTCTCGGCCCCGAGGCCGCATTGCTGGCCGAAGCCGAAGGCCTCACCGGCCACGCTGAAGCCATCCGCACGCGACTCGGCAAAAGGAGCGCTCAATGATCAAGCCTGCACCGTTGCTCCGTGCCTCATCCTGTCGACGTCTTTTCGTCGACAGGGGAAAGCACAAACCTCTATGGGCCGCATCCATCGCCTCGCAAAGGAGCGCGCTTTGACCCAATCCGCCACCTCAGTCTCACCCGCACCCCGCGCACGTGTCCAGGCCATGAAGGAGTATCATCCGCCCCTCGGCAGCCGGGACGCGCTTCGTCTCGATTTCAATGAGAACACGCTCGCCTGCTCGCCCAAGGTGCGCGAGGTGCTCGCGGCCATATCTTCCGGCGCGCTCACGCGTTATCCGGAACGCGAGCCCGTCGAGGCTATTATTGCCGCGCATCTCGCTCTCGCTGCCGATCAAGTTGCGCTGACGAATGGCGTGGATGAAGCTATTCACGTGCTCTTCGAAGCCTTCCTCGAATCCGGCGATGAGCTGCTGCTGCCCGTGCCTACCTACACGATGTACGAGGTCTACGCCTCGGCAACCGATGCACGCACCGTGGCAATTCAATCGACCGACGATCTTGAGTTTCCCTTCGATCGCCTGCTCGCTGCTATCACGCCACGCACCAAGATCATCGCTATCGCTAACCCCAACAGCCCGTCGGGCTCCGTGGCTACGCGCGAGCAGCTTCTGGAGGTTGCGCGCCGCGCACCGCAGGCCGTTCTCTTCGTCGATGAAGCGTACTTCCACTTCCACGGTGAGAGCGTGATCGATCTTGTTGGCGTGGTGCCCAATCTCATCGTGGCGCGCACCTTCTCGAAAGCCTATGGCCTCGCTGGGCTGCGCATCGGCATGCTCGCCGGCCCTGTCGAGCTCATGCGCTGGATTCGCCGCGTGCTTTCGCCTTACAGCGTCAACTCGGTGGCGCTCGCCTGCCTTCCGGCCGCGCTCGCCGATACGACCTATCTCGATCGCTACGTCGTAGAAGTGCTCGCCGCCCGCGGCGAATTTGAAGACGTGCTCGACGCGGCCAAGGTCAGCCGCTGGCCCAGCCGCGCCAACTTCGTCCTCGTCGATATCGGCTCGCAGCACGCAGAGTTCGTGCGCCTCATGCGCGACGCCGGCGTCCTCGTGCGCGACCGCTCCAACGATCCGGGCTGCGACGGCCGCGTCCGCATCACCATCGGTTCGCGCGAGCAAATGCAAAAAGCGGCGATGGATCTCAATCGCGCGCTCGCCGCGCTGCGCGCAGGGAGCAAGACACAATGACAGGAAAGCGAACGAAGCCCAAAACGGTCTCTTCCAACACTCGCACCGCGACGATAGTCCGTCACACCGCGGAGACGCGCATTGACCTTACGCTCACCATCGAAGGCCGGGGCCGCTACAAGGTCTCCACCGGCATTCGATTCTTTGACCATATGCTCGAGCTGTTCACGCGCCACGGCGCCTTCGATCTCGAGCTGAAATGCGACGGTGATCTCGATGTCGATCAACACCACACGGTGGAAGACGTGGGCATTGCACTCGGTGAAGCATTCGACCGCGCCCTCGGCGACAAGCGCGGCATCCTGCGCGCCGGCTACTTCCTCATGCCCATGGACGAGACGCTCGCCATCGCTGCTGTCGACCTCTCCGGCCGTGCCGCCTTTGCCGTTGACACAAAAGTGCGCACGCGCCTCGTCGGCGACCTGCAAACCGAACTCGTCACCGATTTCTTCGAGGGCTTTGCCCGCGGTGCGCGCGCCAACGTTCACGTCAAGACCATGTACGGTCGCTCCAACCACCACAAGATCGAGGCCATCTTCAAGGCCTT
>DATJNF010000053.1:0-24412 GCA_035508375.1 Occallatibacter sp. | reverse complement strand
TTTTAGAGGATTTGCGGCGGCGGAAAGGGGCTCAATCTCACGTCCTAACCCCTAGACGATAGCGCCACATTGATGCGGGGAAGCAGCCGCGAAAGGGCCACTCATTTACTTTAACAAAATTCCCGTTTTCGGCCAATCTCGGCACTGCTGCAGGCTGGCCGGCTGATGGCATCTTCGACGGAGCTCAGATGCCCAGCTTGCGCACTTCCTCGTTGTAATATTTGCGGTACAAGATGTCCCATTCCTGCGACCCTTCGAGGATGATCTTGCGCTGGTTGGCAATCTTCAGCCGCGCGGCCGTGTCGATCTTCGCCTCTTCGGTGAGCAGAGTTTCAAGCGCTTTGCGCGCCTCCTGGCGGATAGTATTGCGGTCTTCGAGGAAGCCCACTTCGTCGATCTCGGCCAGCGTATCGGCCACCGTGTGTGCCAGCTTGTTGAGCTTGTCGCGGCTGATCCTCAGAGCACCGCCTTGTATTTCTTCGCCAGCTCGGTCTTCACCTTCTTGAACATCTCGGCATACTGCGCGCCCGACTTGCGCATCTCGTCCGAGTATGCCTCCAGAATCACGCGCACCTCTTCATTAATGCGGTCTTCAAGCGACAGCTCGTCGAGCAGCGCCGCGTTCACGCGCTCCTGGGTCACCTTCAAGTTGCTGGTGGTGATCAACTTGGCGTCGATGAGGTGCTTGACCGTGCGCTGGGCGAGAAACCCTATGTATTCGCGGGAAAAGATCATGGGTTAATAGTCAGGATAACGCATCGAGGCGGCCGGTGTACATCGGCGAAAGCCGGGAGGACGCACTGGAAGTACAGGATAGGGCCGATCTGCTCCAACCGATTTCCGATGCTGCAGAAAACCTCTGCGTGTGAGAGGCCTTGTGAAACGGCACAACTTCAAAGCTTGCTGAATCGCTCTTCAGAGGGGCCTTGTAACAGGGCATGACCTTCAGTCATGCCGGAAAGGCTGCCAAATTAACATCCGGCTTTAGCCGCTGTTCGAGTTTTCGGTCGCCACAAGACTATTTCCACAAGCTGATTCGTCGTGCCGCTAGTAGGGGAATGAAACATGGCCCACCGCGCTGTGAGCCTCTTTCGGGCCCGGATTTATGCCCCCTAATTTCAGCCTCGATGTGGACAGCTCTTCGTGTTCAGGCACTCGTCGGCAATGCGCAGCCGTTCGACCGGCCTGCCGCCAATCAGGTGCTGTGCGACGATCTCGGCCGCGTCTTCGGGCCGCACGCCGCCATACCAGACGGCCTCAGGGTAGACCACCACCGTGGGCCCATGCTCGCACTGGTCCAGGCAGCCGGATTTGTTAATGCGTACTCTTCCAGCGAGACCAGCTTCTTTTGTCAGCTGTTGCAGACGAGCGTGCAGGTCGCTTTTTCCATCGGTCGTGCAGGAAGGTCGGGGTGCATCGGCGGGGCGGGAATTATGACAGACAAAAACGTGGTGCTCGAATACGGGCAAACGGGTCTCCTCTGTTACCTTTTCAGGATAGCCGATGCAGGTCTGAGACTTGGCTGACGAGCTTGCGGCGCGCCGGTCTTCGAGAACTGCCCGGAAATACTAGCGCCCAGGCACTTTCCAAATTGTTGCCTGCCACCCCGCCCGCATCTGCGAAAATGATTCCTTGACTATGAGTACTGATAACCTGCTCTCGCTTAAGGACGACATGGTGGCCTTCATTGAAGGCCACGGCATGCGCCGCCTCCCCGGCTACGTGACCGAGGACATTCCCTCGATTCTGTGGGAAGGAAAAGGCAATCCCGACGCCTGGAAAGACTTCGTTGAGATGGCCAAGCACGTAGGCGCTCCCTTCGTCACCTTCAGCGAGATGACCATGGAGCGCGAAGAGCTCGATGCGCTGATCGAAGAAGCCGGCGAGATGAACTTCCCCGACGAAGAAGCCACCGAACTGGTGGAAGCCAAGTGGCTGCGCAAATACGCGGGTATGCTCGGCTACATCCAACTTGGCTTCGTGTATCAGGGACTTGTCTTTCTGCACGAAACCACCACTGAGTGGTACGAGCGCTTCCAGACGCTGCTCGAAGATATCGAAGCCTTCCAGGACATCGTGATCGATGACGCTCATCCGCAGGATGAAGAGGACGAGTAACGCGCGTGAGCACCGGCACGCAGGCAGTTCCCATTGCGTCACCGCGCAGACCTCCGGCCGAGCGATGGATTCTTGCCGAGCAGCATCCGGCAGCGGCGGCGCTGGCGAAAGAAGCGCGTCTGCCCCTCGTACTCGCTGAGCTTCTCTGCGCACGCGGCATCACGCAGCCGCATGAGGCTCACGCCTACCTCAATCCGGATTACGACCACCTGCACAATCCCCATCTCCTGCTGGGTATGGCTGCCGCCGTCGAACGGCTCGAGCGCGCCATCGCCGCCAAAGAGCCGGTGCTGCTCTACGGCGACTACGATGTGGACGGCACCACGGCCGTGGTTCTGCTGAAGACCGCGATCGAGATGCTCGGCGGCGTCGTGCGCTTTCACGTGCCGCACCGCCTTCGCGAAGGCTACGGTCTGCAGTCCACCGTGCTCGAAGCGGCGTATGCCGATGGCGTGCGCTTAGTGATTACCGTCGACACAGGAATGCGAGCCTTTGCTGAAGCAGAGACCGCGCGCCGTCTCGGCCTCGACCTCATCATCACCGATCACCATCTGCCCAAGCAGGACGATGCGATCCCCGACGCGCTCGCGATCCTGAATCCCAATCAGCACGGTTGCCCCTATCCGGAAAAGTCGCTCTGCGGCGCGGCCATTGCGCTCAAGCTCGCGCAGGCGCTGCTGGAGCGGCGCGATGCGGCCCGCCTGCACGACACGATTCTGCCCAGCTTTTTGAAGATGGCGGCCATCGCGACCATCGCCGATGCGGTTCCGCTCCACGGTGAAAATCGCGCCATCGCCGCGCTCGGCTTGCGCGAATTGCGCCGCCCCGCGAGCGCAGGGCTGCGCGCTCTGTTTGCGGCCGCGGCTCTCGATCCGGCGTCGAAAGAGCTCACTGGATTCGATATTGCCTTTCGCCTCGCACCGCGCATCAACGCCGCAGGCCGCATGGACGTGGCCTCCGACGTCATCGAGCTCTTTTCCACGCGCGATCCGGCGCGCGCCGCAGTACTCGCGGGCAAGCTGGAGCGATTGAATCGGGAAAGGCGTGATGCAGAGGCCGCTGCGCTCGCTTGCATTGAGGCCCGCGTTGCCGCGGAAGCCGAACTCGCAGCCGATCGGCTTCTGCTGGTCGATGGCGACGGCTGGCACCGCGGCGTCATTGGCATCCTTGCCTCGCGTGTCGTCGAGCGCACTGCCAAGCCCGCCATCGTGGTAAGCGTGGAAGATGGCGTAGCGCACGGCTCGGGCCGATCGGTAGACGGATTCGCGCTCCTCACCGCGATTGAGAGCTGCGCCGATCTCTTCACGCGTTTCGGCGGCCACGCATTCGCCGTGGGATTTGCAATGCCCGCTGCGTCGCTGCCGGAGCTCCGCCGCAGACTGCGCGACTACGCGGAAGAGCATCTCGCTGCGCGTGAACCGGAGCGGCATCTCCGCATTCACGCCGAACTGCCGCTCGACCGCATCACGCCGGTGCTGGCAGGATGGTTACGCAAACTGGAGCCGTTGGGCCACGGCAATCCTGAACCAATCTTCATCGCCCGGCGCGCACGGCTCACCTGCCCGCCGCACGTGATGAAGGAGCGCCACCTTCGCCTCGAACTGGCCCAGGAACCAACTGACGATTCAGCTCCGGAACTGAACGGCTCCACAGCTTCAGCCAACGGATCTCGCACTGCCATGCGCGCTGTCGGTTGGAGCATGGCCCAGCGCGCTGCGGCGCTTGGACTCACGCAGGGAAGTCTGATCGATCTGGCGTACCGCATCCGCGAAAACGATCACCCGGAATACGGCGGCCTGGAAGTCGAGATCGCCGGAATGCAAACAGCAGCGCAGTGATTCAATGGACCCCTGACGCAGCAAAGCCCACGGCGAGCCGTGGGCTTTGTCGCGATTGAAGCGCCGCTTACCGTCCGTGGCCGTGGCCTTCTTCGTGTCCGCCGCCATGATTTTCCTGTGGACGCGGATTCGAGTGTTCCTGCGGCTGAGGGTGATTGTTGTTCGCCGGCCGGTCTAAGTTGTTCTCGTTGTTCGGGCGATTATTCCGGTTGAAGTTGTTCTCGTTGTTCGGCCGATTGAAATTGTTATTGGACCGGTTGTAGTTATTTTCGGTATTCGGCCGGTTGTAGTTGTTATTCACCGTATTCCGGTTCTCATTCACATTGCGATTGATGTTCACGTTGTTGTTGATGACGGTCCGGTTCGGCGCAGGATGATTCTCCGCCTGCAACGGCCGTGCCGCAGCCATATTCGCGGGGTGACCATGGTTGGCATTGAAGTACGCCGAGTGATCGTGCATCGCCGCATCCGCATGCTGGGTCTGGAACGACGTCCGTTCCAGGTGCTGGTCGTGTTCGGCGATGCGTTCCTCGGGAGCGGGATCGTGCCGGATGCCGCCCGGTCCGCCGTTGTAGGAAATGTGCGTGTTGTTGATGATCGTGGTGCGCTCCACAACCGTGCGGTCGACGTAGACACGATTGCCGCCCCATGCTCCACCCACGCCGACATGCATGACGGCTGTGTTATAGGCAAACACGCCGCCGCGCCACATACCGCCGGCGAACCCAACGCCCATGTAACCGAAGCCGTAGTTCACGCCGCCGTAGTAGCCAACGTGCGGACCCCAATAGCCCGGATGCCAAACATACAGGCCGCCGCCCCAGCCCCAGTATCCAGGCGTCCACAGCGCGCCAACATAGGGAGCGGGCACCCAAGCGCCGGGCACCCAGTAGTAGCCATCCGGACCATAGGCCCAATAGCCCGGCGTCCACATCAAGCCAGGTTCAGGGCACGGAGGCTGCACATAAACCGGCAGCGCTGGCGGAGCAAAGCCCACACTGATAAACACTCCCGCATAAGACGACGCTGGAATCAGAGAGACAAGAATCGCCAAAAACATCAGGCGCATGGAGCGAAGCATTCGCATCTCAGAACCTCCTCTTTCAAAACACCTATATTCGATCGGACACGCCTTGATCGGCCCATCCAGTCTATGACACATGAAACCCCTCCAATGCTGAGAAGTTGCCCTTCAGAGGTGACTCTTTCGATCCACCGCTGATCGAGCGCTCGCTAAGCCCAATGAATTCAGAATGGAATGGCGAGGGCTTCAGTAGCGGTAACTTAGCCCCACGCCCATCACGGTACGCGCCTGCAGGTTGACTGGAGTGGTCACCACCGGAGGCCCGAACGCGGGGTTGGTCGGATTGAAGTAAGGGTTTCCTACATAAATCGAACCGATGTTCCCAGCCACCTGGCCCACGCCGATATCGAATGCGAAATGCGGATGGTCTCTCTGTGTCACGCGCACCGCATAGTCCAGCGTTGTAGGGATGTGCGCGCTCATCAGGGGGTACGAAGCGGGATTGCACGCGCGCTCCGCCTCGCACTGATAGAGCGCGGCGTTCAACACCGTGTTCAGGTTCACCGCGGTCTTCGGCTGCTGCGTAAATCCCGCTGCCGGCACCGCCACGATTCCGTGGCCAAGCGGCAGTGGAATGCCTAAACCGCCGAAGAAACGCCCACCAAATCGAGTGCTCTGGCCGCCGATGCCAAAGATCGTCGCATTGGTGACCTTCAATCCCAGGTTCAGCAGAAACGGCACGGGAGGCTTGGCCCACGTCTTGGTCACGGCCACGTAGACGTCGCCGTTGGTATACGACTTATCCGTTCCGGTCAGAGTCTTGTTGGCTGCGCCGGAAACAAAATGGTCGTTGGTGCGCACTACGCCGCCGATCGCAATTCCCGGCATCCACGGCCCGAACTGCCCGTCCTTGAAGGCGACGACCTTGCCGTGAAACACGTTCATGCCGTTGTAATTCCACAGATTGCTCAGGCCCAGCGGCGTGGCCGCACTCGTCGGCTGGTCGCCATACTGATGAACGCTGCGCGTGTAGCCGGCTTCGGCGCGGTTGGCAAAGCCCTCAGTGACGTTGAAGGTCTCAATATACCCGATGACCGATGAAGCATCGATGAAATGGAAGCCGACGGACGGATGCGAGAAAAACTGCCCCTTGCCCGATTCGACCACGTAAGCCGTCGGCGTGATGAATCCGCCCGTCTGCCCTTCGAGCGTGAGTTGCTGGGCGTGAAGCGGCACTGCACTCACTGCGGCTGCGAGAAAAAGCATGCAGGCTGCAAAGGTGCGCGTTGGATGGAGGAGGTTCATTTTTTAGCTCCCATGGAGGCCCCGTTATGGCAGAGTCGCTCCTGTGGTGTTGGAAATTCACACTCTTCTATCACAATCGACGCAAGATCGTCTCGTGATAAATCAAGATGGTAGACTTGCGCCATGCCGCGCGGATTGTTCATCACGCTCGAAGGTCTGGATGGCTCAGGCAAGACCACGCAGATCAAGCGTCTGGCTGCGTGGATGAGCCGCCGTCGACTCCCCGTGGTGCAGACCCGCCAGCCCGGCGGCACCGCCACCGGAGACCGTATTCGTGAGATTCTGCTCGATGCGCGATCCACAGCCTTGGCGCCGATGGCCGAGATGGCGCTTATGTTCGCCGACCGCGCCCAGGCGATTGCGGAAGTCATCCTGCCCGCGCTCGATGGCGGCAAGATGGTTCTCTGCGATCGCTTCACCGATTCCACTGAGGCCTACCAGGGCGGCGGCCGCGAGTTAGGTTCCGAAGCGGTGCTCGAACTCCACCGCCTCATCTGCGGCAATCTGCAACCGGACCTGACGCTTCTCTTGCTGCCGAGCTTTGCGGCCTCGCTGTCGCGCGCCAGAAAGCGCAATCACCGCGTCGAAGAGCAAACCGGCAAGAACGAAGGCCGCTTCGAACAGGAGCAGGATGCATTCTTCCTGCGCGTATGGCAAAAGTACCGTGAGATCGCTGCCCGCGAGCCGGAGCGCGTCGTCCTGATCGAAGGCGACCTGACCATCGAGGACGTCCATGAACAAATCGTCGAAGCTGTAGCCGAACGTCTCGTCCTCGCCGACCAGAATGCCTGAGCTGAAGAGGCGATTTGTAACAGGGCAGGACTCACAAGCTTGCTAACAACACTCTCGAGAAGGCTTTGTAAAGGGCACGATCTTCAGTCGCACCGGAGAAATGGAGAGAGGCGGGGGTTTCAACCCCCGCATACGAGCCAAAAGGCAGCCAGGCTCTCCAGTCATCCTGCGGCCAGCCCAATTTATTGCCCCGAGCCGCGACGCGCCGCAGATCATACTGCGGGGTCATCATTCAAGAACTAATGCGCCGCAATCCGGCTCAACATCTCCGCCAGCGCCACTTTCGCATCCTTCAGCGGAGCCTTCTTGCCCTCGAGCCGGCTCATCATCAATGCTCCTTCGAGCGTTGCGATCATCAGATTCGCCACAGTACGCGGCTCTGTCTTCTTGCGGATCTCCCCGCGCCGGATTCCTTCTGCCACAATCTTGGAGAGCCGCGCCCGCCACTCGCTGAATCCCTCGCGGGCCAGCTCGCGCAACGTTGCGTTGCCGTCGTCAGAATCAATTGCTGTGTTCATCAAGGGGCAGCCTCCAGGAACGGGAGAACTCGTCTCGACAAACCGTTCGACAAACGACCGCAGCAGTTCCACGGAGCCGTGCGTCTGATCCAGGTGATCGGTCCGTATGTTGTCCGTTCGCTGCAGCGAGTAGCGGAGGGCTTCCGCGGCCAGTTCTTCCTTCGAGTGGAAGTGCCGGTATAAGCCGCCTTTTTCCAGGCCCGTCGCCTCCATCACATCCTGCATGGAACAACCCGCAAATCCGCGCTGGTTGAACAGAGGAGCTGCCAGCTCAATAATTCTTTGCCGCGTTAGCTCTCCCTTCCGCATCGCGCCGCACCTCGGTTCACAAGTATAGCGCGAAAAAAGACGCATCGGTCGCAAATTACCTGAATCTGATAGAGACGGGACCGGTCAGTCTCAATCTCTCGTATCGCTGGAATTCACATGGCCACCGCCGTTCTTTCGCCTCCGACGCCTGCCATTATGCGACGCCCTGCAGTGAACCCGTGGGTGGTGGCTCTCACCGTCACGCTGGCCACTTTCATGGAGCTGCTTGACACGTCGATCGCCAACGTGTCGCTGCCGTATATCGCAGGAGGCCTGGGCCGCTCCTATGACGAGGTCACGTGGATTCTGACCACCTACCTGGTCGCGAATGCTGTGGTCCTGCCCATGTCGGCGTGGCTCTCCCGCGTCCTGGGACGCAAGAACTACTACATGATGTGCGTGGCCCTCTTCACGGTCACATCGTTTTTGTGCGGCATCGCGCCAAGCCTCGGCGTCATGCTGATCGCGCGGGTGCTGCAGGGGATCGGCGGCGGCGGCCTCGCGCCCGTCGAGCAGGCGATCCTCGTGGATACCTTCCCGCCCCATAAGCGCGCATCCGCTTTCGCGCTCTATACGGTGGCGATCGTCACCGCTCCAGCCATCGGGCCCGTGCTGGGCGGATGGATCACCGACAACTTCGACTGGCGCTGGGTCTTTCTCATCAACATTCCAATCGGCATTCTTTCCATGTCGCTCACTTCGCGCTTTGTGCACGATCCGCCCGCGTTCGCCGAAGAGCGCAAAACCGTGCGCGATGCCAAGGGCCGCCTGCGCGTGGACGGTATCGGCATCGCCTTAATCGGCCTCGGCTCCGCCGCGCTCGAAGTGCTGCTGGACCGTGGACAGATCGATGACTGGTTCGGCTCTACGTTCATCTCGTGGATGTTCGCATTGGCTGTCGTCTGCCTTGTTACCGCGGTCTTCTGGGAGCTGCATCACAAAGACCCGGTGATCGACTTCCGCCTGCTGAAGACGCGCAACTTCGCCATCTCCGGGTTCTTTTACTTTATCTTTGGCTTCGGCCTGTTCGGGTCGACCACCATGATCCCGCAGCTCCTGCAATCGCTTTATGGCTATCGAGCCATCGACGCGGGTCTGGTTCTCGGTCCTGGAGCCTTCGTGATCACGGTGCTCGCACCGGTCGGTGCACAGCTCGTGCAGCGCGGCATTGTGCGTCCGCGCATACTGCTCTTCGGCGCACTCATTACGGTGGGCATCTCGTTCCTGCACTACAGCCACTTCAATCTCGATACGGATTACAACCACTACGCCCTGGCGCGCGCCCTGCAGGGGCTTGGCTACGCGTTCTTCTTCGTGCCGCTCTCCGTTATCACCTACTCCGAGCTGAAACCAAACCAGAACAACCGCGCCTCGTCGCTGACAAATTTCTTCCGCAACTGGGGCGGCAGCTTCGGCATTGCGTACATCACCACCGCCGGTGAACGTCGCTTCAATTTTCATCAATCTGTTGTAGGTGCCAATCTGCCGTCTTCCTCGGGGTCGTTGCAGCAGTCCGTGAATCAGACCGCAGCCTATCTGCAGGCACATGGATTTTCCCCCGCCAATGCGCTCAACGCCGCGTACGCGCGCTTTTATGACCAGCTTGGCGCGCAGTCTCACCTGCTGGCCTTCATGGATTGCTTTTACGTGATCGGCATCATTACACTGATCGCGGCTCCGCTGGCCCTGCTCACGCGGCAGTTCAAAGTCGGCGGCGGGCCTGCCGCGGGACACTGAGGTCAACCAGCGGCAGGAGATCACAATGCAATCTCCGCTGTACCCACTCCTCCGCAAAGCACTCGGAATGGGGGCGTCTTCTCTCGGCACCACGATCTGCGCACTTCTTTGCCTCTCGTCCACACCGGCTCAGGCACAGATCACGGTGCTCAGGCACATCACTGTAATCGACGGAAATGGCGGCAAGCCCAGACACGATGCGGCGCTCGTGATTGACGGCCAGCGCATTCGGGCCGTCACCGATGCCAATGCACCAACTCCTGCCGGAGCAACGGTGCTCGATCTCAACGGCAAGACGATCATGCCCGAGATCGTGAATGCCCATGGTCATCTGGGCTTGCTCAAAGGCACCACTGCGGTTTCGGCAAACTACTCCGAGGCATCCGTCGAGCGGCAGCTTCTGCAATACCAGGACTATGGCGTGGGCGCCGTGCAGGTGATGGGCACGGACCATCCGGAAATCTGGCAATGGCGCGCCGAGTCGCGTGCAGGCACGCGTCCGGGGGCGCTCATCTACACAGCCGGCGGTGGTTTTGGCGTTGTTGGCGGGCTGCTGCCGGTCACGCCGGGCATCGATCCGCTCTTTCGGCCCACCACTCCTGAAGAAGCCCGCAAAGATGTGCGCGATCTCGCCGTGCACAAGCCAGACCTGATCAAGATCTGGGTCGATGACTTCTGGGGCCAGTATCCCAAGATGAAGCCGGAGATCTACGCTGCCATCATCGATGAGGCCCATCAGCAGCATCTCCGCGTGGCGGCACACGTCTACCACGAATCCGACGCGCAGCAACTCGCCGATGACGGCATCGATATCTTCGCACACAGCGTCCGCGACGCCGAGATTCCTGATTCGCTCGTCGCTGAGATGAAGCGCAAACACATCGCATACATCACCACGATGTCGCTCGATGATTTTCTTATCGCCTACGCCGACGATCCCTCCTGGCTCAATCAGTCCTTCTTCCGCGATGCGCTTGAGCCAGGCGTCTACGAGATGATCACCAGCCAGAAGTACAAGGATTCGGTAAAGGCGGACAAGAAAACTCCCATCGAAACCGCGGCGTTGCCCATCGCAATGAAGAACTTCAAGAAACTTTACGACGCGGGCATTCTCGTTGCGTTAGGCACCGATTCCGGCGCCACCTCCACGCGCCCCATCGGCTTCTCCGAGCACCGCGAGATGCAGCTCATGGTGCAGGCCGGGCTCACGCCTCTTCAGGTCATCACTATCGCCACGAAGAACGGCGCCGAACTGCTGCGCGCCTCGAACGAATTCGGCACCTTGCGGCCGGGGCTGAGGGCCAATTTCATCGTGCTGAACAAAGATCCCTCCACCGACATCCGAAACACCGAGACCATCTCTGCCGTGTGGAAAAACGGCAAAAAAGTGAGCGACGGCCCGCATCCGCGTAGCGAATAAGCCGGTCTCGACACGCGCGGCCAATTGCTCTACGCTCAAACGGTGGGCTTCCAGGAATTCCTCGGCAACGCGACAACAGTGAAGCATCTGCGCGAAAGCGTGCGCACCGGGCGCTTTCCGCATTCGCTCATTCTGGCCGGTCCGCGCGGCGCGGGGAAATACACGCTGGCGCTGATGCTGGCCAAAGCGATGAACTGTCTGGAGCCTGCGGAGAGCGACGGCCTTCCTGATTTCTGCGGCCGCTGCGCAAATTGCACGCGCATCGCGGATGCGGCGAACCTCGAAGACCGGGTGGCCGAAGCCGTGGCGGCGCGCGAAGATCTGCGCGAGACCGACAAGCGCGAGACCCGGGTGCTGATCCAGACGCACCCCGACGTGCTCGTCATTCCGCCCGATCCCCCGCAACTGCTCATCAAGCTCGGCCAGGTGCGCCAGGCAATTCACGCCGCGTACTACCGCCCGCCGATTGAAGCCCGCCGCGCCTTCACCATCTTCACTTCGTCGGCGTTCATGAAAGAAGCGGCCAACAGCCTGCTCAAGCTCCTGGAAGAGCCGCCCGAGCACACCACGCTCATCCTGCTCAGCGAAAATCCCCAGGAGCTTCTGCCAACCATCCGCTCGCGCGCAGTCGTTCACCGTCTCGGCGCGCTGCCTCCGGCCGAATTGGAGACGCTGCTGGCCGAGCGCCGGCCCGAGCTAAAACCCAAAGACCGCGCACTGGCGGCCCGCCTCGCTGAGGGCGCAGTAGGCCGTGCATTGGCCATCGACATCAGCGTCTATCTCAGCAGCCGGCAGGATGCGCTGATTCTGCTGCGGTCCGCGCTTCGCGAGCCGGATTATTCGCAACTCTTCCGCGCTACAGAGACATACCGCGCCGGAGCCGATGGCCAGGAAAAAACCATTAGCCTGCTGCGCGCTCTCGGAAGTCTGATCGAGGACCTGTTGTTGATCCTGGCCGGAACGCCTGCCCTGATCCGGAACCTCGACCTGGCCGCCGAACTCGCCAATTTGGCCGAGGGAGTCAGTGTGGACTGGATCGACGGAGCGGCCCGTGCGCTGGTTCAGGTGGAGCAGGGCATGCGGCGCAATCTGCTGCGCTCGCTTTCCTTGGATTCTATGGCCATTGCGATGAGCCGATCGTAACCTTGCCGGCCTTGACAGCCGCGGTAAGATAAGAGCAACTCCCACTGCTCGGCAGGCATCTTTTTCGAGTACGAGATCTCCCACGCAGCGGACCGTTTTGGGGCTCCCGAGAATCTATTCTTGTGAAGAGGGCTTTTCAGGCGCGCATCGTTCCAGCGCGAACGGAGTTTTTTTACCTCGGAGCCGGAATGCGGCTCTCGTACGGGCCAGCCGGGCCACATTTTGATTTTTGTTTTGGAAGGATTGTACTTATGAGTATCTCTTCTGTGTTGCCGGCGAGGCACGACGACAATGGGCCTAACTTCAATAGGACGCTGCTCCGGGGCAAAAAATCACTGGGCGCGCCGCTCCCCTTCCGTTTTCCGGCACAGACTGTGGACATGGACGCGCCCAACCGGCACGCCGAATTGTTTTATCTGCAAAAGCAGATCCAGTCGCAAACACCCATGGTGATTGTGCTCGAAGACGGAGAGCGCATCGAAGGCTGCATCGAGTGGTACGACCGCCATGCACTGAAGGTGCGTGGACGGACGAAGACGCTTGTCTATAAATCCGCCATCAAGTACATGTACAAACTGGGCGACAGCGGCCAGTAGATCATTCTTTCCCGGAATAGGCAGCCTTTCGCAGCCTGTCGCGAATTGCGGCGCCGATTCCCTCGGCTGGCGGCAGCGGACAAAGAATGAGCGTGCAACCCTGGGCATCCAGTGCGCGCAAACCCGCATAAAGCGAGCGCGCCATCTCTTCCGGAGCATCCCAGCGGCCCCACCTGTAGATCGTGCACGAGCTTAGCCCTTCCGGCACAGCGGCTTCGCTCGGCAGCATCACACCTACACGCTCGCCCGGCCGCACCCCCAATGCCTTCCCCAATCCTGCCGCCAGTTCGTCCGACGCACCCTCCACCAGCACCAGCTTCGCCTTCGGCGCATAGTGGCGCAGGCCCACTCCGGGTGAGGGCAGCGCCTCGACTGGGGTTTCTACCAGGTCATCGCTGTCGCGGTAAAGCTCCACCGGCCCCGCAATCGCACGGATCTGCTCCGCCGTGACAGCTCCTGGGCGATAAATCACCATGGGACAGGTCGATGGATCCAGAACCGTGGATTCGACTCCATGCGCCGTCGGCCCTGCGTCGAGCACCGCGTCAATACGGCCGTCCAGGTCTTCCAGTACATGCTCGCCCGTCGTCGGGCTGATTTGGCCAAAAAGATTGGCGCTGGGCGCAGCAACCGGAACGCCCGCCCGCCGGATCAACTCCAGTGCAACAGGATGCGACGGCATGCGCACGCCCACCAGTGGCCGGCCTGCCGTCACCGCATCCGGTACGGCCGGCGCGCGCGGCAACAGCAGCGTAAGCGGCCCCGGCCAGAACGCTTTCATCAATCGGCTTGCGGCCTCGGGAACCTCGGCAACCAGGCCCGCAAGCATCGATGTCGAAGCAACGTGCACGATAATCGGGTCCCATGCGGGCCGGCGCTTGGCAGCAAAGATCCGCTCGACGGCCTGCTGGTTCAGCGCGTTGGCTCCCAGGCCGTAGACCGTCTCCGTCGGCAGCGCCACCAGTCCGCCGGCGCGCAAAATGTCGGCTGCGCGCTCGAGCGCCTCCCGGCTTGCGGGCGTCTCCAGGTGCGCGGGATCGAGGTGCAGCCGCAGGGTCTTCACTTCTCCATTGTCGCTTTTAAGGTGCGGCCCCCGCCAGCACGGCCGGGCTTATACTGGCTCATACCCATGGCCGTCGAAACGGAGATCAAATTTCGCGTGTCCGACGTCGACGATCTCAGCCGGCGGCTGCAGGCTGCCGGGTTCCATATGGAAACGCCGCGCAGCTTTGAGAGCAACACGCTCTACGACACACCTGACCGCCAGATGCGGGCCCGCACCGAAATCCTGCGGATTCGCAACTATGCCGGCAAATGGGTGCTCACGCACAAGCGCCTGCCCGACTCTGGCCCGGCAGAAGACCGGCACAAACACCGCATCGAAACCGAAACAGAGGTTTCTGACGGCGAAGCGCTCGCCGAGGTCTTCCGGTCCCTCGGCCTGGTGGCTGCCTTTCGCTATGAGAAATGGCGCACCGAGTGGAGCGATGGCCACGGACACTGCGTCATCGACGAGACGCCCATCGGCAACTACGCGGAACTGGAAGGAACCGCGGATTGGATTGATCGCATCTCCAATCGCCTCGGTGTGCACGCTTCTGAGTATCTGACGCTGAGCTACGGACGGCTCTTCGATCTCTGGCGCCAGGAACGCGGCAGTACGGCGGAGGACCTCACTTTCGACGCAATTGCCGCCAGTAAATTCTCCTGAGCCGTCGCCTTTCCGTCGATATCGCTTCTCCTGCAGCGGTTTCACAGCTGCTATATCCCGAAGCCGCTGCTGCGAAGTGGCATTTTCCTCAAGAAAATGCCACCTTCTGCTGCTTCTGCAAGTGCAAGGGAACTGTGAAACCGCTCTAAGTGCACGCTGAATGCAAGCCGGCGCATCGCCCGCCAATGGCAGAGCC
This sequence comes from Occallatibacter sp., assembly GCA_035508375.1. Taxonomy (GTDB): domain Bacteria; phylum Acidobacteriota; class Terriglobia; order Terriglobales; family Acidobacteriaceae; genus Telmatobacter. The sequence continues at coordinate 9,705 of DATJNF010000053.1, read as the reverse complement.
TGCCGATTTTGGCCTGGTCGTACAACTTATTGACGCGCGCGCCCTTCAATCGTATTTTGGGATGCACGGCCCTGGAACATCAGTCTGTGCGCGCCAATTCTGCGCCATACCGGATTCGGTAGTGGTGCATGCCGAATTCATGCACTGAAGTGCCGCTTTTCTTGAGAAAACGGTACATTGCACTTGCTATATGCCCCACGTGAATTCCTGATCCGGTCAAGCTCTGTCTCTCAGGATAAAATGAGGTGTACTGCAAGCCGACGGGAGTAATCGCAACACTATGGCGGACGCTTCGAGGGTTCAAGATGGCGCCGATAGAAACGTTCTCGCCATTGCACTGATCGGTCCGCATGAGCAGCACCGCAGAGCCATGGCGATGGCCCTGGCGAAGCATCCCGGCGCAATCGTTCACGAGTTTCCTTCCTACTCCTCCGCGCAGGAGCAACTTCCGCGGCTCCTCGAAGACCGCTACAACGTCATCATCGTCGACGCCGACAGCAATCCTGACTCCGCGCTGGATCTGGCCGAGACTGTCTGCACAACCAGCCATACCTCGGTCATGGCCTACTCCTCGCAGGCCGACGTCAAGCTGGCCATCCGCTTCATGCGCGTCGGCGTGCGCGAGTTCTTTACGCTGCCGGTGGAAGGCACTGAGGTGGTTGAGGCTCTGAACCGGGCCTCCATCCGCCAGCCCGGCCAGCCACAAGCCGACTACGTCCCGAGCAAGGTGCTGGTCTTTCTCGGCACAAAGGGTGGCTGCGGCGTAACCGCGCTGGCCTCGAATTTCGCGGTCGCGCTGGCGCAGGAGTCGGAGCGCAGCACGCTGCTCATCGATCTGGGCCTGCCGCTCGGCGATGCGGCGATCAATCTGGGCATGGTCACCGAGTTCTCTATCGCCAATGCCGTCCGCGAAGCCAACCGGCTGGACTCGAACTTTCTCCGCACCTTGCTGGCGGCCCACGCCTCGGGACTGTCGGTGCTTGCAGCACCCAGCGACTTCCGCGCCGACGCCACGCCCGACACCGAATCAATGAACAAGCTGCTGGCAATCGCGCGGCTGAACTTCGAGTACGTGGTGGTCGACTTGGGCGCCCGGCTCGACCTGCTCGGCTCCTCGCTCTTTGACGAATCTTCCATCGTCTATCTGGTTACCCAGGTCGGCATCTCGGAACTGCGCAACGCAAACCGCATGATCTCGCAGTTCTTCCCTCGGCGCACCGACAATCTGCAGATCGTGCTCAACCGGTATAAGCCGGCCACGATGCTCTTCGACGACAAGCACATCGAAAAGGCGCTGACTCGTCCGGCGCAGTGGAAGATTCCCGACGATTACCAGAGCGCGCGCCGCACGCAGAACACCGCGACGCCCATGGCCCTGGCCGACTCGCCCATCTCCCAGGCGATCCATCAGATGGCGAGGGCAGCCTGCGGACTTCCCGCCGAGAAGGAAGAGAAGAAGCGCATCTTCAGCTTTTTCCGCTGAACTGAGAACGTTCAGGCCTTCGCTCCTCTGAACTCACGACGCAAAAATGCGCAGGCTCGTGTCGCTGAAAAACTCTGCGAAAAGACGCAAGGCGTGTCAGTGTATGAATTCGCAGCTTGCTGAAAAATGCTTTTTGATAAGGGCTCCGCAACAGGGCATGACTTTCAGTCATGCCGGAGAACCGGAGGGAGGCGGGGGTTTCAACCCCCGCATGCGAGCAGAAAGAGCCCGAGGGCTTCAGCCCCGGCGGGATACTCGCGCCGCAAACGCCGCGAATAAAGCCGAACTCTGAAATCGCTCTGCTTTTCCTTCAGCCTTCTGCCCCGTGGCACTTCTTGTACTTCTTTCCGCTGCCGCAGGGGCAGGGATCGTTGCGCCCGACCTTATCGCCTGTCCGCCGCTGCGAGGCCTGCGGCGCTTCACCACCGCCCTGTCGGCTGGCCACCGCGAGCTCCCGCTGCTTTTTGCGGTGGAATTCCTTCTCCAGAGCATCGATGGTCGTCGAAGGCTGCCGGACCGGAATCGCGATCTCGCGCGGCGCGCCGTCGGATGTGACCGGCTGCGCGGCGCTGGCCACCGGTGGTGCCGCGGGGACAGGCCCCCGCGGCCGCTGCGGTAGGCTGGGCTGCACGTCTCCGCTACGCGACGGTCCGCCCTGCGCCTCGCCTTGAATCGGCCGCCCATCCGGCCCCAGGATCTGCATCCGGAACAGGAACCGGACGGTGTCCTCCTGGAACTTCGTCATCATGGCCTCGAAGAGGTCGAACGACTCCTTCTTGTAGGCCACCAGAGGATCCTGCTGCGCGTAGCCGCGCAGGCCGATGCCTTCCTTGAGGTGATCCATCGAGAGCAGATGGTCTTTCCACAGCCCGTCGATCACCGTCAGCATCACCATCCGCTCGTGGTAGCGCATGGTTTCCGGGCCGAGGATCTTCTCCTTCGCCTCGTAGCCTTCCTTCAGCTTAGAGAAGATCTCCTCGCCAAGTTCGTGGCGGGTCAGCTCTGCCGCATTGACGCCGGTCGCGCTCAGGTTCATCCCGAACTGGTCGAAGAGCTTTTCTTCCAGTCCCTTCAGATTCCACTGGTCTTCGCGGACGTTCTCGGCCGCGAACTCATCCAGGAAGCCGCTCAGGATGCCCCCGACATAATCTTCCAGAATCAGCTCGCGCTGATCGACGCCTTCGAGCAGCTGGCGGCGCAGGCCGTAGACCGCCTCGCGCTGCTTGTTCATCACGTCGTCGTACTCAAGCAGGTGTTTGCGCGACTCGAAGTTCTGCGCCTCAACGGCCTTCTGCGCGCCCTCAATGCGCTTGGTGATCATGCGCGATTCAATCGGCACGCCTTCTTCCATGCCCAGGCGCTCCAGCAGCGTGCTCACCCACTGCTTGGCGAAGATGCGCATCAGGTCGTCTTCCAGCGACAGATAAAAGCGCGACTCGCCGGGATCTCCCTGGCGCCCTGCGCGTCCACGCAGCTGGTTGTCGATGCGTCGCGACTCGTGTCGCTCGGTGCCCAGAATGAACAGGCCGCCCGCGTCGATTACCTCGTCATGCTCTTTCTGTGCCGCTTCGGCGTAACGGCCATAAGTCACAGCCCACTCCGGTTCGGCAACTTCAAACTCCTGGCCCTGATAGTAAAACCGCAGGAATCCCGCTGGTGCCATGGGATTGATCGCGCCTTCGGCCCCGCTGATCGCCCGTGCTCTCCCGCCCTTTACCAGCTCCTGCCGCGCCATGAACTCAGCGTTGCCGCCGAGCAGAATGTCGGTGCCGCGGCCGGCCATATTCGTAGCGATCGTGACCATCCCCAGCCGCCCCGCCTGCGCCACAATCTCGGCCTCGCGCTCGTGAAACTTCGCATTCAGCACCACGTGGCGCACGCCCTTGCGCTGCAGAATGCCCGAGAGCCGCTCCGACTTTTCAATGGACGTGGTGCCCACCAGCACCGGCTGTTTCCTTTCGTGCAGCGTGGCGATGTCGTCGGCCACCGCCTTGTATTTTTCCTTCTCGGTACGGTAGACCACGTCGGGATTCTCGATCCGCCGCATCGGCTTGTTCGTCGGAATCACGACGATCTCAAGCGAGTAGATCTTTTCAAACTCGGCCGCCTCAGTCTCAGCCGTGCCCGTCATGCCGCTCAGCTTTTGGTACAGCCGGAAGTAATTCTGGAATGTGATCGTCGCCAGGGTCTGATCCTCCTTGCGAATCGTCACTCCCTCTTTGGCTTCGATCGACTGGTGCAACCCATCGGACCAGCGACGGCCCGGCATCAGGCGTCCGGTGAAGGTGTCAACGATAATGACTTCGCCGTCCTTCACCACATACTCCACGTCGCGTTTGTAGAGCGCGTGGGCCTTGATGCCCGTCTCGACGTAGTGCTTGAGATCCCAGTTCTCCGCGTCGGCGATGTTGCCGATGCCCAGCAGTTTTTCGATCGTCTCCCAGCCCTGATCCGTAACGCCGATCGTGCGCTGCTTCTCATCCACGAAGTAGTCGCCGCTCAGGTACTTCTCACCCTCGGCCAGCCGGATACCCAGTTCGGCCTGGCGTCTCGAGTCCGTCCACTCGATCTCTTCGCCCTGCTCGAGCTTTGGAATAATCTGCCGCACGCGCGCATATTTGTCGGTGGTCTGATCCGTCGGGCCGGAGATGATCAGCGGCGTCCGCGCTTCGTCGATCAGAATCGAGTCCACTTCGTCGACGATCGCGTAGTAGTGACCCCGCTGCACGCAATCCTTGATCTCGAATTTCATGTTGTCGCGCAGGTAGTCGAAGCCGAACTCGTTGTTGGTGCCGTACGTGATGTCTGCGCCGTAGGCCGCGCGCCGCTCGTCATCGCTCAGGTCATGGACGATCACGCCCACCGTGAGCCCAAGGAACTCGTAGATCTTGCCCATCCACTCGGCGTCGCGCTTGGCCAGGTAGTCGTTCACCGTGACCACATGCACGCCATGGCCGGCGAGCGCGTTCAGGTAGCAGGAGAGCGTCGCCACCAGCGTTTTTCCTTCGCCGGTTCGCATCTCGGAGATCTTGCCCTGGTGCAGAACCATCCCGCCAATCAGCTGCACATCGAAGTGGCGCATCTTGACCGTGCGCCATCCGGCCTCGCGCACCACCGCGAAGGCCTCGGGCAGAATCTCGTCCAGCGCAGCCCGCTCTGCAGTCTTTTTCTCTTCCGCGTCGGTGATTCCATCCAGACGGGCAGCGATCCGCGCGCGGAACTCAACCGTTTTTTCGCGCAACTGCTCGTCAGAGAGCTGCTGCATCGCGGGCTCCAGATCACCGATCTGCGTCACCACCGGCAACAGCTTCTTCACAGCCCGCTCGTTAGCGGTGCCGAAAACCCTCGCTAGCAACTTATCGAAAGGCACGCAAACTTCTCCTTTATAAGTGTAAATGGTTGGCAGTCAGGTCCTGTAAACGGTTTGTTTCGATCCGCGGAGGTTCATCGAACCCGATCCGGATGCCTGCAAAGTATCGAGCGGAGCTCGAAAAGGGAGCACTACGTAGCACTCCCTGCGAGCCCACTGAATCTAGTTGGGGTTTAGCCGAGCTGGACGGGCGGGGGGCGTTCGAACGAAGATGGTCGGAAGGGAGATTCCGGTACGCGGCGCGCGCACACCCAAACCAACGAGGCCAGCGCGCCGAGCGGAGAAATGACTCCGATGAAGAAAACGGGCAGGAAGACAAACCATGCGGGAGCATGGCCGGAATGAGCGACCGGAAGCAGCAGGAGCAAGAGCGCCGCACTGATCGCGAGAGCCGCAACCAGGAACAGGTTCCGCTGCTTCCGAAATCCCATCATCGCTAACTTCCTGACTGGCAGTATACAACCGCGGAAACTATGAGGATCGCGCCGAGGGTCCTTGAGGTACCGCGCATTCCAACCCGCTTCTAGTCCACGCCAAAGCAATAGGCCATCAGCTGCTGTCCCGGCTGAGGGCTGGCCGGTGCGATGGCGTACTCACCCGCTGGAAGAGGACTTGCTGGCGTGATCTTCACGGAGCTCTGCCCGTATTTGGCAAAGACCATCTGCAGCTGCTTGTTTTGCACATCGCTTTTCTGGTGCATGCCCATGAAACCGACGCTCGAAAACACCAGCTCCCGGTGCCCTTTCTCCGGCTGTACTGGGTAGAGAACGATGAGTGTGGAAGGGTCCAGATCACGATTTTCCATCTTGACGATGATGGTGATGGGGGCACCGCTGGCAAAGCGAACGGAAGAATGTTCATTCTGGATCTGGTACGCGGTCTTCGCGCCGCCGAATCCCATCGCCCGAATCTTTCCGTTGAATCCAACCGGCTGCCGTTCCAGCGGTTTCAAACTCCCGGAACTATCGAGAAAAAAGAAGGAGTTCGCGTAGTCAGGCTCCTGCACCTGAGGCGCATCCTGCTTGGCCGTGTCCTGGCCAAGAACGCCGCCGGTAACCAGCGGTCCGATAATCGCAGCTGCCGCAATGATGATTCCGAAAATCAGCAGACGGGCAAGACCGCGCACCGTCGAACGACATTCTCCCGGAAATCTGATCAGCATAGATCCCCCACAATTTCGATTCAGGTAAGTTAGGAAATCACGAATTCGCCAGAAGTCGCAGAGAACGATTGGACAATCGTCTGCGGCTTGGAATCTTATCGATGGCCCGGGGGAGTAGAACTGGGGAAAAGCCAGTATACACGGATGAAAAGCAACAAGCGTGGCAACGCGGGTTTACGCGCCGTCACATCCTGAAACAAGAACCCCCGGCGGGATTGCCGGGGGTCTGGGTCCAAACCTGACTGCTTTGGCTTCAGTTGCTGTACAGCAGGATCCCCGCCGCCTTCTCTTCCGTTTCGTCCGCACTGACCGGCCGATAGAAGAGCTGGTTGGCATCGAGATAGACCTCGAGGAACGCCGGCCGGTCCTGAATCTGCCCGGCGATCAGTGCCTCGGAAAGCGGGTCCTCCACGTAGCGCTGCAGCGCCCGGCGCAATGGACGTGCGCCATAGCTCCGGTCGGTCAGCGTCTTGTCGAGAATCCACTTCTTTGCCTCTTCGGTCACCGAAATCGTGATCGACTTCTGCGCCAGGTTGGCGTTCAGCTGCTGCACCAGCAGCTCGACAATCTGGATCAGGTCTGCATCCGACAGTGACTGGAACAGGATCACCTCGTCGAGACGGTTCAGGAACTCGGGATTGAACGTCTTCTTGACCTCGTTCTTGACCAGCTCCTCCACCTTCTCCGTCACCAGGTCCTCGCGCTCGCTCTGGAAGCCCAACCCCTGTTTCTTCTGCAGGTGCCGCGCGCCGATGTTCGAGGTCATGATGATGATGGTGTTCTTGAAGTCGACCGTATTGCCCAGGCCATCCGTCAGCTGCCCGTCTTCAAACACCTGCAGCAGGATATTGAAGACATCCGGATGCGCCTTTTCGATCTCATCGAGCAGAACTACCGAGTATGGCGAACGCTTCACCCGCTCCGTCAGCTGCCCGCCCTCCTCGTAGCCCACATATCCCGGAGGAGAACCGATCAGCTTCGAGACCGAGTGCTTTTCCATGAACTCCGACATATCGAACCGGATCAGCGCCTTATCCGAGCCAAACAGGAACTGCGCCAGTGTGCGCGCCATCTCCGTTTTGCCCACGCCGGTCGGGCCAAGGAAGAGGAAAGAACCGATCGGCCGGTGCGGAGACTTCAAGCCCGCTCTCGACCGGCGGATCGCCCGCGCCAGCGCCGAAATCGCCTTGTCCTGCGAGATCACGCGCTTGTGCAGCTCTTCTTCCACCCGCAGCAGCTTCTGCGTCTCTTCTTCCTTGATGCTGGTCACTGGAACGCCCGTCCAGCGGCTTACCACGTCCTCGATGTCCTCGCGGCCCACAATCCCGGCCGCCGAGTCGTCGAGGTGGTACTTGTCGCGCAGCGCGCGCAGGTTTTCGCGCTCCTTGCGCTCCTCATCGGAGTAGAACCGGGCCTTCTCGAACTCGTGGTTCGCGATGGCCGAATCCATCCGGTGCACGATGAACTTGATCCGCTTCTGGACCTCCGTGATCTCATCCGGCAGCGAAGTCTGGCGCAGCTTCACCCGCGCCCCCGCCTCGTCGATCAAATCGATCGCCTTATCCGGCAGGAACCGGTCCGGAATGTAGCGGTTCGAATGCGAGACCGCAAACTCCACGGCCGCATCCGTGTAGCTGACCGCATGGAACTTCTCATACCGGTCCTTGATGCCCATGATGATCTTGATCGCGTCCGTCTCGGTCGGCGGCGGTACCTTTACAGCCTGGAAACGCCGCTCCAGCGATCGGTCTTTCTCGATCGACTTCCGGTATTCGGCCGGCGTCGTCGCGCCGATGCACTGAATCTCGCCCCGTGAGAGCGCCGGCTTCAAGATGTTGGCCGCGTCCAGCGACCCCTCGGCCGAGCCTGCGCCCACCAGCGTGTGCAGCTCATCGATGAAAACAATGGAGTTCTGGTTCTCCATCAGCTCTTTCATGATGGTCTTGAGCCGCTCTTCGAACTGGCCGCGGTATTTCGTGCCGGCTACGATGAGCGACAGATCCAGGCCAAGAACGCGTTTGTCAGCCAGAAAACTCGGAACTTCGCCGTCGGCAATCCGCTGCGCCAGGCCCTCGACAATCGCCGTCTTGCCCACGCCGGGCTCGCCGATCAGCACCGGGTTGTTCTTCGTGCGCCGGCACAGAATCTGGATCACCCTCTCCAGTTCGCCGTCGCGGCCCACCAGCGGATCAAGCTGCCCGTCCATCGCGGCCTGCGTCAGGTCGCGGCTGAACTCGGCCAGCAGGCTCGACTCACGCTGGCGTTGCTGCGGCGGGGCCTTTTCCTGCGTCACACGGGCCAACTCGTCGCGAATCTGCGCCAGCTTCAGGCCGCGTTCCTGCAAAATCTCCGAGGCAAAGCACTTTTCTTCCCGTAGCAGACCGAGGAGCAGATGTTCGGTTCCAATGTGTTTGTGGCCCAACCGCTCGGCTTCTTCCGCAGCATAGGCGAGCACCCGCTTGCACTCATTCGACAGCGGCAGATCCACGCTCGTTGAAACCTTCTCGCGGATCGTGGTGTGCGCCTCAATCTGCTTCCGAATCGACTCTACCGAGGCGTGCGAACGCAAAAAGCGGTTGGTTAACGCCTTGTCTTCGCGCAACAGCCCAAGCAGCAGGTGCTCGGTTTCGATATAAGGCGAACCGAACTGGCTGGCCTCATACCGGGCGAAGAAGATTACGCGCCGTGCCTTCTCCGTATAGCGTTCGAACATTTCACTCCCCCTTGTCCAGGCTAATCGGCCGAAGTGACCGTCCGGTTTACTGGATCCCCCTCGATCAAACTTGATCAAAACCTGTCTGTCGGGATCCCGCTTTTCCGGCTTCAGTCCAACTGCGCGTGCCCTTCCTTTACATCGCCGCCGGAGGCGCCTCCGAAAATAAGTCTTCCGCCGCCGAACAGCTCTTCAGGATGGTTTTGGGACTTACCACGCCCGATCATCCCCGGCGCACAAGGCCGCCGGAAGACTCCCACCCTTTGTGACCACCTGTATGAGACTGAAAACCCCATTGAGGCCGTCACTCTTACTAATGAATAAGACTCAAAAAATGCCGGAAGTGGTGCTTTTTCCAGGTCAAATATTCCTGAGACCGGTTTCCGGAGCCCCCGTTAATCGCGTGTGTGGCCCATCTGCGTAAGCCGCCCGTTCTCAAGCCGCAACACCCGGGTACACCGCGCCGCCAATTCAAGGTTATGGGTTACCAGAATCGAGGTAAGTCCATGGCTTTGGTGCAGCCGCTGGATGAGCTCGAAGATGCGGCCGGCGGTCAGACCATCCAGATCGCCAGTCGGTTCGTCGGCCAACAGCAGCCGAGGAGTATTGACCAAAGCCCTGGCCAGCGCTACACGCTGCTGCTCGCCGCCGGAGAGCTCGCCCGGACGATGCGTAGCCCGATCGTCCAAGTCCACCTCCTTCAGCCAGTTGGCGGCCAAAGCCATTGCTTCTGCTTTCCCCACGCCGCGCGCCAGCAGCGGCATGGCTACGTTTTCCTGCGCCGTGAACTCCGGCAGCAGGTAATGGAACTGCCACACGTAGCCGATCTTCCTGCTGCGAAAGAGCGCCGCTTCGCGGGCGGAGAGACTAGCCACATTGGTTGACGCGCAGTATACCGTCCCTGAAGACGGCGCATCAAGAGCGCCAAGCATGTGTAAAAGTGTGCTCTTTCCTGCACCCGACTGGCCGACAACCGC
>DATJNF010000052.1:0-90961 GCA_035508375.1 Occallatibacter sp. | reverse complement strand
CCGGTTTCGGTTTGGGTTCTGGTATTTCCCTCCTTAATCTGCCTCGATCAGCGCCGTAGGAAACTCCGTTCGAAGCTCTATGCAGCGGTTATTCCAGCGGTAGCCGACCGCAGTGCATCGTTTTCCAAGATCAGATTTGCGATGAGGATCTTCAACCGGGAATTCTCAACCCTGAGGCGTCTCACCTCGTCCGGTTCGCATGCATCGGATGTCGCGGCTACGGCATCTTGTCTGCCTGTTGAAGCACCGCTGATTGACCGGCGTACGGTTTTGTGTTTCCGCGCTTGATCTGGCGCATCATCACGAGCGCTGTCAGGCGGCGCGACAAACTCCTCATCTACTCCGCTCGGAGGAATATGCTCGGCGCGACCGTCAGGCCGCGCGTCTTGCGGGCCCTCAAGGCTCCGCCGTCTCCGACCCTCGACAGCGGGCCGCTCGCGTATCCAATCCTGAACCTCATCTTCGTGCCAACCCACCGCGCGGGCGCCGATGGAGATCTGGGCTGGGAATTCCCCATTCTTGATCAACTCGTATAGCCGAGTCGTCTTGAGGCCCGTCCTGCGCAACACCTCCTCTTTCCGGAGGATTGTCCTCGGATTCGGGGTGGCCGACATGCGAAACAAGTCGTACATTAGGCCTCGACTCCTGCTGTGAGTGACCGGTGTGGCTGGCGCAAGATAATTTGTAGCACCTATCTAAATTCGAATCATCCTCAAAACCACGTGACCGTAACCGGACAGCCTAAACCGGCATATTCGTGTAATCTGTTTGTGAGTACCTAATCTAGATCGCATCCCTGTAAAGACTGAGAAAAGTCGGCAGAGCCGATGATCCGATTGAGGGACTTTTTAGTTAGCAAACGTCCTAAACCGGAGTAGGCATGAAGCTCTGGAGTTGAAATGAGGTCGTATTAACCCATGGCAAAAAAAGATTCCTTACGTGGAACTCTTGATCTCCTCGTCCTGAAGATTCTCTTGCTGCGCCGCCCGCTCAGTGGGTATGCAATCAATCAGGCGCTTGTGACGGAGTCACGAGAGAAGTTGAAAGTACGGAATGCTTCGCTTTATCCGGCTCTCGAGAAAATGAAGAAGGCCGGTTGGATCTCGGCCCGAAAGGCTCCCCATCGTCCCGGATGGCTATGGGAAATAACGGAGGACGGAAGGGCGCAGTATGGAGACATGAAGCGTGATTGGATCGCATTTCGATTTGCAGTGGATCTACTATTGAGGCGGTGATGCAAGGGATGCAGCGCCTCAACACATGTAGACTTGCAGTGGCGACGCCTGACCTTGCGCGCATGCCTCGATTGGCGGAGACGGAGACTAGGAAGAGAGCGAACGAAATACCATCGCCCGCCGGATCAAGGATTCTCCTTCCGCGCATGAAGACGAGCGATAACTTCGACTTCGGCAAGGCACCCTGGTGTCCACATTCAATATCTTCCAACTGGTTGGGGCCACTACATCGAACGTGCAGACTCCGTGATCCTGACCGGCGACTGCCGCACTGGGAAGATTCGCTTGTTCACAGGGCTTTGCTTGGCCGCCTGCCGGCAGAAGCGCACGTGTGCTTCGCCGCCGCAGCGACCCTGGTCAACGAGCCAGTCGAGGCCAAGAAGCAACTAGGGGTTGGCCGCGTCTTAGCCTCTTGGGAATCCACCGCGGCAAAGGGCTGTTGAAACATCCAATCTCACCGCTATGCCTTATTTGTTGGGGATGATTTTACCCGCATCACCAAGATACGCGAGTGTTTATGAAGGAGTAGGCCAGCCCCAGAGGAATAGATTCGCCATGCCAATTGTTAGCGGCGACCGAAGTTGCCGACGATCACCTTAGACTCGGTGATGATGGAGTCTACATAATTGGCCCACCATTGAAGCATCTTCTTGCGCTGTTCTGCATATTGGGCTCGGTTGTAGACGCCTTCAATGCCGCCCGTTTCGTGACAAAGCGCCTTCTCAATTACCTCCTTGGACCAGCCATTCTTTGTAGCGTTTTCGTTTAGCCGAGTGGAAGCTGTTCTTCGTTGGTCGTGAATCGTGAACGGTTCCATGTTGAAGGTCAAGCCTTCGAGGGCCTTGTTCAAAGCGTTCTTTGCGAACGGCTGGTCCTTAATTCCGCGTCCTCGCATAACATATTTCGAACCTCCGGCAAGGGCTCTGAGCTCGCGAAACATGGCCGCCACTTGCCTGGACATATAGACGACGTGCTCGTGTTCCTCGCCCTTCTTGGCTTTCACGTGCTCCTTAGGGATTGTCCATTCACCAGTCTCAAAGTCGATTTCGTCCCACGTTGCCAAGAGAAGCATCGATTTCCGGATGAGCGTCAGGAAAATGATGTGAAGAGCGAGCTTGAACTGGCGGCGCATGTTGCTCTTGTAGACGCCCTGCAAGAATTCACGAATCTCAGCAGGAGACAGGTTGCGCTTCCGTCTCACGGCCTTTCCGATGTACTTCGTGGCAACCATCGCAGCGGGGTTGATCAAGGCACAGTGAGTTTCGACGGCGTAGTCGTACATCCTCTTAATCGTGTTTCGAAGGCAGATCGCTGCCGCCGGGTGGCCACCGTCTCGCTTGCGATACACCACAAGCTGAACATCGACCGCCGTTATGTCCCTTAAGAGGCGATCCCCGAACTCCGGGAAGAACCCCTTCTCCAAATTCCGATGCTCATTCGAAGGATCTTTCCAGTTCTTGTCGACCTGCTCCCTCAAATAGCGTTCTCCAAATTCCCGCACCGTCGGATTCTTGGAGCTCCCCGTGCTTGCTTCTGCGCGCTCTTTCTTCTTTTCCTCCGCCGGCGAAACTCCTCTTGAAACTTGGACGGCTAACTCGTCGCGTTTCTCTCTTGCTGCTTTAAGACCGAATTCGGGATAGCGGCCGATGGTGAACTTCTCTTGCTTGCCGCTGAATTGGTACCGGAAGATCCAGGTCGTCACCCCTCCTGGAGTGACGTCGAGAAAAAGACCTCGACCGTCGCGAAGCGTATACCGCTTCGTTGTTGGCCCCACCGCTTGGAGTGCCTTGTCCGTAAGAGGCGCAAATTTCCTACCTTTTTGCCTCGAACTCTTTTTCTTTGTTTTGGTTGAGTCCATTTTAGTCTCCAGAGCGAAAGTTTATTATACAACTCGTCTGGAGACTAACTGGAGACTAAATGTTGTCCGGCTAGTATCGAACGTAACCGAACCATTTCGAACAATAACTCTATTATTTACATTTAGTTGTAACAGAATATCGAATATCGTCGAATTCGGCAGAACCCGCAATTATTTTCCGATGCAGAAGGTGGAGAAGATGAGATTGAGAATATCGTCGGGAGTGGTTTGTCCGGTGAGCGAATCAAGAGCCCAGAGTGCTCTATAGAGGTCGAGCAGGATCATCTCGTGCGGGATAGAGGTAGCATTCGCATGGGCCGCGTCGGTCAAGGCTGTGAGTGCCGTTGAGACGGCCTGGTGCTGGCGCAGATTGGTCAGGAGGCCCGTCTCCGGCGCCGCGCCGCCCGTCGCGAGCGAGAGAATGCGCTCGCGCAACTGGGCAATGCCTTCACCGGTGAGGGCAGAGGTTGGCACGGCTGGAATTTCAGATGCGACAGGTTTGCTCTCAGGGACTGAAGCATGTTCTTCCCATGAGGGCATATGAGGAACGATGGAAGTCGCGTCTTGAGAGATCTGGCTTCGTCCTAAGCGCTGCGTCACAGCTTGCGAAGCATCCCCCGGCGAATGCGCACGCTCTCTGTCTCCGGGAACGAGGTCGGATTTGTTGACGGCGATGAGCGCTGGCCGGCCTTCGACGGCGGCGAAGAGGCGACGCTCTTCTTCATTGATCGGCTGCGTGGCGTCGAGAACAATCACCACCAATGCAGCGTCGGCGAGCGCTTCGCGGCTGCGCTCGATACCGATCTGCTCGGCCTCTTCGCGCGCCTCCCGCAGGCCGGCAGTGTCGACCAGTTCGAGCGGGATGCCGTCGAGCGAGATGCGCTCGGTGACCAGGTCGCGTGTGGTGCCGGGGGTTGCGGTGACGATGGCGCGGTCGCGCTCCACGAGACGATTGAAAAGGGAACTTTTGCCGGCGTTGGGACGGCCTACGATCGCCAGCGTGAGGCCGTCATGGATGATCCGCCCGCGCGCGAAGGAGGCTTCCAGAGCGGCGAGTGGAGCGGTGAGCGCATGGATGCGGCCCGCGATCTCCGATTGCGGCGTAACGTCGACGTCATCTTCGGCGAAGTCGATGCCGGCTTCGAGAAGCGCGATCAGCTCAACGAGCGATTGCTTGATGGGCACAATGCGGCGGCTGAGTGCGCCGCCCATCTGGCTGGCGGCTTGGCGGGCCTGCGTGAGCGTCTGCGCTTCGATGAGGTCGCGGACGGCCTCGGCCTGGGTGAGATCGAGACGGCCGGAAACGAAAGCGCGCTGCGTGAACTCGCCCGGCTCCGCCAGGCGCGCGCCGAGAGCGATGGCGCGGCGCAGAAGCAGCTCGAGCACTACGGGCGAACCGTGCGCCGCGATTTCGACGAGATCCTCAGTTGTATAGGAGCGGGGCGCGGCGAAATAGGTAACCACGGCCTCGTCGATGCGAGCGGGCTCTTCAGATTCGTCGAGAACATCGGCCAGCCGGGCAAGCGCGTGCTCGAGGGGCTGGCGCAGGCGCACGAGCTGTGCGGCAATCGACGCGGACTCAGGCCCACTGAGGCGCACGATCCCGATGCCACCTCGGCCAGGAGGCGTCGAGATGGCGGCGATGGTGTCACGCGCCGGTTCGGCGGCGGGTTCCGTTTTGGCATGGGCAGCCATAGGTTCATCCCCTATTGTAGGGAACACACGGCGGGGAGGTGATGCAGGCCACGCTTCCGCTCCACGGCCCGTGCTGCATCGACGGTATAATCCAAAGCAACGCGGCCGGGTCCATCTTCTTCATCGCGCGAGAATGTCCACTCCGCGCACCTCCCGCAAAGGCCTGATCAGTTGCTCATTCGGTTACTCAGCAAGTACGTTTCGAGGATCGGCTGCTCCACGGTTTGGCATACGAGAACGGTTCTCTGCGCCTGGACGTTAGTAGTTGCGCCATTCCTCCTCTATGCGCAGCAGCCTGTGCGCGTCGTCTGGCGTGGAGTGGTTCGCAATTCAAGTGCGGCGCCCATAGCCGGAGCGAAGGTGCGGCTAGCAGGCAAAGGTGGGCGAGGCGAAGCGACCGCGGGCGCCGATGGCGTTTTTCACCTCGAGGCGCTGCCTGCGGGCTCATACCGGCTGACGGTGCAATGGAACGGCCGCACAGTGACGGCCGGGCAGCCAGTCGAGCTTGCACCGGAAGCGCCGCCCGCGGCACTCACGCTCTCCGATCGCGGCGAACTGACGGTAGCTGCCTATGAAGGTCAGCTGGCGACCGGCGGTGAAGAGCTTTCAAGCGCCGCGGTAAGTGAGCTGCCGCTGAACAAGCGGGACTTCAGCGCTTTGCTGCTGCTGGCCGCAGGCACCATGACGGATGCCAACGGCGCGACAAACTTTACGGCGCAGTTCGCGATCAATGGCCAGCGTGGCGTTGAAGCGGTGTTTGCAATGGACGGCGCCGATATCAGCGACCCGGAGATGGGCGGCGCGACCTTCTCGAACTTCAACGTGGATGCGGTTGACGAAATTCAATCGAGCTCGGGATGGATGCCCGCTGAGATCGGGCGCGGCGCTTCCGGATTTACCAACATCGTTACGCGATCAGGCGCCATCGGATTTCATGGATCATTCTTTGAATTTGTCCGCAACTCGATGTTCGATGCGCGCAACTATTTCGATTACGCGACGCCTGCGTATCCAGGCCGGATTCCGCCGTTCCGGCGCAACGAGTTCGGATTCACGAACGGTGGGCCCGTATTGCTGCCGCATGTGTACGACGGACGCGGGCGCACGTTCTACTTCACGCAATATCAAGGATTTCGGCAGGTGCTTGGCACGACGCAGGTGATGCCTGTGCCGACCGCACTGGAGCGTACCGGTGTCGATACGGTTACGTATCCCGACGGTTCCAAGGACACGCTAACCGTTCCGGTTGATTCGGGCATTGCGGCAGTGCTGGCCCGGTATCCGCTGCCGAATGATACGGCAGGATCATTCGGACCGCATACGTACGCGACCGCGTCGAAAGTGGTAACGAATGCGAACCAGTTTTCGCTGCGGATCGATCACAAGATTTCGCCGAAGGACCAGTTTTTTGCGCGCTTCGTGATGGATAATCTCACCGGGCCGACCACCAATCCTGATCAGACAGCGATCGACCCGTCCTTTGGCATTGAATATATCGACCGGCAGCGGAATGTCGTGGGCACCTACACGCACACCGCGTCACCAAGGCTCATCTTTGAATCGTCGCTGAGCATCGAGCGGGCTACACCGGGATTTCCCACGCCGAATCATGTGGACCCTGCGGTGAAGTTCAATGATGGTTTGTACGAGGCATTCGACTCCGCGGCCGGATCAGTGATGCAGGCCTATGGAAACCTTTTCCAGGCGCGCGAGAATGTGTCTTTCACGACGGCGCGTCATGCCTTCAAATTCGGCGCAGAGGTGCGGGCGAACCGCGATACCACCTACTTCGGCGTGAGCCCGAATGGCGAATACGATTTCGGCGGGGGCACCGCATATTCAAAAGAGACCATCCGGTCGCAAAGCGGAAAGCACGATGTGCGGCCGGGCGATCCGCTGCCGGACACGCTTTCGAGTTTTCTCTCCGGCAGTCCATTTGCGTATACCCTCTCGGTTGCGCCGCCCTATTTTTCGAGCGGCGAGCATATCGGGCCTGCAGCCATTAATCGCAACAACGTAAACGCATATTTTGAAGATGCGTGGAAGGTGACGAACCGGTTTACGCTGAGCTACGGCGTGCGATGGGAGGTGTACACACCCATTTCGGAGCGGGCGCGGCGCACGGCGGGATTCCTCTCGGTCAACGGAACGCAGGAATACGTGGTGAACCCGCAGCCGGGTTACCGAACAAACTGGAACGGATGGGGGCCGCGCGTGCAGGCCGCGTGGCAGGTGAGCGACAAGCTGCAGGCGCACGCGGGCGGAGCGATTACTGTGATCCCGCCGAATATCTGGCAGGATAACTTTCTTACCGGCAGCACACCGTTTGCGGTGATGCCGCGGCTGCTCTCGGCGCCCAATGCGGCGATCCGGTACGGATTTCAGATCACTCCCGCGCAGCTGCCGCAGGCGGAGACACCGTCGGGGCAAAATATCTTTCCGACCGGGAAGACAAACACCGTTGCGCCGAACACGCCTATGGATGTGAACCGGTACGAGCAGAATGTGGCCGCGCTGACGGCGGGTCACGTCGTGAGCGATTTGACGCTCAGCGGCGTGGATCGCAGCTTCGGAAACGCTACGTTGTTCACATGGACCGCGGGCCTGGAACGAAAAATCGGCAATCTCGTTGCCGACGCAAGCTATGTGGGGACGGCCAGCGAACACTTGCCGCGGGTGAGTTTTCCGAATGCCTATCCGGGCGCAACAGCGGCGTTTGCGCCGCTCACCACGTTTGACAGCGCGGGGAACGTGACCGGCGGCCTGGGCTTCGAGAACGAGATTACGGCGACGGCGCACTCGACGTATCACGCATTGCAGACGTCGCTCTCGGGAACGGTGGGCCGTACCGGCACAGGCCTTCAGGCGAGCTATACATTTAGCAAGTCCATTGACGATACGAGCGAAGTAATCGGCGGCACAGGTTCGACCGGCGCGGTGGCAACGGGATTTCCGCAGAATCCATATGACACGCATCCGGAAAGAGGACCATCGTCCTTCGACGTGACGCACGGATTCGGGCTGAGTGCCGCGCAGGATCTGCATCTCGACAGCGTGAGCTTCCTGCGTCCGATGAGCAAG
This sequence comes from Occallatibacter sp., assembly GCA_035508375.1. Lineage (GTDB taxonomy): Bacteria > Acidobacteriota > Terriglobia > Terriglobales > Acidobacteriaceae > Telmatobacter. Next base: position 83,092 of record DATJNF010000052.1, on the reverse strand, counting down.
AAGCTCACCGGCGGGTGGGAACTGCTGAGCATTTCGAGCATCTCTTCGGGCTCGCCGTTTACGGTCTTCTCCGGCATTCAGCAGACGGGGGCCGGCTCAAACGGCACGGACCGCCCGGACCAGATTGCGATGCCGCATCTTTCCACCGCCCGCAAGATCCGCGAGGACTACTTCGGGTTGGGCGCAAACAACGCCAGCGCTTTCTTCTCGATTCCGATTCACCTGGCCGGCGGAACGGGGCCGAACCAGGGTCGCTTCGGCACGCTGGGACGCAATACCTTTCGCGGCCCGGCCTATTATGACTTCGATTTTGCGCTCATCAAGGATACGGCCTTCGGGCGGCGCGCCAGCGGTGCCGAGCGCATGGATCTGCAGTTTCGCGGCGAGTTCTTCAACCTGTTCAACATCGTGAATATGGGGTTGCCGGCCAACATCCTTACCGGTTCCGGATTCGGAGAGATTTCGAAGACCGCGGGAACCTCGCGGCAGATCCAGCTTTCGTTGAAGCTGATCTATTGAACGCTGTAGCCATCATGGTCTCTCGAAGCGGAAGCGGCGGAGCGACCAACGTGGAATACCTGAGCCGAAGCGCGGTGTATTCGGCGCTGGCGGACCCGGCGAAGTGAGAGACTCACTCCGATGCGGCAATAGCTTCCGCGATCCGGTCGAGGGCCTGGGCTTCGGCATCACTGCCGGGTCTGCGGCCGTTGATAAGGATCGAGAAGGCAAGAGTCTTTCCACTCGCCGTGGTCAGATATCCCGAGAGCGCGTTGACTTCTTCCAGAGTCCCGGTCTTCGCCCACATCCTCCCCTTCAGGGGCGAGTTCTGGAAGCGGCCCTGCAGGGTTCCGTCCACACCGCCCACCGGCAGCGTGTTCCGCCATGCCGCACCCCAGGGCTGGCGGGACGCATAGGCAAGCAGGCGGGTGAAGGCGCGCGGCGCGATGCGGTCATCCGGGCTCATGCCTGACCCGTCAAAGAGGAAGAAGTCTTTGTCATCCACGCCGGCATCCGTCATGAATTGCCGCACCACGCGTGTGCCCTCTTCCAGGCTGCCATCAGTGCCCTCCTCCTTTCCCAGCAGGCGCAGCAATAGCTCCGCGTGCAGGTTCTGGCTGATCTTGTTCGTCACGGTGATGTCCTGGGCAACCGGAACCGAGATATGCGCCGCAAGCACGCGGCGATTATCAAGCGGCGCCGAAATGGTAGTAAGAGTCGAGGGCTGAAGCTTGAGCGGCTGCGCGCGTTCGTCGCCAAAGTTGCCCGTGCCGTTGGCATACTTGTGCCGCGACTCCGCCGCTCCGGATACGAGGATGCCGCGTGCAAGGAGTGCCTGCTTGAAGGCTTGAGCGACGAACTGTGCTGGATCCTCGATCGCCATGCTGACGTGGAGCCCGTGTTCCGGTGCAGTGCCCCAGGCGCGAACCGTCATCGCACCCGGCATCCGTTCCAGGCCGGGATGCGCCGGCTGGCCAGCGAGCGCCGGGGTCATGGTGTTGTCGATGGTGTAGTAGTCCACGTCGGGTGTCCAGCTGACGGTAGTCGCCGCCGGTGCGGAGGCGTCCTGCGCGATAGTCAGGCCGATGGCATTGTCGTTGAACGTGAGCGCGGAGATTGGCGCGCCGTAGCCCCACTGCAGGTCGTCCCAGCCCCAGGACTCGCCATAGGGCTCGTCGAGGAAGAAGGAATCATCGCCAACCACATCTCCCGTAACGGTGCGCACGCCCGACTCTTCGACCTGCTGAGCGAGCAAGCTTAATGGCATCATGGCGGCTGTGTTCGGATCGACGGCCGCTGGCTGCGCTCCCGGCGGGGAAGGCCCCGGCTCCTCGTAGGGATAGTGCCGCGCGCTCAGCGTGGGATCGCCCACGCCGAGCAGGACAAGATTTCCGTGCAGGGCGCCGCTCGAGTCCACATCGCCGTCAGCCACAATGAAGGTGGTCCATGTCAGCGTCTCCACGGGCAGCAGGGCGAAGGCCGCCGCTGTGGTGGTGAGCTTGGCATTCGAAGCGGGCGTAAACAGCTTGTCGTCGTTGAGGCCAAAGAGTGATTGCCCATCGAGCGTAGCTACGCTGATGCCGACCTGCGCATGGGTGAGTGCCGGCTCCGCAAGAATCGCCTGGATGCGCTCGGCGAGTGTGCCTCGCTGCCCAGCATGCTCAACAGGCCGTGCTGTGTGCCGGGTCTGCGCATCTGCTACGGGAAAAGAAGCCGACAGGACCAACAAACTGCAGACTGCCAAACGCTGCGGGAAGATCATGCCCGGAGTGTAGCAGGCGACCACAGCGTACCATCGGAGATGTGAGTGCGACGAGAGGCACGGCGATTTGGCGGCTGCGGACCCGCACGCTCGAGCTGGGCCCACGCACGCTCATTATGGGCGTGGTGAATGTCACGCCCGATTCATTCAGCGACGGCGGTTCTTTCCTGGATTCGGACCGGGCCATTGCCCACGGACTACGCCTGCTCGACGAAGGCGCGGACCTGCTCGACCTGGGCGCGGAAAGCACACGGCCCGGCTCGCGGGCCGGTGGCGATGCGCCGGCGGTGAATGCCGCCGAAGAACAGGCCCGTCTACTGCCGGTGCTGGAAGGCATCCTTCGCGCGCGCCCCGATGCGATTCTCTCTGTGGACACGTACAAGGCCGAAACGGCGCAGACCGCGCTCGCGGCGGGCGCGGAGATCGTCAATGACGTAAGCGCCTTTCTCTGGGACCCGGCGATGGCTGCGACGTGCGCTGAGTTTCGAGCCGGCGTGGTGCTGATGCATACGCGGGGACGGCCGGACGAGTGGCGAACCCAGCCGAGGCTTGCGCCAGACGATTTGCTGGCGCTAGTGAGGGATGGGCTGGCCACGAGCTTCGATGTGGCCTGCGCCGCGGGAGTTTTGCCCGAGGCCCTCGTCCTCGATCCTGGGTATGGGTTCGGAAAGCGCTTCGAGGAGAACTACGCGCTGCTGGCAAGGCAGAGCGACCTGCTCGGGCTCGGCCGGCCGTTGCTGGCCGGGCTGAGCCGCAAGTCCTTCCTGGGCCATACGCTGGCGCCGCTCTTCGGCGGGACTCCGGCGCCGGTCGAGGAGCGAGAAATTGCGAGCCTGGCCGCGATGACGGCGGCCATCCTCGAGGGAGCTTCGGTGATCCGAACCCACGCCGTGCGCCCGGCGGTAGAGGCGGCCCGGATCGCCGATGCCATCCTGGTTGCCCGCTAAACGCGGCGAGCCGGTAGAATGGATGGTAGGGCCTTCGGGCAATCAACCCGGTTCCCGCTGCTTCCAATGAAGACTCGCTTCGCGTTCGGCAAACACGGTATCGAGGTCTCCGTTCCCAGCGGATTCGATTGCCATGTGGCGCACACACGCGCGGCGCCCGCACTGGCAAACGTGTCCGCGGCCCTTGCCGCGGCACTCGACGATCCGATCCGCTGCGAACCGTTGACCCGGATGGCCGCGGGCAAGCGCACTGCCGCCATTTCTGTCTGTGACATCACGCGCCCGGCCCCGAATGCCACTACCCTGCCGCCGCTCTTGGAGCGTCTGCACAGGGCCGGCATTCCAGTAGACGGCGTTACGATTCTCATCGCGACGGGCCTGCATCGCGGGGCCACTCGCGATGAGCTGGATGTGATTCTGGGCCCTGAGATCGCCGCGAAGTACCGCGTCGTCAGCCACGATGCCCGCGACTTCGCCGCGCACCGTGCGCTGGGGACATCGAGCCGCGGTACCCCGGTATATGTCGACGAACGCTTCATGGCTGCCGACCTGCACATCTCGCTTGGCTTTGTGGAGCAGCACCTGATGCTGGGATTCTCCGGCGGCCGCAAGCTGGTGGTTCCGGGCCTTGCGGCGCAGGAGACCATCAAGGTGATCCACTCGCCGCGCTTCATGCGCGAACCAATGGCGACCGAAGGCTCCATCGATAGCAATCCGCTGCACGCCGAGCTGGTGGAAGCTGCCGCGATGGCGCGGCATGACTTTATCCTCGATGTGACGCTGACACGCGAGCGCGAGATCTCAGGCGTCTTCGCAGGCAATCCCGTTGAGGCGCATGCGGCGGCGGTCCGTTTTCTCGAGACAACTTCGACGGCGCCGGTGCCCGGCCTGGCTGACGCTGTGATCACATCGGCGGCGGGCTATCCGCTGGACATGACGTTTTATCAAAGCGTAAAAGGGATCACGGCCGCGCAGCATATCGTAAAACCGGGCGGGCGGATTCTGGTTCTGGGCGAGTGCGCCGAGGGCATCGGCTCAGACGAGTTCGCGCGCATGATCCGGAATTATCCGGGGCACACTGCTTTCCTCGATGAGATTCGCGAGACCCGCGTGGAAGTGGATCAGTGGCAACTGGAAAAGCTGGCGCTGGTAGGCGTGAAGAACGAGCTGTTTTTCTACACGCCTGGCGTCGAGCCGGAGGCACTGGGCAGCCTTGCTCCGCGGACATTTGGCGATCTCGATCAAGCCGTCGCGGCGCTGTTGAACGGACTTCCTCCCGACGCGCTGGTGCTGCTGGTGCCCGAAGGGCCGTACACGTATGCACGGCCCCTGCCGGTACTGGCGTAGCTTTATGCGGGGGTTGAAACCCCGCCTCCCTCCGCATCGAGATGTCTGCTCTCGGCGAACGCCTAGATACTGATGCCAACCTTGTACCTCGGCCAGAGCGGACGCTCCGCGGCGTGGTCGATCATCGGCTCGCCGTCGCATTCCACTTCAATCACAGTGGCGGGCTGATCGGGTGCGGTCATTGGCATGCCAGTCAGGCGGAAGCTGAATTCATCCTGGGTGAACTCGACCTTCTGACCAGTCTTGAGGATCTTGGCCGAAAGCGCCTTCGGCTTGAGTCCGCCGATGGCCACCACGACTTCAGGTTTGTAGAAGTCGAGCCACTCAGCTGCAGGCGTGTGGCCCGGCCAGCCGTGCACATGGACATACAGCGTGTTGCCGCGGCGGGTGTAGTTGCAGCTTGCGTTCGCCACCAGTTGCCCGCGATCAGTGCCATAGATCGCCGTGCCGTTGGTGTCGAGCCACTTGCCCACCGTTTCCAGCACCTCCGTAGTTTCCGGCGGAATGGAGCCATCCGGCATGGGGCCAATGTTCAGCAGATAGTTACCACCTCCGCGTGCGCAGGTAATCAGGTTGTCGACGATGGTCTTGGGTGTCTTCCACGCATCGTCGGCGCGATTGAAGCCCCAGCTGTTGTTGAGCGTCATGCACGATTCCCAGGCGCGGCCCACGGCCGATGCCTCGATGCGCTGCTCCGGCGTGGAGAAGTCACCCTGCAGCCCGTTGCGGTTGTTCACGATGATTTCGGGCTGCAGCTCGAAGACCATCTCGTTCATGCGCTCCGACTCCCAGCCCTCCGGAGTGAGCGGCCACGAGACGTCGTACCACAGAACGTCGATCTTGCCGTAGTTGGTGAGCAGCTCGCGGATCAGCCCGTGCGTGTACTCGACGAAGCGCTTGCGCGCGGCTTCATCGGTTTTGCACTTGGCGCCGTCGGGGTGATGCCAGTCCATGAGCGAGTAGTAAAAGCCCACGCGAAGGCCCTCGGCGCGCGCGGCTTCGACGTACTCGCGTACCAGGTCGCGGCCCGGCCCTTGCTGTACGGCGTTGTAGTCGGTGAGCTTGGAGTCCCAGTTGCAAAAGCCTTCGTGGTGCTTGGTGGTCATCACCATGTACTTCTGGCCGGCGCGCTTGGCCAGCCGCGCCCAGTCGCGCGCGGCGTTAGGCTTGGGCCTGAAGTGCTTGGCGAGAATTTCGTACTGCGGAATCGGAACGCCCTCCTGCTCCTTGACCCACTCATGCTGCCCGATCACGCTGTAGAGCCCCCAGTGGATGAACATGCCGAACTTGGCCTCGTGCCACCATTGCATGCGCTGCTCGCGGGTGGCGTCCTGTTTTTGATCGGCTGCCGATTCCCCCGCTGTGGGCGTGGCTACCTGCGCGCCCGGTAGTGCCAATCCCTCGGCATTTGCGGCTGCGAACGCCATTGCTCCCGCCGCACCGAACTGCTTCAAGAATGACCGTCGTGTGCTCTCGTTCCAATCCATCGTGATCTCCTTGGCTCGCGTAAATGAGTGAGCAATCGGCGACCTTTCCGTTAGCGTTAACGAAAATTGCCGATTGCGTGACCGAGCCACTATAGCAGACGCGGCGCCGCAATCGGCAATCCGGGCTTATGGGTACTTGGCCTCAATTGGCCGAGGGAACGCACACGTTTCATTGGGCCCTGTTAATCTCCCTCGCGAACCGACGCCCTATCGTCGCTCCGCAGCCAGGTACGCGACTACTGCGCTCAGAAGCGTGAGCGCGAGGGCGGCGGCCAGCAGCCAGAACCACGCCGAGCCGAAGAGGCCGGAGGACGAAATATCCAGCGTTGCTGACTGTGGGAGTTCCTCCAGCCAGTCAAGCCAGGCGATGCCGTTGTGGGCTTCGTAACCAAAGAAGCCGAGAGCGGCCAGCAGGGTGATGGCGAGCGCGAAGATTTGCGCGCCAAGCAGCGGCCGGGCAAGGCGCTCGACTGCCGCATTGCGCCTGCGGAGCTGAGCGCGCCACCAGAGAGCGCCTGGAGACCCCGCTCGCGGGGCGGCAGCGACTGTCTCGGCGCGCGCACTCTGGAACTCCGCGGCCACAAGCGCAAGATCGAAGCAGGTGCGGCAGCTGCGAACATGATCGCGCAACTCCTCTGGCGAAGCATGCGGCCACTGGCCGCGAGCGACCAGATCGTTCACTTCCTTCTCGCGGGAACAGCCTCTCAGCATGACGGCACCTTCGCAACGCGCACTTCCTGCTCGCGCAAATGTTTGGCGATCTTGCGCCGCGCACGAAAGAGCAGCAGCCGGATGCTGGCCGCGGCGAGACCGGTGACGCCGGCGATCTCGCGGTGGGAGTAGCCCTCGGCGTGCGCCAGCCACAGCAGCTGGCGCTCGCGCGGCTTCATCTGTTTGAGCGCCGGACCGAGCAGGGCCCGCGATTCGGCCTGCGCCGCGCCGCTGTTTGCGGCAAAGAACTCTTCGGAGATCTCATCGATGGACGCGGTGCGCGGACGGCGCCAGTGATCCCGCAGCAGGTTGGTCGCGATACGGAAAAGATAGAGCCGCGCGGCCACTTCCCCGTCGGTTGCGAGCGAAGGCGCATGTTCCGCGCAGAGAAAGCGCACGTAGCTCTCCTGCATCAGATCTTCGGCCAGCGCGCCGTCGTTGGAGACACGTGCGAGATAGGCCCAGAGCGGCCGCGCCGAGCGCTCGTAGAACGCCGCAAACGCATCGCTATCCATGGGCGGTGCGGCGGCGCGCGTCTCGGCCGCGAGCGTGTTCGGTAGAGCGAACTCCCAGGGCATGCGTCTCCTTCTCACGGTGGGGGCCACGGTTCACAGCGTTTCCCGCGGTCCCGAAGCTTTCTCCGGCAAAAGACCGAGACGGTGGGCCAGCACCCACGTAACGGCTGCCGACAGAATAAACCCGATTCCGGGCATCAGCACGATCATGCCGAGAATGAACATCGGCTCATACGTGTCGGGTCCGGCGTGGCGCAGCGCCAGCAGGCCCGCACCCAGAAGCGCCAGCACGATGCCGATCTGCAATGGCGTGAGCACGCGGGCGACGGCGTTGGGCATCTGCGAACTCATCGTACTGCCCATCGGCACCGGAGCCGCTTCCAGGAAGCGCCGGCCGGCCTCTGTCTCCATATACGCAGCCAGTTCCTGGCTGGTGCTGAACTTGTCGATCAGGCGGGAGTGCACCTCGCTTTGCTGCCTGAAGGTGCGGCTCCAGCGGTGACCATCTACGAAGAGGCGGACGATCCACACGATGGCGAAGGTGAAGCAGAGAATTCCAATAAGAGGGCCAAGTTTGTCGACGATCAGGACAGAGGTCGATGGTTCGCGGCCAGGTTCCCCAAACTCCGGCCACACGGCGCGTTCCAGGGCCCGATCGCGGCGGCCCATGCGCGGGTCGAGCTGGCTGAAGAGGTAGAAATCTGGATTCTGCGCCACATCGGGGTGCGTGGCGAGGAACTGTGCCAGCTCGGGATTGTTGCGCTGCACATATTGCTGGTCAGAGAGCAGGGATGGATCGTGCGCAACCACGGTGGTGAGTGTAGGGCTCATACGCAGCAGCTTGAGCAACTGCCCCTGCGTATCGGCGATCTCCTGCTCGCTGGGTGGAGGCGCGGGCGCCGCGGCCGCGCGGCGGGCTTGGGCTGCGGAGGGGGTCTGTGCGGCGCCGCTGGCGGCCATAAACCCGGAGAGAATCCAGAGGCAAACTACGTGGCGAATCTTCATTCCGATCCCTCGCTTCCATGCGTTTCTACTCAGACAACGGGTGGCGAGGGATTTGGTTAACAGCGGTCGAACCCACCCCTGGTTTATCATCGTAGAGGCCGCGGGCCCGCTGGGCCTGCTGTTCAAATTCTCGCCCGTGCGCAGCCAGCTTTTTGACCGGCTGTGCCGGGCTGTTTTGCGGAAACGGGACGACATGCGAGCAAAGACTGCGGTAGTGCTGGGCGCTCAATGGGGCGACGAAGGCAAGGGCAAGATTGTGGACGTACTCAGCGAGCGGTTTTCCGCCGTGGCGCGCTACGCCGGCGGCCATAACGCCGGCCACACCGTCATCATCGGCGGGCAGCGCATCGTGCTCCAGTTGATTCCCTGCGGCGTGCCGCGGCCGGGCTGCAAGTGCGTCATCGGCAACGGCGTGGTCTTCGACCCGATCTACTTCCTCGATGAGCTGGCCCGCGTGCGCGCGATGGATGTTGCGATCGACGACCGCCTCTTCGTCTCGAACCGGGCGCAGGTGATCCTGCCTTACCATCGCATGATCGAGCTGGCGGCCGAGACCGCGCCGGGCCGCCAGAAGATCGGCACCACGAGCAAGGGCATTGGGCCGGCTTACGAGGACAAGATGGCGCGGGGCGGTCTGCGCATCGTCGACCTGATGAACCCCGAGCTGCTCAAGACGCATATCGAAGCCGCCTGCGCAGAGAAGAACGCTATCGCGCACGCACTTTTCGGGACTGACCCACTCGATCCCGCGGCAATGTACGACGAGTACGCTGCAGCAGCCGAGCAGATACGCCCCTTTGTGGCCGACACCGGCCACGTGCTCAGCAAGATTCTTGCGCAGGGTGGCAGCGTGATGTTCGAAGGCGCGCAGGGCACGATGCTGGATATCGATCACGGCACCTACCCGTTTGTAACCTCATCTTCGGCAACGGCCGGCGGAGCGTCGATCGGGACCGGGCTCGGCCCCACGGCGATCGGGACGGTGGTCTCCGTCACCAAGGCGTATGTCACGCGCGTGGGCGAAGGGCCGTTCCCCACTGAGATTCTCGGTCCGGAGGGCGACAGCCTGCGGGCGCGCGGCCGCGAATATGGCGCGGTGACAGGACGTCCGCGGCGGTGCGGCTGGCTCGATATTCCGCTGCTGCGCTACTCCAACCGGGTGAACGGCGCCGAATGGCTGGTAGTCACCAAGCTCGACGTTCTCGATGAGCTCGACGAGATCCCAGTCTGTATCGGCTATGAAATCGATGGCAAAATCACTGGCGAGATTCCCGCCGATGTGCACGGCCTTGAGCGCATCAAGCCGCGCTATACAAAGCTGAGGGGCTGGCGCGAGTCGACCGAAGGCATTACGGAGTTTGAAAAATTGCCGCAGGCCGCGCGTGAATATCTTCGCTTCCAGGAGCGCGAGAGCGGAGTGCGCATCGGTATGGTGTCCACCGGACCAGACCGCGAGCAAACCATGTTGCTGCCCGAATTCGCCCAGGCGCTCGACAGCATTCACGCGTAATTCAGCCCTCCCAGGTACACTTGAGGAACTCCCGCTGCCGGACCTTCGGCGAGAAGGAAGATTATCTATGGTGAGTTTTGTCGTCTGGTTCAAATTTGCTCCAGAAGACCGTGAAGAAATTGCCGATATTGTCCGTCATCTTGCGGACGCTTCGCGCAAGGAGCCGGGCTGCGTCAGCTACATTCCCCACCATGTACAGGACGACCCCGACACGGTAATGATCTACGAGCAATATCGCGACGATGCTGCGCTGGCGGCCCACCGTGCGTCGCCCCATTTTCAAAAATATGGCGTGGGCGTGCTGCTGCAGAAGATGCGCGAACGCAACCTGCAAAACCTGGTTGCTCTCGTTTGAAGAGCTCTTGCCGTCCAACAGGGGAAGGTGACTGCTGGCGCAGCTTGGTTCCATGAAATCGCAGCAGGCCCCATGCGGATGCCGTTTCGCCTGAAATGCATTGACCGCCGGCCCGGTTCAAGGCTACCATCCGATACGCCTATGAGGGGTTTAGCAAGCCGCGCATGGACGATCCTCTTCCGGCTCCGGGCCATCCGGGCCATTTCCGTGATGCTGCTTGTGGGAATTGCTACAGCATCCCTGCTGGGCGAAACCCTCCGCGCGCAAAAGCATGAGCGGCGGCATGAAATCGATCATCTCGAAGAGGCGTGGCGGACCGCGCTGCTCAAAGAAGACACCGCAGCAATGAGCGCCCTGCTTGCCGACAATTACATGGCAATCACTCCGAGCGGGACCCTGCAAACCAAGGAAGAGGCGCTGGCCAATCTGCGCTCCGGCCGTGTGCACGTTACGAGCCTCGAAGTTTCGGACCGCAAGATCCGGTTCTATGGGACGACGGCGCTGGTAACGTCTACAGCCGACATTCAGGGAACCACGGCCGAAGGCAACATTACCGGAAGCTACCGGTACACCCGCGTCTATGTGGAAGGACCTCCCGGCGTCTGGAAGATCGTCAGTTTCGAGGCGAACCGGATTCTGGGTCCCGGCTCCCACAAGTGATCCGCATACAATAAAGGGAATGCCTGAACTGCCCGAGGTGGAGACGATTGCCCGCGGTGTCCACGAACGGGTGCAAGGGGACCGCATTGTGCAGGCCTGGTTCAGCGGATACGCCGAGCCGTTCAAGACTCCCGCCAGGCGTCAGGCCAAGGGTCTGGCTGGACGACGGGTTCTGGCGGTACACCGTACCGGAAAACACATCGTCTGCGAGCTGGGCGCACCGGACAGCGAGGGACGACGAGATCGCGGCGGGCAGCCCGAAGCGCAATGGATCGTTCACCTTGGCATGAGCGGCCGTTTGCTGGTGACCAAGCCTGAGGCGCAGGTTGACCCGCACACCCATGCACGTCTCAGCTTGGCCAGCGGGCGGGAGTTGCGCTTCGTCGATCCCCGGCGCTTCGGTCGGTTGGAGTTCCGCGATCTCAAGCGTCATTCGTCATTTGGAGCGCCCGGCGAGGACCCGCTCACTATCAGCGCGGAACAGTTTGCGGCGCTGTTTCGAGGCCGGCGATTGGCGATAAAGGCGGCGCTGTTGAACCAGACGCTTTTGGCCGGGGTGGGCAATATCTACGCAGATGAGAGCCTGTTTCATGCCGGTCTCCGACCCCGGCGGGCCGCCGGACGACTCACGCGAGCGGAGCTTGAAAGGCTGCGCCTGGCCCTGCGCGAGGTTCTCCATCACGCGATCCGACTGGGCGGGTCGTCGGTTTCCGATTATGTGGATGCCGACGGTGTGCGTGGGTTCTTCCAGCTCGAACACTGCGTATACCTGCGGACCGGCGAACCCTGCCGTCGGTGTAAAACGCCGATCCGGCGCATTGTTCTGGCCGGTCGGGGAACACATTTTTGCCCACAGTGCCAGCATTGATCGGCTATCCGAACGGCCCGATATCTGTTCGCTATGGTTTTTTGAAGTTTTCGCCTTTTTGGTCTCCCGAAATCCAGACTTACAGTGGGCAAATCTCCAGATAAGTCATTGAAAATAAACAAACTGTGGAACGGCATGTTGATTGCAATATCAAAGGTGCCAGTGATGTTGTGGCTGCTGGGCATCCAAGCAGCTTGAAGCGCAGCAGGCATCCGGCTGGAGCCACCGCCAATGAGCGGCCCGCAAACGGGAAGGCCAAGCCGGGCAAGCCTGTACACGGTGCGGTGGATCAACCACCGGCCAGTCCTGCTCGGGAGGCCAGTGACCGCTGCAGGATCGCGAAACGCCACCCTCAGCGGTGGCGTTTCGTTTTACAGGCGCATCCAAAAAGAAAAAGGTTGCAGTCCTTTGCGACGTGACTTTTGATCTTTTTTGATTTACAGCTTCCCCTTGCCAGCCGCCCGCCTTCGCTGTACTATCAAAGTTGCCTATCAAGCGGCTGACGCGGGCCACCCTGAATGGGGAGAGCAAGCTCGCCGCCGAGCCGGCAAAACTCCCGACAAACAGCGCATTCCTTGTCTGGCTGCGCGGGGCAAAAGGCTCACAGAGGAAGGGCATCGCCTGCGAAAAATACCGGCCGCCGCAACGATCCGGGCCATCAGCGAGGTTCGGCCACAGTCCCTGTGTAGGACGCGGCAGAGGAATTTTCGAGAGATTTGTGGAAGCGCCGGGCCAAAGAAGCTACTCCGGTTGTGTCCCGGTGGAAAAGTTTGCTGTACGAGCAGAGTCCAGCGGCCTGAATTGAACTACACCGCAGCCAATCTGGATGCAGATACGACTTTTGGCGTGCGATGGACCTTCTCGCGGCGAGAGTTCGAAAATTCCAGCGTGGGCACAGGTTAGGGCCGGGCGGCAATCGGCGGAGGCTGGCAGGATTCCTCAAAGAGGTTAGAGAGCTCGGCGCGGAATAGGCGCAACTGAGCCCCAGTTTGTTGCACTATATTGCAAAGCACCAGGAAGTACACGCATGACCACAGAATCGACGCAGCCCCAGCCGGAGCTGGGGCCCGCACCTGACAACGGTCAGGTGCAGTCGCAAGGACATCGGCGCCGCAGGCGCCGCCGCAAGAATAAATCCAACCAGCAGGGCGCGCCGCAGAATCATCAGGCGCCGCAGAGCCAGCAGCCCCAGATGCAGGCTCCGCAACCCGCGCACCAGAAGCCTGCCCACCCCGGGCAGGGCCGCAAGAAGAAGAAATTCTTCCAGAAAAACGGCATGCCTCCATCCTCGCCCGGCAACAGCATCGGCGGACATCAGGGCAAGCGCAAGGGCAAGCAGAAGGGACCGCGCGAATTCGTCGGTCCGATGGATCACAGCTATCGTGCCGCGAACGGCAACGTGGCGGACGGGCCGCCGTCGACCATCCAGATTGGCGGCAGCAATCATGCCGGCTACTATGCCGATGCCTACGCGCCCCAGGCCGCTGCGCCTGTCCGCCAGGATGCGCCCACGCGCATCTTCTGCTTCATTGAGGACCTCTTCTTCCTCGCGAAGATTCAGGAGACGGCGCGCAAGCTCGGCGTGAAGGTGGAATTCGTCAAAGGCGACAAGGATGCCGTCACGCGGATCTTCGAAGCGCCCGAGAACCAGCGTCCCTCGCTGCTGGTCTTCGATCTGAATAACGTGAACGCCAAGCCGATGACACTGATTCCGAAATTCCGCTCCAAGTTCAAGAAGGCGGTGTCGATCATCGGCTTCCTGAGCCACGTGCAGGGCGACCTGAAGTTGAAGGGCGTGGAAGCGGGATGCGACGTGGTGATGCCGCGCTCCGCGTTCTCGCAGAGCCTGCCGAATTTGCTTCGCCGTTACGGTGTGGAAGAGGAAGAAGAGTACGCGCAACAACCAGTTTAGGGAACAGTGATCAGTGGACAGTGATCAGCACGCAAGTCACTGTCCACTGTAATCTGACTACTGTCCGCTGTCTCTCTCATCCCGGCGGCCAGGTCATGGGGCGCCCGCCCATCAGGTGCATGTGCAGATGTCCAACCGTCTGCCCGCCATCTTCACCCGCATTCACCACAACCCGATAACCCTTTGCGAGTCCCTGGCTGCGCGCGATCTCCGCAGCGGTCCACATCAGGTGACCCAGCAAATCGCGTTGATCTTCGCTCGCTTGACTCAGTGACACGATGTGCTCACGCGGCACAATGAGGATGTGCACCGGCGCCTTGGGTGTGATGTCGGCAAATGCGTAAGCGGAACTGTCCTGGTAGATGGCCGTGGAGGGAATCTCGCCGGAGACGATCTTGCAGAAGATGCAGCTCATAACGCAACCAGTCTACAGGACAGATCAGGCTTCGGCAGTTAACTCGGGTTAGCTCGTGTGATCGAGCACAATCTTCCATCCCTGCGGGCCTTTGCGCCACACCAGAGAAAAGATGCCGTCGTCCTTGGTCGCGCTGCCTTTTTGTGTGCGCTCAAGATGAAAGTTGCCGGTGACAATGGCATATTCTGCCGCACCGCACCGAGCCGGAAGTAACCGCACGTCTATATTCGAAAAGCTGAGCGTGCCCATCTGCGCTGAATTTGCGTATGCCGAGCGATAACGCTGCAGAATGGGCTCATAACCCTTGCGAACCGTGCTGCCGATGAACGTGGTCTCCGGCGAGTTCTCATAGGCCTGCATGAAGGCCGGAATGTCTGCACGGTTCCACGCGGCGGCCTGCGCAGTGATTGCCGCGCGAATGGACGTTTCATCTGCGCTCTGCACACCTTGAGCAGAAGCCAACTGTCCGCGAAGAACGCAGGCCAACAACAGGAAAATCCATAGAAAACGCCGCATATATGGCACCTCGCGTTCAGCTTACAATAACGCTATGAGCGCCTTTCGCATTGTTCATACGGTTTGCTCGCACGACTGCCCGGATTCCTGCGGCGTGCTGGTGACGGTGAATAAGGAAGGTCGTGCCGTGAAGGTGCAGGGCGACCCGAAGCATCCGGTAACGCAGGGCTTTCTTTGCGGCAAAGTGGCCAAGTATCTCGACCGCGTGTACTCGCCTGAGCGGATTCTGTATCCGCTGCGCCGCAAAGCCAGCGTGGCGAAGGGACCATTGCCGCGCGGACGCGAGCACGAAAGCTTTGAGCGCATCACGTGGGACGAGGCTCTGGATGCGATTGCGGAGCGCCTGCAGCAGATCAGCGATGAGCATGGCTCTGAGTCGATCTTGCCCTACAGCTACGCTGGCACCATCGGCGTGCTCGGTTATGGTTCAATGGATCGCCGCTTCTTTCATCGACTGGGCGCGAGCCAGCTCGACCGCACAATCTGCTCTGAAGCTGGTGGGCAGGCGTGGAAGCTCGTCTACGGCAAAAAGCTGGGCACGCCGACAGAAGACTTTCGCCTCGCCAAGCTCGTCATTGCGTGGGGCGCGAACATTCATGGAAACAGCGTTCATCTGTGGCCGATGATCGATCAGGCCCGGCGCAATGGCGCGCGGCTGATCGTCATCGATCCATATCGTACGCGAACGGCCGCACTGGCTGACTGGCATATCGCGATACGTCCCGGTACGGATGTGGCGCTGGCCTTGGGCATGATGCACGTGATTCTCAACGAAGGCCTGGAAGACCCCGCCTATATTGCCGAGTTCACGCATGGCATCGACCAGTTGACTGAACGCGCGCGCGAGTATACGCCGGGTTGCGTCTCGCACTACACCGGCATGACGCCGGCACAGATTGAGCAGCTTGCGCGAGAATATGCGACGACGCGGCCTGCAGCGCTGCGCATGAACTACGGCGTGCAGCGCTGCGAAAATGGCGGCGCGGCGGCGCGCGCCATCGCCATGCTGCCTGCGCTAACCGGCGCATGGAAGCATCGCGGCGGCGGAGGCCAGCTTTCCACGTCGGGCGCATTCGAGTGGGATGAGACTGCAACGCGCCGGCCGGATCTCGCAAAGGCTTCGCCGCTGGGCCGCGAGGCGCGGCTGGTGAACATGTGCACACTGGGCCATGCGCTGACCGAGCTGGGGCAAGAACAGGGATCAGAAAACAGTCAGCCGCCGGTTCATGCGCTCTTTGTCTATAACTCGAATCCCGGTGCGGTTGCTCCGAACCAGAACGCGGTGCGCCGTGGTTTGGCACGGACCGATCTCTTCACCGTAGTGCACGATCTGTTCTTCAACGACACCACCGACTACGCGGACTTTATTCTGCCCGCGACGACGTTTCTCGAACAGACTGAAGTGCAGGGCGCCTACGGCCACTATTTCGTGCAGCTCTCGCAGCAGGCGATTGAGGCGCCCGGCGAAGCGCGCTCCAACGTGTGGCTCTTCGGCCAGCTTGCGCAGCGCATGGGATTTGCGGAGCCGTGTTTCCGGGACACACCGGAGGAGATCATCCGACAGGCGCTGGCAATTGGCGCTGACGGCCACTCGACCAACGCGAACATGGAGCACATCACGCTCGATGAGCTGAAGGAGAAAGGTCACGTTCCGCTCGCATTTCATCGCGACCCCGAAGAGCATCCTTTTCAGCCCTACACTTCCGGCCCGCTCGCGACGCCGAGCGGAAAGATCGAGTTCTACTCGGAGACTCTCGCCGCTGCCGGCGAGGATCCGCTTCCGGGCTTTGTACCTCCGGTCGAGTCCAGATGGAGTAAAGGCGCGGAGCGCTTTCCGCTCGAGCTGCTTGGCCGCAAGAACGACAACTACATGAATTCGACCTTCGCAAATCTCGAAGGCCACCGCCGGATGGAGGCGAAGACCAGCCAGCGACTTGAAATGCATCCGGACGATGCGGCCTCCCGTGCGATTGGCGAAGGCGATGCAGTGCGCGTCTTCAATGATCGCGGATCGCTGAAGCTGACCGCGCTGCTTAATCCGAATTTGCCAACCGGCGTAGTGGCGGCGCGTCTCGACTGGGCCAAGCTGCAGCCGGACGGCGTCAATGTGAATGTGCTGACGAGCGAGCGTCTCACGGATATCGGCGCCGGCGCGACCTTTTACTCAGCGCTGGTGGAAGTGGCGAAGGCTTAACGGTCGCGCTTGTGCTGCCCACAGCAAGTTGGCCAGCACGATCAGCGGAGCAGCTCTGAAACGACCTCCACCTCCTGACGGCGTGTACTGCCCGGCATGTCCAGTGAGCCCAGAACCACCGGCTTCCCCGGTTGCAGATCCGATGTCGCTTCGAGAACCGTCTGGCGAATTGCCGGGTCCGCCGCGGAGATGCCGGATCGCTCGTCAGTGATGCTCGACTGATCGACCTTGGTGCGTAGTCTTACGCCCTCCGCACAGGCCTCAAGAGAAGCCTCGATATTCAATCCCACGTCCAGGTACTGCACCTGAGAACTCTGTGCCGATGTACCTTTATCCGTCGTTCCCGTAATGATGGGCACTTTAGTGCCCTGCTTCAGAATCGTCTTCCCTTCTGAAACCACCGCAACGAGTGCAAAGCTCTGCGCTCCAACGCGCTTTCCGTTCTCTATCTCGGCAAAGGTGTAGGTGAGACGATAGGCCTGCCGGGGTTTGTCGAGCTCAGAGACCATCTTCTGCGCGAGATCAATATCTTCCGGCGTGCCGCGCATGGAGATCGCTTTCTCCGACTCTACGTAATAGATCTTCGATTTCGGCAAGATGTTCCGAAGGTCGGTCACGATATCGTAGCCTTCGCTTCGCTCGGTCACGTTGGGCAGATAAATGGTCTGGTAACTGCCCAAGTCGGGATTCTGCTCGGCTGGTTTGGTGCCGGCTTGCTGTGCGCGTGCGTCATGCGCATAGCCCACGAGCGTGAGCAAAACAGTAATCAACATCCAGGCAGAGGTTAACATCCATCTGCCCGCGCGGACAGGATTTCCCTTCATATCTCGCCTCTCGGAATGAAATTGGGAAGAGAGCCAGACAGCTCCCGGTTTGCGGTGGCTTCTTCTGAACACACTGACGCCCGCGTCGGGCTTTCGCTCGAAGTTTCTTCGATAACTTGAGAAGTTAGACGGAACTTAGCTTCTTTTGTGAACTAATCAGGATTGCGGCGCAGTTGTCGCAGGCTCGATCTCGATGTAATCCAATGCCGCGGGGTCGCCGCCATCCGGCACGCCCTCGACCCGCAGCACATCGCCGGGCTTGAGCTCTACGCCGCGCATCGTATAACGGGTGGAGTTGTCTCCATGCGGGCGGCGCGAAGGAAGCGTCGCGTCGGCGGCCCATGAGACGATCCCGTTGCCATTGATGCCGAGCGTGAAGTGTGCCGTGCCGCCTTGCAGATCGAAATACTGTACCGCGATATCGTAGCGGCCCGGTTGGCCGTTGTAGGTCCATTCGGCCGAGCAGGATTTTTCCGCGCAGCTTACGGCTTTTCCCCGCGAAGCATCCTCCCAAGGGTTCACATCGATGACCGAGTAACCTGTAAGCCGTGCGTCTTCGGCTTCCATTCGGCCTGGGAAATGCCCGGCGCGGCCCTGCGCATCAGGAATGCCGCTCTCTTTCAGGAAATACTGGACGATTGCGTCGCGCCATACGATGGCGTGGCCCGCCTGGTATTCGAGCCGGGCGCGCTCGTCTTCAAAAAGCGCCGGATCGATCTTGTCTTTCAGCGTGGCCCACTCCGCGCCTAATTCTGCGGCTTCTTGCGCGCCCTTGTAGTGGCTGTCATACACGTACTGGATGACGGTCTTGCCGGAGTGCAGCTTGTAGTTCCACGGCACGTGATGAAAGAACAGCAGAAGATCTTCGGGGCATGTGGCGAGCGAGTCATACATCTTGGCGACCTCGGGAGGATATTGCCCAATGAATCCGGTGCCTGTAGCCACGGTTCGGTCCATGCCGATTCCCTGCGCGTCATCGCGATGCCACTGGCCCCAGCCATTGCGCTCGCTCGCCTCGATGTTCGGTCCGTAATGGCTGCCGGTGATGTCGGTCAGCGTCTGCGTGCCGAGAAAGCCGGTGTAGTCGACGTAGGCAGGCCACGACTGCATCAGCATTTTGTCGACGGTGGCCACCACTTGCGGATCTGCGCTGATCGTCTGCTTCGTCCACTCGGCAGCGATCGCTTCCGGAGTGAGATCGGGATTCCAAGCGAACCGGCCGAAGGCGTAGAGATTTGCCATCGCCAGCGACGCGCCCAGCCATCCATCGCGTCCCACGTCGGACACGCCGATCATGCCACTCAAAGGACGCTCGAAGGTCTTGCCTTCGATGATCTGTTTGACTGGCGTCGAACGGTTTTCGGCGCGCAGGTCGAAATCGAGGACCCGCTTCCACATGGGCGCGATGTAAACGAGGTGCCGCTGCTGGCCCAGATATTCCTGCGTGATCTGCAGCTCCATTGCTGAGTTGGTTTCGCGCAGGCCTGCGAAGAGCGGCGAAACCGGCTCGAGGGCCTGAAAGTCGATGGGGCCCTCTTTGATCTGCACGATCACATTGGGCGCGAACTTGCCGTCGAGGGGATGAAAGATGTCATAGGCCGCGCGGGCACGATCGGCCTTGAGATCGTTGTAATCGAGATGATTGTTGTAGACGAAGGCGCGATAAAGCACCACGCCTCCATGCGGCGCGAGCGCATTGGCCAGCGCGTTAGCAGCATCGGCGGGGCTGCGCCCATAGCTCGCCGGCCCCGGCTGACCCTCTGAGTCGGCCTTTACTGTGAATCCTGCTAGGTCTGGGATTTGCGCATAAATCTCATTTACCTTGTTTGCCCACCACGCTTTTACATCCGGATCGAGCGGATCGAAGGTCTTGAGGCCGCCAATCTTCTGCGGGCTGGCGATGTCGACGCTCATGGCGAGGCGTACCCCCCACGGACGCATGGTGTCGGCGATGCGCTTCAGGCCCTGCAGCCATCCGGGAGTGAGGAACGGTGCGGCTCCGTTCACATTGTTCACATTGCAGCCATTGATGCCGATAGACGCAAGCAGCCGCGCGTATTCGTTCACCTGGCTCAGGTCTTCACGCACATGGCCGTTGTCAAAAAATATCGAGCGGCCGCCGTAGCCGCGCTCCACCGTGCCATTGGCATTGTCCCACTCGTCTACCCAGCGAATCTTCATCGCGGGTTCACTGCGCAGAGGGGTCTTGCTTAGGTCGACGGGCTCACCCGCCGCCGACGAGCGGAGCAACGCGAAGGCTCCGTAAAGAACGCCGCGTTCATCGCCACCTGCGATTATGAGCAGCTTGTGATCGCCGGAGCCGCTCGCATGCATCCAGTAACTCTCGGGCGGCATATCTGCGGGCACCGGCACATGGGGATAGGCTTTGCGGATCTCGGCTCCGGTGCCGAGGACGGTTTCGCCCGCGACCGCTGGGCGCGACGCTGCGCCAGCATCGCTGAGATTGCGCTTGAGTTCTTCGACGGCAGTTTGCTCGATGGGGCTCGTGCCCAGCGCGCGAATATCACGCGGAAACATCGTGTGCGCGGTGCGGTCCGAGTAACTGAGCCACGCCTGACTCTCATCCTGCGCGAATGCGTGTGCGCTTGAAAGGGCAATCAGCGTAACAATGCCTGAAAAAGCGATTTTCTTCGACAATCTACAGGTGCATCTGTCCACGGCCGCAACTCCCGATAACTTTGTACCATCTTGAGCAGACCCTCGGTGAAATATTCGGCGAAAGGTCGCCCAGTCAACCGCGCCTGTCGTCGATCTGCACGCGCCGCACGCCGCGGACGGCGTTGGCAATGTAGAGTGCATCCGCGCTGCGCACGTCTTCCTCCTGCAGCACCTGTTCCTTTATCCCGGCGCGTGTCTCCAGCAGGTGGCGGCGGTAGACGCCGGCGAGCAGTCCGCACTCGACGGGTGGCGTGAGCCATTCGCCATTCTTCACGACAAATACGTTGCTGATGGCGCCTTCCGTCAGTTCCCCGCGCAGATTGAAGAAGAGCACGTCGTCGAAGCCGTCACGCGCCGCTTGCTGGAAAGCCTCTGCATAGATTGGCCGGTGGGTGGTCTTGTGGAAGAGCATCGGATCGGCCGGGTCTGTACGCCGCGCGGCAATGCAGACGCGGCGCATGCGGTCCCGCAGAGCTCCCGCCCCAAGTACTTCATCGGTGATTGTGATGGCGCCATCGCGATCGAGAAGCAGACGGACTTTGCGCGCTGCGCGATTGGCAAGTTTCTGCGCATACATATCAAGCGCGGCGCGCACTTCGGCGCGCTCGCAGGGAAAGTCGAAGTACGCGGCGGAGTCGGTGAGCCGGTCCAGATGCAACTCGAGCAGAGGAAATCCTTCGTCCCAAAGCATCGTTTCGATCAGCGAGAATTCGGGAGGCGACTGCGTGAGAAAGGAGGCTTTGAGCAGGCACTCGCTGTACTCTTCGGCAGGGTCGGAGTCGATGACGATGCCGCTGCCTGTGCCCATCGTTCCTGTCACGCCATCGAATTCCAGCGTGCGAATGGCCACATTGAAGATGGTCTGCTGCGGCGAAAAAAATCCGATCGCGCCGGTGTAGACGCCACGAGGTTCGCTCTCGATCTCCCCGATCAACTGCATCGCCCTCACCTTGGGAGCGCCGGTGATGGAGCCGCAGGGAAAGAGCGCGCGGAAGATCTGCTCGAAGGTCACGTCGTCGCGCAGCGTTGCGCTGACGGTCGACGTCATCTGCCACAGCGTGGGATAGCGTTCGGCCTCGAAGAGTCTGTCTGCGCGCACGCTGCCGAAGTTTGCGATGCGCCCCAGGTCGTTGCGCAGCAGATCGACGATCATCACATTTTCGCTACGGTTTTTAGGATCGTTGCGAAGCCACTCGGCGCGCTCGCAATCTTCGCGCGTTGTTCGTCCGCGCGGCGCTGTGCCTTTCATCGGCCTGGTGGTGATGCGCCGCCCACTGCCGTCCGATTCGATGCGAAAGAACAACTCGGGTGAAAAGGAGAGGATTTTCCTGCCTTCGCCGCTATGGACAAAAGCGCTATAGATGGCTGGTTGGCGGGCTCGCAGCCTTCCATACAGACGTGCCGCGCTGCCGCGCAGGCTCACACGCCATGGTGCGGTGAAGTTGAGCTGATAGACGTCCCCGGCACGGATCCACTCATGGATCGCGGCGATTTGCGCGGCATAGTCGCCAGGAGAGACCGCGAACTCTGCGGTGATCTCAGGTGCGGATTCTGCAGGCGAGACGCGTTCCTGCGAGAGGTCTGGAGGATCGCCGTCCACGAAATGGCCGGTTTCATGATCGAAGCGATAGCTGCGCTCGTAGATTCCGAACCACGCTAGCGGATGGTCTCCAGTTTGGCGTAGTGGAGCTTTTGCCTCAAAGCAGTGTCCGCACTCGTAGGAGAAAAATCCCGCCGCGCAATGACCCGCGCGCACCCCACCTTCAATTTCCGCAAAGAGCATCGGGATCTCTTCCGGACGCTGCGCTTGGCAGATGCGCAAAGGAGCCGTGAACAGGCGGGTCCACGGCTCCTCATAAAGTGTGTTCCGCTCGGCGATTCTGCCGGGCATACCGCCTTCCAGCAGCACCGTCGCCGGCGTTGCATCCACCAGTGCGTACACCTCAGGGGGAAGCGGATGCCTGCGTCTCATGCCTCTTACTGCACGGTCAGCACCAGATTGGTTGAGTTCGTAATGGCGGTCACGCCGTTGCTGGACTGCGCCGTCACAGTGACGTTATACGTCCCGGCGGGTGTGGGGGGGACGTTGCCCGGGCCATGCTGGTAATAGCGATAGAGCGGGCTGCAGCCCGAAACACCCAGTGTGCCTACCATGCCGAGCATTGCAATCAGCGCGAGCCGGCTCAGCCATGCGCGCCGGCGCGTTCCCCAGGCCAGGCCGCTGAGTCCCAGGACGCCGGGGAGCAGAAATGCCCAGGAAACCGGACTGGCCCTCCGAGTAGAAGCGGTCTGGCCCACCGTGCCCGGACCCTGCGTCTGCAGCAGCATCGTGCTCACGGGCGGACAACTGGATGCAGGCGAACCCGCAGAGCAGCTTGTGGGAGTGCTTGCGAGAATTTCGACGCTCTCCGGCGTAAAGGTGCACGAGGCCTGGTTGGGAAGTCCCGAACAGGACAGCGTGACGAACATCGGCGAGGTCAGCGCTGCGTTATTTTCGGGTGTCACGGTCACCTCAACCGTTCCGGAAGCGCCCGCCGCCAGCGTGACGGGAACCGAAGACGGTGAGATAGGCGTCAGTGTCAGCTGGAAATTCGGAGCCGCCGTCGCATTTCCGGTGGCCTCCGTAATTGCCGAAGTCGAGGCGATGTGGGTCGGGTCACCCGTGTAGACGGCTTGCAACTCGTGCGCACCGCCGGGCAAACTCACGGTGGTGGTCGCCTGCCCTGATCCGTTCAGAGCAACTTCTGCCAACGTGCGGTCGCCGTCGTTGATGTTCACAGCTCCGGCTGCCGGCAAACCGTATTCGTCCGCCACGTTGACCGTGACTGTGGCCATGGTGCGGCCGGACTGGTTACTGGTGTTCACGTTCAGGGTAGTCTCTGTCGCAACGGTTCCGGCTGCAGCGGATACCGGCAAAACCGCTGCTGCCAGCGCCATGCCGAGTCCCGCAAACCATTCAAGCCGCACACCGCGGCGGTTCATGCCTCTCACGTGCAGTTGCTCCAACATTCTCAAGAAAATCACGTATCCCTTGTTGCTCTAAGCGTAGAACTCCATTGTACCGGCGGGACGGCACCGGGGCCAACCTGCAAAGAACTGCGGAGCGCCCGGGGCGCAGATTTGCATATCCATTGGACGGTCTTCGGCCCAAATAGAAAGACCGGCGCGGCACGGACTGGCTTTTATCTCGGCCGATCGCATCCAATGCCAAATGCCCAGTTTTGCCGACTCTCTCCAATTGATTGAAAAGCCAGGCCCACCGGTGACGCTCCCCCCTGCCGTCCCTCCGGTTTCTCCGCCAAGACCCCACCCGACACCAGGCCCGGAGACGGAGCCCCCGTTGCCGGACCCCTCGCCCGATCCCGCCCCGCCACCGCTGCCTGAGCCTATTCCGGCCTAGCAGGACGACGGGGTGGCAGGAACCTCGGGATTCGCGTGTTCCTACGCGACCACCTCTTCCAGCTTGGCTGCCCGCCGACGGCGTCCGCTCAGCAGGTAGATTGCAGCGCGCAATTCCAGCAGCGGATCGGCCGAGGGCTCGATGCCGTCGACGCGAGGGATGGGGTCGAAGATGATCTGCTTCTGCTCGGCCGGATTGTCCTTGGCGACACCCGTCAATTCGATGGCCCCGAGCTCGACAATCGGGCGGCTTTCGGGCCAATGCACCGTGGCGTCGTCGGTCACATCGCCGGGAGCAGCTACTTGCACGAGAACCTTGAAACGGGCGCCACCCTTCCTTACCCGTCCTTCGATCTCGCCGAAATGGTAGTCGGGCGCGAGCGCAGCCACCTGGGCGTCGGTCAGGTAGTCATTGCCGAGTTCGGGAACGATGCGGTAGCGGCCAAACTTCTTCTCGCCGGACGCGTTCGTGAAGGCATAAGCCGTCACCGCGAAGTAGGTATCGCGTGCCAGGCTCGAAGGAAATGGTTTGGGCGCCTGCACAAAGGCCAAGGCCGCAGGATGCGATCCGAGAAAGACCTCGACCGGCTTGGGCGAAGGTACATCCGGCCCGCTGGCGGCGATCGCCTTCAGCAGGGCGAGAAACTCCGCGCCGTCGCGGGCGGGGAAACCGTTGGTGGAGTGGCTCACGATGTCGGTATGTACGTGGTCGGCGAGGTTGAAGCGGATCGCCATCCCACGCGGATTCGCCTCGGGCGCGAAGTCCGGGATCTCAGGCAAGCCGGTAGAGTTGGAGAAGCGAACGGTTACCGGTGTGCGATCCCGCGTGACATGCAGCGCTCGGGTGAGTTCCTGCGCGCCAGCAGAGGGTGTAAAGCTTCCCGTCAGCAGGGTACCCTTGGCGTGCGCGGCGCGGAAACCAGGGTGCAGCCCAAAAAGCTGGTCGAATTGCTGCAAGAGATCGTTGGCTAACGCAACGATTCGTTCATCGTTTGGCAAAGGCATGGTCTTACCTCCATCGGGTGTGCGGTGGTGGGGTCGTGGTGGAACCAGAGATGTGCGCAATCTGCTTCAGGTTCCAGGGTGGGTTTGGTATTCGCCATTCATCCGATGCGCCACCAAGGCCAGGGTGCCAACTTTAATTCTGTCGCCGGCCCCGCAAACCGGTTGGATCGATTTACCGAGGAATTTACGTGACAGCGGGCTATCCCCTAACCCAGAATGCGAAGAAACGAGATTTATATGGCTCCGAGGCCATCTTTACAAGGGAAGTGATCCGCCATGCCTGGAGTGACAAAGTCTGCCTTTGCTGTTCTGATTGCCATGGCCGCGCTGACTTTGGCTGCCCAGGAGCCCGCACACGCACCCGATTTTCGCGCGCAGAAATATATTGCGCCGCTTGATTTTCCTCCCAAGCCAAATGCTCCGTTTATGGCCGTCGCCAAGACCACCTGGGTGCAAGTCCTTCCCGACGGGTCCACCGTGACTACGCAAAATGAGCGCGTAGTGACTCGCGACATGGAAGGCCGCATCTTTCAGGAGCGGCGCAGCTTCATCCCGGTGCCGGACGACGGCAAGCAGCAATCCGTCGTTCAAATGAACGTATACAGCGACCCGCTCGAGCACACACTGTATAACTGCAGTCCCTACGCCAAGGTCTGCAATCTGTTTCCCTATTACGAGCCGGTCAACCAGCCGCTGCGCCCGGCTGGGCTGCAGCCGGATGGAATTTCCTTTCTGACCCGCGAAAACCTGGGAACCGACACCTTCGAAGGCCTCGACGTGCAACGGACGCGCGAGACCTTCACGTTTTACAAACAAAGCATCGGGAATACAAAGACAATTCTTCGTGTAGTCGATTACTGGTATTCGCCGGATCTGGGCGTCAATGTCAAAGTGGTGCGGCACGATCCCCGCGATGGCGACCAGACGCTCTGGCTTGCGAATATCTCGCGTTCGGTCGCGGATCCCGGTTATTTCAAGGTGCCTTCCGATTATCGGATCATTGATCACCGCGTCGCCGGGCCAGCGCATCAGCCCTGAGTCAGCGCCCCAGCTCAATCAATTCGAGATCTTCAACACCTGAAAGCTGCCGGTGACCGGCCTCTGCACAAGCGTCCCGATGCCGCCCGGACGGTTGAGGTCGACGCCAAGATAATCCGTCACCAGGTAAACGGCACCTGTTGTGGGATCGACCGCCAGGGTGCTGGCTCGCTGGCGGGTGGGAAGCGTCTGGATGACCGCGTAGGTGTCGGTCACATCCTGCCGGATGATCGTCATGCTGCCTTCCGCGCCACCGTTGGCCGTGAAGATCAGCCCATGCTCTGCGTCGTAGCCGACCGCATCCACGCCGGGACCGATGGACAGCGAAGTCACCTTGTCGCCCGTGCCGGTGTTCAACACAATCAGCCTGCGGTTATCGCAGGCGGCAAAGAGGCGCAGGTGCGCGTTGTCAATGGCCAAGCTGCGGGGATCGGCGCACTCCGGGTCCAGACGGAAGACGCGTAGATGGCCTTCAGCTGGATTCTGCGCATGCTGGTCGCCCGTCCAGTCGAGGCTGATCGGAGCAGCAGCCTGCTCGCCTGACGGCACAGCGGCGGCTTTGCCTGCGGAGGCGCTGGCCCTTTCCAGTGGTGGATGCATGAGGTTGGACACAGCCTGCGCATCGAAGCGGAAGACCTCGCTGCGATCCGTCGATGCAACATAGACCTGATCGCTGTTGTCGACCACGGCAAAACCCAGCAGTCCCGGGAGGGTAATCTCACCGATCACGGCCTCGGATTGCGTGTCGACAACTGTCACTTTCGAGGTGGTGGTGACCTCGGCGGCTGGGCCTTCGCGCGCTGGCGGGCGTCTGCGCTCTTCCGCCCGGGTAGGAGCTTCCGCCGGCGGGTTGGCGCGCACCACAAAGAGCAGCTTGGTGAGCGAATCGTAAACCAGCGAGCGGGAATTGGCGCCGGTGTCGATCTCCCCGGTCTTCTTCAGCGTCTGCCGGTCAAAGACGAACACCTTGCCCTGGCCCCCGTCGCTTACGTAACCGACCTCGCCGGTATCATCAAGCGTGACCTGGCGGGCTTCATACAAGCCCTGAATCGTGCCCACCTGATTGCCCGAGCCGACATCGACGACCTGCACGGCAGTTCCGTGCGCAATGTACAGCCGCCCGGCCTGCGCATCCATCGTCAGGTAATCCCAGTTGCCGACCCCGCCGATGAACCATGTATTCCTGATGAAGAAGGGATGACTGGGTAAATCTGTGGCAAGAGGAACGGTCTGCGCCGTAAGGC
The DNA here is from genome assembly GCA_035508375.1 of Occallatibacter sp. Classification (GTDB taxonomy): domain Bacteria; phylum Acidobacteriota; class Terriglobia; order Terriglobales; family Acidobacteriaceae; genus Telmatobacter. Next base: position 56,201 of record DATJNF010000052.1, on the reverse strand, counting down.
CCGTAGTCAGCAGAAGGAAAAAGAGCATCGCTCGTTTCATCGCGCAGGATTCCTCGACTTAATGGACGTGCTGTAGACCGCGTCTGCTTACTGACGCATGGATGCACGAGTCGGGCTCAAGCCAACTCTAAATCCTGACCAGCTCGCGCTGAATCGCTCCCGTAACCCAGGCCTTGCCGGGCGCGGTTATCATGTTGACTTCGCTGCGGACGCCGAACTCCGGCAGATAGATCCCCGGCTCCACGGAAAAACAGGTGTGCGGCAGGATGCGGCGCTGGTCGTGTGTCTCCAGGTTATCGAGGTGCGCGCCGTTGCCGTGCAATTCCTGCGCGATGTTGTGGCCGGTGCGGTGCGTGAAAAAGCCGCCGAAGCCGGCAGCACGGATCACGCCGCGGGCGGCATCATCGGCTTCGAAGCCGCAGATCGTGCGGCCTTCCGCGAAGGCCGATTCGACGGCGGCGATGGCCGCGTCGCGGGCGTCGCGCACAGTTGTGAAGACAAGTCGCTCGCGCTCAGAAGGCTCGCGGCCCACGACGCCGGTCCAGGTGATGTCGTAAAAAATGGTGTGGGGCTTATCGAGACGCCCCCAGATATCAATGAGTACGAAATCGCCTTCGCGGATCGGCGATGATCTCTCCCCTGTCGGCTCATAGTGTGAGTCGGAGCTGTTCGCATTCACGCTGACATTGGGCCCGTTCTCCCAGACGAGGCCTTCGCGGCGCATGGCCTCGCTGAGCCATGTAACCGTGTCAAATTCAGAGAGGGAGCCGCTGCCGCCGCCTTCGGGCCGCAGACGCCGGCCGATCTCCTTCCATCCCTCCGCAAGAATCGCATCAATGGCGCGCTGGGCCGCGCTGTGGCTGGCGACCTGCTCTTCATTCAGCACCGCTTCAAACTGGCTGACCAGATCCGCGGAGGTGACAATCTGCTTGCCCAGGCTCCGCAGGAACTCGACCGTGCCGGCATCGACCATCGAGATGTACATGATGTCGTTGTTCGGCGAGTACTGCATGGCGATGCGGCGCGCGTTCATGAGCATCGCCTGCAGGCCGGCGTGCAGTTCCTGCCAGCTGGAATACACGCCCTTGCTTCCCGGCAGCGCGCCTAGTCGGCCCTGCTCGATACGGTGCACCAGCTTGCGCGGCTCACCGGTCGCCGGCACGAAGTAATACCAGCGGCGCGTGATATGCGCCTTTTCATCGAGGCCCAGGATGCGCGCTGCGATGGGATCGCGGTGGTGATGATCGTAAAAGAGCCAGCCGTCAAGACCAGCCTCGCGAAGAGCGGCCTGGATCGCGTCGAGTTGCATGGTGGAATTCTACGTCACCTCGAACGTTCGATCTGCCTCTGATCCCCAATTTGCAATCATCGCATTGCGCGTGTGCGGGTCAGGGTTTCAGTTCTTTCGCGTGCGACAACAATTGTTTCATCGTGCGTGGAGGGTCGCCTGCCTCGAGCATAGCGCGGAATATGGTGTAGGGATCGGTTTTCGCGCCTGACTTGCGCAATGTATGCTCGTCGTTTACCCACGCATACACGATGACCTTTTCCTTGCTCGAAAAGCGAAAAAAGAGCCGGTATCGCTCGTGAAATTTGGCCCGAAACCAATGGCGATTGTCCGCGCCGAGAGTATTGCCCTGCCGAAACTCGGCTGCATTGGGGTCACGCGGGATGATCTCGCGAACATAGCGATTGATCGTCGCCAGAAGTTTGGTCGCCGGTTCATCGCGGTAATTTTGAGGATTCTTTGCAGCCAGAGATTCCACTCTCTCGACCAAGCGCCGGAACTGCTGCTCGAACAGAGGGTGAGCATAGAGCCTCCAGCCGTTTACGATCATGGCCGAACGGAATATTACAGGATGTCCTGACCGCCGAGATCTTCCTCGGGGTCCACGACAACGCCCTTAGTCAATTTCGACGCACTCCGCACAAGATTCTCGTCGAGCGGCGAGACCTTCTCGGGATGGCTGGCAATATCGCTTCCGAGAAATGCCAGGAAGGAAGCCATCACTGGATCGGTTGCTTCGCGAGTACCGCTCTCTGCCGTCACCAACATCCGACCAGGAGAAATAACTTGTGCTTTAACCTCGCCGTTGAACTCTGGATGGCTCTTGAACAGCGCGCCTTCGAAGCGAAAACCGGATGAGTTTCCGGTTTGAGCTCGCCTGCCCCGATACACAGCGAAGCTGGTTGGAGCGGCAGACTTCTTGTCTTTGATTGCGGGCATAGAATTTCCTAAAATCATGTTAGCACAATTGTATGCACAATCGCAGGCTAAGCGCCTGCTTCTCGACTAAAGTGCGGTCAGCGCCTCGTGTTCACTCGCGAACAGCTCGGCGTACTTGGTGATGCCCACCATGGTGAAGACTTTCGTGAAGTGTGGCGAGAGTCCGAAAGCGTAGACCTTCTGGCCGGCGTTGGAGGCTTCGATGAGCAGTTGAATTACCAGCGCGATGCCGCTTGAGTTGATGTAATCCACCCGCGTGAAATCGAGCAGGATCAGCTTGGTGGTCGCCTTGGGCAGGGACTGGTAGGCGCCGAGGACCGCCTCTTTAGAAGTGCTGGCGATATCGCCTTCAAAGCGCAGAACGGCGACGGGATGACCCGCGGGTGAAGTCAGCTGATCAATGCGCGATTTAGTTTCGCTCTGCAAGTTGGTATTGCCTCCGGTCCTATTCCGAATCTTTATCCAGCCGAATCAGCAGGCGGACATAGCTGCTTTTGCCATCGGCCCCGGCTACCCACTCGGCTTCGTCCACCAGAGCCTGGATGAGAAACATGCCCAGACCCCGGGGGTCTTCCTCTCCGTGCATCTTGCGGTCGATATCAGGCTTGGCGGGCCGCTTCATCATGCCCTTGCCATCGTCAATCACCTTCACTTCGAGCGAGTCTTCGTGGGCGGAAAGAACGACGCCTACAGACAGTTTCTCATTGAGCCGGTTGCCATGTTCAATGGCATTGATGCAGGCTTCGGCGACAGCCGTCTTTAGGTCTTCGATGCGATCTTCGCGAAAACCCATGAGCTTGGCCACGGCCGATGCCGTACTCATGGCCACCTTTTCAAAGCCCAGGCGCGAAGGCAGCCGGACCTCGACGGTGGTGCTCTTTGACGCGTTCATGCCGGCGTCTCCCTACAGCCTGCGCCGGGGCCCGCGGCAGCGAGCGCCAATGCGGTCATGTCGTCTCCCTGCGGGCCGCCCTCGGCAAACTGTTGAATGGCCGTCCACAATGCATCGAGAATACCATCGGCATTCTCGGCCCGGCACCGGCAAAATTCCTCCAAAAGCCGTTCCGGACCAAACTCCTCATCGCCTCTGAAGACCTCCGTCAGGCCATCGGTGTAGAAGAGCAGGCGTGCACCGGACTCGAAGCTGCTTTTTTCGCTGGAATAGCGCATTCCCGGCAGCATTCCCAGCGGCGGCCCTGCAGCGTGGAACTGATGCGGCGCAGCACCGGGCCTGACCAGGAATCCGGGATTGTGCCCGGCGTTCGCCACTTCGATCTCCCCCGCCTCGGGGTGCAGCCGCATAAAGATGGCTGTCACATAGCGCCGCCGCGCCTCTTCGCCTTCGGCCCAGTGGTGTTGGTTCATACGCGTGGCGAGCTCGTCCAGGGGTATGCCGTTGGCCGCGATGCCGCGAAAGGCTGAGCGGAAGCCCATGGACATGATGGCTGAGGCAAGGCCCTTCCCGGCGACGTCGGCAACGGCAATCAGCAGACTGCCATCGGGCTGGTCGACAATGTCCAGATAGTCGCCGCCGACCTCATAACAGGTGTCGGAGCGGAAGCAAATCGAATAGCCTGGGATTTGAGGAAGCTTCTGCGGCAGCAGCGAGCGCTGGATTTGCCGGGCCGCCTCCAGGTCCTGTTGCAGCCGCACAAATTCCAGGTTGCGCTTATGATTGCGGGCGTTTTCGAGAGCCACGGCTGCCTGCAGCGCCAGTCCTTCCAGGAAGTCCGCCTCGTAAAGCGTTAGCGGGCGGCCGCTGGGCGTGGTCACTACCAACTCGGTCATCCGTCTGCCATCGCGGTCGTCGAGGGGAAACCGGGGCTGCTCGGGCCCGTTGGCATCGGATTCAGCGGATACGCCGATGCTGAGACCGGTGCTGGGGAACGCGGCTCCGTCCATCTCCAGCTCGCGCACCACGATCCGCAGTACCTGCTCCAGGACTTCTCTTTCCTGAATGGTGGAGTGCACCTGCCGCGAAGCCTCGAGCAGCGCCTGCAGCCGCACCACCTGTTGCTGCAGGTCGATAATTTCGTGGTTGCCCGCAAGCTGGGTTCCGGCCGCCATCCTGTCCTCCGTGGAATCTCACTCTACCACGGGCATGACGGGGCCGGGATGAGGTCCTCCTGCTAGCACAGGCTCCCTTTGGCAGCGAGCGGGGAAAGTTGAATGGTTTAACCCTCTGCGGCGGCCCGGATATCCCGGGTCTCCAGAATGCGCAGGCCGTAGCCTCGCCGGGCGACGCGCAGCATGGCGCGGCCCAGTTCGCGGGTGCTGACGATCTGATTCGGCAGCGCCCATCGAAGCAGCGGCAGCAACGGCTTGGTGAGCGCGTAGATCACCCGGTAGGAGGGAGTGCGGGAACGGATTCCGTCCATAGGCTCGATCGCCCCCGGACGAAACATGTAGGCGTTGAGCGGAAGGCGCAACAGTGCATTTTCCGTGCGGCCCTTCACCCGCGCCCACATGATCCTTCCCGCTTCGGTCGAATCCGTGCCGGCGCCGGAGACATAGATAAACGTCATCCCATGGTTGAGCCGGGCAAGAGTTTCCGCGGCCGCGAGCGTGAGGCCGTACGTGACGCGCGTATAGTCGGCCTCCGTCATGCCGGCGGAGGAGATGCCAAGGCAGAAAAAGCACACGTCAAAGCCCTTGAGCTGAGGTTCAATCACGCCGTAGTCGCCCATATCCGGGAGCACAATCTCGGTTAGCTTGGCGTCTTCGACGCCGGTCGCGTTACGTCCGACTGTAATGATCTGCCCCACCCCGGAATCGCGCAGGCATTCCCGCAGCACACTCTGGCCCACCATGCCGGTTGCCCCAAAAATCAGGACCCTCATATCCCAGCCCCCTATCAGGATTCGCACCCTGGCAGCCGCGGATTTCGTGGGGCCGACGGCCTGCGCCGACCCGCGCGTTCCGCATCGCGGTTCCCACGAGCGCTTTCGCCTTGCGACAGATTCGCCCGGTTAGCATACAATGATCGCGTCTTTTCCTCCTCCGGGAACGTAATGCTCCTTAGGTAGTTTTCTTCCGCACGCCTGATTCCGGGTCCGTTGGGGCGGTGGAATGCTTGGAAGCCATAGTTTCGTAGCTGAAGCATAGATGCGGACTGCGCTTACCGGAAAGCGTACAGACCGACTGCCGCACCGAATGTGCTTCGGGTGGCTCTTTCAGAACAAGAGAAAGCGATGGCCATCGACACAATGAGCAGTGAAGCTACATCTCAGTCTCACTTGCCTAACGGTAGCGCTTACGCCGAGCCGCCGGCCCGCAAAGGGTCGAGGAACGGATCTAGGATCCGCGTTGTCGTGTACCTGGTATTGGTCTGCGCGCTGGGCCTCGCAGCTTGGCGCATCTATCACAACCAGCAGCTGAGCAAGCAGAACAGCGCCCGGCAGGCCGCGGAACTCCAGAATCGGCCTGTCCCCGTGCAGGTGACGCCCGTGGCCATGCGGCCTATGCCCATCTATCTCACGGCGCTCGGCACGGTCACGCCGTACTACAGCGTTACCGTGAAGGCGCGGGTCAGCGGCGAACTGCTTCCGGTGAAGTTTACCGAAGGGCAGCAGGTCCACGAGGGCGAGACCATCATGGTGATCGACCCCAAGCCCTACCAGGCGGCTCTGGATCAGGCTAAAGGGACGCTCGCGCATGACGAGGCCCTGCTCAAGAATGCGCAGGCTGAGTTTGCCCGCTACAAGGCTTTGTTCGAGGCAGGGGTGGTCTCCAAGGAGACGCTCGACGCCGACGAAGCGGCGATGGGCCAGTACCAGGGCGCGATCCAGGCCGATAAAGCGGCCATCGAGACGGCCGAGCTGCAGCTCAGCTGGTGCACCATCCAGTCGCCTATTACCGGCCGCATCGGATTGCGGCTGGTAGATCCCGGCAACATCATCACCGCCAATACGACCAATCTGGTGGTAATCAACCAGTTCCAGCCAATCGCGGTTTACTTTACGCTGCCCGAAAACGAACTGCCCCAGGTGCTCCGGAAACTCGCCTCCGACCGGCAGCTCCCGGTAGATGCCTACGACAAAGGCGACGTGCAGAGGCTCGCCTCTGGACAGCTTTTGACAGCCGATAACCAGATCGACACGACCACGGGCACCGACCGGCTGAAGGCTGTCTTTTCGAATGCAGACAATCTGCTCTTTCCTTCGCAATTTGTGAACATTCACCTGGTGATGGAGAACCGCCCGAAGGCGTTGGTGGTGCCCTCCGCAGCGATTCAGAGCGGAATCAATGGCGCGTATGTGTGGGTGACGGATACCGACGCCAGGGGCAATGCCACGGTGAAGATGAAGCCGGTGAAGGTCGCGCTGGCACAGGGGCAGGCCACGATTCTCGACAGCGGTGTGTCGGCGGGCCAGAAAGTGGTAGTGGACGGCGCCGACCGTCTGCATCCCGATGCGGTGGTGATTGCCAGCGACGCACCCCAGTCCAGCAGCGGTCTGGTGACTTCGGAACTGGGCGGCGATCTAGCCGTTCCGCCCGCGCCGGCGAATAAGGGCGGCGTGACGCAGGGGCAGATGCCGTGAGCCTGAGCCCATCCCGGCCGTTTATCTTGCGCCCGGTGGCTACTTCGCTGCTGATGGCGGCAATTTTGCTTGCGGGCGGCCTCGGCTTTCAACAACTACCGGTCTCGGCGCTGCCTGAGGTCGATTACCCCATCATTCAGGTGCTGACGTTCTATCCCGGCGGCGGGCCGGAGGTGATGGCTTCTTCCGTAACCGCGCCCCTGGAACGGCAGTTTGGCCAGATGCCGGGCCTCAAGCAGATGACGTCGGTGAGCTCCGGCGGCGGCTCAGTCATCACCCTCGAATTCAATCTCGACGAGAACATCGACGTGGCCGAGCAGGAGGTGCAGGCTGCGATCAACGCGGCGACCAGTTTCTTGCCTGCTGACCTGCCCAACCCGCCGATCTACAGCAAAGTCAACCCGGCTGACGCGCCGATCATGACGCTCGCGCTCACGTCGAACTCGCTGCCACTGGATAAGATCGAAGACGCAGCGGACACGAACCTGGCGCAGAAGATCTCGCAGGTGACTGGCGTGGGTATGGTTGCGATCGCCGGCGGCCAGAAGCCATCGGTCCGTATTCAGGCGAATCCCGCACAACTGGCCGCCTATAACCTGAGCCTCGAAGATCTGCGCTCCGCCGTAGCCGCTGCGAATGTGGATCAGGCAAAAGGTACGCTCAATGGCTCGCGGCAGTCCTACACGATCGGCGCAAACGATCAGCTGCTTTCGAGCGAAGACTACAAGCCGGTGATCGTCGCATACAGGAACGGCGCGCCTGTGCGTGCGTCGGATGTGGCGACCATTATCGACGCCGCGGAAAACAACCAGCAGGCCGCGTGGATGGGCAAGCAGCCGGCGGTGATTGTGAACATCCAGCGGCAGCCGGGCGCGAACATCATCGCCGTCGTCGATCGCATTCACAAACTGCTGCCGCAGTTGCAGCAGGCCCTGCCCGCCACCGTGCAGGTGCACGTGCTCACGGACCGCACCGTAACCATCCGCGCTTCTGTGAAGGATGTCGAGTACGAGCTGATGCTCACCGTCGCGCTGGTCGTGATGGTGATCTTTCTCTTCCTGCGCAACCTGGCCGCCACCGTCATTCCTTCGGTCGCGGTGCCGCTTTCGATCGTGGGCACCTTTGGGGTGATGTATCTGCTGGGCTACTCGCTGAATAACCTCACGCTGATGGCGCTCACCATTTCGACGGGCTTCGTGGTGGACGATGCCATCGTGATGATCGAGAACATCTCGCGGTTCATCGAGGAAGGCATGAGCCCGATGCGCGCCGCGCTCAAGGGCAGCGAGCAGATCGGCTTCACCATCATGTCGCTCACGGTGTCGCTGATCGCGGTGCTCATTCCCTTGCTGTTCATGAGCGATGTGGTGGGCCGGCTCTTCCGCGAGTTTGCCATTACACTGGCGGTGACCATTCTCGTCTCTGCCGTCGTCTCGCTCACGCTCACGCCCATGATGTGCTCGCGGATTCTGCGCGGCAAGGCGGAAGCGAAGCAGACGCGCTTCTATAACTGGTCAGAGAATGTCTTCAACGCGATCATTGCCGCTTACGGCCGCATGCTGCGCGTCATTCTGCGTCACCGGTTCGCCACGCTGCTGGTAACGATCTCCACATTTGTGGCAACGGTAGTGCTCTTCATCGAAGTACCCAAGGGATTTTTCCCGGTGCAGGACACCGGCGTCATCCTGGGGATCAGCGAAGCGCCGCAGACGGTGAGCTTCAAGAGCATGGCCGAGCGGCAGCAGCGGCTTGTGGATATTGTGTTGAGAGATCCGGCCGTCGATAACGTCTCGTCCTTCATCGGGGTCGACGGTACGAATACGACGCTGAACTCCGGCCGTATCCAGATCACGCTCAAGCCGCTCGACGTGCGCAAAGTTTCGGCAACGGATGTGATCCACCGTCTGCAGCCGCAGCTTGCGCAGGTCGGAGGCATTCAGCTCTTCCTGCAGCCGCTGCAGGACCTGACAGTGGAAGACCGCGTGAGCCGGACAGAATTTCAATATTCGCTCGAAGACCCCAATCCGAGTGAGCTGGCCCTCTACACGCGCAAGATGGTCGACGAGCTGAGCAAAGAGCCTGTGGTGACCGATGTAGCCAGCGATCTGCAGGACCAGGGCCTCGGCGCGCAGCTTGTCATCGATCGCGACACGGCGGCTCGGCTCGGCATCGCGATGGCCGACATCGACAACACGCTCTACGACGCCTTCGGCCAGCGCCAGGTCTCCACAATCTTTACGCAGCTCAACCAGTATCATGTGGTGATCGAGGTGGGCCCGAGCTACCAGACCGATCCGACCACGCTCCAGAGTCTCTACGTGAAATCCGGCAACGGCACGCAGGTTCCGCTCAGCATGCTGGCGCACTGGGAGCAATCGCGGGCGCAGCTGGCCATCGGCCACCAGGGACAATTTCCTTCTACGGTGGTCAGCTTCAATCTTGCGTCCGGGAAGGCGCTGGGCGATGCCGTCAAAGCTGTGAACAGTGTCGAGCAGCGCATCCAGATGCCGGCATCGATCAATGCCAGCTTTGAAGGCACAGCCGCGGCCTTTCAGAGCTCATTGGCGAACGAGCCACTGCTGATTCTGGCCGCGCTGATCACGGTGTACATTGTGCTCGGCGTGCTGTATGAGAGCTACATCCATCCCATTACCATTATTTCCACGCTGCCGTCCGCAGGTGTGGGCGCGTTGCTCGCGCTGATGATCACGCATGTGGATTTCAGCGTGATTGCACTCATCGGCATGATCCTGCTCATCGGCATTGTGCAGAAGAACGCCATCATGATGATCGACTTCGCGCTGCAGGCCGAGCGCGACGAGGGCAAGCCGGCCGAGGAGGCCATCTTTCAGGCGTGCCTGTTGCGCTTCCGGCCCATCGTGATGACGACGATGGCCGCACTCCTTGGCGGTTTGCCATTGGCGCTCGGCGGTGGCGTCGGTGCAGAGCTGCGTATACCGTTAGGTGTAACCATCGTCGGCGGGCTCATCTTCTCGCAGATGCTTACGCTGTTTACCACGCCGGTGGTGTATCTCTACTTCGACAAGCTGGCGCATCGCATGAAGCCGCGCGAGCTCGAGCATAGTCCCGAACCGGAAACCGTCAGCGCTGATTGAGGGCAGCCCCATGCATCTCTCCGCACCGTTCATTAAGCGCCCGGTTGCCACTTCGCTGCTGAGTCTGGCGCTTTTGCTGGCTGGCTCGGTGGCCTACTCGGTACTGCCTGTCGCCTCGCTGCCGGAAGTGGATTTCCCGGTGATCGGCGTGCAGGCCAGCCTGCCCGGGGCGAGCCCGACCACCATGGCTTCGTCGGTAGCCACTCCACTCGAACGCCAGTTCGGCCGCATCGCCGGAGTGAACCAGATGACGTCGTCGAGTTCGCTGGGCACCGCTTCGGTGGCGCTGCAATTCGATATCAACCGCAACATCGATGCAGCTGCGCGCGACGTGCAGGCAGCGATCAACGCGGCGCGAACGCAGCTGCCTTCCTATCTGCCGCAGAATCCGAACTATCGCAAGGCCAATCCCGCCGATGCGCCGATCCTCATCCTCACGTTGAGTTCAGATGTTGTGCCGAAGGCGATGATCTACGACATGGCCGACTCGATCCTGGCGCAGAAGATCTCGCAGGTGCAGGGTGTGGGCCAGGTCTTTGTCGGCGGCAGCGCCAGCCCGGCAGTCCGCGTGGAATTGAATCCGATGCAGTTGGGCAACAACGGCATCGGTCTTGAGGCGGTCCGCACCGCGCTGGCCAATGCCAACGCCAACCGTCCGAAGGGAGCTTTTCAGGACGAGGGGCACCGCTGGGCTATCGGTGACAACGATCAGATGTTCAAAGCGCGCGAATATGCGCCGATCATCGTCGGCTACAACAAGACCACTGGTGCGCCCGTGCGCCTCTCTGACCTGGGCGAGGTGTATGACGGCGTGGCCAATTCGCTTACGGGAGGCATGACCGGCGTCAATCCAGTCGTGGGTCCGTCTGGCCAGGTGCACGACGCGATCATGCTGTTCATCTTCAAGAGCCCGGGCGCGAATGTGATCTCTACGGTGGATCGGGTCTTGGCCGAGCTGCCCAGGCTGCAGGCTTCGATTCCGCCCACGATTGCCATTAACGTGGTGAGCGATCGCACGGTGACCATCCGGGCCAGCGTGCGCGATGTTGAAATCTCGCTCCTCATTAGCGTGATTCTGGTGGTGCTGGTCGTCTTTCTTTTCCTGCGCGAGGTCTGGGCCACCATTATTCCCTCGATTGCCGTGCCGCTTTCGCTGGTGAGCACGTTCGGCGTGATGAGCCTGCTCGGCTACAGCATCGACAATCTTTCGCTGATGGCGCTCACCATCTCCACCGGCTTTGTGGTGGACGACGCGATCGTGGTGATTGAAAACATCACGCGGTATCTCGAGATGGGCATGAAGCCCTTTGACGCGGCCATGAAGGGCTCGCGAGAGATTGGGTTTACAGTGCTCTCGATGAGTACTTCGCTCATCGCTGTGTTTACGCCGATTCTGTTGATGGGCGGCATTGTCGGCAAGCTCTTCCGCGAGTTCGCGGTCACGCTCTCGGTTGCTATCGCAGCCTCATTGCTCGTATCGCTCACTACAACGCCGATGCTCTGTGCACGGTTTCTGAAACCGCGCGATGAGTGCCGGCATGGCGCTTTGTATCGCGCCAGCGAGCGGGCCTTCGAGTGGCTGCATGCCGAGTACGCGGCGGCGTTGCGCTGGGTGTTGCGGCACCAGTGGTTCATTCTGGGCGTAGCCGGGGGCACCGCCGTTTTAAATGTTTACCTGTTCATGATTGTGCCCAAGGGATTCTTTCCGCAGCAGGACACAGGACGCATCAGCGGACAGACCATGGGCGCGCAGGACATCAGCTTCGAATCCATGATGGCCAAGCAAAAGCTGCTGGCGCAGATGACGCTTACTGATCCTGCGGTTCAAACGGTGAACGGCTTTGCCGGCGGCGGTGGTCCTGGCGGCGGAAGCAACAATGTGGGCCGGTTCTGGATTGCGCTCAAGCCGCTTGACGAGCGCCCCGGACGCGTCTCTTCGGACGATGTGGTCAACCGTCTGCGCAGCAAGCTCACCAGCGTGCCCGGTGCGACGCTTTTTCTGCAGGCGCAGCAGGATATCCAGATCGGCGCGCGTGGCAGCGCCGCGCAGTACCAGTACACGCTGTCGGACGAGAACCTCGAAGAGCTGAATCAGTGGGCGCCGCAACTGCTGGCCAGCGCCATGAAGATGCCTGAACTGCGCGACGTCTCCACCGATCAGCAGGACCAGGGACTGGCCACGAACCTGGTGATCGACCGCGATTCGGCATCGCGCCTCGGCATTTCGGCCGCCGCCATCGACCAGGTGCTGTATGACGCATTCGGCCAGCGCGAAGTCTCGACCATGTACCAGTCGCTCAACCAATATTACGTGGTGATGGAGGTTGATCCCCGCTACCAGCGCAGCCCTGACGCGCTCAATGGCATCTTCATCAAAGCCAACAACGTAGTGGGCGCCACGACCTCGATGCCGCGCACTACCACGGCTGTGGGCGATTCTGGCGCAACGCCTGCGAACTCCACCGGCGGCGCCATGGTGCCGCTTTCCGCGATTGCGCACTTCGCAAACCAGCGCACCTCGCTGCAGGTCAATCACCAGGGCCAGTATCCCGCCGTCACGCTCACCTTCAACCTGGCGCCGAACGTCGCGCTCGGCGATGCCGTGACTGCGCTGGAAAGAACGCAGCGCGAGCTAGGCATGCCGTCCACCGTGCACGCCACGTTCCAGGGAACGGCACAGGCCTTTCAGGATTCGCTGCGGGATGAGCCCTATCTGATTTTGGCGGCGATCATCGCGGTTTATATCGTGCTGGGCATTCTTTACGAGAGCCTCATTCACCCGCTCACGATTCTCTCCACGCTGCCGCCGGCCGGCGCGGGCGCCATCCTGGCGCTGCTGCTTACGGGAACCGAGCTGAGCATCATTGCGCTCATCGGCATCATCCTGCTCATCGGAATCGTCAAGAAGAATGCAATCCTGATGATCGACTTCGCGCTGCAGGCCGAGCGCGACCAGGGTCTTCCGCCGGTCGAGGCCATCTACCAGTCCTCGCTGCTGCGCTTCCGGCCCATCATGATGACCACCATGGCCGCACTCTTTGGCGGATTGCCGCTGGCCATCGGCATGGGCGTGGGCTCGGAGCTGCGCAAGCCGCTGGGCATCACCATAGTCGGCGGCCTGCTGGTTTCGCAGGCGCTCACGCTGTTTACCACGCCGGCGGTTTACCTCTTCTTTGACAAACTGCAGTGGAAGCTGATGAAGTTGCGGCGCATCGGCTCCGAGCTCGAAGAAGCCCATGGCGATTGATCCGCTGCCGTGAACATCTTAGCTCCCGGTCAGACCAGTCCTATGCTATTGTGAATGCTATCCCGCTCAACGAACGCTGGGATTTTCCGGCCATTACTTCCTTAGCCGTCGAACAAAAACGGTAGCGTTAGTCGATATTCCTGTTCTTTTCGCCAGCGTCCCGTAGCAGTGTCCTTAGGCTCTATCTCAAACGAAGACAAAGGATTGCGATGAATCCATTCCAAGCTTCCGCAGACGCCGATCCCGTTTTGACCCTTGAGGACATTACCAGACTCACCGAAGAAGAAAGCAAACCGGCCGATACTTTGATGAACGTGGTGGCGCTGATCGCCTCGCGCTTCCGCACGGACGTTTGCTCGGCGTATCTGCTGGAGCCCGACCGCTCGAACCTGGTGCTGGCGGCCACGCTGGGCCTCCATCCGCGCTGCATCGGCACACTGCGCATGCCGTTGCATGAGGGTCTTTCAGGACTGGTCGCCGAGCAGCTGCTCCCGGTCGCCGTCGCCGATGCGCGCAACCATCCCCGCTACAAGTACTTCAAAGACTCCGGCGAAGAGGAATATCACTCGTTTCTGGGCGTGCCGTTGATTGACCGCGGCGTTCTGCAGGGCGTGCTCGTGGTGCAGACCAAGGAGCAGCGCACCTTCCGCGAGAGCGAGATTCGCATGTTGTGCGAGGCGGCAAGCCAGGTGGCTCCGGTGGTGAGCGAGGCGCGCACGCTGGACCGCTTCATTGCGCCAGCGCAGGAGAAACTGTGGGAACTCGCGCGCAACGTGTGGTGGAGCTGGGACAACGACTGCGTAAGCCTCTTCCGCGACCTGAACCCCACGCGCTGGCGCGAGCTGAACCAGAATCCCATCTCGCTGCTGAGCGAGATGCCGCTCGGCGAGATCGACCGGCGCGCCAGCGAACTGCTGCTGCACAGCCGCATCAACTACGTCTATCGCCGCCAGCAGGAGTATCTGAACGCTGACCGTACCTGGGGAGCAAACCACGCAGGCGTGCTGCGGCCGCGGCCGGTCGCGTACTTTTCGGCCGAGTTCGGATTGCACGAATCGCTGCCTATCTACTCCGGCGGTTTGGGCGTACTGGCGGGCGACCACATCAAGAGCGCGTCCGATCTCGACATTCCGCTCATCGGCATCGGCCTCTTTTATGGGCAGGGTTATTTCCTGCAGCGGCTCGACGAAAACGGATGGCAGCACGAGGCGTATGTCGAGACAGACGTCAACCAGCTCCCCATGCAGCCGGCGATCGGTGAGAACGGCGAGCCGGTGGTGATCGAGATCGCAACGCGGGGTTCCTCCATCAAGGCGAAGGTGTGGCGGCTCAAGGTGGGCCGCTGCGATCTGCTGCTGCTGGACTCGAACGTCGCCGGCAACGCACCCGAGGATCTCGACACCACCTCGCGCCTCTACGGCGGCGACGCCCGCGTGCGCATTCGCCAGGAACTGTTGCTCGGCGTGGGCGGTTTTCGCGCGCTGAAGGCCATGGGCATTACGCCGGGCGTTCTGCATCTCAACGAAGGCCACAGCGGATTCGCGGTCTTCGAGGCTATTCGCACCCGCATGGAGGAGGAGGGCCTGGATTTTTATTCCGCCGCCAGCCAAATTCCGCGCGAAGTGATCTTCACTACACACACGCCTGTACCCGCCGGGCATGACCGCTTCAGCCCCGAGTTGATCGAAGAGCACCTCGGGCCGTTGCGCGAGCAACTCGGCATCTCGCACGAGAATTTGATGGGCTTTGGCCGTGAGCATCCTGAGGACTACGGCGAGCCTTTCTGCATGACGGTTCTGGGCCTCAAGCTGGCGCGGCGCGTCAATGCAGTTTCATCGCTGCACGGCGAGGTGTCCCGCGCGATGTGGAGGGGGCTCTATCCGAATCGCCCTGAAGACGCCGTGCCCATCGGTCACGTCACGAACGGCGTACACGTTCCGTCGTGGCTGGCGCCGCAGATGTGCCGGCTCTACGACCGTCATCTTGGCGCGGGTTGGTTCCGGCAGAGCGGAGCGGCTCACACATGGTCCGCAATTGAGACCGTCGATGACGGCGAACTGTGGGAGACGCACCTCAGCCTGAAGGCGCAACTGCTCCACTTTGCCCGCCGCCGCGCACGCGAGCAGGCCGAGCGCCGCAATGAGCCGGCGGAAACGTTGCGCCGGCTGGACAAGGTGCTCTCACCGGACGCGCTCACCATCGGCTTTGCGCGCCGCTTTGCCACCTACAAACGCGCCAACCTGCTGCTCAAGGATATCGAGCGGCTGGCCATCATGGTGAACGATGCTAAACGTCCGGTGCAGTTTGTCTTTGCCGGCAAGGCGCATCCGCACGATGAGCCGGGCAAAAGGGTACTGCAGCAGATCGCGCAGATGATGCGCGACACAGACTTCGCCGACAAATTTGTCTTTATCGAGGACTATGACGTGAATGTCGGCCGCCATCTCGTGCAGGGAGTCGACGTGTGGCTCAACAATCCGCGCCGTCCGCTCGAAGCTTCCGGAACCAGCGGCCAGAAGGTTGTGCTGAATGGCGGTCTCAACCTTTCCATTCTCGACGGCTGGTGGGCCGAGGCGTATGACGGGCTCAATGGCTTCGCCATCGGCACCGGCCGCACACACTCCAACATGGATGTGCACGACAGCCGCGACGGCGACGATCTCTATCGCGTGCTGCTGGACGAAGTGGTACCGCTCTACTACAGCCGTGACCGCGATGGGCTGCCGCGCGGCTGGATCAAGCGCATGAAGCGCACGATTCGCACGCTGGGCTGGCGTTTCAATGCCGACCGCATGGTGATGGACTACACGACGAAGTGCTACATTCCCGCAGCGGGCGGCACGTCGAGCGAAATACGACCGCTAGGTTGAGTGAGGCAGAGAAGTTCCCGGGCTATGCCGAATTGGGTAGCAGTGCAGTAGAGAACCTCCCAGAGAATCGTCCATCGGTTTCAACCTTCGTATGTGGCTCTAGCCTTGTCGACTTCGAATCGGAAACGATGGATCGCTGCCCTGCCTGTCATAGGAGCTTTTCTGGCTTCTGTTCTCTCAGCGGCTCCGAATAACTCTTCAAGAGTGAGTCCGAGGGACGGCCTGACTTATCAGTGGATTCCACCCGGAAGCTACTTCACCGGCTGTCTGCCGGGCGATTCCGAATGCTACGGCCTTGAACGGCATCGGGAGAAGATCAAAATCGCTCACGGCTTCTGGATCGGTCAAACCGAGGTTACGCAAGCGGCATATAAGCGTGTCATGGATGCCGACCCTTCACGCTACAAAGGAGCCGACCGGCCTGTCGACAGTGTCGGCTGGAACGATGCGACAGTCTATTGCAGCCGGATCGCTATGAGGCTGCCCACCGAGTCGGAGTGGGAGTGGGCGGCTTACGGGGGAACTGTCAAGCTACCGAAAGAGCCTCTTGCGGCCATTGCTTGGTGCGACTCAAACAGCAACGACAGTACCCACCCGTGGCGACAAAATTGCCCAACGGATACGGGCTGTGGGACATGCTGGGCAACGTTTGGGAATGGGTACAGGACGCCGGCAGAGGATCCGGCGAGCACATTCTGAAGGGCGGTTCGTTCTATAACATTTCGCGCGATGTGCGAGTCTCCGGACGTATGAGTGCGCCTCTCGATCTTCGCCATCGCGATCTTGGATTCCGCTGTGCCTCAAGCCTCTGGGCGGGAGATCGTTCTATCGGCAGCAGCGCCGAAGGCCCATGAAGGCGCTGTGTCTTAGCCCAGAAGCACTGCCTCGCGATTACGCAGCGTCTCGCGGATTGCATCCAGCCCGGCCTCGAGGTCGCCGATGCTCTTCAGGATTGCGACGCCATCCTGGCCGCTGATCGCTTTGCGCAGCAGTTCGCATTGCCCCACCAGCCGCTCGTCGAACTCGATGAGCTTCTGCAGAGTGGGCGCTTCCTGGCGGTAGCGCTGCGTCATGCGGTCGTTTTCCGGCACGGGCTGATGCTGGAGCTGAGCCTCGACCGCACCGATAGCCTTCGCCAGCCGCTCGAGTTTCTGTGCGGAAGATACGGCCTCGGCGTCAGGAAATGGCTTGGCGCGCGTGGGCGGCGGCAGGTATTCGCGGCGATATTCATTCTCGGCCGAACACGCACTGGCCATTGCCTCACCCAACAGCGACGCGGCCTTGCTGCGGATCAGCTGGTCGTCGGCGCGAAGCTGGTTCTCTTTGCGATAGAAGTTGTAGCCCCAACCGTAGAACAGATTGGTGGCGAGCTGGCGCAGGATGCCGGCGTCGTAGAACCCGCTGCTTGCCACTATTTTGCTCCGTTCATTCCGGTCTCAGCGCCTACTGGATAGAAGCCGGTGGCTGGTCCGATGCTGAACGGCACGCCGGCTGCGGCATTGGGAGCCGAAACCAAGCCCTTCTCGGCCATTTTGAGCGCGAGATAATAACGCACAGCTTCGATAGGCGAGAGGCCGATGGCCTGCAGCGAGATGAGCTCGCGCATGCGCTCGTCCTTGGGCACGATGAGAATCTTCAGATCGTTGAGCGTGATGCCGTAGGTCTTCAGGAACTCACTGAGATGGTTCTTCACCAGCTCGCGCACCTCGTTGATGTGCTCGTTGATGTCCTCCATCTTCGTCACCTGCACGACCTGGTTGATTGACTGCTCGATGGCCGGGCCAGCGTAATCGGCTACTTCCTTGGTATCGATGATGTGGCCATTGAAGGGCAGGTGCGTGATGAGATCGAGGGCTGCTTCCTTTGTGTCGACGTGGATGTAGTAGTCCACCTGATAGGCCATCTCGGCCATCTCCTCGCTGGTCGCCACGCCCTCACTGCGGACCAGCAGCTTGGAGCGGTTGATGTAGATCACTTCGTAGACCCACGGCGAGTTGCCGCCGAAGAATCCCGATGCTATGGAGCCCAGCAGTGGCTTATCCGGTGTAGTAAGCGCATACTGGCCCGTCTCATAGACATTTAGCACCGCGCCGCGTGACTTGAGCACGCAGAAGTGGTTGCTTTCCACGGTGAGCAGCGAGCCGGAGACGATGCTCTCGTCGGCAATCTTGACCGCCAGTACCTTGGTTCCGAGAATGTCTGTCCCGTCGCTTGTGAGCGAAGTAATCACTTGCCGCGTGATGGCCACGATGCACTCTCCCGGTTGACTTGAAGGATCTCGCGACCCAGCATACTCCAGTCCCGGTGGGATGCCAAGTGCAAGCAGCCAGTAGAGAGGCCGCCGCTCGAAAATTAACAGGAAAAACAAAAGGCTTGCGAACGAGAGCGTTCACAAGCCTTCTTTGATTGTTCTGTTTTCAGATTGCGTAGGCTTCTTCTTCCACCTTCACGCGTTCGGTCATCCGTTCGGGATAATACGCGTTCCGGTTGTACTGCTTCACCATGCGATTGGTGTTGAAGAAGGAGGCGTTGATGGCCAGAGTGGTCTTCATCAGCCGCGCCCATTTTTCGGGCGCTTCCAGATAGAGGGGAACCACGGCGGTTTCGAGCTTCCTGTAGAGCGAGTGCGCTTCCTCTTCGTCGTTCGCCCCGTCCTCGATCGCCCAGCCAGTAACGCCCTCGATACAGCCTTCGATCCACCAGCCATCGAGAATCGAGAGGCTCGGCACCCCGTTCATCGCCGCCTTCATGCCGCTGGTGCCCGAGGCTTCGTAAGGCCGTTTGGGTGTGTTCACCCACACATCCACGCCTGCGGTGAGCTTGGCGCCCAAGCCCCACGCGTAATCTTCCAGATAGACAACGTGAAACAGATGGTTCGAAACCTTGCTTGCTTCCTCAAAGACACGCTGGATGAGCGCCTTGCCCGGCTCATCTTGCGGATGCGCTTTGCCGGCGTAAAGAATCTGCAATCCGCCCGCAGCTGCGGCAATGTCGACCAGCCGCTGTGGATCGGTAAACATGAGCGCGGCCCGCTTGTAGGTGGCTACCCGGCGTGCAAAGCCCAGCGTGAGCACCTTGGGGTTCAGCACCAGGCCAGTCCGTGAACCAACCTCTGCCAGCAGCTCCTCTTTCGCGCGTGCATGCGCGGCGAGGATTTTCGCAGTCGGCAGGTCAATCGCATTGCGGAAGTAGAGATTGTCGCGGCGCCACGCGGGAATGTGTTCGTCGAGGAGCTGCTGCATCGGTTCGGAGACCCACGTCGGCGCGTGCACGCCGTTCGTAATGGTGTCGATAGAAAACTCCGGAAACATCTCGCGCGAGACTTTGCCATGCTGCATGGCCACGGCATTCGCGTAGCGCGAAAAGCGCAGTGCGAGCATCGTCATGTTCAGCAGGCCCTCATGGAAGCATCCCTGCTGCTGCAGGCGGGTGGTGCGATCGCCGCCCAGGATGCGCATCGCCTGCTCAGTCGAAAAGCGGTCGTGTCCGGCTGGCACCGGCGTGTGCGTGGTGAAGACGCACTTCTTGCGCACCTGCTCCACGTCGGCATCGGTCACCGTGCGCATCGGGCCTCCGCCAAGCTGGGCTTCGAGCAGCGCCAGCGTCAGCAATGCAGCGTGGCCCTCATTCATGTGGTAGACGTTTACTTGCAGTCCCAGCGCATTGGCCATGCGCACACCGCCCATGCCCAGCACAATCTCCTGCTGCAGCCGGTAATTCGTATCGCCGCCGTAGAGATGGTCAGTCAGGCCGCGGTCCCATCCGGAGTTTACGTCCAGATCCGTATCGAGCAAGTAAATCGGCACTACGTGGCCGAAACGGCCCTCCATGTCATAGCGCCATGCGCGCACCGTCACGACACGGTCTTCGATGAGCACGGTGACGCGCGCCTGCTCTTCGGTGCAGAAATCGCTCGGGTTCCACGATTGCACCTGCTCGGTCTGCACTCCGGCTGCGTCCAGGTGCTGCTGAAAATATCCTTTGCGGTGCAGCAGGGTGAAAGCAGCCAGCGGTACGCCCAGATCGGCAGCCGAGCGCAGCGTATCTCCGGCAAGCACGCCCAGACCACCCGAGTAGGTGGGCATGCCCGGATGAATCGCAATTTCCATCGAGAAGTAGGCAACGTGGCCTGAAGAAGGAAAAGCTTCGTAAGAATATGGCTTCGAGGATGTAGATTGCATGCTCATAATTCTCCGTCGCGCTACCGCTGCGGTCTTGCCATCGGCAGCTCCGCGGGGAGCCGCGATGCTTGAATGCAGCAGCCGGGGTCTTCAGAAATTTCGAAGATCACCGGGCGCAATTACACGGTCCTTCCATCTGTTCCATCGGATGAAACATCCATCAAGTTTAACAAGGGAAACGGGTCAATGACCGTGATCCCGAGTAGCACAACGGTGTTACCCGCCAAAGGCCGAAAGTTGCGGTGCCCAAGGCGCTTGTGGCAAGATTCTCCCCCACTCTCAGGTTTAGATGCGTTTTCAATTCACGCGTCACGGTGCGCACCTCGCGACGCATGACAGATGTGGATTTCCGGAACAATACCCATTTGTGCCGTGTAGCGGCCGCCCAGTGCCTCAGCGAATGCGGAGGCCTCTTTTTGTTCCACAAGATTGATGGTGCAACCGCCAAAGCCGCCACCGGTGAGGCGCGCGCCAATCAGCCCGGGCAAATCCTGAGCCAGGTTCACCATGGCGTCTGCCTCGACGCAGCTGGCCTCGAAATCGCGGCTGTAGCTCCAGTGCGCCTCGGCCATCAGGCGGCCTAGCTCCCGCAGGTTGCCCTCGATTAAAGCCTTTGCTGCGGCCACAGTACGGAGATTCTCCGAGATGATATGGCGTGCGCGTTTTCGCGCATTCGCTGGAATTTCCTCGCCCCATTTCTCAAGATCATCGAGGGTCGCGTCCCGCAGGAACCGGATCTCGGGCCGGTGGCCGGCCAGTATGCGGCAAGCCTCTTCCACTTCGGCGCGCCGCGTCGTGTAATCGCCGCCCGCTACCGAGTGCTTCACCATGGTGTTGGCGATCACCAAAGCAACATGGCCGGGAATTGGCACGAGCTGAAAGCTCAGATCGCGGCAGTCAAGCAGCAGGGCATGGTTCTCTTTCCCGTTAGCTGAGATGAACTGGTCCATGATCCCACTGCTCGCGCCGACGAACTGGTTCTCCGCTCTCTGGCAAAGTTTTGCCATTACCGGCCCCGGAAGGTGAACGCCGATCAGCGATTCAACCGCCAGCCCCGTGGCGACTTCGACCGACGCCGAGCTCGACAGCCCGGAGGCAAGCGGTACATCGCTCCACAGGCTCAGGCTGAAGCCGGGAATCGTGTGGCCCTCGCCGGCGAGCACGTGGACAACGCCCATCGGATAGTCGCTCCAGTGGCCAGTTCGTTTCACGGGCAGCACATCCGCGTCGAAGCTCTTCTCTTCGCCAAAATTTTCAGAGTAGATGACGATCTTGCCGTCATTGCGCGGGGAGATGCCGGCCAGTGTGGCGAAGTCGATTGCCGCAGGCATCACAAACCCCTCGGCGTAATCGGTATGTTCGCCGATTAGATTTACGCGGCCGGGGGCTACGAAGACAGCCGGCTCGGCATGAAAGCGTTCGATGTGCATCGAACGGAAAACCGTGGAATCGTGCATTTCGGTCGGCAACCTCTATTTCAGCTTTTCAGATGGCGCACTGCGGCGATCGTCGACTGCCGCAACTACGTCCTTTGGCAACTCCGTGCAACGTTATAAATTTCTATCGCGCAGCTTCTGCCGGAATGACAACGTTTTCTCTCTGGCCCCGGCCCGTTCATTTCGGAGCGGCTTTTTCATTCTCTCAGTTTTGCTTCGGCAGCAGCGCTCAACCGTTCCCAGATTCTGCCGATCCACGCCTCGTGCTCAGGCTTCATCAGTACAGAGCGCAAACAGGTTACGGTTCCGGTTGGCGTTCTCGCGCCTGGGGAATCTTCAAACCAGGATTGCGGCAATTGTACAAGGGCGAGGTGCAACTGTCTGGCGGCGCATCCGTCAAAGATAGCCTGCGCGCGCTCCGAGGCCTGCGCCGGCGTACCGGCTCTCACCTTCCAGACAACGATATCGAGCTCCGGCCCGCCGGCTTTGAGCGGCTGGAACCGCTTGTCACCCGAGAGCCTGCGATGGAACTCGACAGCCGCCCGGCGGCCGCAGGCCAGACCGGCGGCAAACTCCCCGCCCGCTTGGAGCGGCAGAAGCTGCAGCGTGGCCCATAATGCGACCGCAGCGGCGCCTGCACGCGAGCACTCCAGGCTGATTTCGCCCAGATGCAATTCTTTCGAGGTGAAGTAGGTATACGGCGAATCGTGCTTGTAGAACCGCCCCAGCGCCGGATCACGGAAGAGTACGCAGCCGCATCCGTAAGGCTGCAGACCATGTTTATGCGGATCGATCACGATGGAATCGGCCTGCGTAATGACGCTATAGGCACTTCGGGCCGGCTCGTCGAGATCATTTGCAATCAACCCGAAGTAACCGCCATACGCCCCGTCCACGTGCACGCGAAAGGGATATTTCTCGCGGAGCGCGAGAATCTCGTCGAGCGGATCAACAGCGCCTATTGCCGTAGTGCCCAGCGTAACCACTACCGTGCCCACGTCGCCTTTGCGCAGTTCGGCTTCAAGCGCGTCAATATCCATGCGGCCGCGGTTGTCTGCGGCAACACTGTTGTATTTCAGCCGCAACACGCCAGAGATGCGCTGGTGCGTATAATGCGCCTGCTCCGAGCCGAGGATACGCCGCTCCGGCGCAAGCTGCCCCGCCATCCACAACGCTTCCAGGTTCGCCAAAGTGCCGCTCGATGTGAGATGTCCGAGGAACTCGGTCCAGCCGAACATGGCGGCAATCGCTTTCACCGCTTCCACTTCCATCACGGAACTGGCCCTTCCGCCATCCCGCGCATGGTTGTTGGGATTGATCTTCATCGCCAGCGAATAAGCAGCCCGTGCCAACGGATGCGGAGGTTTCAGCATCTGTCCTGCGTAGAGGGGATGAAAGTAAGGGAAATTGTCGCCGAGACGGTGCGCCGTTGCTTCCAAAACTTGCGTCATGGCAGTCTCATCTGTTGCGGGTTCGTATCCCGGCAGATCTGAGAATTCGGCCTCCAGCATCTCTGTGGCGCGGGCGAGCAGACCGGGTACCAGATCAGGTGCCATAGCGAGTTTTCACAGTATCATAGCGATTTGCTGCGCGGTAAGTGAAAGATAAAAATAGACTTAAATTCTCCCCGGCAGAGAATGCGGCGAGGACTGCGAGAATTACTGCCCGTTTTTTGACAGCAATGGTATACTAGCCCCAGCGTTAGAACCGAACCGGGCGTGAGCAGTACTCGCCCAACCAAGCAAGATTCTGCCAGTGGTCGCTCCGATTCATCCAGCGCAATTCACCTCCAGGAAAAACGATCAAAATGGAACAAGGTACCGTGAAGTGGTTTAACGACGCGAAAGGCTTCGGCTTCATCTCGCGTCAGAACGGCGAAGATGTCTTCGTGCATTACTCTGCAATCAACTCTAGTGGTTTTAAGAGCCTGCAGGAAGGTCAAGCCGTGCAATTCAACGTGGTGAAAGGCCCCAAGGGATGGCAGGCTGCTGACGTACAGCCCCTGTAATCCTTTACCGGGCAGATTCCGGCAGAATCGAGCACACAACACACCAGGGCTGGGGTCGCTCCCGGCCCTTTGTGTCTCTGCTGTCGCTGCGGCCGATCGTAAATTGAACGGGATGCCGGAGGCCGGGAGATTTTCTCCGTCCGGTCAGGTTCGACAACTCGCGCAGTAAGTTTCTCCGCATCCCGTGTGAGGATGTGTCTCGCAGGTGTTTCCGTGCTGCCTGTAAAACCGGGGCGCGACACACAGAGTAGGATCACATTTCGCAGGCCGGGGACGGTCTGCAGTTGGGCACAGAAAACAGCTCCCAAAAAGAAACCGACGCCGCCAGCGATGACCTCGAAGGGTGAAGTCGCTGAACGGCGCCGTGAGCTACGCGTTTATTTTGGCCAATCAAGGTTCGCACTCGTGCCGTGAAGCTCCGAGGCGAACTGCACTTACACTTTGGATTCCGACCACCCGGACCCGTGTCGCTGTCTGAACGGCGTGAAAAGAACTGGAAGTCTCACTTTATATAGAGTCCCTCCCAAGCCATCGAAAGCTTCGTTTTCCGTTTTCCTCGTGCCATTTTGCCGCTGTTTTGCGGGCACAAATGGTTCGATGCAAATTAAAGTTCCCACGTCGGTGCGCTCCCCAAAACAGCTGCACCTGAAAATTCAAGCCGCCCTATCGTCTGCGGCGCGAGGAACCCGCCTTGCGGATGTGCCTCTGGTCCGCGAGACGCGCGGTGCTGCCGCCGCAAGGTCTCCTGAATCTCGTGCACCAGTTCCATCCGCTCGGTGTGCGTCTGGCGTTCCCAGAACAGCACAAAGCCCTGACCGCAAACGCAACAATGCAGCTCTGCGTTACCGTTCGTCGTTCTGCACAGCACTTGCATCTTGCACTTTCCCGTACTGCGTCGCTTGTATATATAACCGGCCGGTGTTTTTTTAAACTATGGGTCCTACAATACCCAACTCGAACCACGCTTGCCATTCCCCATCACGGCAACTACGCCTCTCTTTCGTGCAGTGTGCTGTCCCCAATCGGAAGTAACTGCTGTTACTAACGGAACTGCTTCAAAATCACGCTTCGTAATCTGCCTATCGTCCCGGAAAAGACACGACACAAGTTAGAGAAGAGAGGATGGCATTACCAAGGGCACGTGTAGCGTGATTTAGAAGATGGCAGGCCTGCGAGCTTCTCGGTCTCTCGGCGCCGCTGCCGGCGTTATATCCTAAGGTGTTAACGCCCTGCCGCTCGTTACAACCGGGCGCAATCCTCAGGAACTTGAAATCATCATGAGCCAGCAATCCATTGCCGTACACCTGCCCGACGGGGCAGTGCGTGAAGTGCCTGCAGGCACCACACCTCTGGAAATCGCTAACGCCATCTCTCCGCGCCTGGCGGCCGCATCCGTTGTCGCCAAACTCACGCCCGTGAACGGAACCGGATCGTCTGCCGCCACGAGCGAGGAGTCGGAAGCGGCGATGTACGGCGCGCAGGACGCGGCGGCTCCGCGGCTCGTGGACCTTTCGACGCCGCTCACGACGGACACGCGCCTGGAACTGGTGACCGAAAAGGATCCCGACGCTCTGAAGGTGGTGCGGCACTCGGCTGCTCATGTTCTGGCGACTGCCGTACTCGAGCTCTTTCCCGAGACCAAGCTGGGCCACGGGCCGGCGACGGACTCCGGTTTCTTCTACGACTTTTATCGGGAAACGCCGTTCACGCCGGACGACCTCGCCGCCATTGAGGCCAAAATGGCAGAGGTCGTGGCGCGCGATGACAAGTTTATCCACGAATTTGCCCCAAGAGAGAAAAGCCTGGAAGGCTTCGAACGCGACGGCGATTTCATGAAGACGCACTTCGTGACGAAGTTCACGGAGCCGGGCTCCGAGGTGAGCTTCTATCGCAACGGCAGGTTCGTCGACTTTTGCCGCGGGCCACATGTGCCCTCGACCGGGCGCGTGAAGGCTTTCAAGGTAACGAATCTCGCCGGCGCGTACTGGCTGGGCGACGAGAATAATCCGCAGCTGCAGCGCATCTACGGCACGGCGTTTTTCTCGAAAAAAGACATGGACGAGCACTTTGCGCGGCTCGAAGAAGCCGCGCGGCGCGATCACCGTGTGCTCGGCAAACAGCTCGATCTCTTCAGCGTGCAGGAACTGGCCGGCGCGGGACTCATCTTCTGGCATCCCAAGGGCGCCATGATCCGCAAGATCATGGAGGACTGGATGCGGGAGGAGTGCGTCCGCCGCGGCTACCTGCTGGTGTACACGCCGCACGTGATGCGTCGAGACCTGTGGAAGGTCTCCGGCCACGATGGCGTTTACTCCAAAGACATGTTTCCGCCGATGAAGCTGGACGACGCAGAGTACCGGCTGAAGCCGATGAACTGTCCCGGCCATATCCTGATCTACAGGAACTCGCCCAAGAGCTATCGCGATCTTCCGCAACGCTATGCCGAGTTCGGAAATGTTTACCGCTATGAACGCTCCGGAACCATGCATGGGTTGCTGCGCGTGCGCGGCTTCACGCAAGATGATGCCCACATCTTCTGCACGCCGGAGCAGATTGAAGGCGAGGTGATCGCCTGCCTCGACTTTGCTGAAGCGGTGCTGAAGACCTTCGGCTTCAAGGAGTATCGTGTCGAGCTTTCCACGCGCGATCCGCAAAAGGGCGGCGATTTCTTCGGCACGCCGGAGGATTGGGCGCATGCCGAAGGCGCACTGAAGAAGGTGCTTACCGACCGCGGGCTCACATTCAAAACGTTTCCTGGAGAAGCAGCCTTCTACGGGCCAAAGATCGATGTAAAACTGGTCGATGTTCTCGGCCGCCTGTGGCAGCTTTCGACGGTGCAGTTCGACTTCAACCTGCCTGCGCGCTTCGAGCTCGAATATGTCGGCGAGGACGGCGAGCGCCACCAGCCGGTGATGGTGCACCGTGCACTTTTCGGCTCGGTGGAGCGCTTCTTCGGCGTGCTCATCGAGCACTACGCCGGCGCATTTCCGCTGTGGCTGGCGCCCGTGCAGGTAGGCCTTGTGCCCATTAGCGAGCGGCACGCAGCCTACGCAGAAAAGGTGGAGCAGGCACTGCGTGCCGCCGGCTTTCGGACAGAGGCCGATCTTCGGAATGAAAAGATGAACGCCAAGATCCGCGACTTCGCCAACCAGAAGACGCCGTATATTCTTGTCTTCGGCGACAAGGAAGCCGCGGCAGATGCCGTAAGCGTGCGTACGCGCGGCAAGGGCGACCAGGGCTCCATGCCGCTTGCCGAGTTCATCGCCAAGGCTGAACAACTGGTGAAGAGCCAATCGACAGAGTTGTAGCAGGGGACCTGTCACCAAGCCTGTGTTTCAGTGCTTCACCCGCCCGTGCATTCCCGCTTCGAAGCTGCGGCGATCGAGGCGCGGCAGCGCACGCGCCGTCTTGTGAGAAATCAGCGGGTAGTGCTTTGCCTCAATGAGCCGTTCGGGCACGCACCAGACGTCTTCCTCGGCGGTCATCCAGCAGCAGCCGTCGAGCTGCGCGAGATTCACTGCCCGCGAATAGGCGCGCAACGTGCGCTCGCCACGCAGGTTGTAGTAGTGATCGAAGTAACTCAGCGCCAGCTCGCGCAATGAGCGATAGACCGGCGCGCGGAAGCGCAGCCCCGCGAAGTTTGACTTGGCGATGCCGCCCCACAGGCCGCGCTCGCGGTAAAGAGCGATAACGTGGTCGTCGTCGTGAACGGCCTCCAGATCCATCAGCAGCGGCTGATGACCATTTACGCGCAGCGCAGCGGCCGCCAGCAGCGCGCCTTCCATGCAATGACCTCTGCGTTCACGCAGGATTCGGCGCGGCGACCGCGCTGAATCTGAATAGTCGTAGGTCAGCGCATCGATAAACTTTTGGATGCGCATCGGCGTGTTGAGCGAGCGCAACGTGCGCAGGTCTTGCCGCGTCAAGCCGAAGTCTTGATTTCTCTGTGCGCTTTTTTTGAACATTCTCTGGCTCTTCAAAGAAACGCCGCAACTCTGGTGCGAAGTTGCGGCGATTCTACCGAAATGTGCTATCACGCGGAAAGAGCTACCGGCTCAGGCGTTGATCGCCATCCCGTTCACCGCGCCATACGCGTCGAGCATCGACTCGCTCAGGGTGGGATGCGCGTGGATGGTGAACATCATCTCCTCCACGGTGCCTTCAAGCTGCATCACGGTGACGGCTTCGGCGATCAGCTCGGTGGCCTGCGGCCCGATGATGTGCACGCCGAGAATCTCGCCGTACTTGGCGTCCGAGACGATCTTCACGAAGCCATCGTGACTGCCCACGATCGTGGCCTTCGAGTTGCCGCCGAAGGGAAACTTACCCACTTTGACTTCGTGACCTTTCTCTTTGGCCTGCGCTTCGGTCAATCCAGCGGAGCCGATCTGCGGTTCGGTGTAGGTGCAATTCGGAATCCTGTCGCGGCGCACCGGACGGTAGGGATGGCCGGCAATCTTCGCCATCGCGACCATGCCGCACATGGCGCCCACATGCGCCAGCTGCGGCAGGCCGGCCACGATGTCGCCGATGGCGTAAATGCCGGGCTCGGCCGTTTCCTGCCATTCGTTCACCTTCACAAATCCGCGCTCGATCTCGATGCGCGTCTTGTCCGCGCCTATGTCTGTGGTCTGCGGTGCACGGCCCACGGCGACGAGCACTTTTTCAGCATCCTTCACCTGAGCCTTGCCGTTTGCGTCAGTAAACGTCACGCGCACGCCGGCAGCGGTCTCTTCAATGCCCTCCACCTTTGCGCCGGTGTTGATGTCGATGCCGCGCTTTTTGAAGACCCGCGCCAGCTCCTTGGATATCTCCTCGTCTTCCAGCGGCACCGCGCGGGGCAGGAACTCGACGATTGTCACTTCGGTGCCGAAGCTGCGGAAGATGGACGCGAATTCCACGCCCACCGCCCCTGCGCCGATGACGACCAGCGACTTGGGCGGCTCCTTGAGCGAGAGAATTTCAATGTTGGTGAGAACCCGCTCGTTTGCCTTCAGACCGGGCAGCATCTTGGCCTGGGAACCGGACGCGAGGATCACGTTTTTCGCTTTCACCTGGCTCTTCACGCTGTCGGCCGACGCCGTGACATCGAGCGTGTGCAGACCGTCCTTGGCGCCTCCGCTCAGCCGCGCGTAGCCGCCGATGACCGTGATCTTGTGCTTCTTCATCAGGAACTCGAGGCCCTTCACGTGCTTGGTGATGATCGAGCTCTTACGTGTCTGCACCGCGGCCCAGTCGAGTTGGGGCGTACTGATTCCAGCAATGCCGAACTCGGCCGCATGCTTCAGATGATCCCAGAGCTCGGCGTTGAAGAGCAGCGCCTTGGTGGGAATGCAGCCCACGTGCAGGCAGGTGCCGCCAAGCTTGGGGCTCGCGTCGATGAGCGCCACCCTCAGGCCATATTCCGCACCGCGAATCGCCGCTGTGTACCCCGCCGGACCGCCACCAATGACGGCTACGTCATAGACAGTTTCAGAGCTTGTTTCCACCACGAAAGCACTCCGTTCCGCCGCCTTCGCTTACCGCGCAAACGCAGCCTCAAATGGCTAGTTTAAATGGCCGTGGGCTGCTGGCCGATGTGCGAGGCGACCAATTCAATCGCCATCCGCACTGCCTCTGCTTTATCCCCAAAGCGGTCGAGCCACACTACGTCGGGCTCCCGCCGAAACCAGGTGAGCTGACGCTTGGCGTAATTGCGGTGGCCCTGTTGCGCGGCGGCGATGGCGGTTTCGACACTCAGCCTCCCATCCAGCACACCCAACGCCTGCCGGTAACCGAGCGAGTCCAGCGCCTTGACGCGGTCATAGCGCGCGAGCAGCCCGCGCGTTTCCTCGATGAGGCCTGCGGTAAACATGGCAGCACAGCGTGCGTTCAGCCGGTCATAGAGAGCTTCGCGCGACGGGTTCAGGCCGATCCGCAATAGGCGGAAGCCGGTGAGCGGATCGCGGGCCATCACCTCGGACAGCGGCTTTCGCGCGGCGAGGCAGACTTCGATGGCCCGGATCAGCTTGGGCGTGTCGTTGGCGTGGATGCGCTGAGCCGATGCGGGATCGAGCCGCTGCAGAATACGGTGCAGCCATGCGCTTCCACGCGTTTGCGCTTTCGAGGCCAGCCTTGCCCGCAGGCTCTCCTGCCGCGCAGGGCCGGCGAAGAGGCCTTCGGTGAGGGCGCGCAGGTAGAGGCCGGTGCCTCCGGTCACGATGGGCAGCCTGCCCCGCGCGCTGATCTCGTGCAGCGCCGCGCGCGCGGCCTTCATGTAGGCTCCGGCGGTGAATGGCTGGTCAGGATCGGTGACATCGATGAGGTGATGCGGCACGCGGGCCCGTTCCTCGCGCGTCGGTTTGGCCGTGCCCAGCTCCATACCGCGATAGACGGCGACCGAATCGCAGCTCACGATTTCGCCACAGAAGCGCTCAGCAAGCGTAAGCGAGAGGGCCGTTTTGCCGCTGCCGGTGGGGCCAAGGAGAAGAACGGCGAGGGGCTCAGGCGCTTTCTCCGGGGCTGAAGCCCCGTCCGCTTGTTCGGCTCCAGCATCCGGGGTAAAGCCCGGACATCCCTCCGTGCCGGCGCCGCCGTCCGCCGTCCGCGGAGGACTCATGGGCGCCACCAGCCGGGCGGAAAGATCCAGGCGGGATTCGTGTGGAAAAGCCACCAGACGCAGATGGCGGCAGCCAGAATCACGAGGCCGATGGCCTGGTTGCGCCGGTAGAGGTGGCGCTGCTCGGCGCGTTGTGTCGCTTCAGCGGTCTGCTCGAAGTGCGGCTTGATGCGGGTTTCCATCCCGGCTCAGTATAGGGGAATCGATCTCAGGGAGCCCTATCCACGCCCTGCGAAGGCTCTCGATGACAACTCGAAAGAGGGATGTAAGTGGAGCACCAGGGGAGTATGCTCCGCTCTATGAAAGTTAAGACGCGCATACCCGTCCTATTTCTCGGAGCCACGCTACTGTTTGCCCAGGCTCCGGGATGGAGCCAACCCACCGCAGACGAAAGCGGCGCAAAACAGGATGCAAAGGCCGCAGGGAAAGAAACCAAGAAAGCCGCGCAGACAACCGGCAGAGACGTGAAAAAGGGCACTACGAAGGCCTACGACGCGACGAAACACGGCACGAAAAAGGTCTTCCACAAAACCAGGACCACGACGGAAGGCGCCGTGAACGGCGGCAAAGAAGGCGCCAAGCAGTAGCCGGCCCGATTTTCAAGTTCTCCGTAGCCGGCAAGAAGATCGCCGGCTCTGAGCTTTTCCACGTCTGTTTGACTTCCCCCACCCCTTTTGCACGACCATAACCTGTCGGGTTTATCTAAGAAGAAGGCAGGGTTGGCGTCGATGAAGGTATTGATCCTTGGTTCCGGAGGGCGCGAGCATGCGCTGGCGTGGGCTGTGGCGCGCAGCGGGCGCGTTACGGAGGTGGTGTGCGCGCCCGGTAATGGCGGCATCGCGCAAAGCGCACGCTGCGTTCCGGTAAACCTGAAGGATCTGGACGCCATGGTACGGTTGGCCGAGGCGGAGCAGCCTGGGCTGACGATCGTAGGGCCGGAGCTGCCGCTTTCGCTGGGCATCGTGGACGCGCTCAGGGAGCGCGGGCTGCGCGTCTTCGGGCCTACGCGCGGTGCGGCTATGCTCGAGACGAGCAAGGGCTTCGCGAAACGGTTCCTGCAGCGCCACAATATCCCTACAGCCAAATACGCCGTCTGCGCGACGGCAGCCGAACTCCACAAGGCGATCGAGGTCTTCCATCCTCCGATCGTCGTAAAGGCTGACGGGCTGGCGGCAGGCAAGGGAGTCATCATCTGCAGTTCACGGCAAACTGCGCTTGAGGCTGCGCAAGGCTTGTTTTCCGGCGAGTTGCTGGGCGAAGCCGAGCGGCAGGTGGTGATTGAGGAGTTTCTCGAGGGCGATGAGATCAGCTTTCTGTGCCTGAGCGACGGAACGCACGTCGTGCCTCTGCTGCCGGCGCAGGATCATAAGCGCATCGGCGAGGGCGATACCGGCCCGAACACTGGCGGCATGGGTGCCTATACGGCCGACGATCTGCTCGCTCCGGCGATGAGCGAGTGGATCCTGCGGCACATTGCCGAACCCACGGTGCGCGGCATGGCCGAGGAAGACATGCCGTTTGTCGGAGTGCTGTACTGCGGACTGATGATGACGGCGCGCGGGCCGCAGGTGCTCGAATTCAACGTGCGCTTCGGAGATCCGGAGACGCAGGCGATTCTGCCGCGGCTGGACAGCGATCTGGTGGAGACGCTCGAAGCGTGCATCGATGGACGGCTCCGCGAAACCGAGCTGCACTGGGCGCTCGGCGCATCCGTCTGTGTCGTAGCCAGCTCCGCGGGATACCCCGGCGCTTACAAGAGCGGTGTTGTGATGCGCGGGCTCGGTGCTGCTGCCCAGGTTCCGGGCGTGCAGGTGTTTCACGCCGGGTCAGCGCAGGTGGGGCCGCAACTGCTCACAGCGGGCGGTCGCGTTTTGGGCGTGACGGCAGCCGCCGCGTCGCTGGAGGAATCGCTGGCGCGAGCGTATCAGGCGCTGGCCGAGATTGACTTCGAAGGCATGTACTACCGCAGAGATATCGGGCATAGGGCGCTGAAGACTATGCGCAAATAGCCGGAAGCCCGCTGCTGGAGTTCAACCGCAAAGGAAGACGCATGGGCTCAGATGTGGGTATTACGCTGAACGAACTGCTGGCCTGGAGCGACGAGGCGGCGCAGGACTGGAAGCGCCATTTCGAGACGCATCCGGCAGTGCTGGAGCTGCCGTGCGGCATCAACGACTCGGCGGACGTACAGGCTCTGGTGCGGCACATCTGGGGCGCGGAGTTGCGCTGGAGCGAACGGCTGGCTGGCTTGCCCAACACGGAATATCCTGCCGGTCCGCTGGATGCGCTGTTCGCAATGCACGTGAAGGCCATAACGCTCTATCGCGAGTTGCTGGCCGAACCGGCCGCGCGCTGGGAGGAGTTTTACGAGCTGAAGTTCGATTGGCTACCGCCGGAGAAGCGGCACATCTCCCGTCGCAAAGTCGCGTGCCATTCGCTGCTGCACAACCAGAGACATTACGCACAATTAGCCACACTGGTGAGAGTGGCCGGTTATCCGGTGACGGTCCGCGGCGATCTGCTACTCAGTCTTGCGCTGCGGTAGCATTAGGGGCGGCTTGAGCCCTGCCCTGCTTCTGGAAGCAGGATCGACAGAGCACAGGCCGGCCTTGCGTCGGCTTAAAAGGTACCGTCGTCTCCACGCCGCACTCGGAGCATGTAGTTCGGGTTTCGGGCCGAACCCGCTGCGATCCGCGGGCGCGCTTCGCTTTGCACTGCTTGCAGTGCTTGGGGTCGTTTTTGAATTGTTTATCGTGAAAGAAAACTTGCTCGCCCGCCGTAAAGACAAACTCGGCGCCGCAGTCGCTGCATTTCAATACTCGATCGGTGAATTCCATGGCCGGTATCCCCAAAACAGGGACGAGCACCGAAATCGGCCATGATGCGGGGGCGTGCCGGTCGCGGTTCCCTGTTTCCGTTCGTAGTGCACAACAAGGGCCCGGACCGCATCAAAAAGACGCGGCAGTCTAGTTTCAACCCCATGCTGCTGGGATAACCGCTCGGGGAATAGAGCGCACAAGCCAAATACTGTCATCGCCCATCCAACTATCTATAAGCGGCCTCCGGAACCGGAAGCCGCCTGGGTCGATGTGTTTTGCAGGATAAGAAAGTTCTTAATCCTGTTCCTTACGAGCCTTCTTACGGTTCCGCTTGCGCGCCAATGCTGCTTTGACGCGACGCTTCTCACCGGGCTTCAGGTAGTAGGAGTGACGCTTTACTTCCTTGATGATGTCCTCCTGCTGTACCTTGCGCTTGAACCGGCGCAGCGCATTCTCGAGCGGCTCGCCATCTTGAACGCGAACCTCCGCCAAATGAATCCACCTCCGAACCTGCCTGGAAGGCCTTACATCATCATACTGGAGTTTTTGGGTAAACTCCACTTGCGACTAGGAACTACCCTAGGTCTAATCGAGGAAAATTTGTCCTTGGTCGTACCTTTCGACGAATTGAGATTGGCCCGGCGGTCCCGGTCGGTTGATTACTCCACGTTCGCTTACACTCTGTTGAGAGGATTCCAATGATCCGCAGTTATCAAGGTAAGCTGCCCCAAATTGCTTCAAGTTGTTATATCGATCCGTCTGCCCAGATTCTGGGTGACGTGGTGATCGGCGAGCGATCGTCGGTGTGGATGAATGCGGTGCTTCGCGGCGATGTGAACTCGATTCGGGTGGGCTCCTGCTCGAACGTGCAGGACTGCGCCGTGCTGCATGGCCAGCGGAACCTTTATTCCGTTACCGTGGGCGACTGGGTGACGATTGGCCACAACGCCACGGTGCACGGTTGCGTGGTGGAGGACGAGTGCCTGATCGGCATTGGCGCGCGCGTGTTGAACGATGCGAGGATCGGCAGCGGCTCCATCATCGCCGCTGGGTCAGTAGTGCCGGAGCACACGGTGGTGCCGTCTCGCACGTTATGGGCGGGCGTGCCCGCCAAACAACGCCGCGAACTCACCGACAAGGACCGTGAACTGATTCTTGAGTATGCACAGAACTATCTGGATTACGTGGGGTTTTATCTTGCTGAAACGGAAGGCCTGATCCGGAGATAACATTTCGTTCATCTCTGCCCCTTCCCGGCTCGCGTGGAGTCTAATGGATTTGTGAGACACGACAAAGAGAAGAAGCTCCTTCAGGGCTTACTCCTTCCCGGCCTAATTCTGTTCCTTACGTCTTTCTTTGCCTGCAGCGCTCATGCCCAAACTCCGAATGGCGCGATTCCGGAAGCACCACAGCCTCAGAATCTGCCGCAGCTGCACGATCCGTCGGCCGATCCGGTGACTGTGCGGAGCACGCCGAAGCGCATTCTCGAAGACCAGGCGGCGATCTGGACGAGCCCCGCACGGCTGAACGACGGCAACGCTGTGGGTCCAGCACTATTGGTGCTTGCCACGGCGGGGTTGATTACAACCGATCACGATGTGATGTCGAAACATTTTCTGGATACGTCGCTCAACAACCATGCAATCACAGCTTCCAACGGGCTGCTGGGCGGATTTGTCGCCGCGCCCGTGATCATCTATGGTGTGGGGCACATCCACCAGGACGATCACGCGACCGAGACGGGCATTCTTGGCGGTGAAGCCATGGTCGATAGCCTGGCCGTGGACGAAGTGCTCAAGCTGGTGTCGCTGCGCGAACGGCCGCAGCTGGACGGCGCGCGGGGCAAGTTTTTCCAAACCAGCGTCGGGACCAACTCTTCGTTCCCTTCCACGCACTGCATGGTGGCATGGTCTTCGGCCGCAGTAATCGCTTCGGAATACAACGGACCCTTGACCAAGCTGGCTGCTTACGGCCTGGCGACCGGTGTCAGTGTGACGCGAGTGGTCGGGCGGCAGCACTTTCCTTCGGACGTGCTGGTAGGCAGCGCCGTGGGCTGGATGATCGGCCGGTATGTGGAGCATCACCATCGGCGCGCGGACTGAGCGCTGATGCAATGGGGGTGTCTCCATGCCTGAACGCCGATCCCCGAAACCTGAGCCCTGATCTCTGTTCTTATACGGGCCAGGGATTGCGTTCCGGGAATTGCTTCTGGTGCCAGTAGGGATAGGCGGCCTGTACTTGGCTGGCCTTGTCGAGCGCGGCGATCTGTTCTGCGGTCAGATTCCATCCCACAGCGCCCAGATTTTGCCGCAGCTGCTCTTCGTTGCGCGCGCCAATGATCAATGAGGAGACAGTCGGCCGCTGCAGCAGCCAGTTCAGCGCGATCTGCGGAACGGTCTTGCCGGTTTCAGCAGCCACGGCATCCAGTGCGTCAACGACCTTGTAGAGGTGCTCATCGGGCACCTTCGGCCCCATGTCCGCGGTTTTGTGCAGGCGGCTGACCTCCGGCACCGGCTTGCCGCGGCGCAGTTTGCCGGTGAGGCGTCCCCAGCCCAGCGGGCTCCAGACGAGCGCGCCGACTTTCTGGTCGAGTGCCAGTGGCATCAGCTCCCACTCGTAGTCGCGGCCTACGAGCGAATAGTAGACCTGGTGGGCGGCATAGCGCGTCCAGCCGTAACGGTCGGCGACCGCGAGAGACTTCATCAGGTGCCAGCCGGAGAAGTTGGAGCACGCAATGTAGCGC
Organism: Occallatibacter sp.; assembly: GCA_035508375.1. Classification (GTDB taxonomy): domain Bacteria; phylum Acidobacteriota; class Terriglobia; order Terriglobales; family Acidobacteriaceae; genus Telmatobacter. The sequence goes on along the minus strand of DATJNF010000052.1, from coordinate 20,415 downwards.
ACCCTGCCTTCGCGGACGAAGGTGTTCAGGGTGTCCTGCACCTCTTCGATCGGCGTGAGCGCGTCGAACCCGTGCAGGTGGTAGATGTCGACGTAATCGGTGCCGAGGCGCCGCAGGCTGCCTTCGAGGGATTTCCGCAGATGGTAGCGCGATGAGCCCACGTCATTAGGCCCATCGCCGAGCCGGAACGTGGCCTTGGTGGAGATCAGCGCCTTATCCCGCCGGCCTTCGAGGGCCTTGCCGAGAACCTCTTCCGAGCGGCCGTTCGAATAGACATCGGCCGTGTCGAAGAGTGTAACGCCGGCTTCGAGGCAGATGTCGACGATGCGCCGCGCCTCGGCGACGTCGGCCGTGGCTCCCCAGGCGTCAAAAAACTCCACGCCGCCGCCAAACGTGCCGGCGCCAAAACTGAGAACAGGAACTTTGAGGCCGGAGCCTCCAAGAATGCGATATTCCATGGCTGCTTCGATGCTACGCTATGCGGCCGGATGCAGTGTCTCGGTGAAGATCAGCCCCACCGTCTCAGATGATGGTTATTTGCACAGACGAACAGCTCTCAAAGCGGCGGCCTGCCTTCTTCCGCTATCCGTTGAGATCCGCATTCCCGCGGTGCTACACTCGGCGTACTTCCCCCACCGAGTTCGAACCGCGTCTCTGGCGTTGCGCGGTAGCCCCGGAGGTTTCACCGATGACGTCTGTGTCTCAAGCTGCGGTTGCAGGCAGCGCTCGTCGCATCGCCGGCCGCAACGGCCTGGTCGACCGGTATTTCTACCTTGCGATGTCGCTCGTTGCTGCCGGCGTCGTCATAGCCGGCTTCGGCCCCACAGTCGGGGAAAAACTGCTCCATCCCACGGTGGCGCCGCCAACGATCCTCTGGTACCACGGCGCCGTTTTCTCGGCGTGGATCGTGCTCCTCATCCTTCAGTCCGCGCTTGTACGCACGCGTAATGTCACATGGCATCGATTGATCGGCTGGTATGGCGCTGGCCTTGCGGCTGTCATGATTCCGCTCGGCTTTGCCACGGGCATCCTGATGGTCCATTTTGAGACCTATCAGCTGCATGAGCCCCGCAGGTACGCTTTTCTCGCCATTCCATTCTTCGACATCAGTGTATTCGCCGTCTGTATTGCCCTTGCCGTATGGTGGCGCAAAAAGCCCGAGCCGCATCGTCGGCTGATCTTCTTTGCCACTTGCGCGTTGCTGGTGGCCGCGTTTGCACGCATCGATCATGCCTTTTTGCGCCAGTACAGTCTGCAATATTTGGGCGCTGACCTGCTGATCCTTCTTGGCGTTCTCCGCGACCTTCTGGTGAACCGGCGCGTCCATAATGTGTACCGGGTTGGCCTGCCGGCGTACCTGGTGGCGCAGTTGTTCGTGATCTACCTGTCGCGCATCGGCCCGGCGTGGTGGATTCATATCTCCCGTGCCATCGTCGGCTGACCGCTAACTCTTGTCTCTTCGCGGCTGGATCACGAGGATGGCAAAATCTGTCATAATATGACACTGAGTATGACATCTCTGAACATTTCGCTTCCCGATCCGCTAAAAGCCTACGTGGAGGAGCGTGTTGCCTCGGGTGATTTCGGCACGCCAAGTGAGTTCGTCCGCAGCCTGATCCGCCAGGACAAGGAGCACCGGCGAGCCCGGATTGAGCAGGAACTGCTTGATGCCCTCCAGAGCGGACAAATTGCGATTTCGCCCGAAGAGCTGAAAGATCGCTCACTCGTGTCAGTTCTACGGGAGAAGCTCGGGCGGCCTTGATCAAACTGCGCGTCCACGAGGCCGCTGCTCTGTCAATCGTCGAGCAGGCTGATTACTACAGGGAGCAAGCGGGTTCCCCGCTCGCTCTCAAATGGGAGTCTGCGATTAACGAAGCTGTGCGTTCACTCCTGAAGTTGCCGGAGATCGGCTCGCCTTGCCGATTTCGATGTCCGTCTCTGGCCGAAATACGTTGGGTTCTCGTCCCCAATTTTCCGAAACACATGGTTTTCTATCGATACGACAAAGCTGAGAGCACCATTCACATTATCGAGGTTCTCCATGGTGCTCGCGATATCGACTCAATTCTCGGCGAGGAAGAAGCGGCAATGTAAGAACCGAATCGTGGGTTCCATTGTCTCTCCCATTTAGACTGAAAGGTTATGGCCACTTTGAAAGCCGTGCGCGGGACGCGCGATCTTCTGCCGCCGGAGACGGCACTTTGGAACCGGATCGAGGCGACGGCCCGCGCCGTCTTTGCCCGCTACAACTTCGGCGAGATTCGCACGCCCATCTTTGAAGACACCTCCCTCTTTGCCCGCGGGGTGGGCGAAGAGACGGATATCGTCTCGAAGGAGATGTACACCTGGGAGGACCGCGCGCGCGCGCAGTCGGAGAAGGCGCAGTCGCTCACGCTGCGGCCTGAAAACACAGCCGGCGTGGTCCGCGCCTACATCGAGCACAAGCTGGGTGAGACGGGGCAGCTGCAGAAGCTCTACTATATCGGGCCGCAGTTCCGGCGCGAGCGGCCGCAGAAGGGCCGTTACCGGCAGTTCTTCCAGATCGGTGCCGAAGTGATCGGACCGCCGTCCGCGGGGAGCGAAAGCCCGTTAAGAGACGCCGAAGTATTAGAAATGCTGGCGACCCTTCTGGACGAGCTGGGCATCACAGGATGGACGCTGGAGCTGAACTCGGTCGGCTCGTCCGCCGACCGCGCGCGCTACAACGAGACGCTGCGGGCGGCACTGGTTCCGGTCGTTGGCCAGATGTGCGAAGACTGCCAGCGGCGCGCGGTCACCAATCCGCTGCGCGTGCTCGACTGCAAGGTGCCCGAGGACCAGCCGATCATAGCTACGCTGCCGGTGATTGCCGACTCGCTGGACGATGCCTCGCGCGCACACTTTGCCGCAGTGCTCGCGGCCCTCGATGCGGCCGGCGTGCCCTATACGCGCAATCCCCGGTTGGTGCGCGGGCTCGATTACTACACGCGCACGGCCTTCGAATTCACGCACGGCGGTCTGGGCGCGCAGAATGCGATTCTGGGCGGCGGGCGCTACGACGGGCTGAGCGAGGCTATCGGCGGCCCGAAGGCGCCGGGCATCGGCTTCGCGATGGGTGAGGACAGGCTCGTCCTGACTTTGCAGGCTCTCGACCAAAATGCTGCCCCACCGCAGGTGGACGCGTATATCGCGCCTCTGGGCGAAAGCGTGAATCCGGCTGCCTTGGCCTTGGCACGCGAGTTGCGGCGCGCGGGAATTCGTGTCGAACTCGGCGATGGCAGCTTCCGGTTGAAGAAGTCCTTTGAGACGGGAGACAAGATTGCTCGGCGCATCGTCATCCTGGGCGAAGATGAGGTCCAGTCCGGTATGCTGACGGTGAAGGATTTCGCCACCGGCGTGCAGAGCAAAGTGCCGCGCGCGGAACTGGTTAACTTCCTCAAACAGTGAGTACAAGCCATCTCGGGTTCGTGCTTTCCCAGGTCTCAAAATCGAGACCTGGGAAAGCCTAGGTCTATGGCGGGTCGAGTTAAGAGTGAAAGGGTAGGGTTGTGCTCGATTTTTTAGGGAACCTCGAACGGACGCATCTCTGCGGCACGCTGCGTGCTGCGGATGCCGGCAAACACGTCGTCATGATGGGCTGGGTGAACCGGCGGCGCGATCACGGCAACCTGATCTTCCTCGACCTGCGCGACCGCTCGGGCATCTGCCAGATCGTGCTCGACAAGGAGATTACGCCCGAGGGCCATGCGAAGGGCGAGCAGGTCCGGCCTGAGTACGTCGTCGCGGCCGTCGGCAAGGTGCGGCTGCGCGCCAAGGACGCCATCAATCCCAAGATGGATACGGGCGAGGTCGAAATCGAGGCCACCGAGCTGCGCGTTCTGAATGACACGCGCCTCGCGCCGTTTTCTCCGGCCGAGGAAGCCATCAAGGACGAAGAAGTCCGGCTCAAGTACCGCTACGTCGATCTGCGCCGCGCCGAGATGCAGCGCAATTTCAAGCTGCGCCATGAGATAACGCTGGCCATTCGCGACAACCTGAGCCAGCAGGGATTTCTCGAGATCGAAACGCCGATCCTCACCAAGTCCACGCCCGAGGGCGCGCGTGATTTTCTCGTGCCCAGCCGCGTCCACGCCGGCGAATTCTACGCGCTGCCGCAGTCTCCGCAGATCTTCAAGCAGATCCTGATGATCTCCGGCTTCGACCGCTACTTTCAGATCGCCCGCTGCTTCCGCGATGAGGACCTGCGCGCCGACCGGCAGCTTGAGTTCACGCAGGTCGATCTGGAGATGAGCTTCCCACGGCGCGAGGCCGTCTTCGCGGTGGTGGAAAAGTTCCTGGCCGCAGGGTTCGCGGCAGCCGGCGTCACGCTGCCCACGCCCTTCCCTCGCATCACCTACGACGAGTCGATGCGCCAGTACGGCACCGACAAGCCCGACCTGCGCCTGCCCGGACTCACCGACGTGCGCTCTGCATTTGCCGACGACAACCTGGCCACGCTTCAGATCGATCCCGCGCTGCCGGTCGTCGCCTTCCGCATACCGAATGTCGGCGAACTGAGCCGCAAGGAGCGCGAAGACAACCATCCGCTCTTCGACCAGAAGAAAGGCGCGAAGTTCATCGATGATTTCAAGCGCCTCGCGAAGAGCTTCCCGGAAGCTGCGGCGAAGGTGCGTGAGCTTGCGGGTGCTGCTGATGCGGACTTCGTCATCATCGTTGCCGGCGACCCCGCGCACCACATCAAGGCCAGCGACACCAAATTTGAGGGACGGCTCTCAGAGCGCGAGATCAACGTCTACGCGGCCGCGGGCAACTTCCGCACCGAGTTGGCGAAGAAGTACGCCGACCGGCACGGCGCTTTCAAAGTCACCGAAGAGACCGTCGAAGCGGCGCACGCGCACGGAGCTGCCGATGCAATCGATGGCTCCAAGGCCTTCCATCCCATCTGGATCGTCGACTTTCCGATGTTCGAATACGAGCTGGCCGCAGGAAAATGGGTGCCGGCGCATCATCCCTTCACCGCCCCCTATGAGGCCGACATGGCCAGCCTGGTCAGCGACCCAGCCTCTGTCCGCGCCGACTGCTACGACCTGGCGATGAACGGCCTCGAGTTGGGCTCCGGCTCGATCCGCATTCACCGCAAGGATGTGCAGCAGCAGATCTTTGCCTCGCTTGGCATCAGCGACGAGGAGGCACGCAAGCGCTTCGGATTCTTTCTCGACGCGCTGGAGTACGGCACTCCTCCCCACGGCGGCATTGCACTCGGCCTCGACCGCATCATCATGCTGCTGGCTGGCGCTGCCAACCTGCGCGAGGTGATTGCCTTCCCGAAGACGGCCAAAGCGATGGACCTCATGGCGGATGCGCCGACCACTGTCACCGAGCAGCAGCTGCGGGAACTACACATTCGGGTGGCGCTGAAGAGTTAGTTTAGGCGCGATCTAGCTCAGCAAACATCTCACTGAGTGCCACGCGAATCGACGTTCCTGGTACCGTCAGCTCGCCTGTCCGTATCTCTTCGAGCACGCCATCGCTGTAGCGATAAGCAATGCGCGGCTCCGGATCGATGATCCAGATATTTTCGACGCCGAAGTCGCGATACTCCGCTGATTTAGCGCGCATTTCAGTGAGCGTATCTTTCGGCGAGAGGATTTCAACCGCAATCAGCGGTGGCTGCGTCACATAGCGCTCGAACTTTTCTTCGGCGCGCATCACCAGAACGTCCGGAACACGGAATCTCCGCGATTGCGTCTGCGTTCTCAGTTCCGGAAAAATTTCGACTTTCCACTCGGCCCTTTTCAGCATGAAGAGAAATGTCAGGTACCGCTGAATAATCGAGTGTTCTTTCTCGCCCAAGTTCCGCTCCTCGATCCGCCCGTCCACGAACTCGCGGTCGGGGCTCCAACTCGTGCGGAGATACTCGCGCACAGTCCAGAGTTCTTCCGAATTGGGGAGGGTAGCCACCAGGCTATTATCGCGCGGACACACTTAGGCAAGCGAATAATTCTCGAAGACGATGCTTACTCCGTGTCGGCCCCATCCTCGTCCTCTTCATCCTTGTCACCTTCGACCGAGATGCGCAGCGACTTGAGGAAACTCAGGTCGTTCTGCGTGAACGGTCCGCCCTCGCCGTCGGTTTCGCCCGTTGCTTCAGAGGACTCGGCAGGCTTGGAGCCGACCTCGTTCAAACCAATCGTCGCTTCGAGCATGAGCAGTACGTCGAACCCATGTTTGCGGATGTCCTGGACGACGCCGGCGATCTGCTCGCTCTCAATGACTGACTCGTGGATGGCCTCACCCAATTGCTGTATCAGTTCGCGCAGACGGGATGTCAAAGGGGTTACCTCCAGGAGCCGGCGCCCTTCGCACATAAGATGCTCAGAATGCGGCGCACGATCTCTCTACCTTACTTCCAACGCCGCCCGTGAGCAACCCGTATTCAGTGGGTAGTCTCTCGAAGCACGGGTTGGCGTGAACGCTGCTACCATCATAAACGGGATGAGACCGCAAACCATCGGCCGGACTCTCGGCATCGGGCTTCGCGTCGCAGGACGCATCGCCGGCCAGCGGCTCGCGGCTGGGGCGCAATCCGCAGGAAATCAGGCAGTTGCACAACCACAAAGAGTCGCGGTAAATGCTGCCGGACCATCTGCACGAGCCGCGGCACAAGCAACCGTGCGGACGGGCCAGGGGTTGAGCGCCGGCATCGGTGGTTTTCTGCGCCCGTTTCGCCGCGTGGGCGGCATTCTGTGGCTTGAGGTCACCGGCGTATTCTTCCTGTTGCCGGCGGTTGTTTTTGCGCCTACCGTCTGGCGCACGCGGCTCAGCTACGCCCACGGGCCGGATCATCGCACGTTCTGGGTATCGGCCGTTGTGGTCGCGGTCTTCTTCTATCTGGGCGTGACTTCCTTCTGGCGTGCGCGGCGCCGGTAGGTTCAAGCTCAGTCCCAGTCCGCTCGGTACTTCGCCGATTGGCTGTGCCCGGAATGCGACAGAGCCCACACCAGGATCCCGACAGCCGTAACCATCATCACCAGCAGACCAAGCGCCTCTCCGCCGCCATGTGCGATGCCGAACCCAAATCGCGCGAAGGCTAATGCCCGCGTTCCTGCCGTCAACATCACTTCCTCCACCGGCAGGGAGTGCCCGCCCGCACCAGAAGAAACCCAGGCGCGTGCGCCAAGTTGCTTCGCAGCCCGGAGCCGCAAACGTTACTTAGGTTTCCGGACCTGATTCGGTTCAGAGGGACCGTATCTTTGCCCTAAGATACTGCGGAATTATGAAGCCCACCGCCCGGTTTGCCGTGCCGAGCGCAGCGCCACAAGGCCCAACAGCCCGATGGCAAAGGCTAGGGCGACCCACAGCAATGCCGGATGCCGCTCAGTGAAGGGACGGGAGTCCGGTCGCTGCTGATAGGCCGGATTGGCCTGCTCGACTCCCAAATGGGCCTGAGCGGCATTCGGCTCCTGCTGAAACAACTGCGCGTAGTCGTAGCGCGGCGCGGCAAGTGCGGAATCGCCGTAGAAGAGTGTGTAGGCGGCCGCGGGTGCGGCATCAAAACAAAGGGTCCGCTCCAGCATCTCCAGACGTACAGAGGTGAGCTGAATGGGCACGTCGTCCCCATTTTCGACGGTGACGGTCCAGGCTGTCGGAGCGTCGAGGGCTGTCGGGGTGGCATTCCAGGACGATTCGACGGTCGGGGAGCTGACGCTCAGCCTCTCCTCGTCGAGGTGGTGGCCATCCTGCACCTGGTGGATGCGCAGCAGGTTGCCCGACGAAGTGACTGGCTGCGGTGTCTCGGCCGCATCGGTCGCCGGCCGATTGGAGATGGGCGAAACGCTGATCGTTACGTCGCGGCTGAAATTTGCCGGCTGCCGGCCGGGCACAAAGACTACGCGTTCAACCGGCGTGTTCTGCGGCACTTGAAACCCGATCACCGTCTCGCGGCCCTTCTGCCTGATCTGCGAGGACGCAGCGACCGTCACATACCTGGGCTGGCTCGCCGGCAGGCGCGTGATCGAGAGGCCGGTGACGTTTTCGGGCGTGATGGGGGCTGCGATTCTGAAGTGCAAGTATGGAAAATCCGATTCCGGCAGGTGGAGCACGGTGCTTCGGCCGAGCTTTTGGCGGCTGAGATCGAAGACCGTGTAGGAGCCCAGCCGGGTCTGCGCGGCCGATTGTGTCTGGCTGCCGGAGATCGCCACGGTGGCGATAAAGTCGTGGCCCACGACTCCCAGGTCTATGTCGCTGTAGCGCCCCTTGGGCATTGCTGCATCGAAGACCGTCTGGCCGGCCCTGCTGCCAAGATTCAGCGGAGAGATTCGCTGCTCTGTCGATGCCGAAGGTGCGGAGAGTTGAATGACGAACGGAGTCTCTGTGGCGCCTCGATAGAGGCGAAGATCGGCCAGCTGCGGCTCGGCGTCGGCGAAGATCGCGGGGTCTATCAGAAAGCAAGCCTGGCCTGCAGTTTGGGCGGGCACTTCGACGGGACGCTCATAACGGAAATAGCGGATTTCAGGCAAAGGCGCAGCGATGGTGAAGAGCAAAACGGCGGCAAACAGCCTCATGGCACGCGGTTTCCCTGGCTGCGCAGATTCAGCCAATCGCGCTGGTAAACAAAGCTGACCGCAAGCAGTAGCACGCCGAGCCCGAGAAAGCTGAAGATGCGGAAACCCTGGCTCAGCTCGCTCGTGTCCACGAGAAAGACTTTACCGATCGTCACGGCCAGCAGAACCAGCGCCTGCCAGCGCAGAAACGCCGAGCGACGCCAGAATCCAACGCCGAGGAGCACCGCGCCAAACACCATGAAGAAAGCCGAATAAGTGAAGTGCGCGTACATCATGTGGTCGCGCATCAGGTTCCAGTTGTCGGTCCGGCGCTTCGGCCACCAGTAGCTGTGGATCTCCCAGCTGAACGCAATCAGGATGAGGCTGTTGACGGCAAGCACCGAGGCCACGGACAAGAATGGCCAACCCAGAATAGGCTCGACGGGCTCATCGGCATTCGACCGGTGAGCGAGCCAGGCTACGAAAGCGAAGATGGCGATCGCGACGGAATATGTGCCGAAGCGCTGATTGAAGAATGGCGTAGCGGACGCAGGCGGGTTCACGATGAGCAGCGCAAAGAGCCCAAGGATGAGACAGATCAACGCGAAGACACGCAGCAGGATCTGGCGAAGCTTGCGCGCGACCCACAGCAGGGCAGCACCTTCCGAGAGCCAGCCGATTGTGAGCCACCGCCCATGGGTCTTGAGCGGAATGGCGATGGTGAGGAAAACGACCGCGGCCGCGAGATGCAGTGCCGCCAGAACAGGAGGACCTTCGCGCAGGATGCCCTGCGCCGGAAGCCGGAGCAGCAAAAGATAGAAGGCGGCGAAGGCCACCGCCAGCCACGGACCAGCCCAGTCCTGCGCGGAGGTGGGGAACAGAGCGTAAAACGCAATAAAGCCCAGAGCCGCATTGAGAATCGGCAGCAGAATCAGCGCCAGCGCGTCCCAGCCGGAGAAGTTGCTGTGTTCAGTTGCATCTACACGCACCAGGCGCGGCGCAAAGGCAAAGATCAGGAAGAAGCAGGCGAGGAAGACCGCGGTGCGGCCTTCCTGGGCGAACGAGTAGAACGTCAGCCACCATCCGGAGATAAACAGCGCAGTGCCGGCGAATGCTGCGAACAGCAAACGCGACCAGGGCCGTAGGGCGACGAGCGCGAGCACAGCGAGATCGAGAATCAGCAGATAGACAAATAGAGTGATCTCATGATTGCCGCCCGTCGAAACCAAAAGTGGTGTGCTCAGGCCGCCGGCGATCGCGTAGAGCGCGAGCAATTCCGCGTTGCGGATCCAGGAGATGAAGCCGTTGAATGCCGTCACCAGGATCATCGCGCCAAAGGCAGCCCAGGCCGGCAGCAGTGCGTAGACAGAGAAGGCGGCCCAGAGTGAGAGATAGAGCGTGCCGCTGCCGATGGCTTCGAGGGAATAGGCGAAAGCTGTGAACCCACGCTTCTGGAAGCGCTCGGACCAGGCGATAAGCGCCGCGCCGGCGACCAGGCCAATCAACACCCGTCCCAGCGGACCGATCCAGTGGTTGTCGAAGGCCAGCTTGAGGAACCACGCCACGCCGATGAGCACGGCGAGAATGCCCACCCGATTGAACCACTGCGAGCCAATGCGGCTTTCAAGAGAGCGGGTATCTGCGACGGCCGGCTGATCGAGGACATTGAATGCAGGTGGCGCGACTACCGCCGGAGGCGCAATCCGCGGCGGAGCGACAGGCGCCTCCGCTTCGTCAGCGCTTACCGGAGCGGCGGGAATAGTCTCGGCGGCGGTTGGCGCCACAGACGCGGGTGCGGCTGGTTGCTCCGCAATGACGGTGCGTTCGCTTTCGATCCGATGCAGCCGCCCTTCCAGATTGCGAATGTGATCCAGGAGACCCGCCATCTGTTCGCGCAGTTCGCGGGCGGTGGATCGCGCCGTCACGAGTGCCGCGATGGGAAGCGCAATGAGCGCGGCGAGCACAGCGATAGGCCAGAGTTCCATGGAATTGATTGGCCGTAATTATAGCGCTAAGCCTGTGCGGCGCCGTTAAAGCACTAAGAACGGCTCATCTCCTTGGTTGCCGTTGCCGCGGTTTCTGCATCAGGTGCCATGCCGCCAGCGCCAGAGCCAGCACGCCGAGGCCGTAGGCCGCCCAGGGGGAATGCACGCGATGCATCCGCCAGCCTTGCCAGAAGGCAACGCCGGCGGCCAACAGCATCAGAATTCCACGGAACGGGTTCACGGCAGGGCACTCCTCAGCATCCTTCATCGTAACCGTACGCCCATGACGGCCAGATTGACCCGACAGGCGTCAACTCCCTATGGTGAGTAAGGGCGCCCCAGGCCGGAAAGGAACTTCTATGCCTACATCTGCTTTGTCCGCACAGCTCAAGAAAACCGCACTCAATGCCACACATCGTGCCCTCAAGGCCAAGATGGTCGACTTCGGCGGCTGGGACATGCCGGTCGAATATCCGTGCCCCGGTGGCGGCCTGATCGCCGAGCATATGGCGGTACGAATGGGCGTGGGGCTGTTTGACGTCTCGCATATGGGCGAGATCCAGTTCCGCGGTCCCGGGGCGCTTGATGCCGTGCAGCACATCACCATGAACGATGCGTCGAAGCTCCAGGATGGTCAGGCGCACTATTCCGCGCTGCTCACGCCCAAGGGCACGTTCGTCGACGACATTCTGGTGCACCGGCTGGGCGCGAACGATTATCTGCTGGTGGTGAACGCCGGGACGAAAGATAAGGACCTTGCGTGGATACGCAAGCAGGTTGCCGGCTGGGGCGGGGCTCACATCAGCGACTACTCCAGCTACTACTCGCAGCTAGCGCTGCAGGGTCCGCGCGCACTGGAGACGCTGGCGAAGCTCACCAAAGTGGATCTGGCGAAGATCAAGAACTACTGGTTCACATGGGGCACGATCGCCGGGATTCCCAATGTGCTGATCGCGCGCACAGGCTACTCGGGCGAAGACGGCTTTGAAGTTTATCTGCCGTCCGACGAAGCGACGACGGTGAAGGTGTGGAATGCGCTTCTCGATGCCGGGGCGGAGTTCGGCATAAGGCCGTGCGGGCTCGGCGCGCGCAACACCCTGCGGCTCGAAGCGGGAATGAGCCTGTACGAACACGAGATCTCCGAAGACATCAACGTCTTCGAAGGCGGGCTGACACGCTGGCTCAAGCTCGACAAAGGCTCGTTCATCGGACGAGATGCCTTATTGGCAGTTCAAGCCGAAGGCGGGCCGAAGCGCAAGATCGTTGGCCTGGAGATGATCGAGCGCGGCATTGCGCGGGATGGATACTCCGTACTCTCGCTCTCTGGAGAAGAGATCGGCAAGATCACATCCGGCTCGCCCGCGCCGTTCCTGAAGACGAATATCGCGCTGGCGCTGGTGCCGACGACAGTCGCGGATGCCGGCAGCGAGGTACTGGTCGACGTGCGCGGGAACCGCGTACGCGCCAAACAGGTGCCGGTGCCGTTTTACAAGCGGGCCAGGAAGTCATGATGTATTGAGAAAGCTGTGTCCGTCACACCCTCATCCACGCCTCAACCTGCGCTCAGCGGCTCCGTTCTGGTGCTGATCCAGTTCGACGTGTGCGAAGAGATCCGATTAGACCGATTGAAGCAGGCGATGAATGCGCGCGCTGTGCAGCAGCCCAAGATCAAGCACTCGGTACCGGCATACGTACGCTACCAGCGGCCGCCGGTTGTGGAGACGCTCGAACCACTGCTGCTGAGCGGCGGAGAGCGCCTCGAAGGCGAGATCAAGTATTACGATTACGGCGTGGTGAGCGTCATCTACCAGCTCGCCTTCTCTGGGGACTGGGAGAGCCTTGTGCGCCTGGCCAGCCGCTGGGTATGGGACGTGGATTTCGCCTCGCACGTCGAGCCAATGGTCCGGCAGAGGATGGAGCGCGCAGCCGCTGCGATGATCAAACCCTACGCGCGCTGGCTCAGCGAAGACTACTTCATTTTCCATGTGCGCGATGACGGTGGAGGATTGTCAGCAGCTGATTTGACACGCGATCATGGCCTCGAGATCGCGCAGATTGTGCGCGGCGACCGGCTGCGCCTTTCGTCGGGCGAGTGTGCGGAAGTGCTGCAGTCGCGCATTTCGTACTACGAAAATGATCTCGCTGTGATCGGCTGGAATGCTGCGTTTCTTTACGACACCAGTACGGGGGCAGAGACGGCAATTCAACTTCTGGAGTACGCCAATTCGCAGTTGCTGGAGTTTCGCCATTACGACGACCTGCTCACTAGCATTCTCGATAACGTGTACGACTCGCTCGAGCGCAAAAAAGGAATGCTGGCGCGATGGCGCCTGGCGCGTTCCGCCACTCAGTTGCACACCGTGCTGCTCGATATTGGAGAACTCACGGAGCGGGCCGACAACTCCATCAAGTTTCTAAGCGACATGTTTGCCGCGCGTCTTTACCGGCTGGCGGCCGCGAAGGTGGGCGTTCCCGATTACAAAGATCTGGTCGCGCAAAAGCTGAAGACCGCCGAAGATCTCTATCACGACATGGTCGACCAGTTCAATCAGGCGCGAGGATTCTTTCTCGAAACTATCGTAGTGCTGATTCTGCTGATTGAGCTGTTTTATCTCTTTCGCGGACGAGGGATGTGAGGGCGGCGGTGACGAACGAGGACCTGAGGCAGGCAGTGACGGCGGACGTGTCTGCCGCAACCGGCACTGGAATTCTTTTAAAGGTTCTTCAGGAGAATTTCTTTGGCTACGTTCTTATGCGCGGCTACGCTCGCGAGAATCGCGTTCAGCGCGCCTATCCGCAAGGGGTTGTGCGCTGGAACAGCGATGCGGTGATGTGAAGGTTCTTCTGTTTGCAGATAGCGTGGCTACCCACTTGATGGACCTTGACGTATCCCCAGTGCTTTAAAAGATACGCGATCAATTCCGATCCGCTGAGATCGCGTGGTAACTTCATGCGACAGCCAGCACTTCGTCTCGGACCAGACGCAGACGGATCGATGCGGGAGGCGTGGAATCGAAGTAGAAGGCCTGCACAGCTTCGCGCACGTTGGTTTTTAGTTCATCCCAAGTATCAGCCTGGGTGAAAATACTCTCACCTAATGCTTCCGCGCTATAGCCGCCGTCGGTATCTTGTGTGACTTCAAAGATGATTTCCGTCACCGCCTTCACCTCACCGGCCGCATGTTCACACGAGTGTTGAGCCGGCCCTCACACCTGCATCACTTCCGCCTCTTTCCGCTTCGACATCTCTTCCATCTTGCGGATCTCGTCGTCGGTCATCTTCTGGATCTCTTCCAGGGCCCGCTTCTCGTCGTCTTCGCTGATCTTCTTGTCCTTGGCGAGCTTCTTGAGGGCATCGTTGCCATCGCGGCGGACATTACGCACGGCTGTCCGGTGCTCTTCAAGCACTTTGTTCAGGTGCTTCACCACGTCACGGCGGCGCTCTTCGGTCATGGCCGGCACGGGCACGCGGATCACCTTGCCATCCGACATTGGATTAAAGCCCAGATCCGAAGCCTGGATGGCCTTCTCGATTTCCTTCAGAACCGTCGGGTCCCAGGGCGAAATGAGGATCAGTTGCGCCTCTGGCGTGGAGACCTGCGCCATTTGCGTAATAGGCGTGGGCGTGCCGTAGTAGTCCACCTTGATTTGATCGAGCATGTGCGCGCTGGCGCGGCCGGTACGCGTCGACGCCAGGTTCGTCTGGAAGTCCGTTACCGACTGATCCATGCGCCGCTTAAGGTCGTTGGAGAGATCTTTGAGCGCGGGAATGCTGCCCAGGTTCGAAGGTGCCATCGATTCAAGTCCTCGCAAAATCAAACAAATGCCAAGGGCTATTCTACAACCCGGGAGAAGGTTGAGACGGTGTTTGCCGGTCTAAACTACGGCGATTCCGGTTGCCGCGGCCTGCTCGTGCGCGTGGTAGCTGGAGCGTACCAGCGGGCCCGATTCGACGTGGCGGAAACCCATCTTCAGAGCCTCCGTCCTGAGTTCCGCGAACTCGCGCGGCGTATAAAGACGTGCCATGGGTAGATGATCGCGCGAAGGGCGCAGATACTGGCCGATGGTAAGAATGTCGCAGCCGACGGCGGCCAGGTCGCGGAAGACCTCGAGGAGTTCGCGGGTTTCTTCTCCCAGGCCTACCATTACGCCGGATTTCGTGATTCCCGCGGGCCGCAACTCCTTGGCATAGCGCAACAGCTCCAGCGTTCTTTCATAGCGCGCGCCGGAGCGGACCACTCGATAGAGCCGCGGAACGGATTCCGTATTGTGATTCAGGACTTCGGGTTGCGCTTCGACGACAATCCTGATCGCTTCCTCGTTGCCCTGGAAGTCGGGGATCAGCACTTCGACGCGGCACCCCGGGGCCTGGCGGCGGATCTCTTCAATCACCATCGCGAAGGCGCGTGCACCGCCGACCAGATCGTCATCGCGGTTCACGCTGGTAATCACGGCATGCTGCAATCCCAGTGCGGCTACGGCCTCGGCGACGCGCCGCGGCTCGTCGAAATCGATCGGCTCGGGGCGGCCCTTGGGCACCGCGCAGAAACCGCAGCGGCGGGTGCACAAGTTGCCGAGCATCATGAAGGTAGCCGTCTTGTGATGCCAGCACTCGCCAATATTGGGGCAATGCGCGCTTTCGCACACCGTGTGCAGCCCCAGGGAACGCGCAAGCGTTTTGAGCGCGTGGTAGTTCTCGCCCATCGGCGCGCGGGTCTTCAGCCACTCCGGCTTGGGAGCGGGCATGCGCCGCGCCGGCTCGATCTGCACAAGATCCATCACAGATTCATTGTACCGGCTGCACAATCGGCACGCCGCCCGCGGGATAAAGAGAGAGGTAGCGCCGCGATGTGCCGAACCGCCTTAGCGCAGCCTTTCACGCAACTCGGGTCGCACCAGGTAGAGAAAGAACACCGTGTTCAGCGAGCCCTGCACCAGGGCCGCAGGCTGGTGCTGGCTGGCGAATATCCAGAAGTTGTAGCCGGCCAGAAGCACAACCGCGGCTAACGCCATTGCCCAGCCCCAGCGGAACAGCATCAGCGCGCCGCCGCATGCGGTAATGAAGAACACGGAAAAGAAGAGGTATAGCGGCGGATAACCGTGACCGGAAACCACGCCCACAACAATGGTCATGGCCAGCAGCAGCAGATACAGCGCGATGGCTATCAGGGCGGGCGGCGGAATGACCCGCTGGGCGGGGGCGGCCTGTCCGCTAGTAGTCGCTGGCCGGCCTTCTGCGCCAGTGTTGGCGATATGATTCGGATCCGTCATAGCGTGTGCAGGTATGCAAGCAGGTCGTCGAGTTGGCTGTCATCGAGCGGCGTTCCGGGCATCATGCCTCTGCCGTGCAGAATCGCCGCAGTGATCCGCTCATCAGTCGGCGGTGCCCCGGAGGGCATGGCCTTTCGCTTGGTCAGCGCCTGCAGTCCGGGGCCGTTCAGGCCGCGGGTCGTGGTCGGATAGTGGCAGCGGGCGCACTTCTGCTGGTAAACAGCCGCGCCGCGGGCCTCCTGCGGTGTCCATTCCGAGGCCGGCTTTGAAGGCGGCAAGTGCTCGCAGCCGGCGAGGACGACGGCGCAGAAAAGAGAAACAGAGACCGCGGCCAAGATTCTCGAGAGCATCTGCACTCGATCATACAGGCTGTCCGCTGTCAGAACGGCTGCTGCATTCACAAAGAGAGATGCGGAGAAGCGACGCTTACTTGAGAATGTCGAGTGCCACCGCAGTCATGGCGGTTACCCCTGTAGGAATGGCGAGCGGATAATCCGGCGCAAAGAGTGCCGAGTGTAGGCTGGGCATGGGAACGCCGGATTTGCGGCTCTCGGCCAGCTTGTCCTTGTCCGAGGCGCCCAGCCAGTACATCACCATGGGAATCTTGCCATCGAGCGAGAAGCGGCCGACGTCTTCACTGGCCATCACGGACTGTGCGGTCAACACACGATCGTTGCCGAGAGCTGCGGCCGCCGCTGCGCGCACGCGATCGGCGAGTGCGGGGTCGTTGTATGTAACCGGTGTGCTGTTGCCCAGCGTTACGGTGGGCATGCGATCGGCGGGCACGCCGGCGGCTTCGGCGAGCCCGTTCGCCGTGCGGCGAATGTCCGCGAGGATCGCGTCACGCTGCGTCATCGAATAGGAACGAAGCGAAAGACCGAGCGAGACCTCATCCGGAATAATGTTGCTTTTGGTTCCACCGTGGATCGTCCCCACGGTAAGCACTGCAGGCTGCTGTGGATCGATCTGTCGGCTGATGATGGTCTGCGCGGCGAGCACAAACTCTGATGCAAGCACGATGGGATCTTTGCCGGACTGCGGCTCGGAACCATGAGCGCCCACGCCGCGGATCGTGACCTCAATCATTGTGGAGCTGGCCATCAACGGCCCGCCCTTCACAGCGATGGAGCCAGCCGTATAGTCAGGATAATCATGCTCGGCAATCACGAAATCGGGCTTGCCGAAACGCTCGTAGAGATGATCGGC
This sequence comes from Occallatibacter sp., assembly GCA_035508375.1. Classification (GTDB taxonomy): domain Bacteria; phylum Acidobacteriota; class Terriglobia; order Terriglobales; family Acidobacteriaceae; genus Telmatobacter. The sequence continues at coordinate 3,432 of DATJNF010000052.1, read as the reverse complement.
GAGCATAGCCGCTGCACCGCCTCCACCCTCCTCGGCGGGCTGACCGATGAGCATGAGGGTACCATGCCATTTCTGTTTGCGCGCCGCCATCTCACGCGCTACGCCGAGCAAAACCGTCATGTGCAGGTCATGTCCGCACGCATGCATCACGCCGACTGGCTGGCCGTCCGCACCGGTGGCCGTCACATGGCTTGCGTAGTCCAGACCGGTTTTCTCAATCACCGGCAGCGCATCCATATCGGTGCGGAGCATCAGCCGCGGACCTGTGCCGTTTTGGAGAAGAGCCACGACGCCGAAACCCTGTGTACCATCGTCATATTTGCCCACGTGCTCAGTCACGGTGTAACCCAGCTTGCGCAATTCGGCGGCCAGCAGCGCTGCAGTCTTCTCCTCGTGACGTGAAAGCTCGGGGTTTTCATGCAGATGCTTGTAAATTTCGGTGAGCGCGGAGAGTTGGCTCTGTGCGGATTGTGTGAGATCGGGTGTGCTTTGCGCGGCAGCGGACAGAGCGGTGATGACCGGCAGAGCGATGAGCGGGACGGCGGCAAGTCGCAGGAGCATGTGCAGGGTCTCCACGATCTGACTGTTGATTCGGCCAGCGTAGCACAACGACCCAGTCGGGAAGTGCTAAGGCAACAAGCCTGTAAACCCGTGGTGCTGAGATCGCCTATGGCCACCGCACCGGATGGTACACTCCGGCAAGCGGAGAGTGTGGATGCGGGCAAGCGCGATCGAGTTTCGTCTGCGGATGCTGATCATGACCACGATCGTGGTGCTGGGCTTCTGGTCGCCCTGGATCGAAGGAGGAGATCTGGGCCGGCGTGTCTCGCTGCTCGAATGGCTCGCGCTGGAAGTGAGCCGCTTTGGGCTGCTGCGCTTTACCTACGCGACGCCGGCGGTGATCGTGGCCGGCGCGCTGATCGCCGCAGCCGGCATGGTGCTGCGGATCTGGGGCGCGGCGTATCTGGGCTACGGCACCGTGCAGCACGCGCAGATGCAGGCCGGCGCCGTGATGGCCGACGGACCTTATCGCTTCGTGCGCAATCCGCTCTATCTGGGCGGATGGTGCATGCTGGCCGCCATGGCCTTCGTGATGCCGCCGACGGGGGCGCTCTTCGCCATGACGCTGATCACCATTTTCCTGCTGCGCCTGATCCTCGCCGAAGAGGCATTTCTCACCGCGCAGATCGGAGAGCCCTATGTTGCTTACCGAAATGCAGTGCCGCGGCTCATTCCGCGGTTGCGCGGCGCGTTGCCGGCAGCGGGAGACAAACCCCATTGGCTGGTGGCCGTTGCGACGGAGCTGAACCCCATCGGGGTCTTCGTTACGCTCGCCGTGCTGTCGTGGTGGTATGACAATGAGCTGATGCTGAAGGCCATCCTGGTGAGCTTCGGCGTCTCGCTGGTGGTGCGGGCCTTGATGCCGCGTCCGCACGCCGATCCCAACCTGGCGTAATTACGTGTTCCGCTTGCCGAGCCAGCCCAGATGGGTCACGCCGAAACCCTCGCCATATTTCAGGCCATAACCCAGCGCGCGATCGATGCCGATGTGATTTGCCCAGATAAGAGCAACGGGCAGCAGAAGATTGTGTGTATTCAGCAGCAGCGCAGCCAGTGCGAGTAGGGCCGGCGGAAGATAGTTGTGATACGCGTTGTAGATGCGTGCACCGGCGCAGGGCGAGACCAGATAGCCGAGCATGGAAAGATCAGGCGCGAGCCATAGTGTTGCAAACAGCCACCAGCTCGCTCCGGTGTGCGCGTACAGCGCGGCCGTCACGACCGCCACCGCGAATCCTTCGAGGCGCAGCAACAGGATCACCGAAGAAATTCGCGACGGTGCGAGAGCTGCGGAATCAGGAACTGCCGAAGCGCTACTCATCACTTATCGGATGAGACGAACGGCCGGCAGAGTGCAGAAAAATTGCGGAAACGCCGAAGAGAAGCCGTGATGAAAACACGTAGGGGAGGAGCGCTCGGCCCCTCCCCCATGGTCCGCAGTCCGGAGTGCTACTTCTTCGGAGGAGCGATGACGTCCTTGGCGGCCTTGGCGACGCGGAACTTCACGACGGTCTTGGCCTTGATCTTGATCTGCTGGCCGGTCTGGGGATTGCGGCCGATGCGGGCCTTGCGCTCCGCCTTCACGAGGCGGCCGATGCCGGGGATCACGAAGACGCCGTTCTTCTTGGTCTCCTTGATGGCGGTCTCTGCCAGCAGATCAAGGAAGGCGGCCGATTGCTTGTTGGTGAGTTCGAGCTTCTCTGCCAGGTGCCGGGTAAGGGCGGTCTTGGTCAGTCCTGTTGCCATGTGATGTTCTCCTTCTGGGCCAGCCCTCGGGGCTGCCTTGTTGACGGGCTTTCACCGCATGGGAGGGAGTACGATCAGAGACTGCCTCAGTGCAAAACACCTGTATTCATGCGGCAATTGAAGAACCCTGCCGATGGTTACAATGCGGCTTTGAGGCAGGTAAAGTCAAGGTGAAAAGCCGGATTTCCACAGGTTTTCTTTGGGTTTTGCCTCAAATTAGCCATATTTTGGGGCATTTTGTGGGTTTTTCACCTTAAACACTGCGAAAACAGCGGTCCCCAAGAGGTTTTTGCGCGGTTCGCCGGCCGTTGGTGCGGCGCGCTTAATGCAGGCCAAAGAGCACTTTTTTCTTGGGCGCCTGCGCGGCCGCAATCGGCGTATTGAGCGCGTCAACAACGGGCGCAGCGATCTTGAAAGCGCGAATCACGGTTGCAGCCAGATCGGGCTTGAGCGCGGTCTGCGCGGGCAGCGTGACGGCCAGTCCCCACTGCTTGCAGCGGATCAGGTCGAGCGCAGGATGGTCGGCGGGAAAGCCCTTCGGCGGGCGAGTGAGGGCGTTGCCTTCGAACTCCGTAAAAGTCTTGCGGACGGCAGTGCTCTTGAGCAGTTTACGAAATTCTTCGTGATGATCGAGCAGCCAGTGGCGAATCTGCGCGAGCTGATCCTTCTCGGGCATGTAGGCGCCTGCGGCAATCACAACTTCTTTCGCGCTCACATGGAAGTAGTAGCCCGCGCCGGAGGTCTTAGCAAGGCCCTGGTGCGACCACCAGGCGGCGACGTGGGTTTTGTAAGGGCGCTTATCGTTCGAGAAACGCGTGTCGCGATAGATGCGGAAAAGCGATTTTTCCGCCGGCCGCACAAAGTTGGGCGCAAAGTCGACCATCGCATCGGTGATCTTGCGGACAGCGGCGAGCCTGGGCTCTTTCAAGTCTGCTTCAAACTGCGCCTGGCGCGGCTGAAACCACTCACGGTCATTGTGCTTGGCGAGGTTGCCGAGAAAGGTTAGTGATTCCGGGCGGAAGTAAGGTTGAACGGCAGCCGGCGCGGGTTTTTGCTTGAGAGCCATGACAACCAGTCTAACGAACTTGCGGCATTCATTTTCTGAAATGGCTTTGCCACATTGCGGCG